>NZ_CP172573.1:0-600000 GCF_045999815.1 Butyrivibrio sp. NATIVEDY162
AATAGAGGAATAACGAGCTCAAATACCTGTGCCATGTTATGGTTTGACTATATGTGATGAATCGTTCTATGATTAATGAAATCAAAAAGATAATGAAGGATAAAAAATCTTCAAATATTGACATACGCTCGAAAAATATGAAAATTCAGAGGGAGAAAGCATGGCAACACAGGGAGCAGCAAAGGAAAAAACAAAGGATCTGATAAAGGAACCCAGGCAGTTTAATGTGATCATGTTCAATGATGATTTCACCACTATGGATTTTGTGGTGGATGTGCTTGTGGACATTTTTCATAAGGATGATGTTACAGCTCAGTCTATAATGATGAACGTACATAAAAACGGTCAGGCAGTGGTTGGTAAATATCCCTATGACATAGCGAGAACAAAGGTTGACGCTGCGCTCTCAAGAGCAAAAAAAGAGGGATTTCCTTTTAGAATGAGCGTGGAGGAGGCATAATATGAATCTGTCTAAAGAGGCGATGCTCGTTTTGCAGAGCGCAATTGAGTATGCTGCAGAAAAAGGCTATGAATATGTTACGCCGGAGATAATACTGCTGATGATATTAAAAATCTCTGAGTTTGTTGAAGCATATGAGAACTGCGGTGGAGACAAAAAATCACTTAAAAAGAACCTTAAAAAATATATACAGAAATATGTTGAACAATCAAACGGCAAGGAGCCAACACTTTCCACAGGTACTCAGCACATGATCAACTTTGCAGGTCAGAGTGCTTTTGGCAGTGGATGTAATCAGATATATATAAGGCATTTTATTCATGCTATATGGAATCTGGACAACTGCTATGCTGTCTATTATATGGAGCAGGATGGCATTACAGAGGCAGAGCTTTTGCAGGAAATGGCTTATATAGAGGATGAAGTCAGCCCTGATGGCGGAAGCGCTACAACAGGTAACCCCGAGATAAGAGAAGACGCAGGTAACCTTAAGATTTTCGCGCCCTGTTTAAACGATACACTTGAGGATGTGAATCCGCTTATAGGAAGAGAAAATGAGCTTGAGCGTACAATACAGATTCTCTGCAGAAAGGACAAGAACAATCCTCTTCACATAGGAGAACCCGGAGTAGGAAAGACTGCAATCACATACGGACTTGTGGAGAAGCTTAAAAAGGGTGATGTTCCGGATGCCATCAAGGGAGCAAAGATATATGCGCTTGATCTTGGCGGAATGCTGGCAGGAACTCAATATCGCGGCGATTTTGAAAAGCGCTTTAAAAGAGTTCTATCCGAGATAGGAAAAGAAAAAAAGCCGATAATTTATATTGATGAGATTCACAATCTCTCAGGTGCCGGCGCTGTGGGAGAGGGCTCTTTTGATGCATCCAATATGCTTAAACCATATCTTACTGATGGACATATCAGGTTCATCGGGGCTACAACCTTTGAGGAATACAAAAAGTACTTTGAAAAAAATAAGAGTCTTGTCAGACGTTTTCAGAACGTCGAAGTAAAAGAACCATCAGAGGATGAGAGCATACAGATACTTGAAGGACTTAAGGAAAAATACGAGGAATTTCACGGCGTAACTTATGGAAAGGGTGTTCTGGAGTATGCTGTAAGAATGAGCGCCAAATATATTAATGAGAGGTATCTTCCAGATAAAGCCATAGATATCATAGATGAGGCGGGGTCTTACAGAAAACTACATCCTACTGACAAGAGCAGGCAGAAGGTTGATAAAGCGGTAATAAATGAAATTTTGACAAAGATATGCCGAGTGCCTATCGAGACAGTTGAAACTGATGATATGACAGGCCTTTCAACCCTTGAGAGCAGACTAAAGAGCAAAATCTTCGGGCAGGATGATGCCATAGGGCAGGTGGTAAATGCCGTCAAGTTCTCGAAAGCAGGGTTGTCTGAAGAAAATAAGCCTCTGGCGAGCCTTCTGTTTGTAGGTCCTACGGGTGTAGGAAAAACAGAAATAGCCAAGAGACTTGCTGCTGAGCTTGGTGTGAAGCTTATCCGTTTTGATATGAGTGAGTATGGAGAAAAGCATGCTGTTGCAAAGCTTATAGGCTCCCCTGCAGGATATGTAGGCTACGAGGAAGGCGGTATTCTGACGGAGGAGGTAAGGAAAAATCCCTCATCAGTACTACTCCTTGATGAGATTGAGAAGGCTCATCCCGATATATTCAACGTTCTGCTGCAGGTTATGGATTACGCGACACTTACCGATAATCAGGGAAGAAAAGCAGATTTTAGAAATGTTGTTGTTATTATGACCTCAAATGCAGGAGCCAATAAGCTTGGAAAAAGCGGGATAGGCTTTGTCAGTGAAGGCCACGACAACAGTGTTCTCATGGAAGAAGTAAAGAGAGTGTTCCAGCCTGAGTTCAGGAACAGACTTAGCAAGGTTGTTGTTTTTAACAGCATGGATTCAGATATGGCAACTCTTGTAGTCGACAAAAAACTTGATGAACTTAAGGAGCAGCTAAAAGCAAAAAAGATAGAATTTACAGCTGATGAAAGCGCGAAAAAGCTTCTCAAAAAGCGTGGCATAAGCCAGGAATTCGGAGCAAGAGAGGTTGACCGTGTTATAAGAAATGATATTAAACCTCTCTTTGTGGATGAGATATTGTTTGGAAAATTAAAGGATGGCGGAAGACTTGTGCTATCGGCAGAATATGACAGGTTTTCAATTCAAACCGACACTAAGGCGCTCAAGTGAGCGCCTTTTTCTATTTAAAAATAATTGTAAGTATATAAATTTTTAATTGTTATTTCGGAAATAGTTTATTCTTATCATGTTACAATTTACATAGGACTGTATATGTACTTGTATACGTTATTACGCATATATTTTTGTAGATATGAGGGGATAATTCATGAGAAGAGAAAGTCTTGCAAGAAAATTTAGCATTTTGTTTTTCCTGTTTGCTCTTGTCACTATTGTGACTAACGGTGTGATTTCATTCATCAATCAGACACAGTCGTATCATGAGAACTGTGTCAGCAGACTGCATCAGATTACTGCTCATCTGGATAGCCTAATGCAAAAGGAAAATGGCGAATTTGCTAACATAGTAGAATGGCTGGAAGAGCATGACTATAACATAGATGTTCCTGAGAATTTCAGGGATGATATAGATGTCTCTTTGGACGCATATAATTCATATGTTATACAGAATTATGATAACAGGTTTCCAAAGTACGAAGAAATGGATGAGGAAGCTAAGCATCTGTATATCAAGTATGCCTATGAATACTGGCTTGCAGTTTTTCTTGATGCGGCCAAAGAGTACGAACTTGATTATGTATATTATATACGTCCGGTTGAAGGAGAGGACCATACTGTTCATTACCTTATCGACCCTTCACTTTCTACAGTAGAAAATGAAAACGGGGAGAAAATACTCTATATAGGTGACAAGGTATATGAAGATCCGACCAAGCATCCTTATATGTGGAAGACCTGGGAGAGCGGAGAGAGTCTTGACGTAGTTGATTCTATCAATAATGAATACGGATATATGTATACATTTTGCAGACCGATGTATATAGGCGGACAGAAGCTCGGAATGGTTTGTGCTGATACAAGCGTTGACCGTATCAATGGTGAGATAGCACGTTCCGTACTAAGACAGGTTATTGCATCGACTATAGTCTTTGCTGTTGTAACAATCATTCTTTACCAGTTTATGTCTCGTAAGATTCTGAAAAGAATAGAACGTCTTGAGCAAAACATTGAAAAATATTCAGACAGCAAGGACGCTTCCCTTGCAGAGATAATTAAAGAAAACAGTGGTGATAATGATGAAATAGGACATCTGTCAGTAAGCTTTGCCGACATGATAACTGCTCTTGATGACTATATGCTAAACCTCCAGAAGGTTACGAGAGAGAAGGAAAGAATTGGGGCAGAGCTTAATGTAGCTACTCAGATCCAGGCAGATATGCTGCCCAGAATTTTCCCTCCGTTCCCTGACAGGAGAGATATCAATATTTATGCGACTATGACGCCTGCAAAGGAAGTCGGCGGTGATTTCTATGACTTCTTCTTAATAGATGATGATCATCTTGCACTTGTTATCGCAGATGTATCCGGAAAAGGTGTTCCCGCAGCTCTGTTCATGGTAATTGCGAAGACTCTTATCAAGAACCGTGTGCTGATGGGAGAAACACCCGGAGAAGCTCTTGGAAATGTTAATAACCAGCTCTGCGAAGGTAATGACGCTGAACTGTTTGTAACGGTATGGCTTGCAATTATAGATCTGCAGACAGGACACATCTGTGAGGCAAATGCCGGCCATGAATATCCGGCAATACGCAGGGAAAACGGAGAATACGAGTTCTTCAAGACAAAGCATGCACCTGCAGTTGCTACAATGGAAGGACTTAGGTTCAAGGAAAACGAATTTGACCTTAAGCCCGGCGAAAGCATTTTTGTATATACTGACGGTGTTACAGAGGCTACAGACAGCAATAATGAGCTCTATGGAGAGGAGAGACTATTAACAGCCCTTAATAAATATAAGGATGCAAATCCTTCCGAGCTGCTACCGGTTATCAGAAAGGATATTGATGAATTCGTAGGAGAAGCTCCTCAGTTCGACGACATCACAATGCTTGGCTTTACTTACAGAACACCATTCAAGTCTAACACTTCTGAGGATTGAAAATGGCCGATGAACAGTTAATGGATATGAATACAGACTTGAACCTTGCGGAGGATATGGCACTTCGGTGCAGCAGAGAAAATGACACCCTGGCTGCTTATCGCGAAAAAGGTGATATCCTGCTTGATGAATTTTTGGATTTGCAATCAGAAAAGGCATCTCATAACAGGAGCATAAAACCCATCAGAGAACCCGATGATTTTTTTGATGAGATCATAAATATATCATCAAAGAGACTTGGCGAGCAGCATTTATCTGATATCAGAGAGGCTTTAAATACAAAAATCATCTCCACCGCAGATCACCATGGAGCTATGTTTTGTGCTCAGTCATTTCAGGGAGATATTTTGTACTACCATCTTCTAAGGAAAAGTGGTTTTAACAAAAAAGCATTCCCTGTACTGACGGGAGGACAGGTTGAACTTGGAAGTGGCACCTATGCCAGAGGAATCTGTGTTTATGCCAAGGACGAAAAGGAGCTTATGCCTTTTTTCAGAAAGCTTGATCAAAACGTCATGGCAATGAATGCCAGGGCTATCAATCAGGACATGATAGACAAATTTCGAAAGAGATATCTTGAAATGTCTGAGAATAATAACGTTGTACCGGATAGCCTGCATAAGGCTCTTACTGAGATACTGGATAAGGTCTATGAGAATGAAAAGGTACTAAATGCTCCCGATTATGCAACTCAGACGACGATTATAGGTGAAGAGCTATTTTCTCTAATGCATGTACTTGACGGGGCTTTCCCCGTTTATATTGAAGCTGAGGAAGTGGCAAGAGGGCTTCTGGTAAAAGAGCTTAAAGAAGATGATTCTATACTAAGCAGGATTTTATCAGATAAAGGTATTATAAAAAAGCTGCAGGAGATTACGACAAAGGACGGACTTCCATTAGCTGCTCAGCTTTTTGGAACATGTGATGAGAAGGGAAGAAAGGTATTTTTAAAGCTTGATGAAAATGGAGTGCTTTCCGGCAAATCCATGAGCGAAACTGTAATTTCTTTTGATGCATCAAGAGAAAGCCTTATCAGCCTTCTTTTAGAGAAAAAAATATTCACGGGGCTGTTTACGGCAGCAGTTTTATTTGCATTTGAACGCGGGATCACATGGTATGGGGGAATGTTTCAGGCGACATATTTACCTGAGTGGAAGAAGTGCTTTGCAAAACTTCTTAAGGAGTGCGGATATACTAAGGAGGCTGAAAATGTAAACAGCTATGACTGCTCCGGATATATCAGCGGACCAATGTTTGCACTGAGTAACAAGGACGATTGCTCATATCTGGCAGGCCCTGTAGAAATGGTGATGAGTGATGCAGAGCTTCAGAAAATGACCAGGATCATTGAATCCACAAGACTAAATGATTCTCATATTATTGGTCTGTTTGAGATGTATTTGGATTTTGTCCCGAAAAAGGACAGACCGCCCCATTGGTATAAAAATCTGGCAAAGGAAATGAATAAAAAATATACGGAGAATATAATCAATGGATGTATATCATAAAGAAGCCTGGGCAGAAATAAATACCGATGCTATACGGAACAATCTTAAGACAATATCGAAAAAACTCGGTGATAAGGTGGGAATCTGTGCTGTGTTGAAGGCGGATGCCTATGGGCATGGCATAAGAGGAATAAGGAAGTGCTTGTCGAAATGTCCGCATGTCACAATGGTTGCAGTTGGAAAAATGAGCGAGCTTACCACACTTTCATCGCAGCATTATGATGATGGTATTCCCACACTTCTTATCGGAGCGGCTGATCCTGAGGAGATTGAGAGTAAGCTCCAAAATAATAGTATATCAGCCAAAGACAGTATCTTTACACTCTATAAAACGGAATGGATAGACAAGCTTAACAGCATAGGAGAACGCCTGGGAGTTAAAATCAGAATTCATGTAAGGCTGGATAGATACGACTCAGGAATGGGCATCAGCTATGACGACTATACGAGAAATGAGAAGAAGCTGTTTTCATCGGAAAATCTTGATGTTTGCGGACTTTATACACATCTGTACTCGTCATATTCGGATGATGAACAGAGCATAAGGGCAGAACTTGAATATTTTAAAGCCTTTTCAGATAAAATCGATCCGGATTACCGTAAAAACCTGATGGTCCATGCACTTAATTCTTCACTGGTATTCAGATTTCCCGAATACGCATTTGACATGGTGAGAGTAGGAAGCGCCATGTACGGACTGGCGGATAAAAAAGACAGTGACATGCAGTTTGCAATGAAAATATGCGCACGTATTTTTGATGTCAGGGATATAGAAGATGATGTTCCCTTGTCCTATGAGAGTAATTGCAAGCGAAGAGGAAAACGGAAAATAGCAAGAATTATGCTCGGATACTGGGACGCTCCACTTATTTTTACACAGAAGGACGTCAGGGTAAGTATTAACAAGAGGCTATTTTATCCTGCAGATGAGATGTGCATGGATAATTTATGTATAGATATAACAGGTGCTGATGATATAAAAATCGGAGACATAGCGGTTATTCTTGGCGAGGAGGGAGTTAGCGCTTATGAAATTCTTGACAGGAATAATATCTCATATGTTCACGGAGAATGGCTATGTATGACAGCGGGAAGACTGGAGAAATTCTATATATGAAAAAGATGATCCTGGAAAATTGTAGGTTTATTAAGAGAATAACGGCTGTTGCTGTAATGCTTTTTGTATCTGTCTGTATGCTTGGGACAGGCAGAAATATAAAGGGCGTTTTTGGCATGACTGTAAATGCTGCTGAGAATGAAAATACAATAGAGAGCAGTGAACCGGTCATTGCTCCCACAACCAAAAGCGATGGAAGCAAATTCAGAATAGCTTATGTCGATTATGATGAATACCTTCCTGCGAGCCGTCAGTTTTTCTATATCTTAAAAGGGCTTGAGGAGCTCGGCTGGATTAAACAGGACTCGCTTCCGCTTACAATTGAGGACATAGATAATAACAATATGTCCACAAAGCAGATTTATGAAAAGATTCTTACAGCAGATCTTGGAGACTACATAGAATTTGCTGACGATGGTTTTTATTATCTTGGATATGATGATAATGATATGGTTGCGCAGTACCTTAAGGACAAAGCAGGAAATGGAATTGACATGGTAATTACCTTTGGTACGACTCCCGGATTATTCGTGAAGGAGCTGGATTTACCTGTACCCATGATGGACTTTAGTGCGACGGACCCTGTTGCATCGGGAATCATCAAATCCTCATCAGGAGACAGCGGCTATCCCAATGTATGGGCTCATGTAGAACCGTCACCTGTCTTCAGACAGATAAAGTACTATCATTCTATTCAACCGTTCAAAAAACTTGGAATTGTAATTTACGGAGATGAGACTGTTTCAGGTGTCCCTGATATAGAGGCTGCTTCTGAGAGCTTTGGTTATTCTATTGTGAAGGAAAATATCGGTCTTCAGCAAAGAGGAACGCCGGAGCAGCTTGAAAAGTATTACGGCGAAGTAAAAGAGAGAATAGAGAAGGTTTCAGACAGTGGAATAGATGCTTTTTATCTTACAGTCGATCTCATAAATGATCTGTCCATGATAGAGCCACTGATAGAGCCCCTTTATGAGAAGAATATTCCTGTATATATGATGGATGATTCTCAGGCTGTGAAAAATGGCGGACTTATGCTAATAGCAGCTAATGATCTTGAAAATGTTGGAAGGTTTATTGCTAATGCGGCTGCACAGATTTTTAATGGCGCAGAGGCAGGCAAGCTTCCTTGCGTATACAGTAGTGCACCAAGTATCTATGTTAACTTTGGCGTGGCAAAAAGGATTAATTACCCGTTAAGCTTTGAGTTCTTAGCTATTTGTGATGACATTTTCATGTAAGGATGGCGTATGGATAACACTAATAATGCAAAGAAAATTTATTTTATAAGTTTGACTCTCCTTGTTCTTTTTGCAATAAGCTTTGTTGCAACAATGGGCTTTTTGAATTATAAGACAACAGCAATTGAGCTTGAAAAGGAGGCTATTGCAAGAGTAGAAAAGGACAATGTCGCAGGAATAGAGACTGCTGTCAGTTTCGGTAAAAGCTTTGAGAATTACTACGGAATGGAAGACGTATTCAATTCCTTCTCAGAACTGTATCCGGGGCCTGTTCCTTTTGTCATCGACCTGGAAGGAAAACTCCTGTACCTTGCTGATACAAAAAATCCCGAGGTGATAAATGGCTTTCTTGACTCAGCGGAATTTAAAAGGGAGCTTCCCGACTTGTATGACAAGGAAGGGACAGTTATAGAGTCAGGCAGTAATAAGGTTGTCTTTACCAATATTCATAGGGATGAAGAAGTAATAGGATATTTTGGCGCAATTTATCAGGACAAAATGTTCAATAAGAGCTTTAGCAACGTAAGAAGAAGTACCTTGGTACAATCATTAATTATTGCTTTTGTACTGGCAGTTTTTATGTTTACTCTTCTTCTTGCTATGGGTAGAGATAGGACAGAAAATCTGAACAAAGTTACTGAGAGCAGGAATATAAGAAAGATGATCACCATTGTGATGCTCTTTTCCTCTATTCTGGCTGTATCAGTTATGTCAATTTATTCATTCCAAAATGATTACAGAGACAGAATAGAAAAGACTGTAAGAATATCACTTATGAATCTGCAAAATCAGATTGAAAATGTGAGCAGCCAGGGTGTGGACTTGCGAGATGTAGATGGTCTACAGGACTACATAGAAGACAGAATAATGTCTCTTAATACGCTGCATGCTGTAAGTATATCCGAGAAGATTTCGGAAGTAAATGTAACAGATGAGGAATCTGAGATTATTACATTTGCCTTCGGTGGTAAAGATAAAAAGGATTCTATTTTATCTTTGCAGGCTGAAATATCAAATGAGATGGTTGCCAAGGAAATGAGAAGTATTATCATGCTGCTTCTTTCCACGATGATAATCCTCCTTATATTTGTGTTTGAGCTTAACAGCCTGATTGACCTGTCCATAGGTGCCAGAGGGAAAAAAGCAAAGAATATGGACTTTGATGAGAAACAGGTAAGCCTTGCACTAAGATTCACCGGATTTTTGTGCTCAACAGCCGAGTATATGTGCGTGCCCTATGCTGCTATGATGATTCGTTCAGAGGGGACAGCTTTGTTTGGACTTTCTATTGGTCTTACAGCAGCTCTGCCACTTACACTTGAAGGATTATCACAGATGGCAGGAATGCTTGTGCTTCCAAAAATAGTTAAAAAATTAGATATCAAATCTGTTTTAATAGTTTCAACTATAGTTATGACAGCATCTAATTTTGCTGCTTTTGCATTTGGCGGTGCACTTACAATCATCATATGCAGGACAATTGCCGGCTTTGCTTATTCAGGGTTCAAACAGGTTTCTAATTATCTGATAACTCGTGGATACGAAACGGATAAAGGAAGAAGCGACAATATCTCCCAGGACAACGCAGGGCTTCTTGCAGGAGCAACATGCGGAGCAGGTCTTGGTGCTATTCTTTCTGCAAATGCCGGATATGCTATGACATTTTTGCTTTCCGGAATACTGTTTCTGTTTTACCTTGCAGGAACATATTTCCTTATTCCATGGGATGTATTGGCAAAACATAAGGGAGAAGAAGAGGAAGAAAAGCCTGTATCTATCCCATCTATAATCAAAATGTTTACATCCTTTGAGATGATCATGTTCATACTGTTTGTCGCTATACCGCTAAATATCGGGGTAATGCTCTGCGTTACACTTATACCTGCAATTTGTCAGGCTAACGGCACATCTTCCGTAGTTCTGAGTTATTGTTATATAGCTAACGGACTGGCGGGAATTTATATCGGACCTGCACTTGTTTCAAGGGCTAAGGCTAAGTTTGGCCTTCAACCATGTCTGGCTTTTACATTTGCAATCACGGCTTTTAGTATATTCATCTTAAAGCTTCCCATGGTGACTGTAGTGATTATTGTATCAAGTATGATCCTGGGATTTTTGGATGGATTTGGAACACCCATGGCTACAGACAGATTTATGAGTCTTGACGTAGTGAGTAAGGAAGTGGATGAATCCACCGCACTTATTTTCTTCGTAGTGCTGTGTTATGTGCTTCTTAGCTTTGCGCCGATGATAGCAGAGCTTATGCTTCTTCCGGGCGAAGGATTTGCTAATCCTATGATGATCGGAGCTGTACTATATGCGGTAGCAGCTATAGTCATTATGCTTATGCGCAGGAAAAAGGCAAAGGCCTGATGGCCAAATATTTTGTATAAATCATACAATTTTTACCAAAGAAAAACGAAAAAAATGTCCAATTGACACTCATAAACCTCCCCTACTATAATTTATTTTGTTCATTAGGTTAATCGGTTAACGGTACATTAATACGGTTCATAGGGAGGACTTATGAGAAAAAAAGGTAAATGGGGTAAGCGGTTTTTGGCTCTGGGGCTCAGCCTTACATTATTTTCCGGAATGCCAACAGTATCCGGAACAGTGTATGCAGCTGAAAGCGAACCGGAGGTTTCTACATCAGCAGAGGATGAAAATGCAGAAACAGAGCATGATGAAGCTGCTCCCTTAAATGAAGAAAAAGATAATGAAGAGACAGAAGACAACATAGATGTTGAAAAATCTGAAACAGATGAAGTTGGCGAAGTTAAGCCTGAAACAGAAGAAGATGGCGAAGCTAAGCCTGAAACAGATGAAGACGACGAAGCAAAGCTTCAAGCAGACATGGATAACGAAGATGGTTCAGAGGATCAGACTCAGATTCAGAACGAAGATACAGAAGACGCAAACGACCCTGTACTGAAGGCAACATCATTTGATGATGAAGAAGAACAGATCGTAATTCTCAATGCTGATGATGAAACTGAAAGCAGGAAAAAGGAAGTTCTCGCAAAACAAAAAGAGAGGGCTTACACTGATGGAAACAAGAATGATTCCGCAAATGTAAACAGGTCATCAATTCATGATGGTACTATACTTCATGCATTTTGCTGGAATTTTGATACTATAACAGCACACATGGAAGAAATTGCGAATGCAGGTTTTACTGCAATTCAGACATCTCCCATTAACGAAGTAATAGCAACTCATCCCGCACTTACACTGACAGGAGAGGGCCAGTGGTATTATCACTATCAGCCTACAGACTGGACTATCGGTAATTACCAGCTTGGAGACAGAGAAGGCTTCAAGGCAATGTGTGATGCAGCTGATGAGTATGGAATAGGTGTAATTGTTGATATTCTTCCTAACCACACCACACCTACAACAAGTGAGATTTCCAAGAACATGCTGGATGCTGTAGGCGGAATTGAAAATCTCTACCACAAGGGTAAAAACAGCAACATGAACTACAGCGACCGTCTGTCAGTAACCTATGATGACATGGGCGGTCTTCCGGATGTTGACACTGAGAATGATGACTTTAAGGAATATTTCTATGCTTACCTTGAGGACTGCATTAACTGTGGCGCTGACGGCTTCAGAATTGACACAGCCAAGCATATAGCCCTTCCTGATGATGCTGTTTCAAGTGCCTATGAGGGACAGGAAGACAGAAATAACTTCTATCCTGATATGGTTAGCGCTCTTAACAGCTATGCTATGGAGACAGGTAAGAAGAGCTATGACAATCTTTTCGTATACGGTGAAGTTCTTCAGGGAGCTGCGTCAAGACTGCCTGCATATCAGCAGTATATAGGCGGAACTACTGCCAGCAATTATGGAAGCGCCATCAGATCTGCTCTTGCAAATGATAACTTTGCAGTTGCCAGAGTATCAGATTATGGAATTGCAGACGAGGACCCTTACAAGGCAGATGCAGATAAGCTTGTAACCTGGGTAGAATCACATGATAACTACATAAATGATACTTCATACACATCCATAAATGACAGTGATACTGTACTTGGATGGGCTGTAATTGCAGCAAGAAAAGACGGAACACCTCTTTTCTTCTCAAGACCCAATAACAGTTCTAAGGACAATCCGTTTGGTGACAATATTCTTGGACCTACAGGTAATAATCTGTATAAATCTGCTGAGGTTACAGCTATTAACTTCTTTAGAAGAGATATGGCAGGAAAGGATGAAGTTCTTTCAAATCCCGGAAATGATAAGCACCTTATCATGATCGAGAGAAAAGATGAAGGCGCTGAGGTTTCTGACGGAGCGGTTCTTGTTAACTCTGCTTCAAAAGCAACCAGTGTACAGGGAAAGACAACTCTTGCAGATGGAACATATGTAAATGCAGTTGAAGGTAAAGATGACATTTTCATTGTCAGAGAAGGCAATATCAGTGGTGTCATTCCTGCAGAATCAGTAGTAGTGCTTAAGGACAGGGCTGAGAGCACATTTACAACAGTACATTTTTACAACTCAAAGAACTACAGCAATGTACAGGCTAAGGTTTCAGGAAGTGATGAAATTCTTTCAGGTATAGATGAAAATGAAGGATGGTTCAGATTCTATGTTCCTTCAGATGACTTCACCATTACTTTTGGCGATGGAACAGCTTTTGATGGCTATTCATATAGCATAAGTGGTGGAAAAGAAAGCTATATTGCACCTGATACAGATAAGATATTTGATTCTCCCATGGCCATGGAAGCTGCTCTTGGAATTAAGACAGAGTCTGTATATTTCTTCAATACCCAACTGTGGGAAGACGTAAAGGCATATGCATGGTTTGAGGATGGAACAGAAGTAGCAGGAGGCTGGCCCGGAAAGAGTACAACTGATATCGGTGAGTACTGGATCAGAGCAGATTTCAAGGTGCCGGAAAATAATAATGATGCCATCAATGTTATCTTTAACAACGGCACATCACAGACACAGGATATCAAAATTGATGACGAAAAAATCTACATTGCAATGAACGAAGAACAGTCATCAGGAAGCAAGACAGTTACAAAATATGCTTCAAAAGAAGCTGCAGAAGAAGCTCTTGGCATTTCTGCAAACAAGACCACGGTTCATTTCTATAACAGGGATAACTGGGAAAAAGTTTATGTTCACATGTGGGAAGCTTATAGTACAGGAGAATGGCCTGGCATTCCTGCAACAGATGAAGGCGATGGCTGGTGGGAAATTGTTATTCCTACAGGAACAGGATCTGACTTCAACATCATCTTTAACAGTGGTGATGGCAAACAGACAGACAACTTAAAGGTAACAGATATTACAAAGAGATATATCGCTGACAATAAGAATTTCTCTTCAAAAGAAGCCGCACTTAAGAAAATCTCCGGAGTAGTGGAATATAAGCCCGTATATTACTATGATGATAATGAATGGGCGGATGTTTACGCATATATCTGGGGTGGAACAGACAACGCTTACAATAATATTCTGGGTGCATGGCCGGGAACTAAGATGACAAAGGAAGCTAACGGCTTCTACAGTGTTAATGTTCCTGAAGAAGTTCTTGAAGACGGTGAGGTTCACCTTATCATAAACAACAATGATGGAACTCAGCTTGGCGACAAGATGATAAGAAACATTACAAATGTTTATTTCAACACCACCGATACAGAGGGCTATGCTACAGAAAAGGATGCTCTTGGGGATAGAGATGTTACTCTGCCTGATGCAGGTGATAGCAACCCTTCAGAAGGCGGTAATACAGAACCCGGTGAAGGTAATACCGGTTCTGATGACAAGCCTTCAGGCTCAGAAGAAAATACAACAGCTCCTGAGGATAAGACACCTACAGTTGCAGAACCTGAAAAGCAGACTGACACAAAGGAAAAAACAGTAGCAGTAACAGGTGTAAGTATTGAAGGAAAGACTATAAAGATTGGAAAAGGCGGAAAATATCAGCTTGTTGTCAATGTTGTTCCCGCAGATGCTACAAACAGTGATGTTACTTTTATCAGTGAAAACAGCAAAATTGCCACAGTATCTGCAAGTGGCTTGGTTAAGGCTAAGAAAAAAGGTACAACAAAGATCACAGTTACTACAAAAGATGGTGGCTTTAAGGCTTCCGTTAAGATCAAGGTAACAGATCCTGTTAAGGTTAAATCAGTTAAGCTTAACAAAAAGAGTAAGACTCTTAAGACAGGTGCGTCATATACCCTAAAGGCTACAGTTAAACCCAAGGATGCCACAAAAAAGGACGTTACATGGAAGAGCAGTAACAAGAAGGTTGCAGTAGTTGATGAAAACGGTAAGGTTACTGCAAAGGGCAAGGGTACAGCTGAGATTACGGTTAAGACAAAGGATGGCAAGTATACAGCTACCTGCAAGATTAAAGTGAAATAAGAATCACGGATAGTATATGATATTTATAAGTCTCCGGCCATTAGTTCAATGGCCGGAGATTTTTTACATTTACTTTTATGAAAAACATTTTAACTAAGTATTTTCCTTTGATGTAAAATCGTACTTGACACTATTTACAGAATTTATGTATAGTTAAACATAGGTTAATCGTTAAACTATTTCGAGTAGATTGGAGCAAAAATGAATCTTAAAACCATTGCTAAGCTTGCAGGTGTCAGTACTGCAACGGTTTCTAATGTCATAAACGGCAATTTTCATAAAGTATCTGAAGAAACCAGAAGAAAAGTAGAAAAAATTATAAAAGAGTCAAACTATAAGCCAAATGTCATGGCGCGGTCTCTCGCTAAAAAGGAAAGTCATCTGATAGGTGTTGTAGTTCCTTATCTTGGTAAAGATGAGGATTTTTTTACTAATCCATATAATGCACATATTATCGCTGCTTTGGAGCGCTACGTAAGACAGCATGATTACTACATTATGCTTAGATGCGTGGGATATCCGGGTGAGATCATTCCGTTATTGTCCTCCTGGAATGTGGACGGGGCGTTTTTCCTTGGGGTTTACAAGGAGGAAGTGAAGGAAATAAGGGAGCGGATTGAAATACCCATGGTGTTCATAGACACCTATGCACCCGGTGAACCTATAGTTAACATTGGTATAGAGGACTACAGAGGCGGATATCTGTCTGCCAAGTATCTCATAGGGAAAGGACATAAAAAGCTGGCCCTGGTTGCACCTAAGATAAACGGTGAGGGCGTTATAAAGGAAAGGCAGCAGGGATTCATAGATGCCTGCAATGAGAGCAAGATAAAGTTCAACCCCAATTCGGATATTTACACCTGCGATTCTATATACAGCAGGGCAGTTGAGGTAGGGCAGGACCTTGTATTTTCAAACAACGGCTACACAGCTGTTGCAACTATGTCGGACATTGTTGCTTATGGCGTGATAGAGGGACTGTCACAGTGCGGAATCAGAGTCCCTTTTGATATGTCGGTTGTAGGTTTTGATAACCTTCCTGACTGTGATGTTATGACGCCTAAGCTCACATCAGTAGCTCAGGACTTTGTCTGGAAGGCTGAAAAGGCAGGGGAATATTTATTCAGAATGATTGGCGGAGAGAAGGATCTTGTGGCAGACATCAGACAGCCGATCAGAGTATGTGAGAGACATTCTGTAAGGAATCTTCTTGACTAAATAATGATGGCGGGTGTGCCTTGTTGAATCAGAACAGGCGCATCAGCCATTTTATGTTTTTCTTTTATTTATTCTAAAAAATAGTTAATCGAATAACATTAATTTACAAAATAATCAATTGTGCAAAATCCCCAACTTTTTAAAAACAGAATTATTAAAAGTATAGAAAAGGTGAATGATAGGTTGACCGATTAACCAAGCTGATGTATATTCTAGTAAACCGATTAACCAACAGGCAAAAATTAGTAAAACAAAGTATTACAAAGGCAAAACAGGAGGAAAAAGAAATGAAATTGAAAAAGTTAGGAGCACTTATGATGACTACTGCTATTACAGCAGGTGCTCTTGCAGGATGCGGCAGCAGTTCAAATGGCGCAGCACAGAACCAGAGCTCAGCTACGGAGACAGCTGACAGCACTGCATCAGCAGATGCAGCTGAGAGCACAGAGACAGCTGAAGCTACAGAAAGCACAGAAACAACTGCTGAGGCAGAGGACGTTAACCTCAAGATTTGGGTTCCTGAAGAAGAGGTTGATATAACAGACCAGATGGTTAAGAACTTTGACGCAGAGCATGATGAGTTCAACATCACATATGAGATTGCAGTAGTAGGTATTGACGAAGCTCCTGCTAATCTTGAGACAGATGCAGATACTGCAGCAGATATCTTCTACACACCTTCAGGCGGCGTAGCTGATCTTGCAGGAAAGGGTCTTATCCTTCCCATCACAAAGGATTTTGATACTTTAGCAGCTGATCTTCCGGAGAGCGCATTAAATGCTGTTACAGTTGATGGCCTTACATATGCAGTTCCTTTCTCACCTAATACATATTTCATGTATTACAACAAGGATCTTCTCACAGAGGATGAGGTAAAGAGCCTTGATACAATAATGGCTAAGGATCTTGGCGATGGCATGTACAATTTCTCAACACAGATCACAAACTCATGGTACATCGAGAGCTTCTTCCTTGGAAACGGATGCACACTTTTCGGAGCTGATGGAAAAGATCCCAGTGACTGCTCCTTCAATGATGCTAACGGCCTTGCAGCAGGTGAGTACGTTATCGATCTTGCAACAAATCCCAAGTATCTTGAGGACAAGGACGGCGTAGGCGGATCAGCATTCAAGGAAGGAAAGCTTGGTGCAGTAACATCAGGAGCATGGAGCGCACCTGAGTTCAGAGAGGCACTTGGTGACAGCCTTGGAGCAGTAGCACTTCCTACAGCTAACATCGGCGGCAAGGACGTTCAGCTTTCTAACTTTGTTGACTTTAAGACAATCACTGTTAAGTCAAACACAGCTCATCCTCTTGCTGCTCAGCAGCTTGCAGTTTATATGGCAAATCCTGATAACAGTCTTCTCAGATACAAAGAGCAGGGCGATGTACCGGTTCTTAAGTCTCTTGCAGACAGCGATGAGATCAAGAATGATATCGTATCAAGCGCACTTAACGATCAGGCAGCACTTGCTACAAACCAGCCCAGCATCACAAAGATGGGTGACTACTGGGATCCTGCAGCAGCACTTGGTGAAGGTATCTACAGCGGAGAGATCACAAAGGATAACCTTCAGGCACAGCTTGATGCACTTGTAGACAGCATCACAGGTACACTTACAGAGTAATGCTAACGGATTAGATTCGTTAAAAAAGAACTGTTATTTTAGATGGGGCTGCAGCTTGCAGCCCCAAATTTAAGCATGGAGCTTGTTATGAATACAGAATTCAAAGATAGAAATTTGATAACGATTTTTACCAAAGGAGATATCTTTTCAAAACTCTCCTATCTTATATGCGGTTTGGCTAACATCAGATATGGTCAGGTCATAAAGGGTCTTTTGTTTTTCCTTCTTGAAATTGCATATATTGTTTTTATGTTTGTAAAGGGCGCAGGACTTTTACACAACCTCTCTACTTTGGGAGATAACGTGCAGGGCATGGCCTTTAATGAAACTCTTGGAATTTATGAGATGCAGCAGGGTGACAACTCAATGCTGATCCTCCTTTCCGGTGTAGTTGCAATAGTTGTGACAATAGCCTTCATAGCAGTTTGGGCCTTTTCTATTTTTTCCGGTGAAACTGCAAGAGCAAATCATGCAGCAGGACGCCATATCAATAACTTTATTCAGGATGTAAAGAGCCTTACAAATGAGAATGTTCGTTTCCTGCTTCTCTCAGTTCCGGTTGCAGGACTTTCAATATTTACAGTAATGCCTCTGATCTACATGATTCTTATGGCATTTACCAACTATGATTCAGAGCATCAGCCTCCGGGAAATCTGTTTGACTGGGTTGGAATAGAGAATTTCAGAACTCTTCTTGCAACAGGGGACAGACTTCGTGCAACATTCTGGCCCGTACTGGGTTGGACACTTGTATGGGGATTTCTTGCTACCTTCACATGTTATTTTGGAGGAATGATCCTTGCGATGATCATCAATTCCAAGGGAATTAAATTCAAGAAATTCTGGAGAACGATTTTTGTTTTCACAATGGCAATTCCTGCATTCATTTCACTTAGAGTTGTATCAACAATGCTAGGTGAGAGAGGAATTATAAATGTTCTTCTGCAGCAGTGGGGCTTTACAAAAACAGCACTGCCGTTCCTTACAAATGCCACATGGGCAAGAGTATCGGTTATAGCTGTTAACTTCTGGATAGGTGTTCCTGTAACTATGCTTATGGTTAGCGGAATTCTCATGAATATCCCGGGTGAACTTTATGAGAGTGCAAAGATTGACGGAGCAGGTCCTTTTACAATTTTCAGAAAGATAACCTTCCCGTATATGTGGTTTGTTACAACACCTTATATAATTTCAAACCTCATCGGTAACTTTAATAACTTCAATACAATTTACTTCCTGACAGCAGGTGAGCCTCATACACTGACCTACTACAAGGGCGCAGGCAAAACTGACCTTCTTGTGACATGGCTCTACAAACTGACAAAGGATAGTAACGATTACAACCTGGCAGCGACTATCGGTATTTTGATATTCATTCTGTCAGCAACATTTACACTTATTTCGTTCTCAAGATCAAATGCAATGAAAAATGAGGAGGGATTCCAGTAATGAAAAAAATAGTAATAGGATTAAATCTTGCTCATTTTCTTAAGGCAATTGCAGGAGTGTTTATAGTATTTGCAAGCCTTTTTCTTCCCTTTATTTCAAGAGAAGGAGAAAGAACATCAATGGTAGGAACTGCACTTAAGCTTATTAATGCTGAAAGTGCCTCTCCGATAGCATTTTCCATATATGCAGCAGTAGTACTTGCTGTGCTGTCTTTTGTCCTTGGAGTATTTAGTTATTTTAAGACATCAGTTTTCGGAATGAAGCTGTGGCAGTGCATCCAGGTGTTCTCAACAATTTTCTTCACACTGACACTTTTTGCAAGCAAGAATATCCTTGAAGCATCAGGGATCATGAGCGGCTTTTTTGTGAAAGATTTCGGAATCGGATTCTGGATTGGACTTGTGGCATCATATGTCGGACTTGTGTATCTGATGAAAACAACCCAGACTAATACCGGATACATCGTTTTGACAATACTTGGAATAATCTGGATGTTCCCTATTCTCTGGATTGTGCTTACAGCACTTCGAGCTGAGCAGGGTTATTATGTAGGTTATTTCTTCCCTCATAAGCTTACATTACAGAACTTTGTAAATCTGTTTGGAAATGAGAGTGTACTTCCTTTTAAAAAGTGGTGGCTCAATACTTTCATAGTTGCAATATGCAGCTGTGTAATAAATACCATGATAGTTCTTGCTACGGCATTTGTACTTAGCCGAACAAGGTTTAAGGGCAGAAAAGGATTTATGAATATATTGATGATCATCGGTATGTTCCCCGGATTCATGTCACTTATCGCAGTTTACAATATCCTTAAGGGACTTGGGTTGAATCAGTCTATCCTCGCACTTATCATTGTTGGTGCCGCAGGTGCTGCCATGGGTTACCATGTGAGCAAGGGATTTTTCGATACAATTCCGAAGGCTGTAGATGAAGCTGCGATCATTGATGGCGCTTCCAGACTCCAGATATTTATACATATTATTCTTCCCCTCTCGAAGTCAATAATTGTATATACAGTTCTTGGAAGCTTCCTTGGAGCATGGTCTGATTATATCTTCCCCAGCATGCTCTTTGGCGATAAGCAGAGCTCATACACAGTAGCGGTAGGTCTGTATTGGCTGACTGACTTTAGACGAATTGATACCTACTATACACAGTTTGCAGCAGGTGCGGTTGTTGTTGCACTTCCTATCGTAATCCTGTTCATATGGCTTCAGAGATTTTATGTTGAGGGTCTGTCAGGTTCCGTAAAGGGATGATGATCCTTACTTATCAGTAATTCAGATTGAGGAGTATATCTATGAAAAATTGGCCGGATAGCATTTATAGTGATGGCACATTGGGGTTTGTCTCAAATATGACACCTACCCTTGGTGACAAGGTCTTTGTATCTGTAAGGATGTACAAGGACTCTCCTGTTACACATGCATTTGTCCGAAAGGTGACAAACGGGGCAGAACAGTATATCGAGATGGAAAAGGGAGAGATTTGTAATGACCTTGTTTATTACAAGGCTGAGATTGAGATAAATGAACCCACAGTAAAATACATTTTTGTTTTGGCTACTAAGGATACAATTTATTACTACAACAGGGAGGGGTATAAGACCTATATACCAGATTATCGTCACGATTTTGTTATTCTGGCCGATCATCATAGACCGGACTGGGTAAACGGAGCTGTTTTCTATCAGATCTTTCCCGAGAGATTTTGGAATGGTGACAAAGAAAACGATGTTAGGACAGGTGAGTATGAATACAATGGGAAAAAGAGTATTCGTATGGATAACTGGAATGAAGTACCGCTCTCTCCGGATAAGGGCAGGGCTGTGGATTTTTACGGCGGTGACCTCCGGGGGATAAAGGAGAAAATCCCTTATTTAAAAGAGCTGGGTGTAACTGCGATTTATCTTAATCCAATTTTTACGGCATATTCAACTCATAAGTATGACTGCATAGATTATTTTCATGTTGATCCGCACTTTGGCGGCGATGAAGCATTGGCAGAATTGTCCGAAGCGCTTCATGAAAACGATATGAAGCTGGTACTTGATATTTCCATAAATCATACAGGAATAATGCATCCCTGGACAAAAGAGAAGGAAAATCTGTATTTCAAAAATCCGGATGGATCTCTTAAGGGATGGGCAGGTTTTTCTTCGCTTCCTGTGCTTGATTACAGGAATGAAGAGCTTAGAAAAATAATATATAAGGATGAAGATTCAGTTCTTAGAAAATGGCTTAAGCCTCCCTACAATATAGACGGCTGGCGCTTTGATGTGGCAGATGTTCTGGCAAGAAATGATGACGTTCAGCTTGCTGATGAAGTGTGGAAAGAGGTGTGCAGTGCCATAAGGCAGGAAAAAGAGGACGCCATAATTATAGGTGAACACTGGGCGGATTGTAATGAATATCTTCAGGGAGACCTCTGGAATACACCTATGAATTATTACGGATACGGAAGAATAATAAGGCAGTTTGCAGGGCTTCCCGAACTTTTTATATCAAGATGCGAACCACTTGCTGCGGTGGATTATCAGATGACGGCTAAGGACGTCGTTAACAGAACTAATGACCACTACAACACTCTTCCGCAGGTTATCGCTGATTGCCAGATGAACCTCTATGACAGCCATGATGTTCCAAGAGTACATAACTATGAGTGCATCAGTTTTGAAAAATGGAAACTGGTTGCAACATCGCAGCTTCTGTTTACAGGAATTCCTTGTATATATTATGGCGACGAACTTGGAATAGACGGTTATGTGGAGCATGATGCGGGATTCAGATATCCCATGTGCTGGGACCGCGATGACGATGTAAGCAGAAAGCATTTTAAGGTTTATAAGACTATAACAGGACTTAGAAGAGAGAAAAAGGCTTTCGCAGAGGGCGGAAGAAAGGTCCTGTTTGCAGATGGAAGAATTCTTGTAGTAGCAAGATTTTTTAAGGATGAAATGTATCTTGGAATCTTGTCCATGGAGGATAAGAGCAGGACCATACGTATACCTGTGTGGGAGATTGGTGCTGCGCAGCCTGCAAGTGACAAAGACAAATTTGGAGATTCAATAAAATGGAGCGTAGATGATGGGGATCTTATAGTAGAGGTTCCTGCCTATGCATCATACATTTTTGAGGTGAAATAATAATGAAGAAGAGCAATATGGTAAAGGGCGATAAGTTCAGGATAACCGTTCTGACAGAAAGACTAATAAGACTTGAATATCAGGAAGAGGGGTTATTCGAAGACAGATATACTTTCAAAGTTGTTAACAGAGATTTTCCAAAGTGCTCTTTTATAAACACTGACAGTGAAAAAGGGCTTACAATTGAGACTTCATATTTAAAACTTTCTTATGATAAAGAGGCGTTCTCCACTGTGGGACTTACTATTGAACTCAAGGAAAGCGGCAATGTATGGCACTATGGCATGGGTTATGCTAATGGTGACAGGAATCTTAGAGGAACAGCAAGAACTCTTGACGGAGCGGATGGTCCTATAGATCTTGAGGGCGGTATTTTCGGAAGAAACGGTTATGCTGTTATGGATGACAGTGAGGCGTATGTTTTTGAAGATGTGAATGGTACTACTGAAATCAGCACGAAGAAAACAAAGGGAATAGATATATATTTCTTCGGCTATGGTGAAGACTACTACGGAGGTCTTAAGGACTTCTATAGGCTTAGCGGCAAGACTCCTATGATTCCCCGCTATGCGCTTGGCAACTGGTGGAGCAGATACTATAGATACACTGAAGAATCCTATAACGAAGTGTTAAATAAGTTCGAGCAGGAAGAGATACCTCTTTCTGTTGCAGTTATTGATATGGACTGGCATCTTACTGATATTGATCCAAAATATGGAACAGGATGGACAGGTTATACCTGGAACAAGGAGCTTTTCCCGGATCCTGCAAGATTTCTGGGGGGACTTCATGATAGAGGGCTTCATACAACTTTGAACCTTCATCCTGCGGATGGAATCAGAGCCTTTGAAGATATGTATGAGAATGTTGCTAAAAGGCTTGATCTTGATACCGAAAAGGAAGAGGGCTCAGGATTTGATTTTGGAGATCCAAAATTCAGACAGGTTTACTTCGAAGAAGTTATGAATCCTTATGAAAAAATGGGAGTTGATTTCTGGTGGATAGACTGGCAGCAGGGAACAGGTGACGGACCGGATGCTGTTGACCCGCTCTTTTTATTAAACCATTATCACTATAAGGATCAGGAAGGCAGAAATGTGCGTCCCATGATCTTTTCCAGGTATGCAGGCCCAGGAAGCCACAGATATCCAGTAGGTTTTTCAGGGGATACCAAGATGACCTGGAGAAGCCTTGAGTTTCAGCCCTTTTTCACAAGTAATGCATCCAACATCGGCTACGGTTTCTGGAGCCATGATATAGGCGGACACATGCTTGGTGAAAAGGATCTTGAGAGACTTACAAGATGGATCCAATTTGGCGTGTTCTCACCCATTATGAGACTTCACAGCAGCAGTAGCGCATTCCTGAACAAAGAGCCCTGGGTAATTGATGAGCCATATCGCAGAGTAATGGGCAACTTTATGAGATTAAGACATGCCATGATCCCTTATATGTATTCTGAGATATACAAGGGGCATAAAGAGGACAGACCCCTGATAAGACCTATGTATTACGGCATTGTCGGAGAAGACATGAAGGATGGTGAAAAGGCTTATTCAGTTCCTCACGAGTACTATTTTGGTGATCTTATGGCGGTAGGTGCAATTACAGAGCCTGAAAATAAGGAGCTTAGACTTGCACCTGTAAATATGATAGTTCCGGACGGAAGATGGTATGACCTTTTAACCGGAAGAATATACAAGGGCGGCTTCACCAGAAAACTTTACAGAACAATAAATGAGATACCTGTTTTGCTCAGAGCCGGCAGCATTATCCCTATGAACCGTAGTGATAAAAAGAACGGTGTAGAGAATCCTGATAGTATGAAGCTCTGCATAGGTGCAGGTAAGAATGGTGAGTATGAGCTGTATGAGGATGATGGCATCAGCATGGATTTTGAAAAGGGTGCATATGCCACTACCAAATACAAGGTGTTCTATTATGAACATGATGAAAAGAAAAACGATGGTCAGTGCAACTCTGATAAGATGACTGTATCTATCTGCTCGGCCGAAGGAGACTTGTCACTTATTCCCGAAAAGAGGGACTATGAACTTTGCATCTACGGAGTAGAGCCTTGCTGTGGCACTGAAGACGTTATAAGAATAAATACCAATATAAATAATGCCTCAGAGCTCAAGGGAATATATGATTCTGAAAAGAAAACCCTGACTGTAGAAGTAAAGGGTGTTGCTTCAGAGGATGGCGTAGAGATAGCAGTGTCCAATATTGCACTTGCTAAAAATGATAAGCATAAGCAGGTATTTGATATTCTTGAGAGAGCATGGATAGAGACCGTTACCAAGGATATTATCTACTCTGCCTTAAAGGCTAAGAGCGATGATGAGTTTTTGAAGTGGCTTTCTGAATTTGATACATCAGAAGTTATGAAGGATGCAATAAGAGAAGTTTATATGGACTGAAGTATTTAGGGAAAAGGAGGCTGTTACTTCCGGAGGATTTAATTTTTGATAAATCATATCCGAGAGCAACAGCCCCATTATTATATTTATCCAAAATGAAAATCTGTCCGATTTTCTATGGAGTTATTACATTCACGTGAGGAAGTGTATCTGTTATATTACTGTCCCTGGAAAAAGTCTCTGTATGATGTGTGCTGGTCAAGACCAAGTGCACCACCATCAAGCATGTAGAAATCCTGATCGGAAGCGTTGAAAACCATAACAAACTTTCTGTCGTTAATTCTTAGGATACGCTTAGGTGTGCAGAATACTTTTCCATGTAAGGAAATGAATACAGGATTCTCAGGCATTGTGAAGCCTTCCTTTACATCAAATGTAACACCGGCTTCGGAAATTCCTGTAGGAAGAGTAATATGAAAACCACCAACAATGTTTGCTCCAAGTTTGGAAGCAATCTTCTGAGCTGTTCCTGTATAAACAGGATTAACATGAGAGATAATTGCTGTCATTCCGGTTTCATCATCACGGCTCTGCTTAACATCGCCAACACCTGTGGAAACAGGAATGAAAGTATCTGCCTCTACAAATTCAGCGCCGAGAACGGCATTGTTCTCAACTTCACCCGGAACAATTCTGTCAGGGCAAAGGGGAGCAGCACTGGCTGAAATTGTAAGTGCGCAAAACATTGTTGTTGCCATAAGTACAGAAATAATTTTCTTCATTTACGTTACCTCCTAATAATTAGAATAGTTTAAATGATGGAACTACTTCAACTGAGAACCATCATAACCGAAACTAATAAAAATTCGATATAAACCATATAAAGTTTTTATTAAACACCCATCGCGTAATTTCCGTTTTTATCGCAGCTGACGCATGTATTTATTCTTAGGATAAATACATATACTGTATTCATGTATGATTTAATAACGATTAAAGATTTACTTTATATAATATTTAGAATCATCATGTATACTTAAAATAGTGTATTAACTGTATGGTACGTAAATGTTTCTGTGAGGAGGTATATCATGAGTAACGATTCATTAAAAAAAGCAGGCTCATCGCCAAAGGCAATAAGTGCGAAGATTTCATTGTTGTTTGTGGCGATGCTCCTTATCACTATTCTGGTAGCTGAGGGAATCACTTTTTCTCTGGGCTATTCTATGATCAAAGATCTTATTTACAATTCTCTGCAAAATGAAGTCTCTGTTGATGCAAATAAAGTAAACAGAGAGCTTAATTCTACATTCTACTACCTGAATGGTGTAGCAGATGCGATTGAACAGAACGAGTTTGCTTCAAATGAAGATATAATGGAATACCTTGCGGGAACAGTTGGAAGGTATACCCTTCTTCCGACCGGAACTTATGTAATGCTAAATGATAAGACTTTTATTTATCCTGCTGATCCAACTTATAAAATAGAAGACTGTACAGAGAACGTCATGTATAAGGAAGCCATGACATACACTAACAGCTGGTTCTATTACTATGATGTTCCGTATTTTGATAAGGTCACCGGAGGCCTCTGCGCATCAGTTATCAGACATGTTCATCTTAAGGACGGCCGTGAAGGTGCATTTGCCGCAGACATGTTTTTATCAAGTGTTCAGGAGGACCTGGGCAGTGTTCAGTTATACCAGACAGGTGGCGCAATGATGATCACAGCTAAAGGACTTCTTCTTACATATAAGAATGCTGAACTTTGTGGCAGTAACATATCTGATGTTACTGATGATCCATTCCTTACTGCTATTGGCAGTTATGTAGCCGAAGAATCAGGAAAAGATGTTCATGAAGTAGCTAATATGAAAGTAGGAGGAGACAATTATTATGTGGTTGCTTCTCAGGTAAGTGGAACAGACTGGTTTGTAATTACTTATGCTAAGCAAAAAGAAGTGCTCTCAGCCCTGTTCAGACTTGTTGCTATCCTTGTTTGTGTAACAGTGGTTGCAATAGCTGCTGTAATTATAATAATGAATATAGTACTTAAAAAGCTGATCAAGAATCCTGTTACAAGTCTTACTGGAAATATTGAAAAGATCTCAGGCGGTGACTTTACCGTTAATATTTCATCAAACGGAAATGATGAAATTGCTTACATGAACAATGCCATGGGTGATTTTGTAAATGGTATGAGAACGTCTCTTAGTGAGATTAAAGATGTATCAGGAAGGCTTCTGGGAGATGCACAAAACTCCAAGAATACGGCTGAAGATCTGGAAGGTGCGGCCAATGAACAGTCTGCCAGCATGAATCAGATTCGCGAAAATATCGAGAACATGGCCCAGGCTGTTAATGATGTTGCAGAAAATGCTACAATTCTGGCTCAGACTGTTGCTAGTGTAACAGATCAGGAACAGCATATAGAAGAAACCATGAATGAGCTTGTTGCAAAGGCTGATTCCGGTCAGCATGAGATGGCTGATGTAGCAAATGAAATGAATGATATAGTTGATTCCATGAAGGATATGGCAGATGCTGTTTCAAGTGTTGATGAGGCTGCTGATAAGATCAACCAGATCATTGACCTGATCAATTCTATTTCTTCTCAGACGAATCTCTTGTCTCTTAATGCCAGCATTGAAGCTGCAAGAGCAGGTGAAGCAGGAAAAGGTTTTGCTGTTGTTGCACAGGAGATTGGACAATTAGCTCAGAATTCAGCAGATGCAACAAAACAGATTGGTGATATTATCAAAGATATGTCAGCCAGAGTGCAGCAGCTTTCTGACAAGTCAGAAGCCAATACTCAGCTGATCAATTCCAGTGCTGAATCTATTAACAATGCAGCTACTACATTCAGGGAAATTACGCAGCAGTTGTCAGATGCCAATGAAATTCTTACTACGATGGCCGGCCAAATGGAGAAGGTTAATGATGTAGCAACAAATATGGCTTCAGTTTCAGAAGAGCAGTCAGCTTCAACTCAGGAGATTGCGAACAATGTTGATAGAGTAACGGAAGCTGCAAAGGGAGTTGCGACATCCTCAGAGCTGGTTGCAAATGCAGCATCTTCAGTATCTGAAGCTGTTGATACTATCAATGGAAACCTCGATAGATTTACGATTTCGTGACTTTAATGTCAGGCCTTGTATTGTCGATTTTGTTAATGGTTGTGTTATGAAAAAGAGAGACTGGTTCAGAGTAAATACTGAATACAACGTATAACACAAAATATAATAGAGCCACTTTGAAAAAATGTATTTCAAAGTGGCTTTAGCTTTTGTCAGAAAAATGTGAAAGGAGCTTTTGCATGAGAAATAGTGGAAAGTTTACGAATAGAGATATTGGAGATGCTATTGCTTCTTTCAATCATTATGCCGGGCAGAATGGAATAGAGGATAGAGACCGCATTGTAACCGGGGTGTATCTTGAAGAGATTCTGTTTTTATATATGGAAAAACTGGGTGCTGATAAATCTTTTACTATAAAGACATCTAAATCCACTGAAAACATATTTTTAAAGCTTGAAATACCGGGAGAGAATCTGAATCCGTCAGATTTTCAGAGTGAAATACTACAAGGGCTTGAGAAAAAACATACTATGAAACCTGAATGGACATATAATTCAGGTCGCAATCAGATTGTCTTTACTGTGCCGATGTATCATTCCACCGGGAAAAATCTTAAGTTCGCCTGGACATACGTAAGCCGCTACAAAGCGATGTTCTTCTTTGCTGTTATTTGTCAGTGGCTAAGTATAGCAATGAGCATTATCGCGCCAATATTATCTGCAAAGGTAATCGTAGCATATACAGAATCGAATTTGAAACAGGTGGTTCTTGCAGCAGCTGCTATTTTAGCTGTCGATATTGTAACAGATGCAACTCTTTATCTTTGTAATACAAGATATAACATTATTTATGCCAGACTTTTATCAGATATAGAAAATGATTTAACTAAAGCCAGTTTAAAAATCAAAAATGCATGCATCGAGGCTAAGGGCGGAGGCTTGTTCATACAACGTCTCACTGGAGATACTGACACATTGGCAACAGGATTTAATACTATAGTGGACCAGCTATCACAGATTTTTAATTATCTGGGTATTTTGATTGCTATGTTTGTCATAAGTCCACTTGTTTTTGCGATTGTGGTTGCGATACTTGCGTGTCAGATAGCCACGGAGTTCATCCGTACCAGACGTATGTTTGAGGATGACAGAATTTATCGCAATGCACGTGAGAGACTGTCAGGATTCATTTCTGAGATGGTCCATGGAGTTACTGATATCAAATCTTTAAACAGTGAAGATGCTTTTTGCACAGAACTTCAGAGACGCGTTGAAGACACTAACAGTAGTCATATGCATCTTATGCTAAGGAACTGGAGATTTAAACTCATTCGCTGGGGCTTTGGCGATACAGGGAAAATGATTTTCACCTGTATGCTTGCTGCTTTTATTGCAACCGGTTATTTTGCTCCGGCCATAGCACTTGTCCTGTTCAACTATTACCAGCAGCTTGGGGCATCAGCAGTGCTCATTTTGGGACAGTTTCTTGAATTTCTGAAAAGCTTTGACCTTTCAGCAGAACGCATAAACGCAATTATAAGTTCGCCGGAATTCCCCAAGGATGAGTTTGGAAATACTCATCTTGATTTAGTGCGTGGAAACATAAGATTTGATAATGTCAGTTTTGCTTATGAATCTTCTGATCCAACAATAAAGTCAAAAAAGATTGTAAGGAATATGAATTTTGAAGTTTCTGCTGGTTCTATGGTTGCACTTGTCGGAAAAAGTGGTTGCGGAAAAACTACCGTGTTTAAGCTGGTCTGCAAGCTTGTAGAAGCCGGGAGCGGTGCCATCTTTTTGGATGACAATGACATGAGTACTCTGGACAAGGATTCCATCAGGGGTAGTATAGCGGTTGTAAACCAGAGTCCCTATTTTTTTCATATGACTATCCGCGAAAACCTAAGCATTGCCAAGCCTGATCTTACAGAAGATGAAATGAAGGAAGTATGTAAGAAAGTATGTATGTTTGATGATATTGAAGCGATGCCATTAAAATATGACTCTTTAATAGGGGAAGGCGGAGTGAATCTGTCAGGCGGGCAAAGGCAGCGTCTTGCCATAGCCAGGTGTCTTCTTAAAGATTCTCCGATAATACTTCTGGATGAAGCGACATCAGCTCTTGATAATATGACTCAGATGAGAATACAGGAAACTCTTGATAACATCAGAAAGGAAAGAACTATATTTGTAATAGCACATCGCTTATCAACAGTAATTGGGGCTGACAAGATCATGTTTATGGAGGATGGCAGAATACTTGATGAAGGAACACATGCCACGCTGATGGAGCGCTGTGAGTCCTATAGAGAACTGTACGAAGCGGAGGAATAGAAGCTGTATGGGAAAGAATAAAGAAAAAAGAAAAATAATAATATACAAATGCTATTCTTCTGCTGTGAATTATATTCATGATATCAGAATGCTTGGATATGAGCCGGTTCTTTTGGAACCTTTTATAGAAGACGAAGCAAAGCGTATAGAGATGCATGATGATTATACCTCTAACTATAAATTCAATGGAGATATTTGCCCAGAAGTAATTATGGAAAAGCCGACCTACGAAGAGGCTCTTGAAATGATAAAGGAGATAAATCCTATTTTGATTCTTCCGGGAGCAGATAATGCGCTTTGGCTATGCATGAAGGTGTCCGGCGATTTGGGACTTAAAAGCAATTCTTTGGAAAACTACATGCCAATGCGCGATAAATACCATATGCAAAAGGCTCTTAAGGAGGCAGACCTTAAAAGCATGGATACTGTAATACTTCATTCAGAGGATGAAGCACTCTCTTTTTTTATTTCCCATAAAGGTAAAAAAGTGGTACTAAAGCCTACTGAGGGTGCGGCTACAGCCGGAGTGCATATTTGTGATTCGGCAGAACAGGTAAAAGTGGTTTATAAGGTTCTTGAAAAGCTTATAAATGACCGGGAGCGGGACGGGGAAACCGTTGTCGGACAGGTTTTTTATGAAGGTCCTGAATACGCTATAGATACAATATCCTGCGAAGGAAATCACGTTGTTCTATATGGCTGGAAATATAAAAAGAAAGTAATTCCATTATTTGGAACTATTTATGATCAAACAATATACATATCACCGGATAAGGAGGAATATACAGAAATAATAGAGTATGTCTTTAATGTCCTTGATGCGATAGGTATAAAATATGGAGCGGTGCATACGGAAGTGATCGTTACAGATGATGGACCGGTACTTGTAGAAGTGAATTGTCGTCCGGGAGGAGGTTTCCAAAAATATACTTATCAGGACAAAATCATGTTTGAACATGAAACAAAAGTATCACTTGATTCCTATCTTATGGAGCCTTGTGATTTTCTGAAAAAATATCCTGAAAAGATGCCTTTGAAACAGCCGGGCATCCAGAAAGATATTATTTTGGACCGAGATATTTATGTGGAGAAAGTAACAATAACAGAGGCTTGCAGGAATCTTCCATCATTTGAGTATGCGATTGATAATGGGGCGCAGCTGCATTATGCCAAAACGATAGACTTTGAAACAAATGGAGGGACTATTTTTCTGACAGACAGTGACGAAAGACAGATACAAAAAGACCTGGAATATATTTACGATCTTGAGAAGAATCACCTTGAACTATTATATCAGTATAGAGATATTTAGAGAGCTGATTACCGTAAGCGCCCGTCCTCCAGGACCATTTTTTTTCAATGATAAGTGATGGAAAAGCAGTAGGCGGAGTTGTAATTAAGGTAAGTGGAATGTTCAGATTCCAAAAAGTGATCAGATAGAAAAACAGACATAGATAAAACGCGGTTTATAGGAAGGCTAATCCAAATAGATATAGGATTGGCCTTTTTTATATGCGAGTAATTAGATGAATATCGAAATAATATTGACAACTTAAATTTACTTATGCAAAAATAATATAAAATAATTAGATGGATATCTAAAAGAATATAGACTGGAGAATAGACATGAATCAAAATACTATTGAGAAAATGATAAACGCCTTGAAGATAGCTGCTGACGACATAGTCCTGATCAATTATTGGAGTGAGGGAGATGACAGTGACCTTAAATTGTTTGAAAACGAGTTAAATAGTAAAGGAATAAAATACAAGACGCTGAGTTTCACAGAGGAATACCTTATAGAGCTTGTGGGTAAAGGTACTGAAAATATAGATGACAGCTTTTTTGAGCCGGTTAAAGATTGTACAATGGTCATAGATACTCTTCAAAGACCTGCCGGAATGCCGCCAAGGGGACTTGAAAAAGATAAATATGCAGATTTTTCTATGGTTCTTAGATCACTTTTTTCATTCATGAGCAGTCACGAAAAGCTTATTCAGATCACTATGCCATCGCAGACTAATGCTGCACTTGCAGGAGAAGACTATGAAGAATATAAGGTCAGGATGGAAAAGGCTTTGAACATTGATTACGAAGCACTTGCTTTAGAATGCCAGAAGAAGATCGATAGCTTTACTTCAAATATCATAACAATAAGGACCGGTGAAGATAGTACACTTGTTATGGATGTTACCGGAAGAGAGTGGATCATTGATGCGGGGGAAGGCGCTTTTCCATGCGGTGAGATTTATATAGCGCCATTAGAAGATAAGACAAACGGAACAATTTTTTATAAGAATTTGTTTATAGAAGATGTCGGTTCTTTTGACAATATAACAATAACTATAAAAAACGGAAGAGTAACCGATTCTGACTGTGACGCATTTAATGAGCTTCTTTCCGTACAGGAAGAAGAGGCAAGGGTAGTTGGAGAGCTTGGAATCGGCATGAATCCGGCCGTTACATATTCCGGAAAAGGTGCTGCTCTTGACGAGGATGCACTTGGAACATTTCATATTGGACTTGGAATGAACTATTTGTTTGGAGGAACTAATAAGACCAGGTTCCATATGGATTTTGTGAATGTTGGGGTAATTCTGTAAAATTGGAAATCATTTGCTATTTGATGAAATAACAAAAAGGACTAATATGATGGAAAAAAGGATTAAAGAACTAAAAGAATTTATGGAGAATGAAAAGCAGAAAACACAGTCCCGGATAGATTTTCTTATTGCTGATGACAGAGAGGATGAAGCCAGAGCATATCGGGCAGCTCTTAATATTTATGATGTTTTTTCATCACTCATAGATGTTCCCTTTAAGCAGGCAGCAGGAGATGAGAAGGTTTTCAAAGATGGTTTTAAAAAGCTATCTGTTAATGTACCCACGCAATGGAAAAATTCCTTGGCTAAAGCAAAAGAGCATAATGATGCAGAAAAGATCATGATTGAAGAAGCCAAGCTTAAAGTAGCTGACAGCATTATCGAGAAATTTGATGAATTGTTTTAAAACGGGAGGTAGTCATGACAGATAAGGAAGCAATTGCTTTTTTTAAATGTCTTGCAGATAAATCAAGATTGTCCATATTAAAGTCACTTATGGTTGAAGACATGTACGTTGAGCGTCTTGCAGAGCGTCTTGAACTGACCTCTGCCACAGTTTCTTTTCACCTGAAAAAACTTGAAGATGCCGGAGCTGTTAGGTCTTACAAAGATCAGTACTATACTATGTATTCTATCAACAAGGAGCTTTTTGAGGTTAATATCATTGATATCTTAAGTGAAAAGACATCTGAAAGTGAACTGCAAAAAGAGCGTGACGATGCATACCGCAAAAAGGTTATTGATGCTTTCTTTGAATACGGCAAGCTTAAAGCTATTCCCAGTCAGCGCAAGAAAGAAAAGATTGTTCTTGAAGAAATTGGGAAAGCATTTAAGAAGGGCAAAAAATATACGGAGAAAGAAGTGAATCTGATCATCGCTGATTTCCATGATGACTTTTGTACTATCAGGAGGGATATGGTTGCAGAAGGAATTTTGGAGAGAAAAGACGGGGTGTATATTCTCAATAGAGAGAAGGATTGATTCATATCATGCCAGAAGATATATAGAGGATTGTATTAATGAGCATTGGAATGGAAATGATGATGCGGATAAAAAAATCAGAGGTTATTACGACCAGATAAAGGACAAACAGCATTCAAGCAGTGGTAATTCGCTAATAATGATCGACATCTGCGCGGATCAGTTCTTGTTTAGCGATGAGGATATTGCAGCGTGTGTCGATTTAGATGCGTATGTGATTGGCCCTGTAGAATGGGAGCTTGCCTTCCTTCATTACCAGGTTGAAGATTGGAATGAATTCAAGGCGGGATATGAGACGTATTGTGAAATGCCGTCGTTTGATGAAGTTAGTAAATTGTTCTTTTTGCTTATGGCACTCAGTTCATACGATAACAAAGCAGCAATTGATGGGTATTGGGCTGCCTTATTAGAGGAATGACTATGAAGATAGAGCTTATTGATAATATACTGACTCCGGAGGATTTTGTAAAGGAAAATGGTAAATAGCTCATTTATAGAAGGTTTGATAGAAAATAACATGCGCTTTCTGGCAGATAATAATATTCAGTTAAATGTCTGTCCAAGTAGCAATGTGATACTTGGCTTCGCCAAAGATTATGAGCAACATCCTATAAAGATGCTTGTCGAGAACGGTGTAGAAGTGACTCTCAATACCGATGACCTTTTGATCTTTAACAGCTCCATAGAGAATGAATATCTTTTGCTGTATAAGGCTGGAACCTTATCAGTAGATCAGTTGGAAGAGATAAGACTCAGGGGATTGAGTGGAAGAAGATGATTGGAATAAAAGAAAGCACCTCGGTGGAATGTGGGAAGCTACAGCTGAAATGTTTGAGAAAGTAAAAAAGCTATTTGGTTTATAATAGATTGAAGTGATTTGAAATGGGTAAGAAAAAGGTTGAACATGTGGTGTTTGATGGAATGAGAAAGATAAAAAAGAAAGTCAATATCAACCAATATAACACGCAAACAAAAATGAAAATAATGGGACAGACGGATAAGCAGAGTGTCCAGCAACATCCGTTTCCCCCACTTTATGATAAGGATTCCAAGGTGTTGATACTAGGGAGCTTTCCATCTGTTAAATCCAGAGAAATGAAGTTTTTCTATGGCCATCCGCAAAACAGATTCTGGAAGGTGATTGCAAGTATTTTTGATCAGGAGAATCCGACTTCAATTGAAGAAAAGAAGAAATTGATTCTCGATAATCATCTTGCACTTTGGGATGTGATTGCTGAATGCGAAATATCGGGTTCATCTGATGCGAGCATTAAAAATGCAAAAGCTAATGATTTAAGCGAAATCATAAATAATTCAAAGATTCAGAAGATAATCGTAAATGGGAAAACAGCTGAACGACTGTATATCAAGTATATTGAACCGGTGACGGGGATAAAAGCAGTGGTGCTTCCATCCACCAGTCCGGCAAATGCAGCGTGGAGTTTGGAAAGACTTGTGGATGTATGGAAATCTGAAATAAAGAATTAAAAATCGAGGAAAAAAATAATGATAAATGTACTATTCGTCTGCCATGGGAGTCTACCAACAAAAAGGTAGAACTGGCTTGTTTTAGGCGTTTGAATGGATTTATACATCAATTTTGCACCCCACTTGCACCTTTTAAAATGAACTATAAAATCGGCTCTAATATGGCAAATATGAATATGTAATTGATTAGTAAATTGACTTTCGGGTAAGGGGGAGTATAATTTAAGTAAGGAAATCTTACCAAAGGAGGAAAGAGTATGAGTATGATTACAGAAGTAACATCTGTTTCTTCAAAAGGTCAGGTGGTTTTACCTAAAAATATTAGAGATGCACTTTCTTTAGATACAGGAAGTAAACTTATCGTAGTTACTGATGGCGATAATATACTTTTAAAGCCTATTGTTGCGCCAAATCTAAGTGAATTCGACGAATTGATGAAAGAATCTCAGAAATGGGCGAAAGAAGTTGGTATGACAGAGTCCGATATAGATGAAGCTATTACTGCTGTCAGGAAAAGGAGAAAATCCTGATGCGAGTTGTAATTGATACAAATGTTGTTGCTTCTGCTATTTTCTTTGGAGGAAAACCTAAGGAAATAATTGATAAGCTGATGCTAAACAATATTGATGCTTATGCATCTGCGGAGATTCTTGAAGAGTATTCAGAAACTGTAGAATACCTTAAAGAAAAATTTCCTGGCAAAAAGCCAAAGATACCTCTTATAGAGATTGAGTCTAAGTGCAATGTAATCGAGGTGCATTCGAAGGTGGATGTTTGCAGAGATCCTGATGATAACAAATTCATTGAATGTGCGCTTGATTCAAAATGTTATTACATAGTTAGTGGTGATAAAGATCTTCTCACAGTTGAGAAATATAATAAGAAATCTTCAGGATGAAAATTCAAATCTCAAAAAGCTATTAGATGAAAATAACATTTCCTACAGTGCAGATGCAAGCTGATATAGTTCCTATGGAGAACGCCTGGTATTATAGTTAGGTGAAAAAGTAAACTAGGTCAAAAAAATGAAATAATCATAGGTTTAGGATAAAGTATCATTTGCATAAACAAATCGGGAACAATCTTAAATTATAATAAATAAATATACGTTACATTGAATTGTGTAAAATTCCTTGCTATTCTGTATTTGCATTAGATTGCAAGGAGGTTTTTATGCATAAATATTTACTATCAGTTCTTCTTTCAGCTATTTTAGTCATAGTCTCCGTTACAGGATGTGGGAAAAGCATTAAAAATGAGAATGACACATCTATTACTGAAGCCTCTAATGAACTCCCTAGTGGCAATGTAAGTCTTAGAGTATGGGGAGCAGATGAGGATGCAGATCTTGTTAATCAAATTATAAGCAGCTTTACATCTCAATATGCAGGGCAAGCCACCTTTAATATTACCTTTGAGGCTCACAGTGAAGCTAATTGTAAGGATGATATTTTGGGGGATGTTATAAATGCTCCTGATGTCTTTACTTTCGCAGATGATCAGCTGATGGCGTTTGTGGCATCAGGTGTGCTAAAAAAGGTGTCGAACGACTCCGAGATTTCTTCAAGAAATCTTACTGCAGCAAGTGAAGCCGCTTCCATTAATGGAAGCTTATATGCTTATCCACTAACTGCAGATAATGGTTATTTCCTTTTTTATAATAAAAAATATCTAAGTGAAGAGGACGTTCAGACCATGGATAGCCTGTTGGCGGCAGCAAATAAGGCAGGAAAACAGGTTTTCATGGAGATGACTTCCGGATGGTATATGTATTCATTCTTCGGCAATACTGATATGGAAATAGGTCTTAATGACGATGGAATCTCTACTTACTGTAACTGGAATGCAACCTATACAGACATTACCGGTGTTGATGTTGCTGAAGCAATGATAAAGATAGGCACGAATCCGGCTTTTGCAGCGACCAGTAATGATGGCTTTACTGCCGGAGCTGCAGATGGGACTTTTGTGGCCGGAGTAAGCGGCGTGTGGGATGAAAACGCTATTAAAGAGGCCTGGGGCGATGATTATGCTGCTACCAAGCTTCCGACTTATACTGTAAAGGGCCAGCAGCTACAGATGTCCAGCTATGCCGGGTACAAGCTTGTTGGCGTTAACTCTTATTCGGAAAATGCATCCTGGGCAGCTAAATTTGCAGACTGGATGACAAATGAACAGAATCAGACACTGAGATTTACAATGAGAGGCCAGGGCCCTTCGAATACTAATGCTTCTTCCTCAGGAGAAGTGGGAGAGTCAAAATCAATCAAGGCACTTCAGGAGCAGGCTCCGTATTCAAGTCTTCAGCGTGTTGGTGGAACCTATTGGGGCGCGGCAACTACTTTTGGAGAAGCTATGAGTGCAGGAAACCCTTCCGGTAAGAGTCTTCAGGTACTTCTAAATGAAATGGTAACAGAAATTACAGGCGAGGAATCAAACGGCAGCCTTGATGAGAGTGAAGCCGTTGAAGAAGTAGTTGAGGCTTCTACAGAAGCTTCATCAGGAGAAGATGCAGCTACAGATGCTTCATCAGAAGACATCGCTACAGATGCTGCATCTGAAGAAACCTCTGAGGCTGCATCAGAAGCCAATTCTGGTTCAAGTGTGAATTAAGCAGGAGGTTGAAGCAATGAAAAAAACGAGTATAAGAGTAAAAATATTGGTTCCGGTTCTACTCCTTTTTGTGATCTCGGTAATGTCAAACGTTCTTGCTATCAATAACCTTAGAAAAGTTAATGATATGGCTTCTGTGATCGCAGATAATTATCTTGGAGCAATAACGGAGTTAGATACTATAGGGCAGACTACCAAGAATATCCACACCCTTGCTCTTTCGCACATAGTTGCAACGGACTTTGAGACTATGACTGGTGTTGTAGCTCAGATTGATGATCAGGAGAAGGCTCTTGATGAGTACATTAAGAGTTATCAGAAGTATATAGATACAAATACAGCTGATGCTTATCAGAATATGATAACAGATTACCAAAGCTTTAAAGAGTCGGTAATGATTCTTCTTGCGCAGAGCGCAAATCAGAAAACAAAAGATGCTTATAGCACTGCCAATGGACTGGTTGCAGACAGTTCAAAGAAGTTAAATGATGATATTGACACGATCATTACTTCATATAAAGATTATGCTTCCAGCGAAAGACATCTTTTGACAATGGGATTTAATATGGCTATTGTATCAGGATTAGCAGTCCTGATAATTAGTGTGATAGCACTTGCAATAGCTATATACATGGTAGCCAAACATGTTATCAGACCTGTAATAAAGGCTGAAGCAGAGCTTAGAGAAATTATAGACGGAATAAACAATCGTGAAGGAGATCTTACAAAGCGAGTATCTATAAGCTCTCACGATGAGATAGGAACATTAACGCAGGGAATCAATTCCTTTATAGAACTTCTTCAGAATATATTTACTACTATTACCAGTAATTCAGAATCAATGGATAAAGTGGTCAGTGATGTTCTTGGAAGTGTACAGACTTCAAATAGCAGTGCTTCAGATCTTTCTGCTTTAACAGAAGAACTCTCTGCGACAATGCAAGAAGTTGCCAATAACGCTTCGACGATCAACAGTAATACAGAGGCTGTCAGGGCAGAGGTCGATGAAATGGCAGAAAAGAGCCGCAAGATCAGTGAATATTCAAAGACGATGAAAGAGCATGCGGACGAGATGGAGCATAATGCCAAAGCGAATATGGATGAGACCAATGCTAAGGTTAATGAAATCCTGTTAGCTCTGAATCAGGCCATTGCCGATAGCCAGAGTGTAGACCAGGTTAATTCTCTGACGGATGAGATTATGAGTATTGCAAGTCAGACTAACCTTCTTTCTCTTAATGCCTCTATAGAAGCTGCGAGGGCAGGAGAAGCAGGAAAGGGCTTTGCAGTTGTAGCCGGAGAAATAGGTAGTCTTGCAGAAAATAGCCGCCAGACAGCAGGAAATATCCAGAAAATAAACTCTGTTGTATTAAGTGCTGTTCATAATCTTTCGGACAGTGCAAATGACCTTGTTGCATATATGCAGAATTCCATTCTTCCAGATTTTTCCAAGTTTGTAGAGGATGGCGAAAAATATAGAGATAATGCTAACTATATTGAATCTGTAATGGCTGACTTTACAGAAAAGACAGATGGCTTCAAGGAAACCTTCGACGAAATTGCAGAGTCAATAGGAAGCATAACAAATGCTATCGATGAAGGTGTAAAGGGAGTTTCCTCAGCAGCTGAAAGTACTCAGACTTTGGTAAGTGATATGGACAATATTACAAAGAGAATGGATGAGAATCAGCGAATTGTAAGTGAGCTTGATGACGAAACAGCTATCTTCACAAAGATATAAATAATATCAGAGCTATATTTTGTCATTTATAATGGTGGTCTGCACTTTATGTAGCTGCAGACTGCCTTTGAGGATGATCGTACGCCTTTAGAAAAAAAGTATCCGGAGTTTATAACTATAAAATTGAACGATGGTCATATCACCATGGAAAATTGAATTAGGCAAGTGATTTTATTATTGTGAAATCAGTTAAGATGGAGAATGGCAAAAAGAAGGCTCTTCCTGATGACCATGTAGCAAAACTCCGCTACAGATCAAACAATCAAAATGTAGCGAAAGTAGACAGCAAGGGCAATGTCACAGCAGTTGGAACCGGAACCTGCACAGTATATGTATATGCAAAGAACGGCTTTGCTAAGAAGGTTGCAGTGACGGTCAACTGATATGTCTGATTTAGGATAAGTTTGTAATGGCAACTGACCAATTAGTGTAATTGAGAACTAAATAATTGCGAGGGCCTCCCTTTAGCTATAGTCTGGAATTCCGGATACGAAGCTAAGGGGAGGCACTTTTTCTATAAAGAAATTAATTGTTATTGAATCATATATTAACAGCGTATTGACAAAATAAATCTATTTGTGTATTATCATATCCAGTAAAAGAAAACGTTTTCTTTACTGCGGAAGCCTCCGCGGGAAAAACACATGCTGTCGGAGACTTTGGACGCGAAAGCTTTCAAAGCGTTGGGAGTGGGGGATGCCCCATTCTCCCGGCAGCCAATTGGAAGAAGATGAATATAAAGAGGTAATGACAGATGAAACAGAAAATGAAACAGTGGTTAGGCACTTTGCTCAGTATAGCGCTGATACTTGGCTTGATGCCTGGCATGAGCCTGACGGCGTATGCGGCCGGAGCGTATAATGACTATCTGGTAACTACAGATGCTAATAAAAATAAAAGCGGTGAAGACCTGACGGCGTTGCAGGTGAAGTTCAACGAGAAGCCATGGTATATCATCGCAGACAATTCTACAGCGGTGAATGCAGGTACGGTAACGCTGCTGGCAGCGGACACGAGCTTTGGAAAGTCGGCGTTTGATTCAACTGACCCATATAGCAGAGATTACAGCGGATCGACCGTGAAGAGCAAGCTTGATGCACTCACCGCAGAAGGTGATTCTTTTGCGGGTGTAAAAGATGCCATAGTAGATCCTGATTTGACGGATGTTAGTGTTACTGTAGCAAAGCTGTATCTGCTGAACATAACTGAGGCGCGTAAAGTGCCTGAGAATGTCCGAAAGTTCAGCGACAACTGGTGGCTCCGCTCGCCCGGCTACAATCTTAATGATGCGGCGTCTGTGGACGGCGGGTACGGGTATGTCCGCGATTTTGGTTCATCTGTCAATCAAGAGTTTGTGGTCCGCCCCGCTTTAAAGCTCAATCTGGCATCTGTCATCTTCGAATCTGGAACAAATACATTTGAACCTGTGGTAGACCAAAAGGATAATACTCCAAAAGCTGAGGTTGAGGGGCTTGATGAAGACCTGGCGACAAATGTCATGAACGATGACGATAATAAAAATACTGGAAACAGTGGCACTATCGAACCTGTAGTAGACCAGAAGGAAAATACACCCAAAGCTGAAGTAGAGGGACTAGATGAAGAACTGGCTACTAATGTCATGACCGATGATGAGAAGAACAAGATTAAGATAGATGCAAGTACAGGCTTCTACTCAGGTTTAAAGATTTCTCAGAAAAACGGCAAGATAAAGGTATCATGGGATAAGGGAGAAGATGCTTCAAAATACGCAGTATATGCTGCATACTGTGGCAAGGAATTTGCAAGTAAGCCTGTAAAGACTACAAAATCAACTTCTGCTACATTCAAGAAGATTAATGGAAAGAAGATAGACTTCTCCAAGAATCTCAAGATCTATGTAACAGCCTACGACGCATCCGGGAAGAAGATAGGAAACACGGTATCTGCCCACTTTGCCGGAAAGAATAATAAGAAGTACAAGAATCCCAAGGCTGTTAAGTTGACAACAACCGCACTCACAATTGAAGTAGGTAAGTCTGCAAAAGTAAAGGCATCCGTCAAAATGGAATCAGGAAAGAAGATAGCGCTTGATGATGCCCATTGTGCAAAGCTTCGTTACAAGACTACAAATGAGAAGATTGCAACTGTAGATAAAAACGGCAATGTCACAGGTGTAGCCGCAGGAACCTGTGAAGTATATGTTTATTCTAAGAACGGTCTTGCAAAGAAATGTACAGTAACGGTTAAGTAAAGAAGTGTACAGTGACAGTTAATCGAATTCCAAATTGCCGATTGAGTGTGAAGCGAAATATACATAATCAGTAAAAAGGCGTGTCGGATAATTATTGCTTATACTTAGAACGTAGTCAATTTAGTTATGTTAGACCAGGTCCTCGGTTTGCGAGAACCTGGTTTTTTATTATATAAATATAGAAGCTTGAAGCGGTATAGCTGAAGTAAGAAAACAGTGAATCGGCTACACTGTGCGGACGATAGATTCAAGAACAAGTGTAGCCGATTTAGAAATATTGATAATTAGCTTATTTATTTTAAGCTTTAGGTAAGAAAAAAGTCCGAACTTCCAAAGGATGCAACAGTTAAGAGAGTAAAGAATAAGAAGTAAGATAAGTCTTCCTGTCATTATTTCGCAGTAATGGCAGGAGGACTTTTATGCTGTTTTGGCTTAGTGACATATTGTGGAAGGGGCAAGATAAATGGATCCTGTTTCTATTAAGGGTATGAAGTACTGACACATTAAGAATAAATTCCAATAAAATCATGTTTTGATAGGCTAGAATCCTAGCAGTATATGCTAATATATTGTTAGGATTTTTGATGTATAGACAAAAAATTGAAATTTTGTGACCATTATCATGAGGCACTAATATGGACAATTCAAAACAGCAAGACGTATTAGAAATCTACAAGAGGTTGAATCCTGAAGGTAAAGCGAAATTATTTTTAAAATCTGTAAGTATATATTATCCGCAATAAGTACAATCGCATCTACAAGGTACAGATTCCTTTTGTGTCTCCGCATATCTGCAGGCATACATATTGTTCCAAGATGGCAAAGTCTGGTATGAATCCCAAAACCCTTCAATATCTTATGGGGCATTCCGATATAAGTGTAACGTTAAATACTTATACTCACGTCGGATTTGAAGATGCCCAGAAGGAGATGAAGTCGCTTAGAAACTCAAAGGCGATATGATTTGAGGGTTAAATTTTTCATTCATTCTGCCATAGGGAAACGGCAAACGTTATTATCAAACTAAAAGGGTCAAGCCACAAAGTTTTAACCCTGTTTTTGACCCTATTAAAAATAGCAGGGTCAAACTCAAAATTTTTGACCCCGATTTTGACCCCGCTGGTTGCGAAATAACGCTAAAATATGCAATGATATGCCGACTTATAAAAATTCGAAAATAGCATAAATGCTAGGAAATATGAGGTTTTAGGGAATGATTAAGATACTATTCGTCTGCCACGGCAACATTTGCCGTTCTACAATGGCAGAGTTTATAATGAAAGATATTGTCAGAAAACAAAGGTTGGAGAGCGGATTTCATATTGAGTCTTCTGCAACGCATACAGATGAGATATGGAATGGACAGGGGAGTCCTGTGTACCCGCCCGCCAAGGCAAAACTGAGGGAACATGGAATCGGCACACCGGATAATGAACTGGGAGTGTCTGAGAAGAGAGCCAGGCTTACTTCACGCAGTGACTATGACAGATTTGACTATATTATTGGGATGGATAGTGCTAATATTCGTGATCTGAAGCGCTTGTTCAATAATGATCCGGATGGAAAAGTTCATAAGATGCTGGAATTTGCTGATAGGAGTGGCGATGTAGCAGATCCCTGGTATACCGGGAATTTTGACGACACCTGGCGTGATTGCTCAGATGGATGCCATGGACTTTTTAGAGCAATTCTGATGAATCCTGAATATGCGGCACAGCTAAGAGATGCAGAGGACTTAGAGGATGATTTTAGAAATGCTGCAGAATCAGAGGGGAGCATTGATACTTATGGAAATGCATATGATGCGGGACTGATTCATGACGATTTTCCAAGGGGATAGGATCTGAATGATCATCCTTCACAATGCAGTAGCAAATTCAATTCAACGGGAGGAAAATATAGAAATGGGCTATTTATACGAAACACATTTACATACGACAGAAGCTAGTGCCTGCTCGCCTACTCCTGCGGAAGATTACATTGAATACATGATGGGACTGGGGTACAGCGGAATCATTGTAACGGACCATTTTTTTACAGGTAATAGTTGTGTCCCGAAAAATCTTCCCTGGAAGGACAGGGTTGAGATGTACTGCAGCGGATATGAGCATGCATTAAAAGAGGCAGAAGATTATGACTTTACCGTCATGTTTGGAATTGAATACAATTTTCAGGGAGATGAATATCTGTTATACGGAGTTGATAAAAAGTGGCTTTTGGAAAATGAAGATATAGAAAAAAAGTCCCGAAGAGAAGTATATGATCTTGTACATTCTGTAAATGGAATTATGGTTCAGGCTCATCCTTACAGAGAGCGTGGATATCTGTCAGCTATTCATTTGATGCCTTCAGTTTGTGATGGGGCTGAAGTTTTTAACGCGGGGAATCCTGATTACCAAAATGCACTTGGATACAGGTTTGCGAAGGAGCACAACTTTTTGATGTCATCAGGCTCCGATATTCATTCATTTCCTATGCTCTCCATGGGAGGAATGAGATTCCCTTATAAGATAAACAACATTCAGGAATATGTTAAAGCTTTTATGGCCGGTGATGGAACTCCTGTATATAGAATAAACCCTTCGGATGAAAAGACAGTTTTTTCAGAAGTGGAGAAATGCAAGGCACTTACAGAGATTTCTCAAGGACCGACACTTCCTGTTATTATGCATGAATAGGAAAAATGAGTAAGGAATTTTTATGATTAGAGATGTGGATTTAAAAGAGATTTCCGATGGAAAACTATATGATATAAATGACATGGCAAAGCTTGGGGTAGATGACTGTAGTGGCTGCCATGCCTGCTGTTGCGGGATGGGGGACTCCATAACACTTGATCCGTATGATGTATACAGATTGGAAAAAGGACTGCATAAAAGCTTTGAGATGCTTCTTGCTGAAAATCTTGAACTAAGAGTCGCAGATGGCGTTATACTTCCGTGTTTGAAAATGAAGGAAACTTCTGATTCATGTACACTGTTAAATGATGAGGGAAGATGCAGCATTCATGCTTTCAGACCCGGTATTTGCAGGCTTTTTCCTCTTGGTAGAATATTTGAAAACAATACGCACAAATACTTTTTGCAAGTACATGAGTGTAAAAAACAGAGACAGACCAAGCTGAAGATAAAGAAGTGGCTGGATACTCCGGAATTAGGGAAGTATGAGTCATATATAGACAAATGGCACTATTTCCTTAAAGGCATAACAGACAAGGCGGGAGAACTTTCGGAAGAAGAGTTGAAAACAGCCAATATGAAAATTTTGCAGACATTTTATGTTAATCCATATGACATGGAAACTGACTTCTATGAACAATTTGATAATAGATTGAAGAACATTTTGTAATATGCTTTAGTCTTATACAAAAGAAAAACTTTTAGAGTTTTTAGAACCTGATCAGAAATTGATTGGGTTCTTTTCTATTGTTGCAATTCAGAAAATATTTATCGAAAAACAATAAAAAATTATTGACATTCAAAAATACTCATGCTATAACAAATTTACAGCTAACATATTTTTGAATTGCAGCTGAATTGCAGCTGAATTGCAAGTTTTGTATAGCCAAGTTGCAAGGCGAGATACGATTTTGCATATGGTGCATCAAGAGATAATGGCATAGGAGAGACATGGAGAATGAATGACAAATTAAACGTGTGGTTTAAGAGATTTCTGGATTTTAGCCTGATCGTCGGCCTTTTTATTGAAGTGACGGTTCCGATAGGTCTTAGACGGGCTGTAGATATCACAACGAATGTGCTCGGAGGATCATCCGAGTATTTACAGATAAAGGATCACTTCCTCTTTGCAGTGGTTACCATTATGATTGCAGGTGCTTTTGCACTGTTGATTTTGTATGAGCTCAGGAAGATGATGAAGACCGTGATTGCTGATGACTGCTTTGTTCAGGCTAATGTAACAAGCTTATATCGTATGGGAAATTATGCATTTGCAATTGCGCTCGTCAAGATTATCAGGTGCTTTGTATATTTCACCACTGCAGCGATTGTAACGGCGGGCGTGTTTATATTTGCGGGAGTGCTCAGTAAGGTGTTGGCGAAGGTCTTTGATAAAGCAATCAGATATAAAGAAGAAAATGATCTAACTATCTAATATGCATGTATAAAAAATAAACGGCCTCTTATTTGGCTGATGAATAATGATACTCTGAGATTTTTGTGGAGGATGAGATGGCAATCATTGTAAATTTGGACGTGATGATGGCTAAGAGAAAAATAGGTTTGACTGAGCTTGCCGGTAAGGTCGACATTACACTTGCTAATTTATCTATATTAAAAAATAACAAGGCAAAAGCAATACGCTTCCAGACACTTGAGGCAATATGCAGGGAACTTGACTGTCAGCCCGGAGATATTCTGGAATATGTTCCGGATGAAGACGAATGATAATTTTCAAAATGGAGGGAATGAAGTATGGAAAATAATAGTAACACTTTTCAGGAAAACTATAATGACTCTAACCTGGCAGAAGACAGGTATGAGGTCAACTATACAGATACAGCTTTTAATGGATATGATCAGGGCAGGAGCGGTATGGGAGCTTACAGCTCCGGACAAGTGCTTGCAAAGCAGGTAAAAAATGTGAATAAAGCAGATGCGCAGGCTTTTGGCAAATATGGTCTTATCACCTTGATTTATGCGATTCTTCATACATTCTGTTTATATGAAAATACAGATGGAATAACTTATCCTATTTATATATTGGGAACTCTGCTTCTTATTGCATGGGCCAGGAAACGGGATGGGCTTTCTATTTTCACAGACAAAAATGGGAAAGCAGGGCTGAATTTATTTTACATAATATCGTTAATGCTTCTTTCTGTATCAAAATGTACAACGGCAAATCCGGAATTGCTATGGCTCGATGGATTTGCAATAAACCTTTTAATGTTCAGCTTTTTGATACATATGTACGCTGACACCAAAGGCTTTGATCTTATAGGATGGATTATCGCAATTATGATCACCATGCTTATGCCTGTTGCAAAAATAGCTGAACCAGTTAATGATTTTGCAGCATGGATCAAGACACACGGGAAGGCAGATAACAGCAATAAAAAGGCCAATATAGTGGCTGTTGTGACAGGACTATGTATCAGTATGCCGCTCCTTTTCGCAGTAATTGCGCTGCTTTCATCGGCTGATGCTGTCTTCTCCAATACTTTGGAAAAGACCTTTGATTTCATATTTGAATTTGACTATCTTTGGGATATTTTTGCTATAGCATGGATGATGCTGTTGTCTGTATGGCTTTTCTACACAGTGATAAAGAATCTCTGCAAGAGAGGAATAGAAGTAGATACAGGTAAAAAGACATCTTTTAATCCTGTTATTGCCATCACTTTTACAAGCATGCTCAGCATTGTATATCTGTTCTTTAGTATCATTCAGATATTTGGTCTGTTTATGGGAAAAATGACGCTTCCGGAAAATTATACTTATGCTGAATATGCGCATGAGGGCTTTTATCAGCTTCTTGCGGTGAGTATAATGAACCTGGTTTTGGTAACTTTGTGTCAGAGACTTTTTAAGGAAAATGTTGTACTTAAAGTGCTTCTCATGGTAGTAGGCTTTTGCACCTATATCATGATCATCTCCAGTGCATTCAGAATGTTAATGTATATAGGGGCATATCACCTGACTTTTATGAGAGTATTTGTGCTTTGGTTTCTTGGAGTGCTTGCACTTTGGCTGTCGTATCTTCTGGTAAGCCTGGTATACGAAAAGCTTCCTGTTTTCAACCTTTGCATGATAACAGTTACTGTCATGTATATAGCATTTGTTTTTGCAAACCCCGATTATCATATAGCAAAATATGATCTGCAGTATTTGGAAAGTGCTATTGAAAAAGACGATGACTATTCAATGAAAAGCTATTTTATAAATGACATTTCCATGGATGCAGCTCCGGCGTTTGCAGGCAACAAAGCGCTGCTAAAAGAATTTGGAAATAATATGTATGACTGGAGAAATACAGAACCAAGAACATTGATTCAGAAGATAAGAAGATTCAATTTCTCAAGATACAGAGCACAGAGTCTCGTCGATTCGGTATCGGATAAATAAAATAACAGGGGCGCTGCAGGTTAACAAAAGTTTTTGTTTCCGGCAAGCAGCCCCTGTTTATTTTACTTAAAAAAGTTTTCTGTTATCAGATATCCTTCTTCCAAAGTCCGTGAAGATTGCAGAACTCGTAAGCAGCAATCGCTTTTTCACCTTCAGCAAGAACAAATTCAGCAACAGGTTTCTCGGAAGGCTTGAGATTTTTCTGCATAAAGCCCTTATCTGTAACAAGCCATACGTACTGGATGTAGTGATTATCCATCATGGGATGTTCAACTTCACCGATCTTGACAGTAACCTTGTTTCCGTCGACCTCAACAACAGGTACATGCTTTTCAAAGGCGCCGTCAGAAGTTCCGGGAGCCAGAGAAGTCATGGGCTCGCCGCAGCATACAGGTGTGCATGCAGCATCATTGATCTTGATTACCATACTACCGCATTTTTCACATTTGAAAATGTTCATAAGAGACCTCCTTCGTCTATCTGTGTTGTCCGCGTATATACGGATTAAAAAATGATCAGTAATTTTCGGCCTTTAATTGGAAATATGCCTGTGGATGATTGCATACAGGGCACACCTCGGGAGCTTGTGGTCCTATTACTATGTGACCGCAGTTTCCGCATTGCCAGATACAATCGCCATCCCTTGAAAAAACTATTTTATCTTCAATATTTTTAAGAAGCTTTTTGTAGCGCTCCTCGTGCTCCTTTTCAATTGCAGCAACACCTTCAAAGAGCTCTGCAATTTCGTCGAAACCTTCTTCCCTTGCAGTTTTTGCAAATGATGGATACATTTCTTTCCATTCATAAGCTTCGCCCTCAGCTGCTTCTTTCAGATTCTCGATGGTGCTTCCAATACCTGTTAGAATCTTATACCAGATCTCGGCATGCTCTTTTTCGTTGGCAGCGGTCTCTGCAAAGATATTCGAAATCTGAACAAAACCATCTTTTTTCGCCTTCGATGCAAAGAATGTGTACTTGTTTCTTGCCTGTGACTCGCCGGAAAATGCTTCCTGCAGATTTTTCTCGGTCTGTGTACCCTTTAGGTCAGCAGCCCTGCATCTCCACTTGTTATCAGCCATTGTAAATGTCTCCTTCCCGTGATGAAAAAATATGTCTGTACTTCGTAGCTTTTAGTCCTGTATATCAAAGAGAAAAATACAAGAGTTAAGCTATCCTTTGCATTTTATTCTAGCATATAAGGAGAATAAAAATAATTAGATTTTTATAAAAATTTATGTCGGTATTTCGTTATTAAGTGATGAATATACATATGGCGGGTCATAGTGAAATTTTGATGCAATATTAAAATAAATCAAGAAAACTGATTAAATTCATCACTACTAAAAATATGTTTAAGTGATAAAATAAAAATCATCAATATTCGTTGATGTTTTTTATACAATTGAAATTATATACCAGGAGGAGCATTATGAAGAACTACGAGAAGTATCAGAGACAGTATTTTATGCCACCTAAGGCCACATATGATTGGGTGAAAAAAGATTATCTTGATAAACCGCCAATATGGTGTAGTGTTGATCTTCGAGACGGAAACCAGGCGCTGATCGAGCCCATGAGCCTTGAAGAAAAACTGGAGTTTTTCACAATGCTTGTAAAACTTGGTTTTAAGGAGATAGAAATCGGATTCCCCGCTGCTTCAGAGACGGAGTTTGAGTTTGCAAGAACTCTGATTGAGAGAAACATGATTCCGGATGATGTGACGGTTCAGGTTCTGACACAGGCCAGAGAACACATAATCAAGAGAACCTTTGAAGCAGTAAAGGGCGCACCAAAGGCTATTATTCATCTGTACAATTCCACATCAGTTGCTCAGCGCGAGCAGGTATTTAAAAAGAATAAAGAGGATATAAAGCAGATTGCCATAGACGGAGCAAAGCTTTTGGATAAGCTTGCAAAGGAGACCAGCGGTAATTTCTTATTTGAGTATTCGCCGGAGAGCTTCCCGGGAACAGAGGTTGATTATGCGGTTGAAGTCTGCAACGCAGTTCTTGATGTTTGGAAGCCCACCAAGAAAAATAAAGCTATTATCAACATCCCCACAACTGTAGAAATTGCAATGCCTCATGTGTTTGCAACTCAGGTGGAGTATATTCATAAGAACCTTAAGTATCGTGATGCTGTTACACTTTCACTCCATCCACACAATGACAGAGGCTCAGGAATAAGCGATGCGGAGCTTGGATGCCTTGCGGGTGCGGACAGAATTGAGGGTACCCTTTTTGGAAACGGTGAGAGAACCGGAAATGTTGATATTGTGACTCTTGCTCTCAATATGTATTCCCACGGCGTAAATCCCGGGCTTGATTTTGGTAACATAAATGAGATTGGAGAGACTTATGAGAGACTGACAAGAATGCGTATTTTTGAGCGTCAGCCATATGCAGGACAGCTTGTATTTACTGCATTTTCAGGATCACATCAGGATGCTATCAGCAAGGGATTTACTTGGCACGAAGCAGGAAAAGACAACGGCATATGGTCAGTACCGTATCTTCCAATTGATCCCAAGGATCTTGGAAGAGAGTACGACGGAGACGTTATCAGAATCAATTCTCAGTCCGGAAAGGGTGGCGTAAGCTACATCCTGAAGACAAACTATGGAATGATGGTTCCGAGAGAAATGCAGACCGATATCAGTTACACAATAAAGGATGTATCGGACAGAGAGCATGCTGAGCTTGCTCCCGGCAGAATTTATCAGATATTTGAGGATAAATATGTGCACAATGATTCTGTATTCAGAGTTGTGGACTGCCATTTCAAGCAGGTTAACGGAATCCTTGCTGAGGTAACAATAGCTCATGCGGGAAAAGAGCATGTTATAGAAGCAAACGGAAACGGACGACTTGATGCTGTAAGTAATGCCTTCAAGCTTTATTTTAATGTGAGCTATGAGCTCTCAGTTTATGAGGAGCATGCTCTCAGCCGCGGATCATCTTCTAAGGCTGTTACCTATGTAGGTATAACCTGCGCCGGTAAGAAGTTCTGGGGCGTTGGAATTGACGAGGATATCATCAAATCCTCAATCAATGCTCTTACCATAGCTGTAAATCAGCTTGAGGAAGTTAAGGCGAGCACGGATGCCAAGGACGAGAGAATAAGCGCAATACTTAATTATATTCAGGAGAACTATCTGTCAGTAACGCTTGATGACCTCTCTAAGGAGTTCTATCTCTCAAAGCCGTATCTTTCCAAATATATCAAGGAAAAATCAGGCATGACCTTTGGGGAAAACGTGAAAAAAATCCGTTTGAAAAAAGCCAGCATTTTACTAAAGAACGGTAACATGAAAGTTGAGAGAGTGGCTGAGGCTGCAGGCTATCAGAATGTTGAGCATTTTAACAGGCTGTTTAAGAAAAAGTACGGTATGACACCTGTTCAGTATCGAAGCAACAGCAGATGATTTGGGGCTTTAATTAGCACGCTTTTGTGATATAATATACATGTTTTTTGGGATTAATATTTTTTATGAAGTGGAGGAAAAAATGACTTACGAAGAAGTAGTAGCAAAGGTAAAGGAAGCACTTAAGGATGCTGATGTCAGTAATGTTAAGGAACATGCAGCTTACCAGTTCAATATAACCGGCGAGGGCGAAGGCGCTTTCTATGTAGAAATCGAAGATGGAAAATTAAACGTAGAGCCCTACGAGTATTTCGACCGTGATATTCTTGTTTACACATCAGCAGCTGACCTTATGGATATTCTTGAAGGAAAGACTGATTTTGTAAATGCTAATCTTTCAGGAAAAATAAGCGCAGAGGGCGACCTCAGAAAAGCTGAGATTTTAAATGGAATCAGTGTAAAGGCTGAGACTAAGGAAGCTCCTGCTAAGAAGGCACCCGCCAAGAAGGCAACAGCAGCTAAAAAGCCCGCAGCAAAGAAGACTGCAGCCAAGAAGGCTCCGGCTAAGAAAGCTACTAAGAAATAACAGCTTATAAAAAAACTTGATGATCAAACGGACAATGGCTGCTGCAATTTCTATTGTGGCAGCCATTTTATCCCTTATAGATTCTTGAATGTTTTTCATCTTTGCGTTCAAGAAGTCATACTTTTTTTACAAAATGGCGGTATTATGGTGGGAGAACATATTTAACGCCTGATTCAAAGGGAAAACAATAAGTTAAGAGGTTTATTATGGCAAAAGATAAAGAAGTAGACGTATTAATTATCGGTGCAGGTCCCGGAGGTATTTTCTGCGCATATGAGCTTGCAGAGAAGAGACCGGATCTCAAAGTAATGATTATTGAAAAAGGCAGATCCATAGAAAAGAGAGAATGCCCTAAGAGAAAAACAGGAAGATGCATGGGATGCAAGCCCTGCTCAATAACAACAGGTTTTGCCGGTGCCGGCGCTTTCTCAGACGGAAAGCTTTCACTTTCTCCGGATGTTGGAGGAACACTTCCGGATATTCTCGGTTACGATGAGGCAACAGCTCTTATCAGGGAATCTGATGATATATATCTGAAATTTGGTGCTGACACTAATGTATATGGTGTGGATAAGGCAGAAGAGATCAGAGAGATCAGAAGAAAAGCTATCAACGCAAATCTGAAGCTTGTAGAATGTCCTATAAGACATCTTGGAACTGAGGAAGGTTATAAGATTTATAAAAAGCTTCAGGAGCATCTTGAGGAAAAAGGCGTCGAGCTTATGTTTAACACAATGGTTGAAGAGATCATTGTTAAGGACGGCGAATGTAAAGGCGTAAAGATTCATGATGGAAGTGTTATAAAAGCCCGTGAAATTGTATCTGCAGTTGGACGTGAGGGAGCAGACTGGTTCCACTCTCAGTGTGATAAGATAGGCATTGAAACTAAGCCCGGAACTGTTGACGTTGGTGTGCGCGTTGAGGTAAGAGATGAGGTTATGCAGTTCCTCAATGAGAATCTGTATGAGGCTAAGCTTATTTTCCACACACCTACATTTGATGATAAGGTTCGTACCTTCTGTACCAACCCTTCAGGCGAAGTGGCTACTGAGTACTACGAAGGAGGCCTTGCTGTAGTTAATGGACATGCCTATAAGAGCAAGGATTTTAAGACAAACAATACTAACTTTGCCCTTCTTGTATCCAAGAACTTTACAAAACCCTTCAAGACACCTATAGAATACGGCAGGAAAATAGCAGAGCTTGCAAATATGCTGTGTGATGGCAAGATTCTTGTTCAGACCTATGGTGATTTCAGAAGAGGACGCAGGACAACGGATGAGAGACTCGCAAGAAACAACCTTATTCCTACACTTAAGGATGCGGTTCCCGGAGATCTTTCACTTGTTTTTCCTCACAGGATCATGGTTGATCTTGACGAGATGATTCAGGCGCTCGACAAGGTTACACCAGGAATTGCTTCTGAGGAAACATTGCTTTACGGCGTTGAGGTTAAGTTCTACTCCAACAAAGTAATAGTAGATAAGGATTTTGAGACAAGTATACGCCATCTTCGTGCTATAGGTGACGGAGCAGGTATTACAAGAGGTCTTCAGCAGGCAAGCGCTAATGGACTTAAAGTAGCCAGAAGCATTCTTGCCGGAATGTAATAAAACATTTTTGAGGTTATTATTTTTAATATGGTGACAGGATTATTTACCGGAAAAAGAATACTGAAAAAAGCGCGGCCTATGGTCGCGCTTATGCTTGCTATAACGATGATTTCCGCCACGACAGGCTGTGGGAATCTTGACCACACCAAGGTGGTACTCACAACAGGGTTTACCGAAAATGAGCTTTTCAGGATAGAGGACAGGTCATGCTCAGAGGCTGAGTTCATGGTCTATCTTGTCAATTCTCAAAATGCATATGAGTCCGGATTTGGAAGCGATATATGGGAAGTCAGCATTGGTGATGACAGCATGGAGAGCTATATCAAGGACAAATGTCTTTCTACAATAGCTCAGGTTAAGGCTATGAACCTTCTTGCTCAGGAAAAGGGGATTGAGCTTGGTGAATCCGAGATTGATGAAGCTGATTCCGCTGCCAGGGAATATTTTGATTCTCTTACCAACGCACAGAAGCAGGTCATGTACGGTATAGACGAAGAAACACTCTGTGAGATGTACAAGGAATATGCAACTGCTGCTAAGCTCTATGATTACATAATAAGGGACATCAATCCTGAAATAAGTGATGACGAAGCCCGTACAATAACTGTTGAGCAGATAGTACTCAATGCCTGGGAGCTTGATTCAATGGGGAACAGAGTAGCTCTTGAGGGCACAAAAAGGCAGGAAGTGCAGAACAAGGCACAACAGATTCTGAGAGAAATCAGTGAGGGAACAGAGTTCAGTGTGCTTATGGAGAGATACAATGAAGCGGATGAAGGAACCGTATCCGTGGGTAAAGGTGATGTGGCTCCCGAGATAGAGACGGCCGCTTTCAACCTGGATAATGGAGAGGTCAGCAGCATAATTGAATCGGATGATACATATGTTATACTTAAATGTATCAGCACTTTTAACAGGGAAGAGACAGAGGCCAACAAGGTCAGGATTGTGGAAGAAAAAAAGCGTGAGGTTTTCGGAGAGCAGTATGACGAGTTTGCTGCCAAGCTTTCTAAGGTGTTAAACGAAGAGTTGTATAAGAAAATACACGTGACAAAGGAAATTGAGCCTTCTACAATTGACTTCTTTGATGTTTACAGAAATCATTTTGGCTCAGAGTCATAAATGGAATAAGAAGAGAGGTATTTCTTATGGAAATTGGGAAAAAGTCACTTTCAATTGCTATGGCTACTGCACTTGCGGTGCCTGTTCTTTCTTTTGTTGCGCCTCTTGGCATAACATCACAGGCTGAAAACGTGTACAGACCTGAGGATAACGGAGCTGTTGCAAATGATGGAAAAAGTGACAGAGAGGCCATTAAAGCCGCTGTCGATGCGGCAGGCAAAGCCGGTGGCGGAATAGTTGAATTTGGCCCCGGTCAATATGATATCGATATATTGAATTTTAGCGGAACAGGTATTGGGGTTTATGTTGATCACCCCAATATAACCTTTAAACTTCAAAAATCCACAGTCTTAAATGTCCTTCCGACAGCCATAGGCGAGTTTTGTGCCATTCATGTAAAAGGTGACAATTTCAAAATCTATGGTGGCAGTATCACCGGTGATAAAACAAAGCATAAAGGAACTGAAGGTGCAGACGGACATGGAATAGGCGTGACGGACTGCAGCAATGTTGAGATTCACGATATGACAATCGCTGAGAACTGGGGTGATGGCATATATCTGGGATCGGCTTCAAGTGACGGCTCCTATGGCGGCTGCAGCAATGTTTTTATTCAAAACTGCACCGTAAAAAATAATAGAAGAAACAATATAGCAATAGTTGATGCGGATAAGGTAACTGTTGATAAATGTAATATAAGCGGAGCGAGCGGTGCATCTCCGGCTTGCGGTATTTTGATAGAGCCCAACACCAATAATGGTAATGTACCATCCAAATCTGTCTGCAAAAATATACAAATAAAAAATACCACAATAAAGGCTAAGAAAAAGCATCAGAAAAACGGACTTTATTTTGCGCTCAATATTCTTAATCCTTATTATCAGACCAATAATAAGGTGGTGGCTAAAAATGTTACTCTGACAAACTGCAAGATTACAGGTGATGTGGGTAATTATTCAGGGAAAAAGGTTACCATGAAGAAAACCAGGATAAAAGGCACTTTTTATGATCATAAGAAAACATCTGTCAAGAAATGCACGATCAAAAATCACTATAGATTCTGAATATATTTGATAAGAGAGGATTGTTGTCTATGATAAGAAGATATGTTATCGGTAATCCTATTGAAACTGATTCAGTAGTAAAAGTAATTTCTCCTGAATCGGGTATCGTCCCTTATTTTCAGACATTGGATAAGGAAAAGGCTCTGACACTACCAATGTCGAAATGGGATAAGGTATTCGGACTTGGAGAGACTGTACGTGGTATCAACAAGAGAGGCTTTAAATATATCAGCAATTGTAAGGATGATAATTCTCACACAGAGGATAAGAATTCTCTCTATGCTGCCCAGAATTTTTTTGTCTACTATGGAAAAGAACAGTGCTTTGGAATGTATGTAGATACTCCCGGAAAAGTGTGCTTTGATATCGGCGACACGGATATTAACGTTTTCAGCATAGTATTCGAGGATTTTGACTCTAATATATATGTGATAGATGGTGACAGCATCCTTGATATAGTTAAGCAGTTTAGAGGAATCATCGGTAAAAGTTATATTCCTCCAAAGTGGGCATTTGGCTTTGGCCAGAGCAGATGGGGCTACAAGAGTGCTCAGGATGTAAGAGACGTTGTGAACAACTACGAAGCCCTTGATATGCCGCTGGATGCTGTATATCTTGATATTGATTACATGGAGAGATACAAGGATTTCACAGTCAACAGCGAGACCTTCCCTGATTTTAAGGGATTTGTAAAAGAGATGAAGGATAAAGGAATACATCTTGTGCCTATCATCGACGCCGGTGTTAAGATTGAGGAAGGCTATGATGTTTACGAAGAGGGCGTAAAGGAAGGGTACTTTGTAAAGAAGGAAAACGGTGAGAACCTTGTGGCGGCGGTATGGCCTGGCAGAGTGCATTTTCCTGATTTTCTGAATGAAAAAACCAGAAAATGGTTTGGAGACAAATATAAGGTTCTGCTTGATATGGGAATCGACGGTTTTTGGAATGATATGAACGAGCCCGCCATATTCTATACGGAAGATAATCTTCGGGATGTTTTTGAAGAGATAAAAAAGTATGAGGGTAAGAATCTTGATATTACTTCCTTCTTCAGATTCCAGGGGATTGTTGAGGGACTGCAGAATAATCCTGAGGACTTCAAGCGCTTTTATCATGAATATAAGGGAAAACGTTACAGACATGATAAGGTTCACAATCTCTATGGCTTTAATATGACAAGAGCAGCCGGGGAGTCTTTTGAGAGAAACTCACCGGATAAAAAGATACTGATGTTCTCGAGAGCATCATATATAGGTATGCACAGATATGCAGGAGTGTGGACAGGAGATAATCAGACCTGGTGGAGTCATCTTCTTATGAATATTCAGCAGATGCCGGCGCTTAATATGTGCGGATTTTTGTATTGCGGTGCTGATGTTGGCGGATTCTGGGGAGATACTACTGAAGATCTGCTTATGAGATGGACTGAGTTTGCGATTTTTACACCGCTTTTCAGAAATCATTCACTAAGGGACACCAGAAATCAGGAATATTACAGATTTACGGATAAAGAAGGCTTCAGGAATCTTCTGAGATTAAGATATGCACTTATTCCTTATCTTTATTTGGAGTTTGTAAAAGCTGCAGAAAATGACGAGATGCTATTTAAGCCTCTGTGCTTTGAATATCCTGACGACGAGATGTGCTATGAGACTGAGGATCAGTTGTTTATGGGGGACAACATAATGCTGGCTCCCATCTATAAACAGAATGCTACAGGCAGATATGTATATCTCCCGGAGGATATGAAAATGGTGAGATTCAGGAGCTTCGAGGATTATGACGAGGAAGTAATGCAGAAGGGTATTCACTTTGTCAGGGCAGAACTCAATGAACTCCTTGTGTTCATCCGAAAAGGAAAATCGCTTCCACTTGCAAAGCCTGCCAACAGGACAGGGGACATAGATGAAACTGATCTTACATATATAAAATATTAACAATATTATTTTTGTTAGCACTCATTTTGAATGAGTGCTAATTTTTTATTGACTTTTGTCTCTTACAGTTTTAAACTCATATTTGTGGGTATTCTATATTCAGTAGAACAGTAACCCGCTTATTTAAATAATTACGTGGATGAGCTGATATCATGGGCATCCGCGATGGTAATGGAGGCACTACAATGGAGAAAAAAGGTAATCTTTCAATTAACAGCGAGAATATGTTCCCTATCATCAAGAAATGGCTGTATTCCGACCATGACATATTCTATCGTGAGGTAATATCAAATGCCTGCGATGCTATAACTAAGATCAAGAAGATGGACATGATGGGGGAGTACACACTTCCTGATGGATTTAAACCCCGTGTGGACGTAGTTCTAAACGATAAGGATAAGACTATCAAGATTATTGATAATGGTATCGGTATGACCGCTGAGGAGGTTGAAGAATACATCAATCAGGTGGCTTTCTCAGGTGCTACGGACTTCCTTAATAAGTATAAGGATAAAGCAAATGCTGACCAGATTATCGGACACTTCGGCCTTGGCTTTTACTCAACATTTATGGTATCTGATTATGTTGAAATTGATACACTTTCTTATAAATCAGATGCGGCTTCAGTTCACTGGACATGTGATGGCGGCTCCGATTTTGAGATGAAGGATGGAGAGAAGAAGGAAGTTGGTACTACTATCACACTTCACCTCTCAGATGACTGTCTGGAGTTCTGCAATGAGTATAAGGCTAGAGAGGTTATCGAGAAGTACTGCTCATTCATGCCTTATGAGATTTATCTTTCAAGAGAGAATGAAGAGGGTACTGAGACCATCAAGGAATCTGAGAAGAGAGATGATGATATAGTTATAGAAGTGATTGAGCCTGAGAAGAAGGAAGAGGCTAAGTCAGATTCAGAGAACAAAGAGGAGAAAAAAGAAGAGGAGAAGAAGCTCAAAATCAAGAGAAGACCTCAGCTCCTTAACGATACACATCCTCTTTGGGGCAAAACACCCAAGGATTGTACAGACGAGGAGTACAAGGAATTTTACAGAAAGGTATTCCGCGATTACAAGGAGCCTCTGTTCTGGATTCATCTCAACATGGATTATCCTTTCAACTTAAAGGGTATCCTTTACTTTCCTAAGATCAACATGGAGTTTGAATCTGCAGAGGGTGTTATAAAGCTTTACAACAATCAGGTGTTTATTGCTGATAATATTAAGGAGGTTATTCCTGAATATCTCATGCTCCTTAAGGGTGTGATTGACTGTCCTGATCTTCCCCTTAACGTATCAAGAAGTGCACTTCAGAATGACGGCTTTGTAAAGAAGATATCAGACTACATTTCCAAGAAGGTAGCTGAGAAGCTTGCAGGTCTCTGCAAGACAGATAAAGAAAACTACGATAAGTACTGGGAAGATATATCACCCTTCATCAAGTATGGCTGCCTTAAAGATGACAAGTTCTGCGAGAAGATGAACGACTATATTCTCTTTAAGAACCTTGAAGGTAAATATCTGACACTTCCCGAGGCACTTCAGATTAACAAGGAAGCTGAAGAAGCTGCTGCAGCAGAAGAAGCCAAGGATGAAAATGGTAATAAGGTAGAGGCAGAGGTTGTTGATGCTGACGGAAACACTGTTAAGACAGATTCTGCTGACAACACAGCAGAAACAAAAGCTGATGATAAGGAAAAAGAACCCCGTACCATCTATTATGTAACAGATGAACAGCAGCAGAGTCAGTACATCAATATGTTCAAGGCTCAGAAGATGGATGCATTTATCTTAAATCACAACATAGATGTACCTTTCATTCAGCAGCTTGAGTCTAAAAATCAGGATATCAGATTCCAGAGAATCGATGCTGACCTGACAGATACCTTCAGAAGCAAGACTTCAAAGAAAGCTGAGAAGGAATTTGAAGAGATTGAAAAGAACATCGGCGAGAAGATGAAGAAGGCACTTAAGAACGAGCAGCTTGTTGTTAAGGTTGAGAAGCTTAAGGATAAGAAGATTTCTTCCATGCTTACTGTATCCGAGGAGACACGCCGTATGCAGGATATGATGAAGATGTATGCTGCTAACGGAATGATGATGGGCGACCTTGGAATGGGAGGACAGACGCTGATACTTAATGCCAACCATCCTCTTGTTAAGTACGTAATGGATAATCAGGATAGTGACAACGTAAGCACTATCTGCGAGCAGCTTTATGACCTTGCACGTATTCAGAATGCACCTCTTGATGCTGACTCCATGACAAAGTTTATTCAGAGAAGTAATGAGATAATGATGCTTCTTGCAAAATAATTTGTATTAAAAAGGAACCGTGTATTTTTGCGGTTTCTTTTTTTATACCGCTATTCACCTAATGCAAACCGCATTTTATATGTTATAATGTTTCTAAGTATGTGTTCTTCGGGGAATCTTATTTGTGAATAGTGTAATAGATCGCATTTTAAACGGACAATTTGAAAATACAGAAAGATCTCTTAGTTTCTCTCTGCCACGCCTTGAACTGACTATTAAGCCGGGCGAGGTTACAGAGGGAAGCTTTGTTATCTATGGACCTAAGGATAAAGCGGTGCAGGGACTTATCTCTACATCAGAGCTTCGCATGGAGGTTCTGACAGCTGATTTTTCCGGTTATGAGTTTGAAGTTGGATATAGATTTGACGGGACAGGACTTAGTCCCGGAGATGCAATTAAAGGTGAATTCAACGTCATATCAAACCAGGGAGAGTATCAGCTTCCTTTTGTTGTAAATGTTGAGATAAGTCATGTTATGTCCAGCATGGGACCAATCCGCAACATGTTCCATTTTGTGAATGTGGCAAAGAATGACTGGGATGAGGCAAAAAAGATATTCTACTCAGATGATTTTATAGAGGTATTTGAGGAGAATGAACAGAACTACGAGAGTCTTTATCGTGGACTATCGGCTATACCCGGTTCAGAAGCCAATATGGAGGAATTCTTAATTACAATAAAAAAGAAGCAGCCTATAGAATATATACCGGACAGAGCTTCTATTGAGATAGACAATCCACCGGCAGATTCTGAGCATACCATCATGCTTGTGCGAAACGGATGGGGATATACCCGTCTTGAGGTCGTTTTTGATGGCAACTTTATGTCAGCTGATTCTTCAGAGCTTTCTGACAACGATTTTATAGGTAATAACTGCTTCTTTAAATTCAGAGTTGATGCTTCGCTCCTTCATGACGGCAACAACTTTGGCGCAGTGACATTCAGAACACCCTATATGCAGGTGAAGATACCGGTAACGGTGAAGGTTAACCTTGGGATAGAGCATCTTAGTACCATCGAGATGGAGAAGAAGAAGCTCACAGTTGAGTTGATGAAGCTCTATGAGGATTTCAGAGCCAAGAAGATTGGATCAAGGGACTGGATAGCTGAGACCGGAAGACTTGTAAATAAGATGAACGCAATTGATGCAAAGGATCCTGCTTTCAGGCTGTATACTGCGCAGTATCTTATCACGGCCAACAGGGTAAGCGAGGGCAAATGGATTCTTGATCAGATGAAAACGATGTTGGAGGAAGAATATCCTGATAATGATACACTATTTTGCTACTATCTGTATCTTACAACTCTTGCTTGTCGTGATGAGTACGAGACTAATGAAGTTGCAAGGATGATGGAGGGCATTTTTTCAAGGAACTCTGACAATTGGAGAATAGCCTGGTTGCTTCTGTTTATTTCAGAGGAGTATGCAACAAGTGCCACCAGCAGATGGCTGTTATTGGAACAGCAGTTTAATGACGGATGCAGAAGCCCGATTCTCTACATTGAAGCGCTCAGCATTATGACAGAGTCGCCGACTATGCTCTCGAAGGCAGGAGATTTTGAACTTCATACGCTTAAGTATGGTGTGAAAAAAGGTATAATACAGCCGCTTTTGATGGACCAGATAATATATCTTGGGGCGCGAGAGAAAAACTATAATGAGAGACTTGTCAGCATTCTTATGGCTTGCTATGAGCAGAGAAAGGACAGGGAATCGCTTGAAGCTATCTGTTCTCTTTTGATAAAGGGAAACAGAACAGATCCGGAGGCCTTTGGCTGGTATGCCAGAGGTGTTGAACATGAGCTTCATATAACAAGGCTGTATGAGTATTACATGGCTGCCATCTACCTTGATGAAGATGGAATGCTGCCTTGTGATATCTCCAAGATGGTGCTGATGTTCTTTTCGTATCAGAGTAATCTTGATTATGAGAAAAACGCTATTCTGTACAGATATCTGCATGAGCATAGGGATGAGTATCCGGATCTTTATGATTCCTACAGGCTGCAGATAGAGAAGTATCTGCTGGAGCAGGTAGATAAGGGACGAATAAATAAGGATCTTGGATATTTGTATAAAAACCTTCTGACGAGGCAGATGGTTGATGCAGGTAACAGTGATAAGGTTCTGCGTATATTGTTCAGTAATGAGATAAAGACAGATAATAAGCGCATGACCAAGGTTATAGTTGTTTATGACAAACTTGAACAGGAACTGGAATATCCCCTTGTAAACGGGCTTGCCTATGTTCCTCTATATGGAAGTGACTACGCTGTTTTTTTATCTGATGCAGAGGATAACAGGTTTGCTGAGGGTATTCCTTATATAAATTCCAAGCTGATGCTGGTAGGGCAGCTGGCAAGCTATGCTGTTCCGTATATTCAGAAGGGCCAGGAGAGTATAGAGCTGTTTTTGTGCGAGATTGAGAAAAACTCGTATACAATAACCATGGAGAATGTTGGCAGATACAGGTCACTAGCGGAAGACAGACAGGTACGCAGCATCTGCAGAGAGAAGATCAGAGAGAGCCTTATAAGGTTCTACTATGATAATAATTTCGAAAGGCAGCTCTCAGAGTATCTTGATGAAGTGAATGCAGAAAAGCTCAATACCAACGAGAGAACTTCAATGTTTGAGCTTATGGTCATGTCAGGCAATTACAATATGGCCTATAAGCTTGTTAGCAGATTCGGAACCTATAAGCTTGATCCCAGAGTTGTTATGAGACTCTGCGGAAGACTTATGGATAATGAGGCCTTTGAGAACTGCGAGACTAATGCAAAGATAGCCTGGTACGCATTCTCTAATTCGAAGTATGATCAGCAGCTCATAACCTTCCTTTGCGAGAGCTACACAGGTACTATCAAGGAGATGAGAGATCTGTGGAAGACAGCCAGTGCGCAGGGCGTGGATGTATTTGAGTTATCAAAAAGAATGCTGACTCAGATACTGTATACCGGAGCGCATATAGGCGATAAGATTGCTCTTTTCAGAGGTTATGTTGAAAAGAGTGGTGGTTCAGATAAGCTTGAGAAAGCTTTTCTGGCTAAGTGTGCGCATGACTACTTTGTTGATAATATGGTGACTGACAGTTACATATTTGAGAGAATAGGAGAGCTTGCAAAATCCGGAACAGAACTTCTTGATGTATGCAGGATGGCATATCTCAAGAGCTTTACCGAGACCGGTCACGACGAGCTTAAACCATATAAAGAGATAATCAAGGAGTTTCTCAGAGAGCTTCTTGATAAGGATATTTATTTCTCGTTCTTTATGCATTATCAGAGCGAATTTGCGGAGATGCATCAGTTTTGCGATAAATCGATTGTCGAGTATCGCACAACACCGGGAACGAAATGTATTGTACACTATATCAGCAGTGAGGATGATACAGAGGACTATAAGACAAAGCCTATGCAGGAAATGTATCCGGGAATCTATGACGCGAGTTTTATAGTATTCTTCGGTGAACAGATTCAGTATTACATAACTGAGGAGAACTACAACGGCCGCGGAGAGAAACTTACAGAGAGCGGTATGATTTCCAAGAACGACATTGTTCAGGAGGCTACAGCGGGTAGATATTCCATCATTAACGACATAATGATAGGAAAGACACTTCAGGATTACGATACGGTTGACAGGCTGCTTGCTGAGTATTATAGGAAGAGATTCCTCACAAATAAATTATTTAGAACCATATAGGTTTTTGTTTTTTTCTCAGAAAAACAGAAACCGTACTGGACTAGCTTTCATCTATAGATAAAAACTGACGGGAGATTATTACATTACGATGGCATTTTTCAGAGAATCAAAAACGGCAAGAAGATATGTTTTAGGCTACGATCTGGGAGAGGAAGTTTCGCAGATCAGTTTTCTTGCGTCTGATTCGGATCTTCCTGAGACTCTTTCTGTCCTTGCAGGTGCTGAAGCTTACAATATACCGACAGTACTTGCCAAGAGGAAGGACGTAAACCAGTGGTTCTATGGTAAAGAGGCCCTTTCCAAAATTGAGGCAGGAACAGCTGTGAGAGTGGATGACCTTATAGAGAATGCGCGCAAGGGAAAGCGCGTTAACATCGACGGCACCGGATATGACCCGGTTTCGCTTCTCTCGCTTTTTGTGAAAAGAACGCTTTCTCTGCTGTCCATGGAGATGTCTATGGACATGGTTGATGCCATAGCATTTACCACCAGAAATATGGATTCTGTGATGATCGAGGTTCTCTCTGAGGTTACGGGAGCATTATCTCTTCCGGTAAAGAATGTTTTTTATCAGAGCTATGAGGACAGTCTTTATCACTATATGTTGTACCAACCTGAAGATCTTTTGTCGCACTCTGTGATAGCCTGCGATTACAGTTTCGGAGAGATGGTAGTCTATGATATGAAGCTGAATCACAGAACCAAGCCCATAGTTGTAACTATCGATAAGAGTACATATGATGGAATGGCTCTTTCTGAGGGCGGGTTTTCCGAAAATACCAATGAGAGGGCAGCACAGGTTACACGACTGGATTCCAAATTTTTGGAATTTTCCGAAAAGACAATGGAGGGCAGAATAGTAAGTTCGGTTTTCCTTTTGGGCGATGGCTTCAGAGAGCAGTGGATGCAAAAATCGCTTGAGTTTTTATGCAGAACAAGGCGTGTTTTTCAGGGCAATAATCTGTTTAGCAAAGGTGCCAGCATCGCTGCCAGGGAGAAGGTTGGACCAAGTGGACGAATGGATAAGTATGTCCTTCTCGACGGCGGAAAATTGAAGTCCAATGTAGGGATGATGGTCAAAAAGCAAGGACAGCAGGTCTACCATGCTCTCCTTGATGCAGGCGAAAACTGGTATGATGTGAGTACGGGATTTGACCTGATACTCGATGACGAAAATGGTATAGACATAATGATAACTCCTCTTACGGAAGGGGAGAAGCATGTGCATAGAATAGAACTTGAAGGGCTTCCTACTCGTCCGCCGAGAACCACAAGACTTCGCATGAAGGTGGCTATGACAGCTGCCAACAAGGTTAATATTCATGTTGAGGATATGGGCTTTGGAGAATTGTTTGAGAATTCGGGGATGTTTTGGGATGAGGTGATTCCGGTATGAGTGATCCGATTCTTTGTACCGGAAGGTACGCATTAAAACCATATTATCTTGAGAAAATCGGAAGGCGAATCTACTCTATAGAGGAGCTGTGCTACTGTATTACGCAGAATGCTTTTTTGATGGATTCCGATTCCTTTGAGATGGGGCTGGTGGACTGGATAGGCGATGAGCTTGGTCTGACCAGACTATCTGATGAACTGAGAAAAATGCTTGTACATAACTGCTCAGCTGCATCTTTTGCGGGGCTTTTGCTCGAGTACGTGGGATACTCTTCTAAGGAAGAGGTTGACTACACAGAAGAAATCCTCAAAAATAATGCCGACATGGATGTTTTTGACAAGCGAATGGCCAGGGCGGATTTCCTTATGAAGCAGGGGCATATCAGGCAGGCATTCGCAGAGCTGGGTTATCTGACTAAGCATGTAACGGAGATGGATAAAAATGTCCGTGCAAGAATTTTGCATAATCAGGGAGTGATGTTTGCTCAGCTCTTTATGTATGACAGAGCGGCGGAGTTTTTCTATCAGGCCTGGGAGGATGGCGGCAATGAAGAGTCCTATCTGGAATTTCTTGCTGCAAAGCGCATGACCATGAGTGAGAAAGACTACGTTGCATTTGTAGGCAGCCATAAAGAGGCTCATAATTTATCACTTAAGCTGGAACATAGAATGGATGAAGCAGGCGATCTTTATGATGCCAGCAGCTCTAACTTCAAGATTCGCAGTCTGGAGCTTTACCGCACGGGCGCAAAGATGAGTGAGTATTATGAAGAGATAGACAGAATAACAGGGGAAATGAAAGAAGAGTACCGGGGATTGGTTGAATAATGGGGTTCTTTGATTTTTTTAAGAAAAAAGATACATATCGGATAGAGCGCCATCAGCAGAATGAGCTGGAGAACTGGAATGATATATCCTACAGCAGGAAAAACATTGATATAGATGATCCTGCCCAGCGAAGAGAGTATGTGGAGAATTGCCTGCAGCAAATGGCAGAGGCCAGCCGCGACATGGATTCTCTGCAGTTTGAGTACCGGGTTGTTACTTCTCATCTTCGTGATATGGAGGAGATTGATGCTCTTCCTCCTGAAAACAGGGAGGAGGTCAATGAGTGTGCAAAGCGCATTCTGGACAGCGAGGAGCAGCAGAAGCATTTCAATAAGCGCAAGAGCAGAATGACGGACCAGGAATTTGAAAAGATGGAGCGCCTGCAGAATGATGCCAAGAGAGGTGCCAAGGCATTGCTCGATGCTGAGGAACATCAGAAGAAGGTAAAAAATGATTTAAGACGACTGGATGAGGAACGTAAGGCTTACGAGTTCAGGAGGGCTGAGATAGAGATATCGTTGGATAATATGCAAAAGCTTATGCTGGTCATAGCAGGAGCTCTTGGTTTTATTACTGTAGCACTTGCGATTTTGTCACTTGCCCTAAAGCTCAATGTGACCTACGGATATATGGTGGCAATAGTAGTTGCTGCGTTATCCTTCTTTTTCATAAATCAGAAAATTCATGAGCAGAGACGTGAGAAGAAGGTTGTGCTTAACAGTATGGCAAGGCTTATACAGCTTCAGAATACGGTTAAGATCAGATATGTGAATAACAAGAATCTTATAGATTATGAATGTCTCAAATACGGTATTTCTAATTCGAGAGAGCTTACAAGTCTATATAATAAATATCTTTTGGAGAAAACTGAGCGCGAGAGATATGCTCAGGCTACAAAGGAACTGGATATCAATCAGAAGGCTCTTGTTTTCACACTTAGAAAATATCGCATAAAGGATCCTGATATCTGGGTTCATCAGGCTATAGCTCTTGTAAATCACAACGAGGAGGTGGAGATTCGTCACGAACTCGTTGGGCAGCGTCAGGCTCTTCGTAAACAGATGGATTATAAACGCGATGTGGTGGCGGGCAATGCCAAGACAGAGATTGAGGAGCTCGTAAAACAGTATCCTGTATATCGGCAGGAGATTCTTGATATGGTCGACAGATTCGAGCAGAGATATCCGGGAGCATGATTTTTGAAAAGTACGCTCTTAGGCTGCACTATACGCAGTCTAAGAGCTCTTTGTTATAAAAAATTGTTGCCAAGGAATGGGAGTTATTGTAGTATGTTTTGTGTTGGTTGGGATTAAGTTTTCTAATACCAATGGTAGTACTAAATCCATTTAGATTTGCAGGTATTTCAATGGCTAAGAATTATTACAGAGAAACGGATAAGATAGGCGAGGAGTGCGGCGTCTTCGGAATGTATGATTTCGATGGCGGTGATGTCGCTCCTTCAATTTATTACGGACTGCTGTCGCTGCAGCATAGAGGTCAGGAGAGCTGCGGTATCGCTGTCAGCGAAACGAAGGGTCCAAAAGGAAAAGTAACGAGTCATAAGGACATGGGACTGGTTAATGAAGCGTTTGATCACGACATCATTTCAGGGATGCGTGGCGACATAGGTGTAGGGCATGTGAGATACTCAACTGCCGGCAGCAGCACCAGAGAGAACGCTCAGCCCCTTGTCCTTAATTACGTTAAGGGGACTCTTGCGATGGCGCACAATGGTAATCTCGTTAATGCACCGGAGCTTCGAGAGGAGCTGGCATATACAGGTGCGATTTTTCAGACAACCATTGATTCAGAGGTTATAGCTTATCACATTGCAAGGGAGAGACTTAACACCCCAAGTGTTGAGAGTGCTGTGGCAAATGCCATGCAGAAGATCAAGGGCGCGTATTCACTTGTGGTAATGTCACCGAGGAAGCTTATAGGCGCCAGAGATCCCAATGGCTTTAGACCACTTGTTATCGGTAAGCGTGACAACTGCTATATCCTTGCTTCTGAGACATGTGCACTTGATACGATTGGGGCTGAGTATATCAGAGATGTTGAGCCCGGAGAGATTGTTACCATTTCTCCCGAAAAAGGCATAGAGTCTAACAGACAGATGTGCGGAAGCGTAAAGCACGGTCATTGTATTTTTGAGTATATTTACTTTGCAAGGCCGGATAGCGTTCTTGACGGTGTGAGTGTATATGAGTCAAGAATTAAGGCAGGAAGATTCCTGGCGATGGATTCACCTGTGGAGGCAGATGTGGTAGTCGGTGTTCCTGAGTCTGGTAACTGCGCAGCTCTGGGATATGCGATGGAATCTGGAATTCCCTATGGACAGGCCTTTGTAAAAAATCAGTATATAGGCAGAACCTTCATAAAGCCCGGACAGAAGAGTCGTGAGAGCAGTGTTCAGGTAAAACTCAATGCTCTTGGCAACGCGGTTAAGGGTAAGCGCGTTATTATGATAGACGACTCTATCGTCCGCGGAACTACTTCTGACAGGATAGTGAGAATGCTGAGGGATGCCGGAGCCACCGAGGTTCATATGAGAGTTTCATCACCGCCATTTTTGTGGCCCTGCTATTTTGGCACGGATGTTCCTGCGAGGGAGCAGTTGATCGCTTATAACCGAAGTGTTGATGAAATCTGCAAGATAATAGGAGCTGATTCTCTTGGATATTTGAGAGAGGAACGTCTGGAGGAACTTGTCGGACGCAAATTAGATATTTGTAAGGGATGCTTTACAGGCGATTATCCCGTAGCTCCGCCCAAAGAGGATATCCGTGGAGAGTTTGAGCAATAATATATACAATTTTAGGAGGTTTAGTTATGAGTACAGACAGATATTCAAGCCCGCTTTCAGAGCGTTATGCCAGTAAGGAGATGCAGTACATCTTTTCACAGGACATGAAGTTTAGAACCTGGAGAAAACTCTGGATCGCACTTGCTGAGATAGAGAAGGAACTTGGCCTTAACATTACACAGGAGCAGATTGATGAACTTAAGTCTCATCAGGATGATATCAACTATGATGTTGCCAAGGCTCGTGAAAAGGAAGTAAGACATGATGTAATGAGTCATGTATATGCATATGGCCAGCAGTGCCCCAAGGCTGCAGGAATAATTCACCTTGGTGCTACAAGCTGCTATGTTGGAGATAACACAGATATTATCATCATGACAGAGGCTCTTAAGCTTGTTCGCAGAAAGCTCCTTAATGTTATCAGCTGCCTTGCAAAATTTGCTGATGAATATAAGGACCTTCCCACACTTGGGTTTACACATTTTCAGCCTGCCCAGCCTACAACAGTAGGTAAGAGAGCATCCTTATGGCTTCAGGACTTTACGATCGATCTTGAGGATCTTGACTATGTCCTTGATAATATGAAGCTTCTTGGTTCAAAGGGAACAACAGGTACACAGGCATCCTTCCTTGAGCTTTTTGACGGAGACCTTACTAAGGTTGACAAGCTAGATCCCATGCTTGCTGAGAAGATGGGCTTCAAGGGATGCATGGCAGTATCAGGTCAGACCTATAGCCGTAAAATTGATATGAAGGTTGTAAATGTTCTTGCAGGCATTGCTTCTTCAGCTACCAAGATGGCACAGGATATCAGACTTCTTCAGCATCTTAAAGAGGTTGAAGAACCCCATGAAGCAAAGCAGATCGGATCTTCAGCTATGGCATATAAGAGAAATCCCATGAGAAGTGAGCGTATCTGCTCTCTTTCAAGATATGTTATTGTTGATACATTAAATCCTGCAATTACAGAGATATCACAGTGGTTCGAGAGAACTCTTGATGATTCTGCTAATAAGAGACTTTCAATTCCGGAAGGCTTCCTTGCTATCGATGGCATTCTTGATCTTTGCATGAATGTCACAGACGGCCTTGTGGTATATCCTAAGGTTATTGAGAAGCGCCTCATGTCTGAGCTTCCTTTCATGGCTACAGAGAATATCATGATGGATGCTGTAAAGCTTGGCGGCAACAGACAAGAGCTTCACGAGAAGATCAGAGAGCTTTCAATGATAGCAGGAGACCATGTAAAGAAGGACGGTCTTGATAATGATCTTCTTGAGATGATCGTTAAAGATCCTGCTTTCCATATGACAGAGGAAAAGATCAAGGAGTGTATGGATCCTAAGAAGTACACAGGCTGCAGTGCTCATCAGGTTGAGAGATTCTTAAATGAAGTGGTTAATCCCATTCTTGAAGCAAATAAAGATGAGCTTGGTCTTACAGCTGAGATTAATGTTTAATAACTATCTTTTAAATACAGAAGAGCCTTCCTATTTTCTTGGGGAGGCTCTTTCTCATTACACCCGCGAGTATGTCGGTTCTTGATGCTGTGTCTGATGCAAATGCATATAAGCAACTTGTTAAATATGCTGTTATAATAGTATCTAGTGTATTGTCTGAATGACAATTTGTTTAATTACTTGTCTAATCCTCAATATGCGTCGTCATCTTCAATCGCCGTAGCCACCGCTACGACTCATTCAGATTCCTAGCCTATTGAGAATGATACTTCATAATTAAATCAAAAGTCATCCAGACAAAACACTAGCGCACCGATGATTGTAGTATTATCCTTTTGTTATGAAATACTTTGAGCAGGGCGTAATGGTAGGCGCGGTTAAGGGCTGATGAAGCTCTGACAGCTAAACTTATACAGAAAAGGTGGATATTATTAATATGGCTAAAACGTGGGATATTGAGAAATTTAAGAAAACAGCAAGAGCTGCAGCCGCAGAGGGGATTGTACTTCTGAAAAATGATAAGGATGCTCTTCCTCTTAAAAAAGGCGCCGGACTTGCGGTTTTTGGAAGAAGCCAGATGAATTATTATAAGAGTGGTACCGGCTCAGGCGGAATGGTGAATGTCGATTATGTGGTTGGCATATACGAGGCTCTTAATGATTCAAAAAAATATAAGATTAATTCTGATGTTCGTAAGGCTTATGAGCAGTTTGTAAAAGAGAATCCTTTTGATACAGGAGTGGGCTGGGCAGCAGAGCCATGGTTCCAGAAGGAGATGCCTCTTAATGATGATTTTGTTAAAGAGGCTGCAAAGCAGTCAGATGTTGCTATTTTCATCATAGGCAGAACTGCAGGTGAGGATCAGGACAATAAGAATGAGCAGGGAAGCTATCTTCTTACAGACGTTGAGAAGGACGCACTCTCAAAGGTCTGCAAGGCTTTTGACAAGACCATAGTGCTTTTAAATGTCGGCAATATTATGGATATGAAATGGGTTTCCGAGATAGGACCTGAGGCGGTTCTTTATGTATGGCAGGGCGGTCAGGAAGGCGGAAATGCAGTACTTGATGTTTTGTCAGGAGATGTGAATCCCTCCGGAAAGCTTGCAGATACTATTGCTCTTGATATAAGCGACTATCCTTCAACTGCAAATTTTGGATCTGATAAGAGAAATTTCCAGACAGAGGATATTTATGTCGGATATCGCTATTTTGAGACCTTTGACAAGGAATCGGTTCTTTATCCCTTTGGATTTGGACTTTCATATACAACCTTCGATATAGCACTTGGTGAATTCTCATATGACTCCAAGGATGGTGTGACATTGGAGGTTCTTGTTACCAATACCGGAGATAAATCTGGAAAAGAGGCTGTGCAGATTTATCTGGAGGCACCGCAGGGAATGATGGGAAAGCCCGCTAGAGCACTGTGTGGCTTTGCCAAGACAGATGTATTGAAGCCCGGACAGATGCAGTGCCTTGAAATATCTGTTCCTAAGTATTGGATGAGCTCATATGATGACAGCGGAGTAACAGGCAATAAGTCTTCATATGTGATGGAAAAGGGTGTTTACAAAGTATTTGCGGGCAGTGATGTAAGAAGTGCGCAGGAAGCAGGCGAATTCGAGCTTAAGAAGACTGAGGCTATATGTGAATGTGAGGAAGCGTGCGCTCCGGTTAAGGAATTTGAGCGCATAAAGCCGGAATCTGGTTTTGCAAAAACTACTGAGAAAGTTCCTGTAAGATCCATTGATCCAAATAAGAAGAGAAAGGACAGGCTTCCCAAGGCACTTCCCTACACAGGTGATAAGGGATATAAGCTTAAAGACGTTGAGAGTGGCAAGGTATCCATGGAGAAATTCCTTGCGCAGCTATCGGATGATGATCTCATGGCTATGATGCGCGGAGAAGGAATGTGCTCACCCAAGGTTACAGCCGGAATTGCCGGAGCCTTTGGTGGCCTTACAGGGAACCTGGCAGAATTTGGTATCCCTGCAGGAGGATGCTCGGATGGACCCAGTGGAATTCGTATGGACTGTGGCACACATGCCTTTTCACTTCCTAACGGAACATGCCTTGCATGTACGTTTAATGAAGAACTGAATGAGGAGCTTTTTAGATGGGAGGCGCTGGATCTTAGAAAGAACAGGATTGATGCTCTTCTTGGTCCCGGTATGAACATTCACAGAAATCCTCTAAATGGAAGAAACTTTGAGTATTTTTCAGAGGATCCTATTCTTACAGGAAAGCTTGTGGCAGCACAGCTTCGCGGACTTCATAAGTATGATGTTACCGGAGTTATAAAGCACTTTGCCGGAAATACTCAGGAGTTTAAGAGACACAGCGTGGATAATGTTGTATCTGAGAGAGCTCTTCGTGAGATTTATCTTAAGGGCTTTGAGATTGCTGTAAGAGAAGGAGAAGCAAGGGCTATTATGAGTACCTATGGTCCTGTAAACGGAGTCTGGACGTCCGGCAATTATGATCTTCTTACAACCATACTGAGAGGCGAGTGGGACTTTAAGGGAATAGTAATGACTGACTGGTGGGCTATGGCAAATGATGAAGCAGGTGCCCCCGGAGACTATAAAAACGTAGCAGCACAGGTTAGAGCTCAGAATGACCTTAATATGGTAAATGGAAATGCTGAAGAGAATTCAGGCGGTGATAATCTTCCTGAGGCATTAAAGGATGGAAGGCTGACCAGGGCAGAACTTGTAAGAAATGCTGCTAATATCTGCGAGTTTTTATTAAAAACTCCTGCCTACAGACATATGCTGGGTGAGGAATCAGCTCTTGATAAAGAGCTTGCAAAGGCAGTTTCAGAGGATGACGCAAAGCTTCAGGAACTTATAAAGCTGACGCTCAATGATGATGAGACAGAGATAGATACATCGCTCATTGACACTTCAAAGAATGCTACTACATCCTTCGTTATTACATCTAAGAGAAAGATAACGATGGATATGGAGCTGGTACTTAGAGCAGTTAACCAGCCTGATGTAGCGCAGCTTCCTATGTCCATATTCCAGGATAAGGCACTGATCAAAACTGTCACACTTACAGGAATGGATAGAGAGTGGCAAACCATAAGGATCAACATGATACCGGCAATAATGAGTAATTTCTATTTGAAGTTCTATTTTGCACAGGGTGGGCTTGAGATTAAATCAATTAAGATTATTAAAACAGAGGATATCGAGGATAAATTTAAGAGAGGATTATCTGAACTGTAATCTAAAAACGATTTATGAGTAATAATATAACGGAGCAGGGTATATAACCTTTGCTCCGTTTTTATGTGCAGAATGTTTTTTAGCTGTTCAGGAGCATAGTGAAGTATGTCAAATAAAGCCATTTTATAAAAAAAACATGCAAAAAATCGACTTATTTTAATGGTTTATAAACGGTTTCTAAAATGTTCCTTAAGTCTATATCGATTGAGTTTACTTATGCAGGAAAGAGTGCTAATAATAAGCTATGGGGGAACAACAAATTTTATAGGGATATGATAGTTTTTGTGAAAGGAGATCAGTCTTATGGGTAAGAGAGTTAGTTTTAAAAGAATTATTTCAGCTGCTTTAGCTGTAGTAATGGCTGCCACGCTTTGCATTATTGCAATGCCGACATATCAGGTAGAGGCAGCCACCAAGAAGGTATCTGTATCGCTTGGAGACGATAATGATGTCGAGATGAAGGTTGGAGCCAGGGTTCAGATCAGAGTTAAGAAGGATGGCGCTACATATGGAAAGAAATCCGTAAAATATAGAGTAACATCCGGAAAGTCTGTTGTTTCGGTTTCAAGCAGTGGACTTATCAAAGCTAAGAAATCCGGCGATGCTGAGATTAAGATTACAGATAAGAATGGCACACAGACGGCATTTATCTATGTAGAAGTTGGCGGCGGTAAGAACAATGATGATAAGAGAAAACCCGACAAGATCTGGCTTGACAGAGCAGAGATTACACTCGAGGTTGGACAGGGTTATCATGCAAGTGTATTCCAGAGCCCTAAAGATATTGGCGGCGGAGTATCCTGGACAAGTGAGAACAGCGATATCGCAACAGTTACAGATGGATATATCAGAGCAGTTGGACACGGCGATGTAAGAATTCATGCTCAGAAGCGTGGCAGAGATGCTTGCATGATGGTACATGTAAACTAAGAGCATGCTAACGGATTAGCAGGAGATGCTTGTGGCATAGGATAGAAAAAAGTTATGATGAAGTTTCACCGCACCCGGTAACACGGGTGCGGTTTTTTTGTATCATAGGAAATTGCTTTCCTATGATACAAAAACGCTCCGCGAGGATGCGCACTCGCGCGAAAGGAATATGTTGCATTCTGCAACCGCGCTCGGCGCGAGAATGTCGCAAGCGACATTCTTTTTTATTTGCGCGCCATGGGCGCGCTCTAATGGGTGCTTTTATTTCTGGTGCAATTATTAATTCTATGTGATAATATATTTCTGTTAATTTAATTGCGTAAATTATAAAATGCAAACAGGAAGCTTTAAGCTTATAAACAGATAGAATATATAAGGAGGATTGAAATAATGGCTATTTCAAATTATGTAGAAGCAATGATAGATGAAAAGGACTGGTATGTTACAAATCTTTCCAATATTGCGGCATGCCTTTGGGAGCAGCTTCCCGATGTAAGCTGGGTTGGTTTTTATCTTATGGCGGATAAGGATGTTGTGATTGACAAAAATTCTGATTCCGGGATACATGCCAAAAAGATAAATGCTGATGCAGCAAATACAGAGCTTATTTTAGGACCTTTTCAAGGTAAGGTTGCATGCACTCATATAGCGATAGGACGCGGTGTATGCGGCGTATCAGCAGCAGAAAACAAGACTCTTATAGTTCCTGACGTTTCAAAGTTTGCAGGCTATATCGCCTGTGACAGTGAGGCGAGATCGGAGATTGTTATACCGCTTAGAAGTAAGGATGGCAGAGTGACAGGTGTTCTTGATATAGACAGTAACACAGAGGGAAGATTTACAGAGGCAAATGAAGAATCTGAGGATCTTGAAAAATGTGCTGAACTTATTTCCAGGATTATTCCTTAATATCCGAAACGCATTTTCCGAATTGCGTTCCTAAAGTCATATTTATAGCAAATAAAAATCCCTTGGCAGAGGCGAACTACCAAGGGATTTTATAATGGAATGGGTTTAGTAAGCTAAGTGATTCATTAACCCTTTACCGCACCTTCGATCATACCTTCCATAATCTGTTTCTGAGCGATGAGGAAGAGAATAACCATAGGCAGGATTGCAAGAAGTGCAGCTGCCAGGATCAGGTTCCACTGCTTAACGTATGAACCAACGAAAGCCTGAACCGCAACGGGAAGAGTTTTTACAGGGCCATTCTGACCGAGCATCATTGAAGGAAGAAGGTAATCGTTCCAGATCCACATACCGTTAAGAATTGTTACTGTTGTAATAACGGGTGAGAGGAGCGGGAAAATTACTTTGAAGAATACCTGCTCGGGTGAGCATCCATCAATTGATGCGGCTTCTTCAAGATCAAAAGGAATTCCCTTAATAAATCCTACAAGAATGAATACAGTCATGGCACCACCGAATCCAAGGTATGCAAATACTATACCGGGAACGGATTTAAGCATCGGTATACCAACGAACTTTCCGACATCTCTGAAAGTAGAGATAAGAGGAAGCATAACTACCTGGAAAGGAATGATCATTGATGCGATGAATGTAAAGTAAATGATGTTGGACCAAACTGTCTTGTTACGGCAGATAACCCATGCTGCCATTGAACCAAGTACTGCAAGAAGTACAAGAGACAGGACAGTAATAAGAGCTGAATATCCGAAGGTCTGCCAGAAGGTAAAGCTCTTATTGTTGATAACATCGGTCATGTTCTGTGTAAACTGAGCAAATGAAACACCGTTGAATCCTATAGGATTTGATGTGATATCTGCTGACTGCTTAAATGAGTTAACACAAACCAGGAAGAAGGGGAACAGAACATATGCAGCAATAATAATTGCAATTACAAGTCTTATAACAACGCTTGATGTTTTTTCTTTTGTATGCATTATAATTCAACCTCCTTCTTATTAGATATACGAACCTGTAAAATTGATACACATGCAAGTATTATGAAGAATAATACGGCTTTTGCTTCACCAAAAGCATATTCATTCTTAATTACAGCTGTGTTGTATATGTTAAGCGCGAGCATCTCGGTACCGTTTGTAAGATAGTTATCAAAGATATCAACTGAACCTGTACCGTTTGTCAATGCAAGGTTAACATCGAACTGTTTAAATGCACTTGTAAGTGTGAGGAATGTGCAGATTGTGATGGTAGGAGCTATCATCGGAATCTTTATTTCAAAAAGAGTCTGAAGAGGCTTAGCACCATCGATGGCTGAAGCTTCAAGTACATCGCCGGGGATTGTGTTAAGACCGGTGATATAGATGAGCATTATATAACCTGCATATTGCCAGATATATACGATAATAATAGCAATAAATGCTGTTTTTGTATCCGCAAGCATAGAGTACTGGGTCTTGAGAATCTCTGTAACAACGTTACTGAAAATGAAGTTCCAAATATAACCAAGTACGATACCTCCGATAAGATTCGGAAGGAAATAAGCGGCTCTGAAGAAGCCAAGTCCTTTTATTCTGGATGTGCAAAGAAGTGCAAGCAGGAAAGCTACCAGATTAACAAGGATCATATTAAATACAACGAAAAGAAATGTTATAAAGATAGACCACAGGAAGCTTGCCTGTGTAAACATTCTTGTGTAATTAGCAACGCCGACTGCGTTTCTTACTCTGATTCCATCCCAGTCTGTAAAGGAATAACCAATACCAAGAATGAGAGGGATTATTACTGTGACCGCAAAAGCAAAGAGAAGCGGAAACAGGAAAATTATGTTAATAATTGTGCGGTGATGTTTTACTGTCGGATAAAAATATAAACCGGCAATTATACCTACAGCCCCAAGCACCAATGTAGCCCCGCGAAATGGAACACCCGATCCCATGATATCCATCGCCAAAGACCAAACAAGAAGTGCAACACCGGCAATCAGGAATAGGATTGACATTATTTGCTTACTAGCAGATGGTGTTTTCATAAAATATCTCCTTTATTGAAGAAGCCTTTTGCTTTTGCCTCAAATGATTTTTGATATATACCCCAAAATAAGTTAAAACCAGGGCAGAGTACTTAGCTCTGCCCCAGGTTTGAATCTTGTTATTAGTTGTTGTAGTAACCAGCTATAACCTTAGAAATCTTGTCTGTGAACTCAGCAGCATCTGCGATTGTTCCCTTTGCATAGTCAGCAAATACCTGACATGTCTCGTTCTGAAGACCATCCTTCTTAAGCATTGTGTGCCATCCGCTGTAGTTGCCTGCATCGATGTAGCTCTTCATGCTCTTATAGAAAGGATTTGTTGCTTCAAACTTGCAATCATCAAAAGGAGATACAAGACCAGCCTTGTTTACAAGGATGTCCTGTGCAGACTCACCTGCGCACCAGTTGAAGAATGCCTTAGCTGCGTCAACGTTACCGTCCTTATATGCTACCCAGTATGACGGAGGACCAGCGATGATTGTGTTGATGCCATCCTCAAATGCATAAGGAGCGAAACCAACTTCAAAGCTTACATCCTCAGGAGATGTTACACACCAGTTACCCTGTGTGATGAATGCATACTTGCCATCTTTGAATCCTGCAACCTGGTTGTCATATGTACCATCTACAAGAAGGTTAGGATCTGAGTACTTATTCATCATGCCAATGAACTCAGCAAACTTTGTCATTCTGTCTTCGTCGATCTTACCACCGTCGTTAAGCATATCAATGTATGTTGTATCATCAGCCTTAAGACCTGCGTCAAGATACTGACCAAATACGTGTGTACCTGATGACCATCCAAGGTTAGCAGGCTCAGCGCACCAGCCAAATACAGCTGTAATACCAAGCTCATCCTTCTTGGAATCAAGAGTCTCACAAGCCTCAGCCCAAGCAGCGGGAGATGTGAGAGAAGCAGGATCAACACCTGCAGCCTTAAGTACATCAGCGTTGTAACCAAGAGCTGTAGCTTCTACTGTGTAAGGAAAACCGATTGTGCCCATGTTCTCATCAACAAGCTCGAATCCTGTCTTATCAGTCCATTCTTCACCTGCGAGATCAGCGAGCATGCCGTCCCATGTAGCAGCCTGGTTAGCTTCGATTACGAATATGTCGGGCATGTTGTCTGCCTGATACATTTTCTTAAGCTCATCACCGGCACTTGTGTCACCACCGATTGTCTCGATAGAAACTTCATTGCCTGTCTCAGTCTTGTAAAGCTCAGCAAGCTCTAAAAGCTGATCATTGATTTCAGGCTTACCATTAAGAAGACGAATAGCGCCTGCAGAAGCAGTTGTGTCAGATGTCTCTTCTGTAGCAGCTTCTTCTGTTGTCTCCTCTGAAGCAGCTTCCTCAGTAGCAGCCTCTTCAGTAGATGCCTCTTCTGTAGCAGTAGCTGCTGTAGAATCAGCTGTGTCTGCAGCAGTATTGTTTGAACCGCCGCATGCTGTCATGCTAAGAACCATAGTTCCAGCAAGTAGCATAGATAATACTTTCTTTTTCATGTTACCCTCCTTGTTGTGCACTTTGCCAATCGACCAATACGATTGGTAGTTACTTTTGCGCATAAGTTTTATGCTGATATAAAAATAGCATGATGTACATCAAAATACAAGTGAAAAATTTAATTTGTTTCCCGTGTTTTCAATGGCTTACGCGTGAAAGCTGATTATAACTGGCTTTGTGCAATAATTCTAAAAAGTAAAATTTTTATAAAAAAGAGCAATGAACCGGGTGGCACATTGCTCAATCGTTTTAATGTTTCTCTAATATTTTATTGTATAGTTTGTATAGATTTTGGATTTTGCAGTTTCCGTAACACGTTGTTTTACTTTGCTTTTACAGTATCTCTGATAAACAGTTCCGTGGGAAGCTGTATCTGCTTGGGTGTTTTTTCTCCACGAATTCTCTGAAGAAGAGTATTGGTTGCTACAATTCCTTTTTTCTTAACATCCTGATGAACAGTTGTAAGTGCGGGACGGTGAAGCTGACCCAGGAGAGTATCGTCAAAACCTGCTATTGAAATGTCATCCGGAATACTAAGTCCTCTGTCTTCCAGAGCACACATGAGCTGGACAGCATACAGATCGGATACGCACATGATCGCATCGAATTCTTCGGCCCGATGGCATATCTCTTCCAGAGAAGCTTCTATCTCATCACTTCTTGGTCTTATCTTTAGAAACCAGTCTCCTTCAAAATGAATACCGTTCCCTGCGAGAGCATATTTGTAGCCGGAAAATCTTTCGTAGTCGACACCTTTCATATTATCAGAAAGGAATGCGATTTTTTTATGCCCCTGTTTTATCATGTAGTTTACCATGTCAAAGCAGCCCTGTCTGTCATTGAGTCCGACATTAATGAAGTGCTTTAAACCTTCTATACTATAAGTATCAATGCACACGATAGGCTTTTTGTATTTTTCACTGACGCGGATTCCGTCGTTGTCGATCATACCGAACAGCAGGAGTCCGTCTACGTTCCAGGTTGATACATGACGCATGATTTCGTCGGTATCACTTGATATGTACAGCATCATAAAGTAGCCGGCATTTCTGATTGCTTCCTCTATACCACCAATCAGTTCAGATACAAAGGGATCCATCAGAAGGTTTTCATATTTGTCAGCCCTTGCCTTTAGTGCAACACCAATGATCTTGGATTCGTTTTGTGCAAGATTTCTGGCATTGATATTTGGAACATAGTCAACTTTTTTTAAATAATCCTCAACTATTTTAATAGTGGCAGGAGATACTTCACCGGTTTTTCCGTGAATTACGTTGGAAACAGTGGTCGTACTCATATTTAGTTGAGCAGCAATTTCTTTAATTGTTATCATAAAAATTGTCCACCGAATAAAAAATTAACTTTACAAAAGTTTAAAAATGATTATAGTGTAAAAATAACACAGCAAAAATGCGCTGTCAAAAATCAAAAAATGCACATAATATAAGAAACTTTTGCGTTAAAGTTGCAACCAAGCAATTTTTTAACATTTTGAAACCAGAAATGGTTTTGAAATTGTTATGACTATTTTTTTGAAAGGAACCAGAAATGAACAAAGATTACAACAAAATTAGTCCTAAGGCTGCTATATCAGCAGAGATGGTCAAAACACTTGCTCAGAAGGAGATTCAGATTCCTTCCGATATTCCTCATGGTGATATGCCCGGGGATAAGATAGAAATAGGAGAAAGCCATATTGCGAAGGCAAAAACTGTTTTCCCTAAGCTTTTGGAGGAACTTTCAAAGGTTACAACTTCTAACCCTTATGGCAGAGCGGTTATTACTGTATGCGGCGGCTCCGGTGTAGGAAAATCTGAAATTGCATCACTTCTTTCATATATGCTTGAACAGTCAGGCATAGGAAGCTACACAATGTCAGGTGATAACTATCCTCATCGTATTCCTATGTACAATGATGCTGAGAGACTTCATACCTTCAGACAGAGTGGCATCAGAGGTATGGTAGACGGCGGTGCAATGAATGCTGAGAATTACAAGATAGTTAAGAACTACCAGGAACTTAATGATGATGCTAATGCTGACCATGTTAAAGAGTATCCCTGGTTCGCATCTTATCTTGATGCAGGTAAGAAGGGGCTTGATGCCTATCTCGGAACACCCAATGAGACAGATTTTGATGAGGTTGATTCAATCCTTGCTGCATTTAAGGATGGAGCAGATAAGCTTTGGCTTAAGAGAATGGGAAGAGACGAGTCTACACTCTGGTATGATGAAGTTGACATGACTGATAAGCAGGTTCTTATCATAGAGTGGACTCATGGTAATACAGATTTCATGAAGGAAGTTGATATACCTGTTCTTCTTAACAGCACTCCCCAGGAGACACTTGAGCACAGAAGAAGTCGTGCACGTGATGGTAAGGTTGACAGCCCTTTTACAATGATGGTACTTGAACTTGAGCAGAACAAGCTCATGGCTCAGGCTCACAAGGCTAAGATCATAGTAAGTAAGCAGGGCGAGATCATCAGCTATGATGATTATAAGAAGCTTATGGGACTGTGATTTCAATACACGATTGTTTTATAAAAAGGAGTAAGAATGAAGAAATTTGTAGATAACGGACCTATGCTTAATGCCTACCCGGACAGCTGTGGCGGCACACTTGGGGATATCGTTACCATGCTTGAAAAGGATGAGTTTAAGGATACTTTCAGTTCTTTTTATATCCTTCCCAGCATCTATAACACAGATCTCGACAGAGGTTTTTCGGTGATCGATTACGGAATCAATAAGGAGCTTGGATCCAAGGAGGATCTTGACAGACTTCGTGCATTGGGGATTGACCTCAAGCTGGATTTTATCCTTAATCATGCTTCAGTTTTATCACCTCAGTTTCAGGATCTTTTGAAAAATGGTGAGAAATCAAAATATGCCGACTTTTTCATTAATTGGAATAAATTCTGGGAAGGCTGCGGCGAGATGACAGAAGAGGGCTACATTCAGCCTGACCAGAAGTATATCAAGGATATGTTTTTCAGAAAGCCCGGACTTCCTATTCTTATGGTCCGTATGCCTGACGGAAAGGAAATTCCTTACTGGAACACATTCTATCAGGAGGTTCAATACAGAAGACCTGATGCTCAGGATATAATCGCTGCCGTTGAGGATTATAAGGAAAAACATGGAACAGCAAAGGCAGCGGAAGATGTTCAGGGTGGCGGCCGATTACAGTATATGACCGCTGAGAGAATAGCTAAGAGTGTCTGCGATGGTCTTGATGAGGGAAAGACTCCGGAAGAAATCGAATTTGGTAAATATGAAGAATATAAAGAAGCAGTTCTTGAGTTTTTGGCAAACGGAAGAAAATATCTTGGACAGATGGATTTGAATATCAAGTCTGACCTTGTTTGGGAGCACTATGAGAACACTCTCAAAACACTTTCCGGATATGGAGCTGCTATTGTAAGACTTGATGCCTTTGCATATGCTCCCAAGGAGCCCGGAAAGAAGAACTTTTTAAATGAGCCTGACACATGGGATGTTCTTGAGAAAGTTAAGAAAATTGCAGATAAAAACAACCTTAGACTTCTTCCTGAAATTCATGACAGCTATGGTGCCGGAATTTACGAGAAGGTAGCAGATAAGGGCTATATGACTTATGATTTCTTCCTTCCCGGTCTTCTCATATATGCCATGGAGAAGAAGAGCGGAGATGTTCTTGCCCGCTGGGCTAAGGAAATCGTGGATAAAAACATCAGAGTCGTTAATATGCTTGGATGCCATGATGGAATTCCTGTACTTGATCTTAAGGGCTTTATTTCGGATGAGGAGATTGAAAAGCTGATTGAGGTAATTGTTGGAAGAGGCGGCCTTGTAAAGAATCTTCACGGCCAAAAGAACATGTATTATCAGGTAAACTCTACCTATTACAGTGCTCTTGGCGCAGATGATAAGAAGATGCTTTTTGCAAGAGCGGTTCAGATGTTTATGCCCGGCAAGCCTCAGGTATGGTATCTTGATCTCTTTGCAGGAAAAAATGATTATGAGGCAGTAGAGAGAGCGGGAGCAGGCGGACATAAGGAAATAAACCGTACAAATCTTTCAAATGAAGATGTAGCCAATATGATGAAGCAGCCTGTTGTTGAAAAACAGCTTGAGCTTTTGAGGCTTAGAAACACCAATCCTGCATTCGGATTTGATTCTAAGCTTACCATGGAACAGGATGGTTCTGTCCTGAAATTCATCTGGGAGAAAGACGGAAACAGAGTTGCTCTCAAAGCGGATTTTGCTACATATGATTACGAGATAGAGCAGTAATTTCATTAATAAAAAAATAATATAGTGCTTTTAATTTTTTTACATTGATTTTAGTCATTGATTATTTTTACCCAAATTTTTTTTATTTGTGAAACGTACAATGTCTTTAACAGTTGACTATGTACTTACAAATAGGATATTTCCGGCAGAGAAAGGTGGTATGAGCTTTCTCCCTGGGAAAGAATTGGGGGTATAAATGAAGAGATTTAAAAGCAGTAGGCAAAAATCAGCATTGGTTGCGTTATTAACCATGCTGATTTTTTTATTATCGATATCCGGAAGTATTCGAATTACCGCTTATGCAAAGGAAAATATAGTAATTGTCTTCGAAGATGATGAAGACGACGAAGACGAAGACGATGATGATGACGATGATGAAGAAGATGATGCAGAAGATGAAGAAGATGATGAAGAAGATGATGACGAAGATACCGTGATTATTGAAGATGATAAAGATTCCGGCAAAACAGGGGCATCTGATAACTCTGGTAAGAAAGATGACTCTACAGGGAAGTCAAGTGATAAAAACAACAAGACCGAGATAGTTAATACATCTAAAAAAAGCACAATTAACAAGCCTATAGTCCATAAAGAAAAAAAGAAGACGAGAATCATTGTTGATTTTTCCAAGAAACCCCGCTCATATTATGAAAAACTTGAGAAAGGGGATAAGCGTAAAATTGTGGTCAGGATCAAAGGGCAAAAAGTAAAAAATAAGAAGATGATCTTTTCATCAAGTAAGAAAAATGTGGCTTCGGTTTCAGAAAAAGGTGTAATATCGGTTAAAAAGAGCGGAACTACCAGGATAAAAATTGTAAATAAAGCTAATAGGAAGGAAAAGTGCACAATTGTGATCACAGTACCTCGAAACAGAGCATAACGAAGTTTGTTTACATCTTGCCCATTCTGTAGTATATTATCACTTGGTTATTTAGTAATAGTAGCGGCTATTGTGCGTAACTCACATATGATATTGAGCTTACAGGGCTATAGCCAGGAATGGAGAAAATCATGGTAAAAGCAGTAGTTGGAGCAAACTGGGGAGATGAGGGAAAAGGTAAGATCACAGATATGATGGCCGATCAGGCTGATGTGGTTGTACGTTTTCAGGGAGGCGCAAACGCAGGACATACCATTGTTAATAAATATGGCAAATTTGCATTACACACACTTCCTTCAGGAGTATTCCATCAGAATATTACAAATATAATTGGTAACGGTGTAGCGCTTAATATACCTGTTCTTATTGGAGAACTTAAGACTGTAACAGATAAGAATGTTCCCACTCCGAACCTTCTTATATCAGATCGTTGTCAGATTGTGATGCCTTATCATATCCTTTTTGATCAATATGAAGAGGAGAGACTTGGAGGAAAGTCCTTTGGATCAACCAAGTCAGGTATAGCACCTTTTTATTCAGATAAATATGCTAAGATCGGTTTCCAGGTAAATGAACTTTTTGATGAGGATCTTCTTAAGGAAAAGGTTGAGAGAGTTCTTGTTACAAAGAATATTCTTTTGAAAGAGCTCTATCATAAGCCTGAGATTGATCCCGCTGAGCTTCTTGATACACTTCATGAGTGGAGAGATATGGTTAAGCCTTATGTGGCTGATACAGCTCTTTTCCTTGAGAATGCAATTAAGGAGAATAAGACAGTTCTTCTTGAAGGTCAGCTTGGAACAATGAAGGATCCTGATCATGGTATTTATCCTATGGTTACATCCTCTTCTACACTTGCAGCTTACGGTGCAATCGGTGCAGGTATAGCTCCTTATGATATCAAGCAGATTGTAGTTGTAAATAAGGCTTATTCATCAGCTGTTGGAGCGGGTGCATTTACTTCAGAGATATTTGGTGAAGAGGCAGATGAATTGAGAAGACGCGGCGGAGATGGCGGCGAATACGGTGCTACCACAGGACGTCCTCGTCGAATGGGATGGTATGACTGCGTAGCAAGTAAGTATGGTTGCAGACTTCAGGGTGCAACAGATGTCGCTTTCACTGTTCTGGATGTCCTTGGATATCTTGATGAGATTCCGGTTTGTGTAGGATATGAGATAAATGGAGAGGTGACTAAGGACTTCCCTGTAACACATCTTCTTGAGAAGGCAAAGCCGGTATATGAGACACTTCCCGGATGGAAGAGTGATATTCGTGGCATTAAGAAATATGAGGATCTTCCTGAGAACTGCCGTAAATATATAGAATTCATCGAGAAGGAAATCGGCTATCCGATCACAATGGTATCTAACGGACCTGCAAGAGAGGATATTATCTACCGCGAGAGTCCGCTTAGTAAATAAGCTTTTAAGGGGCTGTCACAATTTTGGTGGCAGCCTTTTTTCAATTATCAGCAGGAGGCTTAAATGGAAAAGAAAGAAACACCGGTTTTTAAGAGAATAGCAGCAATAATAGGAATAATACTTCTCCTTGGAGTATATGTAGTATTATTGTTTGAGGCATTGTTTGGTGATATGGGGCCGGGGAGCGCCTTTGCAGGATGTGCTGCCGCAACAGTGGCTATACCGATATTTCTGTGGCTTATATTGTGGGTATATACTGCACTTACAGGCAAAAAGACAGTTGCTTCACCTGACCCATATGGAAAATATGACAACGTTGATGAAAATAGATAATCCATATATTTGATTCAAATAGATAGCAATAGAAGATAATCATCCACTTTTGAAGAACTTTGGATGATTCGGATGATGAGGTTATTTGATGGCAATAAATACTGTTATTTTTGATATAGGAAATGTTCTGGTTGATTTTAGATGGGAGGATTTTCTTCGGGATAAAGGCTTTTCTGAGAGCATGGTTCAGAGAATCGGAGATGCAAGCGTTAGAAGTGATGCCTGGAACGAGTTTGACAGAGGAGTTCTTGATTCTAAGGGAATAATTGATGGCTTTGTCAGAAATGATCCTTCCATAGAGAAGGAACTTCGTGAAGCTTTTTCAGATCTGACAGGACTTCTTGGAAAGAGAGACAGAACTATTCCGTGGATTAAGTCATTAAAGAAAAAAGGGTACAAGGTTCTTGTTTTATCAAACTTTTCAAAGCAGGCGCTGGAACCTAATCTTTTTATGAAAGAATTTCTTGATGAAGTTGATGGAGGAATTCTTAGCTACAGATACAAGATAATTAAGCCTGACAGAGCAATATTTGAACTCATTACCGAAAAATACGACCTGGTTCCTTCTGAATGTGTATTTATAGACGATACAGAGAAAAATATCGTAGCAGCAAGGAACTATGGAATGAACGGTATAGTTTTCCACTCTTATGAGCAGGTAGACAAAGAGCTCTTTGACATGGGAGTAGAGTTTGAACTTGCAGTATGAGCTTTAAAAATTAAAAAAATATGTTGACATCTGGTTTGACGGGTGTTATTCTATCACAGTATGAAAAGAAAGCAGAGGATTCCACTCTCACCCTGTGGCGAAGGCTCCAGGTGTTAATACATTTTCGATGCTTATCCTTAATGGATTTGTCTGCAGTATGATAGCAGAGCATAGATGATTGTTGAGTGGATTCATTTGCGGATCCACTTTTTTATTGTTTCGTTTATTGAATTGGAGGTACAAAACAATTAGCAACAACGATTTATTCATCAATGAACAGATCAGAGACAAGGAAGTTCGTGTAATAGGTGTTAACAACGAACAGCTTGGGGTAATGTCAATACAGGATGCCAGAAAGCTTGCAGATGAGGCAGGCGTTGACCTGGTAAAGATTGCTCCTAATGCCAAACCACCTGTTTGCCGTATAGTTGATTATGGCAAATTTAAGTATGAGCAGCTTCGTAAGGAGAAGGAAGCACGTAAAAAGCAGAAGACTGTAGAAATAAAGGAAATTCGTTTGTCTCCCAACATTGATACGAACGATCTTAATACAAAGGTTAATGCAGCAAAGAAATTCCTGGAAAAAGGAAACAGAGTTAAGGTCACACTCAGATTCAGAGGTCGTGAGATGGCTCATATGGGTGCAAGTGTTCATATCCTTACGGATTTCGCTGAGGCACTTAATGATGTAGCTGTTATTGATAAACAGCCCAAGGTTGAGGGACGTAGTATGACAATGTTCCTTACTGAGAAGAAGTAATTGATTGTTTCTCTTCAATAACCCATAGGAGAGTTACATATAGAGTAATTGTTCAGAACAATTTTTATGGATGATTACACTGCTTAATGTTAGCAGAGCATTTAATAATTTACAGCATAGGAGGATTTAGTTATGCAGCACAAGATGAAAACAAACAGATCTGCTGCCAAGCGTTTCAAGGTAACAGGCACAGGTAAGCTGATCCGTAACAAGGCGTACAAGCGTCACATTCTTACAAAGAAGTCTACAAAGAGAAAGAGAAATCTTAGACAGGCAGCAGTAGTTGATGCTACTAATGTTAAGACAATGAAGAAGATTCTGCCTTACGTTTAATCTTAAGTATTATCGTATAAGAGCAGTACCATTTTATCGAAAAAATTTAGGAGGAAACCGAAATGGCAAGAATTAAAGGTGGCATGAACGCCAAGAAGAAGCATAAAAGAGTTTTAAAGCTCGCTAAGGGCTATAGAGGCGCTAGATCAAAGCAGTACAGAGTTGCTAAGCAGTCAGTTATGAGAGCACTTACATCAGCATTTGCTGGTCGTAAGCAGAAGAAGAGAGATATGAGATCTCTTTGGATCACACGTATCAACGCAGCAGCTCGTCTTAACGGTATGTCATACTCAAACCTTATGCACGGTCTTAAGCTTGCAGAGGTTGAAATCAACCGCAAGATGCTTGCTGAGATGGCTGTAAACGATCCTGAAGGCTTCAAGACTCTTACAGAGATTGCTAAGCAGAAGATTGCATAACTAAAACCTTTTATCAGGTTTGATAAATTGCATATTATGGCAAGATAATTACAAGGTCGCTCTATCATAGGATAGGGCGATTTTTTATATCATAGGACATTGCTTTCCTATGATACAAAAACGCTCCGCGAGGATGCGCACTCGCGCGAAAGGAATATGTTGCATTTTATGGCCGCGCTCGGCGCGAGAATGTCGCAAGCGACATTCTTTTTTATAGAATTGTCATGTAATACAATAAAATGTGTCATGAATTTCAGAAATTCCGGATTTTGAAATTCTTATTATCAGAAGCTAAAGATTATAAACTATAATAAAATCTTACTTAAAAAACTATGTAAACCATTGAATTTATGCTTTTTTACAGTTAAAGTACAAGATAGAGGGAGAATGTGTATCTACATCCCTTGTCAGGCATCTTTCTACCACACAAATCACAAAACGATGAAAACTTGAAATATAATTTTAGTTTATTATTATTTTTCTTGATATTTTTTGTCAAATAATGTATCATGAAAAAAGAGGTGAGTGTGAAAATAAGTTTCAAATGAAATTGATAATGTTTTTTATCAATTGAGTAATTACATATTGGTTACAAATCAGGGCAAAACTATCGCAAGGTAGTGACGCAAAGCTAAAGGGTCTGTCAGGGGGCAGATAGCCAGCTGCCGCGCTTTTTGTTTAAGTGTGAAGCGTAGATGCATTATTGTGGTATTTTGCCTTGTTTGACAGGTTTCAAACAAGGCTTTTTTTATGGCATGAAATATTTGCTATTAGAAAAGTCTGGCTGTAAAGGATTATTAAAATGGCCAAAGATAGTAAAGGATTTGGGAAAGCTCAGGAATATTTGAAAAGGCACCTCAGCCTCAAAAGGTGGAGCGCAATAATGCTTGTTGTTGCGATTTTGATTACCACCGCCACTTTATATGCAATGAACAAAGCTGCATCGGCTGTAAGCGAGGAAGGTGCAGATGAGATTGGAATGGTGCTTGAGGAGAACTCAGGAGAAGGATCTGAAAATGGAAACGACGGAGTGATATTCGCTGACACTGAAGAGTATGCTGAGGAAGAACAGGATGACTACAGTGAAGAATCAGAAGAGAACTATGAAGAAAGTGCAGAATCCGAAGAAAGTGAAAATTACGAGGATAATTCAGATTCAGAGGAATATACAGACTCTGTAGATTATTCTGAGGAAACAACGGAAACAGAAAATCAGGATGAGACAATTCCTGAAGACCAGAATGATGAAGAGGCTTACAATACAGAAAATCCGGATGCATTGGATGAAGAAGCGGATGTGACGGAAGAGGAATCAGAAGAGGAATCAGAAGAGGCAGATGATGAGATTACCCAGGATATAATCCTCAAGGTTTCTTATGTTGATGCTGATGGAGAAATCATTAAGGATAACAATGAAAATGCTTATGCAGATGAGATGAATGTTGTTCTTGATGAAGATGTAGATATTAACGAAAATGCTCCTTATATCGAAGGGTATGAGCTCAAGAGCATAAAATCTGATGATCTTGAAATCAAGAAGATTGAAGTAAGAAAATATGTGACATCAGATGATTCTGAGTATACATATTATGAGTTTGTTTCTGAGAATATGCCTTCCTATGAAGGCTTCACTCAGGATGAAGATGGAAACTATATTAGCGAGATAAAAGAAGATGCAGATCTGGTTTTCATATTTGAAAAGACAGAAGCAGCCTATGAAGAAACGGAAGATGAGTCACAGGATTCTGAAGAGCAGAGTGATGAAAAAGAAGACTCAGAGCAGGAAAACGCTAAAGATGCTGTAACAGAGGAAGAAAAGATTGCAGAAGAAAACATTCCTGAATCTGTAGACTTGTCAAAGTATGTAACAGAAACTGTTATTGAGAGACTTAAAGAGGACGGTACCTGGGAAGAGATAGCTGAAGAGGATATTAAGGAGGGGGATCACCTTCGCATTACTATGAAATATAGTATGCCTGAGGAGGCTTCCCTTAGTGATGATATTCATATGGATGTTCCCAAGCAGTACGGAAATGTTATCTCTTCGCAGTCTGATCTTGAGGATGGCAATGGAACCTTTGAGGCTACAGAAGATAACAAGATAATTATCAACTATAGCGATGAATATAAAAAAGAAAAAATAGCAGATAGCGCAGAACCGGCAGAAAAAAATGAGGAGAATAACGGTAAAAGCGATGATGCAAGGATTAAGCAAGGCGGAAGCTCTACTTCTGCTTTGCTTGGTTTACTTAATCCCATAGTCGATTTTTTCGATGGTTTTTCCATTGTAGCGCATGCCGCAAACGACGATAACAGAAATGCAAGCGGAACTCTTACTTATGAGACAATAGTAGATTCTACAGATAGTGGCAACATGAAAATTACCGGGGTATCTGTCAGAAAGAATCCTACAATAAGATGGAACGCAGGAAAGAAAGAGTACACAGGTGGAACACCGATTGAAAGCGGAGCTGAAGTTAACAATGGCGAAGGCCTTATTTTTACACTTGAATATATACTTGCTGTCGGAACAGTAAGTAAAGAAAAACCCTCCATAACATATGCTTTGTCAAAGCATGGTATTAATGTAAATGAGGCAACCTCCGGCTTTGTATACAATGGTAACAATGAAGAAGTAGGTACATTTACTATAGATGAAAATAGCGTTGTTACTATAACTTTTCATGAGGAGTTTGCTGAGAAAAACAGGACTAACATAATAGATGACAGCTTTTTCTTCTTCTATGCTACAGCTATGGCTGATGGCGATAAGGAGAGGACAGAAAAGATATATGATTTTGGAAATGATGTTACATTTACAATTTTTATTTTGAATAAGGTGGCACCCGATCTTTCTCTCAAGAAAAAGATATTGGAGGACTATAATGAGAAAACGGGTACAATAAAATATCAGATTACCATGTCTTCGGAGAATGGAAGCGGAACTGATATTCAGTTTAAAGATTTCCCCGAGGTTTACTATAATGAGGCGAAAAATAAGGATTTCTCTCAGGAACTGTCAAATGAAATTACCTTAAACAATATAATTGAATATAGCATTGTAAAACAAAAGAAGGATAAGACTACAGTGCAGCCTTCCGTAACAGGTACAAATTCTTCTAATCTTGTATTTGAGAAACTTGGCGCAGGTGAGTCTTATATTATCACCTATACGTTGAAGGTTCCTGAGAAGATAGCTACTTCATCGAAAGCATTAAGGCTTAAGAACTATGCAGAGGCGAATTTTGGTAATTCCGAAAAGAGAGATGCAGCTGTTTACACAGATTTCTTTGGAGATATACCCACGATCTTCAAAGATGGTTCGGTTAATGCAGACAAAAGAGAAGTGACCTGGACTATCACCTTGAACGAAGGGCATGCTAATCTAAAGGGATATACACTTTCCGATGTGATATATAAATTTGGCGATTCGGGATGGAATCAAGTTACTACACCATATAAAGGAGTATTAACTGTTTACAGTGTGGAAACAGGTAATGGACAGAGCCGCGGAACATTTGTCAAGGACAGCGAATTGACGCTTGGAGAAAAAGGCTATACCTTTACGCAGGATGATTATAGTAAGTACGTTTTTAAGTATACATATAAATATACAGATAAGGATCTTGTTTACGGAAATCTGAAGAACGAGGCCAGAATTTATCTTGATGATAATACAACCGGTAATAAGTATAACCGTACAAAGTGGGTCGGAAATCCGCAAATGGTTGATAAGACTGCTGAAGGTGTTAGCTCTAATGGTGATGGTACTGTTACTCTTTCGTGGAAAGTAACACTTAATGCTCCGCTAAGCAGAAATGCAGGAAAAAATAATTCAGAGTACTGGGTATTCTACGAGACTGTAACAGATGACAAAGAAGTTTTTACATCTTCTGATGTTGAAAAGCTTAAAAGCGCAATCGGCAGTGTTTATAAGGGAAGATATTCTCTTACAACAGAAAACAGTAAAAAAATAGGCAAGCTAAGCGGATATAAGAGCATAGAAATAAAGTTCTATCAGGACATTGAGACAACGGTCTCCTTCGATTTTACTACGACAGGCAGCGTTGGAGAAGGAAATGGAACGGTGCAGTTTACTAATAAGGCCGCTGCATACAATAAGGACGTTTATGGTAAAACTGCTACCCAGACATATGAGCCTTTTATAAAGAAATATGATGGCAATTTTATTGAGACAGAGAGCTGGTTTGATTATAACACCCCTGATACATATAAGCAGGGAATACTTACCTGGATAATAGAGGCAAATATCCCTCAAAATAACAATTATGGAACATTATATGTTGTGGACTCTCTGCCATCTGATGTTTCAATAATAGAGAACGGCACTTATAACGGAGCGTATCTGTATGGCATTGATGTTTGTGAAAATAATAGCTTTAGTGGTGCAGCAGGCTTCGAAGGAGGGCAGGTAAGCTATAACGGAGTAACCTATTCGAAATCTGTAAATGCCGGAAACATAGTAATAAGCTTCGATGGTAAGGCTGCAGGCGGAAAGAAAATCTATTTCAGAGTGCACGCAAAAGTGTCAACTGATTATGATTTTGCTAAAGGGAGTGGTTCTTTTACAAATAATGTTACATTGAGTAAAGACAGTGGTGGCAATGAGAAACTTGGCAGTGCTTCACAGACTCAGCATGTTACCAGAACCGAATATGCAATGACAAAAACAAGTCAGGCTGCAAACGGAAGTATTAACACTATTGAGTATATGCTTGATGTGAACCCGGCTGGTGCAGATCTGCTGGAAGGCGGTGACACACTTACTTTAACAGATATACTTTCAGCAAAATCTTTACAGAACTACAATGTGTATCTGGTTCCGGACTCGGCTAAGGTGTTTGAGGTAAAAACAGGAGATGACGGATCTGAAACTGAGATTGAACTATCATCATCAGAGTATTCCTACACGATCAGTTCTTATGAGACAACTGCATCTATGTATGGAAATGATTCAGAGGATAAATTTGTTTACAGCACAATAATCTTTAAAATACCTGATGGTAAGCACCTTAAGGTGAAGTATAGATATACATTTAACGGAGACGACAACGCCACAGTACAGTTGTCTAATGAGGCTAAGCTTGAAGGAATTGTAATTGACAATAATTCTGCTGAAAACAGCACAACAGTAAAAGTACAGGATGCCGGAGCAAGGGCTAATGTAAGAGGAATAAATCTATATAAGGTTGACGCTGATAACAGTGGAACAATGCTTCCGGGAGCTGTTTTCTTACTGTATTACTTCGATGGAAATGACTGGGTGTTACAGAATAATGAAAAGTCCGGAGATGGCAAATATACAACTGATAGCAGTGGACGTGTTTCAATAGCACCGCTTATATATAATGTGGGCTACAAGCTCGTGGAGGAGCAGGCTCCAGAGGGCTATGCGAAAGACGAAACACCGATTTGTTTCTACTTGCCGTCTGCTGATAAGGATAATTACCCTATGGTAATTCCCGATAACTTCTATACGGAACTTGGAGGGTCGGAATTTACTTCAGGCCAGCCGGTATATGTAGGCAACAAGAAGAATTCCACATCCATCACAATTAAGAAGGATTGGGTAAATGCAGACAGTGTAACCAAACCATCATCCATTTTTGTAAAAATCGGAAGAAGGCTTGGAAATGCTGAAACAGGAAAAGATAATGGCAAGGCAGCTTCGGGACAATATTACACAGTAAATATCGATAGAAGAAGAGCAAATAATGCTATGCTTCAGTATAAAGGTTTTCCTTCTGTAAAGAGTGGCTCACAGTTGACATTTACTTTTTACACATTTGATGCGGGGGACTATAAGGATCTTACAGAGGTTACTGTCAATGGTGAGAAGTTGGATTACAGCGGTGAATTAAATGACTCCGGTATTCAGGCAGTAACCAAGACTATTACGATAACAGGCAATACTACAATACATGTAAAGGAATCCTGGGCTGTAAATAATTATCCGGAATCGCAAATAACCGCATCAATCACTGCTCAGGGAGACAACATTACTCCTGCTGATGGAGCATCAGGAACAGGCGGGGTGCACCCGGGAGCGGAAGACTTAGGCTTCAATAAAGAGATAACAATCACGGAAGTGGATGGATGGAAGGCAACATTGACAGGCCTTGACAGATTTTACACTGATGAAGCAACAGGGACAAAGTATGAGTGGCTTTATTACGTTTCAGAAGTGGGAAGCCTGTACTATACGGCAAGTTATTCAGAGAATAATGCACAGGGAATAAATGACGGAACAATAACGATAACAAATACAAGAAATGACGTCGAAGCATATTCTCTTCCTTCAACCGGAGGAAATGGAAGGCTACCTTTTACGATTGCAGGATTGGTTTTAGTAACCGTTGCTCTCATAGGCGAGGAATATTTCAGGAGGAAACGAAGAAAGCAATAAGTTCATAGTTTATAAAAATTATAAGTTAAATATATTATCCCTGGAAACTACGAAAAAATCAGTTTCCAGGGGGCTTGAAAAAAAGTTCAAAAATAGCAATTATTCTATTGATTTTTATTTTCAGCTATCATATTATGGTTTTGCTGCAAAAATATAAATACAAATAGATAAGTGAAGAAATTCAGGGCAAAACTATCGCAAGGTAGTGACGCAAAGCTAAAGGGTCTGTTCAAGGGGGATAGACAGCCAGTTGCTGGTGCGCTTAATTTTTTTAGGGGAGCGCGTCATTTTACATTTCTTTTGATGCAAAGCCTTGTTTGAACTCAAACGGGCTATTTTTATACCCTAAAATAGATGATCAGTTTCAAATTAATGATAGTACGAGGGGACTATTTAGATTATTTGTGGGGATGAATTAAGGAGATTCATGGCACAGAAAGAACTTCGTAAACTGAATAGAAAAGAACTTCTACAGATGCTTGTAGAGTTTTCAGAGGAAGCTGAGGAAATCAGAGCCCATGAAAAGGAGATGCAGGAGCAGTTCGACAGGGAACGTGAGCAGCTTCTTCAGCAGATGGCTGAAGAGAGAGCAGAGCTTTTGGCTAAGTTCGATGAAGAAAAGGCAGAAATGAGAAGCAAGTTCACGCAGCAAAAAGAACAACTGCAGGCTCAGCATGCCAGAGAAAAGGCTGTTTATATGCAACAGGCAGCAGCTGAGAGAGCGGCGCTCCTTAATAGCTTTAATGAAGAAAAAGCTGAAATGAGAGAAAAATTTAATGAGCAGAAAGCAAAAGCTGAAGCTCTTTTCCAGAAGGATATAAATGGTCTCAGAGCAAGACATGAGAGAGAATTTAAGGGCTTTCATGCAAGACTTGAGAGAGAAAGAGATGCTCTTCACGCAGAGGAAGAGAAGAAACTTAAGCAGATTGAGGACGCAGGTACGCTTGCGGAGGCAATCCTTTCTATAAATGGTTTCTTTGAGGCGGCTCAGAAAGCAGCTGCTCAATATGAAGAGACAGTTAAGAAGATCGAGGCTATGCGAATAGCTGAGGCTGAGCGCGGATTCAAGCCTGAAGACAAAGGAGAGTCTGAGGAGATGCTAAGAATCAAGAAACTTTCAGGCAGTCTCAAGAAGGCCTCAAGTAGGAAAAAAACGGATTCTACTGAGAATGATTCGGAAGAAGAACCGGTAAAAAAGACTCGCAGAACAGCAGCAAAGAAAGAAACTACAGCTAAGAAGACGACGGCTAAGAAGACGATGACGGCTAAGACGACGATGGCTAAGAAGACTGCTGCATCTAAGAAAACAGATTCAAATATAGATGCGGAAACTGCAGAGAATGTATCTGCATCAGATACTGGGAAACTCGAAATAGAAAAAGCTGCTGAAAAAGGGAATGAAAGCAGCATAGAAGCGGTAATTGAAGAAACTCTTATTGAAAATTAAATTTTGTTTATATGAAACGATAATTGTCAAGTACGAAATATGAATAGTTCTATTCATATTTCGTAACCAAGGATGAATCATTTTAACCTATAATGATTAAAGTTGCGCTCAAAAATGGGTAACAGCTTAATTATAGGAAAGTGTATACAGAGGGAACTGTGTTATATGGAAGATAAGATTATTCCATCTAAAGGAACTCCAAACGAACAACTAAATAAACCATCGCTGGATGAATTGAGGCAGGAACTAAAGCGCGAGTATAGGAAGCATGACTATAAGAGAACATTAAGAAACACTTTGATAGTAATTATAGTTGTGGCAGCTGTTTCGGTTCTGGTTTCAAGCTTTTTTATAACAGTTTTAAAAGTTACAGGTGACAGTATGACACCTACTCTTGAAACAGGGCAGCTTGTAATAGCCAATAACTATTCACAGTTTAAGACGGGAGAACTGATTGCATTTTACTATAACAATAAAGTATTGGTTAAGCGAGTTATAGGTTCACCGGGTGATTGGATAAACATAGACGAGAACGGAAAAGTATTTGTAAATGGTGTCGAACTTGAAGAACCTTACATTTCAGATCCAAGCCAGTATGCCGAAGGTATGGGAGAGGGTGACAAAGTTGTGTTCCCATATCAGGTACCGGACAAGAGATATTTTGTTCTGGGTGATCATAGGTCAGTTTCTATAGATTCCAGGTCGACCACAGTCGGCTGTGTATCTCAAGAGCAGCTGATTGGCGGATTGTTTTTCAGACTTTACCCTTTTAAAGATTTCGGTGGGATCGAGAGTAAAGTCAGCACCGGCAGTGAAAGTATGGAAGAGCCGGATTTGCAGTAAATAACGGGTGGAGAAAAAGGTAACAAGGGAAAGAAAAGGAATGAGGAATTTAGACAATAATCGTGTTGAGGGATATGTAAAAAAGCACAATTATCTTAAGAGATGGATCTCAATAATGCTGGTCGTAGCACTTCTGGTTACGACAGTTACGATGTATTCACTCAATAAATCGGCTAACGCATTATCAGGAGACAATGCTGATGATGTGGGAATGATGCTTGAAGGTGAGAATGTTGAAGAGTTCGCTTCGGGAAATACTGAGACAGGAGATTCTGATTCAGTACAGAACTCTGAAAGCGCAGATAACAGTTCAGAAGAAAATGTAGAAGAAAACGGTTCTTTGGAATCTGTTGAAGCTTCTGAGGATAATAGCAGTGATGTAGCTGACGCTTCTTCTTCAAGCGAAGAGTCTTCAGAAAATGCTGATGCTAACACTGAGAGTAGCGAGTCAGAAGAAAACGGCACAGATAATAGCTCTGAAGAGACAAGTACAGATACTGCTGCTGATTCAGAAGCAGCTGATTCTTCTGAAGTGGTTGATAATGGTGATGGTACAGAAGACGCTGCAGACCAGAATTCGGAAAGCGATGAGAATAAAGACACAGTTGCTTCTGACAATGCACTTAAGGACAGTAGCGAGATAGAACTCACAGAGAATGTTGTTCTTAAGGTTTCTTATATAACTGAAGAGGGCGAAGCAATTGCTGACGAGAAGGAAATAAATCTCTCAGATAGCCTTGACTTTACTACGGAGGCACCTAAGCAGGAAGGATATGAGTTCAAGAAGGCTGAGGTTGATGGAACTGAGATAAAAAAGATTACTGCTAAACAGGATGCAAATGGATATAAGTATTATGTGGTAACTGTAGGTAAGAGTATTGCAGATGAAACAGAAGAAGTAGCAAGTGAAAGCACGGATGATGCTGATGCTGAAATAACAATTAAAGAAAATAAGACTGTTATTCTCACATATAAATTAGTTGAAACAAATAAAACAGAATATGTCTATGAAGATGAGAAAGTTCGTGTTATTGCTACCTTGGAATATGCAGATGCTATTCCCGATGATGCAGAATTTATAGTAAAAGAAGTTAATACTGAAACAGAGGGCTACAATTATGACGCTTATATGGAGGCTCTTAATGATGGTGAAGAGCAAAGTGTAAAGAATCATAACGCTATGAACACTCTCCTCTATGATGTGGGATTCTTTGTAAATAAAACTGATGAAGAGGGAAATGTTATAGAAGGAGAAAAAACTGAGTTTCAGCCTAAAGAGGGCAGTGTAAACATTAAGTTTGAATTTCTTGACGGCCAGCTCTCAGATATTCTTGAAGATGCTGATAGTGCGACTGATTTAGAGATTGATCATCTTCCATTAAATGAAGAAGTAAAAGAAAAAGTTAATTCTACGGCAGAGGCGACAAGCATAAGCTCGGCTGATATAGATATAGAAAAAGTTGATAATATCAGTGGAAGTTCAGGTGATAATGTAGAAATCTCACTTAATAATTTCTCTGTCATTGGCTTTTCAGCTGTAAGGAAGGAAGGTAATACTTACAAATTTACAAAGGGAGAAAGAACTTTAACATACACGGAAAATTCTACAAAAGATGCTTTTCGTACAAGCGGACTGTATGATGATTCACTTGTTTTGGGAGTGGCAGGTAATTTCCATATAGTATCATTTGGTACAGCCAAACTTAGTACACATACAAATGGTAATGTTTTGGCAAATACCCTGTATGCAGGCTCAAATTTTGGAACAAACAATATTGATAATGAAGTTTCATATGCTCAAAAAATCACAGCTGTAAGTGAACGAATGGCATCAAATGAAAATCATACACTTGTTGTTGGAGATGGTGTTTCTGTAGGCTTTTGGGGAAATGAAGGGTTCTTTTCTATAAATAACAATAAAATATCGGCACCGTACAATATTATTCAGGATACATCTACAGCCAATACACCATACATTGATATGGCTTTAGTAAAAAGTGAAGTACAGGCTATATCAGCAAAAATGGCAGCTACAGAATCCGGCGATGCAGAGGTAGTAAAAGGAAGTGCCGGAGAACAAATAATAAAATATACCGGCGTTGGCGGTGCAGGCTATCTTAACTACACAGGTTCACAGTGGAATAGTCTTGTATCGGGAAGAGAACTAAAGTTTGAATTTCCAAATGACTTTGAACAGCAATCTATAATTATTAATATTGATTGCTCAGATGTAACACATATCCTTTATCCTACAAAGGCAAGTGTTATTAAGGTGAATGGTACAATCCTTTCTACCAGTGAAGAAAAAGCAGTGAAAGCCGGAAGGGTGGTATACAACTTTACAAATGTTGATGGCAAAGACATTAACATGCAGGAGGTCTTTGGGCAGATAATTGCACCCGGGGCAAACCTTACGATTACAAATGGAAATGGTAATTTTATTGCTGAAAATGTGACTATTCTAGGCGAAACGCATAGAAGGGATTTTATTGGGACTACTGAGAAGGGAGCCATTGTATCGATAGAAGCTAAAAAGCTTGTTAATGGCAATGAGCCCGGAGCAGATCAAGTATATACATTTAAGGCTCAAAAGATGTTAAGACCTTCGATGAATAGCAAAGAGTTACAGTTTACGGATAAGGTTATTACAGGTCAGAACGTCGGAAGCAAGATATCAATTGATGTTTCATCATTTATTGAAAATAAAAACGGTTTGTATTACGTCCTTATAAGTGAGGAAAAAGGAAACGATTCAAAGGTAGGCTATGATACAAACAGATATCTTGCAGAAATTAGTATAAATAGCAGAAGAGATGGCACAAAAACCATATATTATGCTGAATCAATACAATACTATGCAGATAATTGGAGAAGAATAAAAGCGGATGATGTAGTGTTTAACAACACTATAGATGATATACCTGTTAATATTTCTGCTCTGAAGTATGTTGATGACAGACTTGCCGGAAATAATACTACAGGCAAATTCAGCTTTACTTTGAAAATGCTTGATAACGACCATAGATCATGGAAAAAGAATGCGGATGGAAAAGTAAAGAAGGCAGTAATTACTAATAATGCATATCAGATTTCTTATAAAATAAGTCCATCTGAATGGGGAATGGTTTATGGTGGTAATTCATATAAGGCTAATGACAAAAATTACCAAAATGATCACACATACTATTTTATGCTTACTGAAAATGATGTGGACGGATATGCTAAAGATTCTACAGGAATTCTTATTAAAATTAAGTATTATTCAGGAGGAGAGATAAAGTATTACAGAGCTTCATCTGATGAGGTGAAATCCATGGAGTCAAATCCCGGGGTTGGATTTTATGGGGATGCAAATGCTATTTCACCTAATAGGTGTAGCGCTGATAAAAAATATAGGGAAGCTGCATTCTACAATACTACAGGTGGAGGAATGCTAAGAATCCATAAGATGGTAATAAATGACTTTGGAATGAATCTGGTCAGAGATGGTAAGTACTCCATTTTGAAGACAGTAACCTTCAGAATTACGAATACAACTAACGGAAAATATATCATCTTTAAAGGATTTGTAGATGCCGAAACTAAACCGGGACATGCAGTAGAATATAATGCTGATAGATCCAAGACCGGAAAAAGATATGATGTTACATATAATCAGGGCGCTCAGTGGACTGTTTCAGGACTTAATGCAGGTACTTATACAGTTGAAGAAGTTGGAGATGGATTAACATTTGAATATGTTGAGGAATCAAACTCGTCCAGGATTATAGAACAGTCAAAATGGTCTCGTGTTACAAAATATGATGTTACTGAAGATGAGGAAACAAACATAACAAAATACAGAACAGGTGGCAATAATAAGAGAGTTGTATTTTCAGCCGATCTCACAACAGATGGTAATACAGAGGCTCACCATTTGGATGTATGTCCAACTGTTACTGTGGGTGATCCTTCGGTTGGTAACTGCTCACATACACAGACAGCTCAGGTTTGCAACTATTATAGTATACCGGTAGGACCTATTCGGGTTGTTAAAAAGTTTACAGGTGGAGCTTGGAAGAATATGGATTTTAAGTTCAATATTGAACCTGTAAGTTGTGTGGCGAAGGATTCGGCAGGAAATGTAATTCAGGGAGTTACACCACCTAGTCCTGAGAGAACTACTGTTGTTTTATCTAATCCGACAAGCACAGATAAGGCAATTTCATCTGCTATGGCTGATTTTGGTTCTATTTCCTTCAGGTATGAGGGTGAATACTTCTATAAAATAACGGAAGAAGATACTGGAATAGATGGAGTAAAATACGACACAAACGTTTATTATGTGAAAGTTGATGTTGTAAAGAAATATACTACAGCCAAAAAGACATATTCATCCGGTAATATGACAGAACTTGCAAAGTATAAGAATAATGGAGTGAACACTACTATAAAAGAGGACTTCTATTATCTTGGTGCAGATATAACATATACGAATAAAAAAGGTGAGATTGTAGCAAAATATGGTTTATATTTAAAACCTGTTGAAAAAACTGATGAGAACTTTCCTAATGAATTTGATGTTGAGAAAATAGCAGGCTCAATAAATGATGTCGCATTTTCAAATACCCGGTCAGGAAAGTTAACTGTAAATAAGGTATGGCTTGATTCTGAAGGTAATGATGAAAGCAACAAGCATTCATCTCTGAAACTCAGCATTTGGCAGAGAGCAAAGGGAAATGCTGATTGGGTTAAGTATGGAGAAGATATTGTTCTTGCTTCCAATAAAGACCCGAATAATAACTGGAGATGCACAGTTACTGATATTCCGCTTGTTAATGAAGATGGAATACCTTACGAGTATACAGTAAAAGAAGCAGACAGCTACACCCAGAACTGTGAAGTGACATATAAATATGTATCTCCTGATGGTAAAGCAACAGAGATTAAAGCTAACAGTCTTCTTAATGACAATAATAGGATTACTGTTGCTGATGTGGATACATATGATACCGGATATGCTATGACTAATAAAGGCATAGATTTTGGTGAAGTCACTATAACAAATAAGAGTGTTACTGTGAATGTTCTTCCATCGGCAGGTGGTAAGGGAACAGCCCCTTACACTATGGCAGGAGCAGCATTGATAATTTTTGCGACTGCAGCGATGTTTGCTTATCGCAGAAAGAAAAAGGTTTAAGATGCTATATGCATTTTAACAGGGTGCCCATTCGCACCTCATATATAACTAAGGTGTATAACACCTAAGAAAAGTAACATTTATAACGTCTATAACAGACAAGATTCAAAAAGGAGAGAGGTTTAAATGAAAGGACTAAAGAAATTTTTAACTGGAATCCTTGCTGGTGCCATGGCACTTTCCATGACACTTACAGCAGGCAATGCAATGTCAGCTAAAGCAGCTGATATCACTATTGACAGTACTAGTGAGGATAGTAGTCAGAATACTAAACAGTCATATACCTGGTATAGAATTCTTTCTGCAGATATTAGCGATGATGTAACGCTTGAACAGGGTACTAATAAAATTACAAGCGGAACTGTTGTTTATTACACCGATACAGAAGCTCGTGCTAAAGCACTTCAGGGAACAGGTTTATTTGACTACACTGCTACAGCGGATGGAAAGTTTAATGTGTATCCAAATGATGCTGGTAAAAATGCTAGTGGAGAATTGCTTGCTGCAAAATTAGATGAGATTAAGGAATCTTTTGAAAGTGGAACAGTAAATGGCGATGCTGATGGATCTACAGAGCTTGGTGTCGGAACAGATGGTTACTACCTGATAACATCTTCACTTGGTTCAACTCTGATAGCTCAGACTCTTGGCAGTAATGTACATATTACCGAGAAAAATACATATCCTACAGTAGATAAGAAGCAGAGCACTACTGCTGATAATTATTCAAATGAAGATCTTACTGTAAAGGTAGGAGATGTAATTTACTATTCAATTGATGTTACTATTCCTGCAGCTACTTCAGAGGAAATTTTTGTCAGAGATACAATGTCTACAGGACTTAGCTACAATAATGATGCTGTTGTTACAGGCTATAATGGAATCGCATTATCAGGAGAAGACCTTAAGGGTGCTACATTTGGTTATAAATTTGCTGCTAATAATGGATCTAATGCTTCCGCTACAATTACTTTCTCTGCAACAGTAACAGCTGATGCTGTAATAGCTTCAAGTAAGCAGAATGATGTAACACTTGACTATGGAGAATATCATCAAGAAGACACTGTTAAGTTCCTTACATATAAAACTATAGTTTATAAGTATGGCGGAGCTGAGGAGTCTAATAAACTTGAAGGTGTTAAGTTTACATTAAAGGCTAATAATGTTGATTTCCCTGTTTCTTATGATGCGACAAATAAATGCTATTTCCCTGATGCAAATGGATCAGCTGAGATCGTAACAGATGCGGATGGCTTTATCGTAATAAGAGGTCTTAGCAACGTAGAGACAACATATACAATATATGAGACAGAAACTGTTGCCGGATATAACCTTCCTGCAGAGGCTGATAGAACTACACCGCTTGCACTTGTCGAGGACAACGGAGGCACTTATACACCTAACAAGGATGCTGACAGCGCAGCAAAGATTCGTAACAATTCCGGAGCAGTTCTTCCTTCTACAGGTGGAATTGGTACTACTATTTTCTACATCATAGGTGGGCTTCTTATTGTAGCTGCTGTTGTATTCTTTGTAGTACGCAGAAAGAGTGATGCTGAATAATATTGTTCAGACAGAAGAGAAGATGGCAATAGTTGTCATCTAAAGACATATTATTTTTGGAAAAGATTTTCACAAAAAAGTAATTACTGGAATATTGAATCTTGTTTCTGTAGACAGCGAATATAGAGACAAATTGTATCTGTAGAGCAGGCTCATTCGCCTGCTCTGAGATACAGATTTTCAGTAGTATTAAGATGCGCTGTTTTCTTGCAAAAAAATGGATGGATTTTAGATGAAGAGCAAGGGATTTGCAAAACAATTACCAAACCTCATATTTGCTGTAATTTTTATAGTAGGACTTGGGATTTTTTTGTATCCGTCTGTAAGTAATTATATTAATACTAAGAACCAAAGCAGGACAGTAACTAATTACGAAGAGCTTATGGCTTCTATGACAGAAGAAGATTATGAGCAATATTGGACTGCTGCAAAAGAATATAATGAAAAAATTAAATCCAGAGGTATGAACTTTAACCTCTCGGATGAAGAACTGGCAGAGTATCATGCCACATTGGATCCCACCGGTACCGGAGTAATGGGACATATTGAGATTGAAAAGATTGGTGTCGACCTGCCAATCTATCATGATGTAACTGAATCTGTTTTACAGGTTGGAATAGGTCATATACCGGGATCGTCGCTCCCTACCGGAACAACCGGTACACATGCGCTATTGTCCGGGCACAGAGGGCTTCCTTCAGCCAAGCTTTTTTCTGAGCTTGACCAGATGATAGAAGGAGATACGTTTTTACTGCATATAATGAATCAGACATTTGCATATCAGGTGGATAACATTCAGATTGTTCTTCCTGAAGAGACGCAGAGTTTGACGATTTATCCTAACAACGACTATGTCACGCTTGTGACTTGTACACCTTACGGTGTCAATACTCACAGAATGCTCGTTAGGGGCAAGCGTGTTGATTATAATGAAGAAACAAGGCTTATAGTTCCTGCAGATGCAACCAAGGTAAATAATCTGGTAGTTGCGCCATTTATTGCAGGACCGGTTATATTAGTTCTGTTTATTTGGTTTGTTGCCAGTACATCAGACCATGGTAAAAAGAAAAAGGCTGCGACAGTAGATGATCTGCGCAGGCCTAAGAGGTAAGTTTTATGAAGATTTTCAAGAAAATGAAAAAGCTGATTATAGGTGGCACTTTGGCGGCACTTACGTTGGCTATGATGATTCCGACAGCTGTGTCTGCCGGCTCAGAGGATAGTAAATCCCTTGGTAAAATCGATATGAGCAGGGATACTACTTTATCAGTTTACTATTCGTTTGATGCATCCGGTGAGATACCTGCCTATGGAAAAATGTCAGGAGTTAATGTCAAGGTATATAAAATGGCTTCCATATCAGAAGATGGAACTTTTACATTGATTGCTCCTTTTGATCAGCTTGATGAAGAGATTACAGATATGTATTCAATCTCGGATCAGGACAAATGGAATGGAATAATTACCAAGGCCGTTATTATTGCAAATGAGAATTCTGTTCAGCCAAGCTATATCGGTACTTCAGATTCTGAGGGATATGCAAGACTTGGAAAAGTTGATAAGGGTCTTTATCTGGGCATCAATGATCCTATAGTAATAGATGATATTCAGTATAAATATTGGGACTTCTTATCTGTAGTTCCGGGACCTAATAATCTCGAGGAAAATCAGGGTAATGGATGGGATGGCACATGGACAAACGCATATTATGATGTAATTGCGATTCCAAAGAAAGAAGCTGTAAAGCTAGAGGGAGATCCGGAAGAATATCAGGTATTTAAGCAGTGGGTTGATGACGGAGCTGCGAACAGGCCTTTATCCATTGATGTGAAAATATACTGTGACGGTACGCTTCTGGAGACAGTTACGCTTTCTAATGATAATAACTGGCAATACAAGTGGAAATCAGAAAAAGGACATATTTTTACAGTTGAAGAGGTTATGAATACGGATGATTATACATCCAAGATCTCAAGAAATGAAAATACTTTTGTCATAGTAAACACAAAGGAACCGGATGAACCGGACAAGCCGGATAAGCCTGAAAAACCGAAGAAACCGGATAAGCCGAATAAACCTAACAACCCGGGATCACCGGATGAGCCTGATACTCCGAACAATGATACGCCTGACGATGGAGGTGTTCTTGGCGCTATCAGAAGGTTATCGGACGAACTTCCGGAAGTTTTAGGTGCTCGCAGACTTCCTCAGACAGGTCAGCTTTGGTGGCCTATTCCTATTCTTGCTATTGTTGGAATAATACTTATTTTTCTTGGCTTTAGAAGTGAAAGAAAAAGGAAATAATTCCTGATAACGCAAATGTTGGTGGCGGAGAGTAAAGGTAGATAAAAGTTATTTGCTCATATATATTATGGGTAAAAGAGTGGGGCTTACTTTCAGATATAAAGGTGGGCTTAACATGAAAATAATCACAAAGGGAAGAATAATGATCCTGCTTGGGTTCATATGCTTTGGAATCGCAGCAAACATTGTGGTACATAACCAAAATGAGGATTTGGCAGCTGGGGTCAGTGCGGCAGGGCTGCTAGAAGGCGTTGAAGCACAGATTACTAACACTCCGATTGATATGAATCCGACCGGTGATATGAAATCAGTTGATGTCAATGGGCAGTCATTCATAGGAATAATTGCTATTCCTGCAATAGATATCAGACTTCCTATTCAGCAGGAATGGTCAAGCACAAATGCGAAGACTTCTCCCTGCAGATATAAGGGATCTGTTTACGACAATAATCTTATTGTAGCAGGACATAATTATCAGAGACATTTTGGTAATCTGAAAAACCTTGTTGCCGGTGATACTATCATAGTTACGGATATAGATGGACGCCAGTATTACTATGAAGTGACATACATCGAGGAAATAGGAACTTATGATGTGGATGCCATGGATGAAGGCGAGTGGGACTTTACAGTATTTACCTGTACTATCGGTGGAGCAAGCCGTGTGACTGTTCGGTGTGACTTTGTACAGATGATAGCTCCCGGCTCAGGAGATTCAGTTACAAAGGAAATTCAAAACGCTATTACTGAAAATTAAAAATACCAGTGAAAAATATAATATTTTTTGTACATTCCGGTTTGAGTGGGGGCTCGAACCGGATTTTTTCAGCCAAAATCTTTCTGGTACCTTAAGGAAAAGCAAAAATGTGGTATTATAGTATATGGAAATTTAGAGGATAGAGCCATTTATGCCAATACAGACAATATGTAATTGCGGACGGTGAATTATCACCACTATTTCAAAGCAGAGCAAGAAAATTATAAACAGTTACATGAATGGCTTATTAGAAATATTTGAAAGGATAGAAAAGAAAATGGCACTTGAAAAGCTAGAACCAAAAGAAGTTTTTAAATGGTTTGAGGAGATTTGCAATATTCCTCACGGATCCGGAAATTTAAAAAAGATAAGCAATTTTCTGGTGAAATTTGCAAAAGACAGAAATCTGTATGTGAGACAGGATAAGAGTCTTAACATAATAATCAAGAAGCCCGGAACAAAGGGGTATGAGAATCATGAACCTGTTATACTTCAGGGGCATATGGATATGGTAGCTGTATGTGAAAAGGGCGCTAAGATCAACATGGAGAAGGATGCCCTTAAAGTACAGACGGATGGAGAATTTGTTTGGGCGGACAAGACGAGCCTGGGCGGCGATGATGGAATAGCTGTTGCTTACGCATTGGCACTTTTGGATAGCGATAAGATACCTCATCCTCCGTTGGAAGTTATCATCACAACAAATGAAGAGACCGGAATGGATGGCGCCATGGCACTTAAATGTGATGATATAACCGGAAGAAGAATGATCAATATAGATAATGAGGAAGAAGGCGCAATGATAGTTAGCTGCGCCGGCGGAGCACGCTTTCATGGATATCTGCCGATAAGCAGAGAAAATAAGAGTGGAATTAAGGTTAAAATCCATGTTAAGGGCCTTCAGGGAGGACACTCAGGAGAAATGATTGTAAAAGGCAGAGGAAATGCCAATGTAATCATGGGAAGATTGCTTCTCGAGATTACAGATGCTCTTGAGGTTGGTATTATCAGCATTAATGGTGGTGTTGCGGACAATGCTATAGCTTCTGATTGTGAAGCTGAGCTTTTGCTTATGGGACTTGCATCTCAAATGCATGGAAATATACAGGGACCTGATGTATCGTTTTTCTCTTTGTTTGGGAAAATGTCTTCGATTGCATACAAGGTGGAGGAAGAGTTCAAGGCTGAACTGGGATCAAGGGATCCGGGACTTTCAATAGTTGTAGAAGAGGTTGTAGAAACAAGCCTTCCGCCTGAAGAAACTGATATATCGAATATGGCATCGGTTAACCTTGATTCGAGTGTGGATGCATACACAGAAACTCATGAAAAGAGAGAAGTTGTGTCAGGGGTAATTCCCTGTTCTGAAGTAATAGAGCTTGCCAGATGTATCTGTGCAATGCCTTATGGTGTTCAGGCAATGAGTGCTTCTATAGATGGCTTGGTTGAGACATCACTTAATCTTGGAATACTCAAGATTGTAAACAGCAATGTTGGAGCAATCGAGGGAAAAGAGGCAGCAAGCCAAAGTTCCGGTACAGTTGAGGAGGCATTCCTGCTTGACTATTCTGTAAGAAGTTCCATTGCTCCTGCCAAGGAAGCACTTCTTCGAAAGATGGAGATTATAATTGAAGGATTTGGCGGAATCTATGAGATAACTGGTGAGTATCCCGGATGGGCATATGCTGAAAAATCGCCTCTTCGTGATAAGATGGCTGAAGTCTTTAAGAAACTGTACAAAAAGGATATCAGGATTGAAGCCATTCATGCAGGCTTGGAATGTGGCCTCTTTTCTGAAAAAATCCAACATCTTGACTGTGTTTCCATAGGACCTGATATGCAGGATATTCATTCCACTGGGGAGAAACTTAGCGTGGCTTCCACTAAGAGAACCTGGGAGTATTTATGTGAAGTGTTAAAAGAACTTTAAAACATATGATGTTTTAAGCAAAAATTGAAAATATAAAAAGCAGCCCTTCTGCAAGAAATAATTTTTCTGTGATATTTACAAAATTGTTTCTTGACAGAGGGGCTTTTTGCTTGCAATAGTATTTCGCTCATAAATAACGTGTTTTGTCAAGTACGGAATATGAACAGAACTGTGCATATTTCGTAGAATCATCAAAAAATGTGAGGGGTATAATAGATTAGTATTCGTGTATGAAAAAATAAAAAAGTTTTGGAGGGATATAATGAAGAAAGGAATCGTAAGAAAACTTACTGCAGTGCTTGCTATAGCCTTGTTATCCTCAGCAATAACATCTGACTATAATAGCATTGGTGTAAGGGCAGGAGAGGAAGCACCCATTGTGGCTCCTGTGAGTACTACATCACTTGGAGACCTGGATATAAGTGAAGCCAAGAGTGTTGAAGAAAGCGGAGATGTAACTGCGGATGCTGACAGCCAGAATACTCAGGGTACAGAGAACGCTGACGCGCCTTTGTTAACTGAGGAAACAATCGAAACAGAGGATGGAAGTACAGCAGAAACTCCGGCTGCAGAACAGGAAGCGGTTTCTGATGAAGAGGCAGCAACTGAACAAGATGCTCAGCCTGAGGAACAGGCACCAGTAGTGGATAATGTTCAGGAAGAAACAGAGCAACCTGCAGAACAAGCTTCAAAACCTGATGATGAGGTAGCAGCTCAACAAGATGCACCTACTTTAGAAGAAAACAAGACTGCTAATGATCAGTCTGATGACAGCCTGGTCGATGATTTTGCCGATGCAGCTGCTGCAAATGAAAAAGAAGCTCCGGCTGATGGAGTATCTGATGGAAATGGTGAGAATACTGTTGTAGCTCCTGAAGTGACAGATGGAAATGGTTCAGCTGAGCTTCCTGAGGAGGAAGAAAAAGAGATTACCATCACTTTTATAGCAGGAAAAGGTATGGGATCTATTGTTTATAATGGTTCCAGAAAAGGCGATAAATATGTCGCCAAAATGACAAAGCCTGAAGAAGTATCTGTATTTTTATATCAGAGCAATTATTTCTTAAATTGGACAGATAAAAATGGAAATGTAGTATCTACTTCCAAAGACTTCACTCCTGAAGGTGATTTGTTTAAGGACAATGCAGTATATACAGCTAATTTCGGTCGAATTAATAAAGAAAAAGACATTGCATTTTATATCTTAAAGACAGGTGAGACTTTACTTGGACCTCAGCCCAAGGGTGATCATAGTGATAGAAAACCTCATTATGATCCTGCAGGGATTGAATGGATTGGTAAAGTAAAAAAACATTTAACTGAGTTGGTTGAAGATGAGAGCAAGTGGAATTACTATGCTGCTTACGAAGATAAAGATGGCGAGGGTGAGTGCGAGTATAAGAACCCTGACGGATCATATTCAGATTTGGTAAGAGAAAACGTTGATTATGATAAAACTCCGGCTTCTACAATAACAGCAATAAATAATTATCTTAAGAATACTTATCATCCTATAGAAAATACAGAGCAGCTTACAGAGAAGGACGTTGTTTGGTATGTATATAAGCTTGAGGATGATGGATATCATATTGATGGCTATCCGGCTGCAAAGGTAACATATAACTCAAATTATCCTGCTGAGAGTAAAAAGGAGAATGCTACTCCTGTAGTAGATGGACAAAGAGTAAACAATACTACATACACCGTAAGAGATGTTAAGTTTGATGCTCCTGAAGGATATTTCTTTGCAGGATGGTATATGACACCTGATTGCAGTGGCGACGAAGTAAAAGTTGGCGATAAATTCGAGAATATAAGCTATAACGTTAATCTTTACGCAAAGTGGACCAGAAAAGTAAAGATAAAAATCGCTATTACTCCTGATACAGACGGTCAGGGACCTATAACAATTGTGAAGTACAATGGACATGAGCAGACAGCTAATATGAATGTCCATATTTATACAAGCGTTGAAAAAGAGAAGAATAAGGCTGAGAAGAATGAGTCCGAAGAAACGGATGAAGACGGTTCTAAGGGATATATTGAACCTCAGACAGTTGCAATTGATGTAGCCGGAAAAATGCTTGATGTTACTGTAAGCGGACTCAAGGTTACAGGTGGTCATGGTAAGGACGTAAGAACCGTAGAAAATGATGGAATAGATTACTATCCCATTATGCTTGATATGACAGAAGTTAAGGCAAGTGTTGAAGGAATGACTGGGGATCTTAATGATTGGTTTACATTTGATGTTGACACCAGCCTTGCAGAAAAAGAAATTCAGAACAATGCTCCTGCTGCATCAGGGGTAGAGAAGAACGAAGAAACAGCTGATGAACATATAAAGGAGATCGGACGCCTTTATGTTCTCCCCAGAGATGTTGAGTTTGTTTCTCCTTCCGCTGAGAAAGTATATGACGGAACACCTCTTACAGCTGAAAGTGTAACTGTGAATAAAGATGGATTTGCTGATGGTGAAGGTGCGACCTACAATACATTTGCATCACAGACTGACGTTGGAAGCACTCAAAATACATTTAAGTATGTATTAAGCGATAACGTTAAGCTGATCAACTATAATTTCTCAGTGCAGTATGGCACCCTTAAGGTAACAGATAATCCGCAAAACAATCCTCCGGATGATCCGAAGGATCCGCCGAAGCAGAAATATAGAGTCACTTCTGATGGCTTTTCTGCACGCATAAAGAAGGATGATGAACCTAAGCCTAATCCTAATCCGGATCCTAACAATGATCCTAACCATGAAACACCTCAGGTGCTTGGTGCTATTAGGCCTTTGAATGGTACATCTGCAGAGCAGCCTGCAGTTCTCGGCGCAGCTAGAAGTGCTAATACAGAGGATTCAACAAACACTGCCAGAATATTCATTTTAATGGGGGCAGCAGCTGCAGTTGTTATTCTGCTTTTCATCAGCAGAAAGAAAAGAAAGGAAGAAGAGTAATTTTTCCTGACATATTATAGTAGATTAAGGGCGTCACTTCGGTGGCGCTCTTTTAAATTGAGTTATATAATATTTATATAGATTCTTGAACGCTTTTTCATCTTTGCGTTCAAGAAGTCATAGGATTGGGATAAATATTTGATGTTTATTCGATAACGTAAATATGAAAAAGTTTTCGCGGAGGGGAGTTATTATGCATAGAGAAAGTGGAATTCTTATGCCGGTGTTTTCACTGGCTTCTAAATTCGGAATCGGATGTTTTTCAAAAGAAGCGTATGAATTTGTTGATTTTCTGGAAAAATCATATCAGGGATACTGGCAGATGCTTCCAATCGGTCCAACGGGATTTGGTAATTCTCCCTATCAGCCGGTTTCTGCGTTTGCGGGGAATCCGTATTTTATTTCATTGGAGGACCTGATTGATAAAGGATTATTAACCTGGGATGAGGTCAATAGTGTTGATTTTGGTTCTGATATTGAAAAAGTTGATTATGGTAAATTATATAATAATCGCAGTCTGGTTCTTAAAAAGGCTTATGAACGATTTGAGCCAGCTGAAAAGAGTAAAGATTATAAGAAGTATATAGAAAATAATAAATACTGGCTTGAGGACTACGCACTCTATGTTGCTATAAAGGCTGCTAAGGAGGGAAAATCCTGGCTTGAATGGCCGGATGATCTTAGAAAAAGGGATGCAAAGGCTCTTGAAAAGGCAAGAAAAGAGTTTAGGAAAGAAATTGATTTTATATATTTTGAGCAGTTTTTATTTGATGAGCAGTGGGCAAAACTTCATGAGTATGCTCTGAATCACAAGGTCAAGATAATAGGTGATCTTCCATTTTATGTAGCTATGGACAGTGCAGACGTATGGGCACACCCGGAAGCTTTTCAGATGGATGAGGATTTAATACCCAAGGCTGTTGCAGCCTGCCCTCCGGATGCATTTTCACCTACAGGACAGTTATGGGGGAATCCGGTGTATGACTGGGATGCTTTGAAAAAAGATAACTATTCCTGGTGGGTTAAGCGAATTGAGAGAAATTATCAGTGGTTTGATGTGATCAGAGTAGATCATTTTCATGGTTTTTCCATGTATTATGAAGTTCCATATGGTGAAAAAACAGCAGTTAACGGTAAGCAGATGAAAGGACCCGGCATGGATCTTTTTAAAGCTTTGGAAAAAAAGCTTGGAAAGCTTAATATGATAGCTGAAGATCTGGGAACAACAACAGAGGAGAATACCAAGCTGCTTGAGGACTCCGGTTTTCCCGGAATGAAGGTGCTGCAGTATGGATTTACAAGCTGGGACAGTATATATGTAAATCACAGGCATACCAGAAACTGCGTGGTCTATACCGGGACTCATGACAACACCCCAACCTATGCATGGGTTCAGGAAATAAGTGAAGGCGAGCGGGATTTCACAAGGCGCTATGTAAACTCAATAAACACTGACTATGGAGCTTTCGTATGGGATATTATTCGCGAAGCATACAGATCTGTGGCGGATTTGTGTATAGTTCCGCTTCAGGATTATTTGTGCAAAGGAAGAGAGGCAAGAATTAACACGCCTGGTACCTCAGATAATAACTGGCAGTGGAGACTTACCCCCAACTTCCTTTCCGAAGACTTAGCTCAAAGTATCAGACTTATGACTGAAACCTACAGCAGAGTTCCGATAGCTCTCCCTGCTAAGAAAGAGAATATGAATAATTAAAATCAAACAGAATATTTAATGTATTTTAGTGCCATTTTTTTACTGCATTTTAGTGTTATATGGGTGCCTTCTTTTAGATATTCCGTGTCAGAAACTTCTGATCTCGATGTAATATCATGAAGAGCGGCACCATCAGAGTAGGGAATCACAAATTCGCAGTCGACTTTTTCGCCCTCAAGGGTGTTCTCTATCATGGTTACCAGGTTATCAAGGCCGATGCCGTTTTCGGCTGACATATATATTCTGTCCTCCCTTACATGGGGGATGGTCATGGAACGGTGTTCAGAACCTCCTGCGACCAGATCGGCTTTGTTAAATACATATATGATCGGGATTTTAGAAGCTCCAATATCCTGAAGAGTTTTCTCTGTTATTTCTATATGTGTCATATAATCCGGGTCTGAAAAATCGATGACTTCTAATAACAGATCAGCATAAACCGCCTCTGAAAGAGTTGAGCGGAATGCCTTTACAAGGGTTGTGGGAAGTTCATCGATAAAACCTACAGTATCTGACAGGAGAAAAGGCCTGTGGCCGGGGAGTTCAATCCTTCTGACGGTTGTATCCAGAGTCGCAAAGAGCATATCCTTTTGCATGACCTTTTTGTTGTCCTTGTCCTCGATATGACTGGCATCTATAAAGGAATTTAACAGCGTTGATTTACCTGCATTTGTGTAGCCTACAAGTGATATGCGTGGTATATCTGAATTCATACGCTTTGCGCGCTGCGTATCGCGCTCACGCTCAACATTTTCAAGCTCTCTTCGAAGCTCGGCACAGCGCTGCTCAATGCGGCGTCTGTCGAGCTCTAATTTTTTTTCACCTGCACCCTTATTGGATAGTCTGCCACTGCCACCACCCTGTCTGCTGAGTTCAGTGCGCATCCCCGCAAGTCTTGGCAACATAAACTGAAGCTGAGCGTATTCAACCTGCATACGTGCTTCCCGTGTTCTTGCTCTTTTTGCAAAAATCTGAAGTATCAGACCTGTTCTGTCAATGACTTCAGTATCGAGTATACGCTCAAGATTTCTCAGCTGGATAGGAGAGAGGGTGTCTCCGAAGATGATGATGTCAGCATCAACCATATTTATAAGAGTTTTCAGCTCCTCAACCTTTCCGCTTCCTATAAAGGTAGCATGGTCAGGGTGGGGAAGTGTCTGTGTTATGGTCATGGAAGGCTCCAAATCGCAGGCTTTAGCCAATGCCTCTAATTCATCCATAGAGTGTTCAAAACTCTTTTCATCACGGGAGGTATGATTCAGACCCACAAGTATTGCCTTTGGGATATTTATGCTTACTAATGTATCGAATGTTTCTGTCGCTTTCATTTTTGTTATTTTCCTTGAAATAAAGTTTGATTATTATCGTAAACGACAGATATATATGACGCTTACTATAAAATATTATATATGCAAATCGCTTTATTGATAAGGTGTTTAATGGTGTGTGACAAACAACTACACTCAGAAGATTAAGTTTAGAAAAATCTATCCGATATAATAAGTGGATTTATTTGATATGCTTTGATTTTTTTGAGGGATTTTTATGAGCTATGATCTATCATCATCTATAAATAAAATGACAGATTTTTACCTGGACAAGCTAGGTTCCGGAGAAATCATGAAACAGGATAATCAAATGAAAGAGAAGATGGGGTCTGAATTTTCTGATGTCTATGATTCTCTTCAGGCTATGAGAACTCTCGATAAGACTATGCGCCAAAGCTATGAAATGAATCACAGGGATGACGATAAATATGGCAAAATGAAAACATCACATTCTGCATTATCCTTCTCAAAAGGTAGCAACAGAATAATGGATATGCTAACTGATCAGATGAATAATGCGATGGATGAAAAGGTAAAAAAGGCCATGGAAGATGGCCTTACAAAGTAAAAGCTGCCTTATTAGCAAAAAGCGTCTCTTACAGACATAAGCACAAATCCAAGCTCGTTTTTGGCCTGAAAGTCTGAATCACTTTTATGCCAGTTCTGAGGCGGAACCTTTAACATTCCGCTATCTGAAAGCAATTCTTCTTTATCCATACCGGCTCCCAATATGTCATCATCGGGTGTTGCATTTATAAGTATGGCTTTTTCTGTAGACATAAGTGCATCTGCGAAAGCTTTGTCCGATAAAAACTTACCGACATTTGCGTTGTAAAGAATCTCACGATAGCTGTTTTTCCAAATGTTATCATCATAATTACTGATACTGTCACCGAGCTTTTGACAAATCGCTGGATCAGATTCATTGATTATTTTCTTATAAGAAATGAAATCGTTAAAAAGAAGAGCTTTTTCAGCCATAATATACTGAAGGGCTGTGTAGTAACGTCTACCGTTTATGAAAATTGGCTCACCTTTATACCAAAGAGACAGCTCGCAATAATCATTGTTCTTTTCTGCCAGATAGAAACACACATAGGTATGTACTGAACCATTCCCGACTTCATCTATAAGCCAGTCAAGGTGATATTTGTTGTAAGGCGCTTTTGGAAAAACAGGCGGGACTACATCATTTGTATTATTTTCATCATCTAAATCCAAAGCCTTGGCGTTTTTGTCATCTGAACTTGTTGATGCAGAATCAGTGGATTTTCCTGCCTTGGACTTTCCTTTTGACTTCTTTGCAGGCTTTTCCTTTTTTTCTTCCTTTGTGGGAACAGCATTTTTAATCTCTTCCGAATATGCCATAAAGGCGAGATCGTCTGCAACAACCCAACAGATATCATCAAATGAATCAGGATTTTCTGCTATAAATGAAGAGACAATCGAGATAGCAACCTTAGCGGCTTTATCCAAAGGATAACCATATTCACCTGTAGAAATGGAAGAAAAAGCGATTTTTCTAATATTATTTGACAGGGCAATGCGCATGGCACTGGTGTAGCAGGAGGTAAGAAGCTCCTCTTCACCGGCCATACCGCCCATCCAGATTGGTCCGACAGAGTGAATCACGTATTTGCAGGGAAGATTATAGCCAAGAGTGAGCTTTGAATCGCCTGTTTCACAACCGTTAAGTCTGCGGCACTCTGTCTTTAGCTGAGGACCTGCAGCGCGGTGTATGAGACCGTCTAAACCGCCACCCCCAAGAAGTGAGTTGTTAGCCGGATTAACTATTGCATCAAAACCTGTTACCTTTGTTATGTCTCCCTGAATTACGTGAATCATGTTGTCCCCCATAAACATTATTATCTGTAATTACTGAAAGTTTACTGCCTTGTTGATAGCGTCCTGTGCAAGTGCATAGTTGACGATACCAAGACCGAAAATCTGAAGAATGATAAAGATGATAGAAGAACTACCATTAGGTTCATTCTTGATAGCGTCTACCTTTTCGCCAAGCTTATAAGACCAATACCAACCATAGATGCCGCAGGTAATGAATGTAAGAAGGAAAGCTACAATACCTGAAGTCTCATTAGGACGTCCACTAAGCTGATTAGTCTCGTCTGTAAGAACGATGAACCAGTATATGCCATAGATACCGCATGTTACAATAGTAAGAATAATAGCAAGAGCAATACTTCTTCCTGTAATACCTGCACCGCCATAGAACTGGGGCTGCTGATAACCATAGCCGTTTGCATCATTCTGAGGGTTGAAGCCTGCAGGATTGCCTGAAGGATCAAAGCCCATATTGGCTGTATCAAAGCCGTTAGGATTTGATTCAGGCTGCTGTGTAAAACCTGCATCCTGATTCTGAGCACTCAGTGGTGAACCACAATTTGTGCAAAATTTTGTAGAGTCTGAATTCTCAGCTCCGCAATTTGGACAAAACATTTTTCTGATCTCCTCTCTGATATATAATTGTTCTTAATGATTATATCATAAGATAGTGTATAATTTATCGTAACAATAAATATTTATATTTAGTATATTAGCATTTTGTATTTTTCAGCAAACAGGATATAACTGGCCAGCACAGAAAAGGGGGAGTTTTCATGCCAATTTTAGGAGCTTTCATGGTACCACATCCGCCTATCATACTTCCGGAAGTTGGACGCGGTGAGGAGAAGAAAATCAGTAATGTCACAGAAGCCTATGAAAAGGTGGCTGACAGAATAGCTGAGTTAAAACCGGAGACTGTTATAATATCCAGTCCTCATAGCATTATGTATGCGGATTATTTTCATATTTCGCCGGGTAGTTCTGCCTTTGGGGATATGGGAAGATTTCAGGCTGATGAAGTAAGCTTCGACGCGGAATATGATGAGGAGCTTGTGGATGAGATATGCAAAATAGCAGAAAAAGGTGGTCCGGATGCTAAAAACATAACAGATAAGGAGAAAAAAGGTCAGGGTGGCCTGGCTCTCCATGAATTTCCGGCAGGAACCCTTGGGGAGAGAGATTCTTCTCTTGATCATGGAACTTTAATACCGCTTTACTTTATATGCAAAAAATACACGGATTTTAAGCTTGTCAGGATCGGACTTTCAGGCCTTCCGCTTGCACTGCACTACCAGATGGGACAGATTATTCAGGAAGCGGTTAATAAAACAGGAAGGCGGGTTGTTTACATAGCAAGTGGTGACCTTTCTCACAAAATGAAAGAGGATGGACCTTATGGCTTTGCACCAGAGGGGCCTCAGTATGATGAGAGAATTATGGATGTATGCGGCAGAGGAGATTTCAAAGAACTTTTTGAATTTGAGGATGGCTTCTGCGAAAAGGCAGCGGAGTGTGGTCACAGATCCTTTGTTATGATGGCAGGTGCTTTGGATGGGCTTTCTGTAAAAGCAGAGGAACTGGTGCATGAGGCAACCTTTGGTGTTGGATATGGAATATGTACATATGAAGTCGGAGGTCCTGATGAGACGAGACATTTTCTTGAGGAGTGGAGAAGAGAAAAACTCTCGGAGCTTGAGAGCAGACAGAGGGATGAGGACATATATGTAAAACTTGCGAGATTTTCTCTTGAGAACTATGTTAGTGGCGGAAAAACTTTGCATGTATCAGACTTAAGAGGCACTGAGTTTGAAAAGCTTCCGGATGAAATGCTAAATGAGGCCGCAGGAGCATTTGTTTCCATACATAAAAACGGAGCCCTCCGCGGCTGCATCGGCACTATAGCTCCCACTTGCAAATGTGTGGCAGAGGAAATATTACAAAATGCCATTAGTGCGGGAACTAATGATCCGAGATTTCCAATGATAACAATCGATGAGCTTCCATGGCTTGAAATAAGTGTAGATGTACTTGCTGAGCCTGAGCCAATATCATCCACAGATAAGCTTGATGTAAAGCGCTATGGGGTTATAGTGACAAGTGGGAATAAGCGAGGTCTGCTATTACCGAATCTTGATGGTGTAGAAAGTGTTAATCAGCAGATCAATATAGCCTGCCAGAAGGCGGGGATACCTGCGGGGGAGGAGATAAGCCTGGAGAGGTTTGAAGTGGTCAGACACTTATAATATCATTATGATAGGGCTGGGGTTCATAATGTGATCGGAACATCCTGGCCTTAAAAATACAGCCGGATTTTGGAGGACATATGAAAGAAAAAGTAACAAGACAATCTAATATAGAGCTTTTGAGGATTATTGCAACCTGCATGGTAATTGTCCTTCATTACAACAGTACAAAAAATGGCGGTTTTTCCACTGTAACGGATGGAAGTATTAGTCAGTTCATTCTTGTTACACTCGAATCTGTCAGTATTTCAGCGGTTAATATTTTTGTTATCATAACAGGCTATTTTTTATGTAAAACCAATGTCAGGGATTTTTTGAAACCCTTTGGACTTGTTGCGCAGGTTCTTTTCTTTGCAGCAATAACATTTTTGATACAGGTTTTTCTGGCACCAGATAATGCAAATATAGATACACTTATTGAATATGTTTTTTCCTCCAACTGGTATGTGTATGTATTCTTCGCACTTTATTTAATCTCACCTTTCGTTAATGTGATGTGGAACAGACTTAATGATAGTGGGAGAAGAATACTTATAACATTCATGGTTTTGCTCTTTTCCATATATCCTACGATTATCGATATCATTGGCTATTGGTCCGGAAGGCAGCTCAACGGAAGCAGTACTATAGGACTTGAAGGTTCGCAGGCAGGATATACGATAGTTAATTTTATTGTGCTTTATCTCATAGGCGCTTACATACGAGACACTAAGAACACGACAAAAACAGGTAAGATCATTTCAACATATTTTATATGCCTGTGTCTCAATATGGCTTGGAGTTACGCTGATGGAATGCGCAGTGGCAAGAACATATATGATACAGTTTCATGGAACTATAGCAATCCACTGGTTATTGCAGAGGCTGCGCTGCTGTTCATGCTATTTAAGGAAATTACTATAAAGAATAACAAATATATAAATATTTTGGCCAAAGCTTCCTTTACTGTTTACATTTTGCATTTGAGATTTATAGGGCTTTTGGGTATAAGTGAATTTGTTTCAAAAGGAACAGGCTTTATGTTTTTACATTTAATAGCATGTATAATTATATTGTACTTGGTATGTACCACTTGTTATTTTGTATTTTCGGCTATTTCGAAACCTATATCAAAATTTATGTCACGAAAGCTTGGAGCACTCAGAATGTTCTCAATATAAAGTGAATATATTTGCAAATAGGAGAAGATTGATTTCGAAATAAGTTATAAAAAGTACTGTTAATACCGATTGTTTGTATCGGTCAGAGGGAACGGATGACAGGAAGAAGAATAACGGCCACCGCAGCATGCATTGCGGCGGCATCACTAATCATGATTACAAATACGGCTTTTGCTTATAAAAAACCGATAAACGCAGTCCCGCTAAAATTGTCTGAGTTGGAGGTAAGTGAAGCAATTGTTATTGATGACGATAGCGAAGATCTTATGAAGGCTGTCGATGGCAGTGAAGTGGACTTTGATCTGGCAGCAGAAAAAAAATTACCTTCCTTCTATACTTCTGATCAGGGTGAAGGCGGAGACTATATAACAGCTGTAAGAAATCAGGGATTTACTGCACTTTGTTGGGAATTTGCCGCTCTTGGGGCTGTTGAGAGTGACCTGCTTATCCATCATGAGGACCTTGATGTATTGGATTTAAATCTTTCAGAAAAGCATGGCGCTTATTATAATATGCATCGGGCTTATGGATCTAAAAATGGTGGCATTGACAATGATTACAGGGAATTTGTGTATGAAGAAAATGATAAATTCCTTGGAAAATATGACACAAGTTATTTATCCGTTGGAGGAGTTACTGATTATTGCCTTTCACTTTTTACTTCATGGAAAGGACCTGTAGAAGATGCTGAATGCAATTCGTTTCATGTCATTAAGGGACAAAATGATCTGTACACCCAAAATGCAGATGTTCCGACAGGACCTTACGAAAACGCATTTTGTCATATCCAAAATGTAATGGAAATCCCTGCTACCCAAAAGAACAGAGACATTATTAAAAATATGATAATGGAGCATGGGAGTGTCACAGCAAGTGTTAACACTGATAATGCTTTCTGGACCGGGAAAAAAGTGGCTCTCTATGATTATAAGAAGTATGGTGAAGGTAACTTAGCGGATCACGAGATTTTGATCGTGGGATGGAATGATGAATATCCTGCCAAAAATTTTATAACCAAGGCATCCTCTGATGGCGCTTTTATCTGCAGAAACAGCTGGGGAGCTGAGTCAGGCGCTTCCGGCTATTTCTATCTTTCATATGATGATGTTATCTTTAACAACAATAATGTAGTAGCATACAGCTGTGCTATGCCGGGAGATAGCAATTGGTATGATAATAATTACCAGTATGCCGGATTTGTTACACATGTTATGGATCCTATAGTCGATAAAAAGAATATGGTATATATGTATGATAAAAATGATGCCTGTTACGGAATAACCATCTCCCCGGCTGAAGATGAAAGCCTTTCAGCTGTCGGTTATTTTTCAATGAGTACTGATACAGAGGATGAGCTGAATATTTATGAGCTGGTTGATGAAAATACAGATGATATTGACGTAAAGAATCTGGCTGATTCCATAGATAGATTAGATAATGATACACTCTTGGGAATGTCGGGTAGGCTACATTATATAAATCTTGATGAACAGAATAAGCCGCTGATATCAAAGAGCTGCAAGGCAATAACAGGTGGATATCATACGTTTTCTTTGGATAATCCCGTCAGTATCAAAAAGGGTAGGGAATATCTGATACTCATAAAACCCGGGAAGAAGACAAAACTGATATATGAAAAGTCCATGGATTATACTACACATGTGCATAAGGATGAATGGCAGCATAATCTTGGCGCTATTCATACAGTAAATACAGCAAGCGGCCACAGCTATCTTCAGGATGTAAGCGGGAGTGTGATGATCAGACAAACGGATAAGGATTTCTTTATAAAGGCCTACACTAATAAAATCAGGTGATATCACCTGATTTTGTCCATTAATGGGAGGTGGCCATACGATGGGGAGTCGTATGGCCATGTTGTATGAAAAAAGTTTTTTGGGGTTCAGAAGATGTTTTTCATCTCTGATGAGTATATGTTAGGATAAATTTGTTGCCAAAATGTGTCAGGTTTATAAAGTAAAAATGTTAAGTTTATAAATATAAAATAGGCGGCTGTTAAGATAAAATAAAAATTATCGGATTGACGTAGTTTTTATACATGAACCCCAGTATATAAGCGGCATTTACTTTGTTAAAGTAATACCAATTCTTGCAAAGAAAATTTTAATGTGCTATATTTTGTGGTAGAAGATGATTGAAACACAAATTCTGCTAATGTAGATTTAATAGGAGGTTTGTAGTGGGGAGAGAAGATAAGACACCTGCAGAGATTCGTACCACAGATAAGTTGAAAATCCAGAAGATTCTTGGCGATGCCGGCTACGTTGTAGAGATGGGGAATGGCAGTGTTCCAACAGTCGTTTGTAAGAGACGTGAGGATATGAGCAAGGATCTTGCAGCTATCCGGAAGATTCTTAAGGAACAGCGATACGAAGGAAGCTTCGGTGTTCGTGCTCCAAGGAAGACGGATGAGTTGATTACAAATGAAAATAATGAGAATTCAGACGTAATGGATGAGATAGTACCCGCTGCTGGCTGAGGATAAAAATAAAAAGAAGTTGTTTATAACAACTTCTTTTTTTTGCCCGAAGCATTTAGCCGGGATTTTATAGCTCACTATAGTCTGCTCGATATTGAATTATTCCTGAGCATCAGCAGATTCATCTCGTACCAGAACCTTTGACTGGGATTGGACACGCTTTATTTCATCCTTTTGCTTTTTTATTGTCATTATATAAGTCATGAGCTGGCTGTCTATTCCACGCATCTTACAACCAACAGCGTCATAAGTACCTATTTTGAAATTTCTTACTACAGTAAGTGTGATTTCGAATGATTTCGTGTATCCTGCAGGCTTAAAGGTCAGCCTTATACCGTCTCCGGGATTAGCGTATGCATTTTTGCCAAGAAGCAGTGACATTCCACGAATAGAGATATCGTATATAATTGCGCTGGTGGTATTTACATGGTTGATAACAGCTTTTCCAAGAGCGTTTAGTACGTAGCGCTCAGCCTTTCTTTGATTATCAACCTCAGTTATTATTTCAGAACCTTTTAAAAGATAATAAGTGTCATTCCAGTTTTCATACGGAATCAAGGATGAAAGATGAAAACTTACCTTCATGTTCCTTGGAGGAATCACAGCTACAGCTGTAGCCTGTGTAGCTGCAGGTATGGGAGTTCCATGGTATTTGAGCGGCCCTACCAAAAGAGCATCATCCATAACGGAGATAGCTTTTGTTTTTATATTGACCGGCATATTATCTATTAGTGTGCTTACTGTGAGTTCTGTCCCCTGAACAAGCTCTGTGATATTCATAATATCCTCTGTAAAAATGACGTTTGTTTATTTGTGAATGAATTAAAGGCAACCTTATAAATTTAAACATAGGTAAAGGCTTGTGTAAATAGTGCACAATCTAAAATATCAGTATGGTGAAAATTTATGTCAAAAAAAGTAAAGCTGTATGAAAAAATAATTCCAAAGTATATACCAAACAGTATAGTTTTGTTCTTTTTTTCAATTATGGCATTCATGACAGGACCTGTAAAGAAGGATATTGTTGAGACTCATCGCAATGAAAATGAACGCCTTCTTTCAGGAAAAAGCGGTAAGCTGTTTGTGCCTGGCAGACTGATAGAAAATCAGAACCTATGGAGTGACATAATGTTTGGCAGTCATATAAAGTCCAACATGTCATATTCGGGCTGCGAGATAATCGCAACTTATAATGCGCTTGTCTGTCTTGGAAATATGAATATTGGATTACCTGCTCTCATTAGTTATTTCGAACGAAAAGGTGTAACACTTAAGGGGGGATTCGGAATCACACCAACCGCGCCTGCCGAATATTTTAAAAAGATGGGTTATGAGGTAAAAAGAAATACTTGCAGGAAAAAGATTGTGCTTGATAAAATCGGTGATGAATATAACGTGTTTCTTGTGACTTTTTACTGGAATCGGGAAAATATAAAGAATCAGTTACATACGGTTTGCATATCCCGTGAAGCAGACGGCTTTTATATTCATAATAATTACTGTAGATCAAATGATGGGGAATTCATGCGCCAGGGAGCATATCATACACTTGGAGATGCTATATACGGCGTAGGAAAAACGGCTGCACCACTCGTGACTTTTGCTATAAGAAGAAAGATTGGAGAAATATGAAAACTACTAAAGAACAATTTCCTACAAAAACATCATTAGTCCTGTTTTTTCTTAAGGGGAGTATAGGTTTATTTATCGCTGGAGTAATATTCTCCATGGCGGTAGCGTTTCTTGATATGGTAAATCCCAAAATAATACAGTATACGGTTGATTATCTTATAGGGGATTCAGAGTCAGTGATGCCCTTTTATATGCAGATGATCGTTGGTATTACAGGGGGCAGAGAATATTTAAGAGGTCATATCTTCGTTGTTGCACTGATAGTAATTGCTATTGCTTTGTTGTGTGCAGTATTTCGCTACCTGAACAAGATGTTTAATTCCATGGCTGCAGAAAAGCTTATCTGCAGAATGAGAGACATATTGTTTGAGCACATTTGCCATCTTCCTTTTGCATGGCACAGTGAAAACCACACAGGTGATATTATTCAGCGTTGTACCTCAGATGTTGAGACCATTAAGATGTTCCTCTCGGAGCAACTGACTTCCCTGTTCAGAATTGTGATAATGATCGGTCTTGGAATGTATTTTATGTTCCAGATAGATATTTGGTTATCACTGATTTCTGCTGCATTTATTCCTGTGATAGTTCTGTATTCGCTCTTTTTTCATAACAAGATAGGAAGTGCATTTGAAATTGTTGATACAGAAGAAGGAAAGCTCTCTGCCATAGCTCAGGAGAACCTGACAGGTGTAAGAGTTGTACGTGCCTTTGGAAGAGAAAAATACGAACGAGAACGCTTTGAGACTAAAAATAGGGAATACACAAAAATGTGGATTCACCTGATGAAACTTTTGGCAGCGTTTTGGACGTCCAATGATATGATATCCGGAATGCAGGGAATGGCTGTACTTGTTCTGGGTTCCGTTTTCTGTGTTCAGGGACGTATAACAGTTGGAGAGCTTATAGCTTTTATATCATACAATGCAATGATCTCCTGGCCGGTTCGTATGATGGGAAGAGTTATCTCAGAAATGAGTAAGGCCGGAGTGTCCATAGACAGACTTAGATATATCATGAATTCTGATATAGAGACAGACAGGGAAGGCGCCATAGAACCTCCTCTTAACAGGGATATTGAGTTTAAAGATGTCAGCTTCTCATATGACAACGGAACAGCTGAGATTTTAAAGCATGTCAGCTTTAAGGTAAAAGCCGGAGAGACGGTAGGTGTTCTTGGAGGTACCGGATCCGGTAAATCGACGCTTATGTATCTTCTGGACAGATTATATAATCTTCCGGAGGATGGAGGAAGCATAACTATAGGAGACGTTGACATAAACAATATCAGGATGCATTACCTCAGAGAAAATATCGGATTTGTACTTCAGGAGCCTTTTCTGTTTTCGAGAACTTTGTATGAAAATATTGGCATCACAAATAAGTCAGCCAGTATAGAGGACATCCGAAGAGCTGCCAGAATGGCTTCCCTTGATGAGACGATCAAAAGCTTTGATGACGGTTATGATACATTCGTAGGTGAGCGCGGAGTCACTTTGTCAGGCGGTCAGAAGCAGAGAACAGCTATAGCGCAGATGCTCGTGTCTAAGCCTCCCATTATGATCTTTGATGATTCGCTTTCTGCTGTAGATACTGAAACAGATGCTAAGATAAGGGCAGCCCTTGATAAAAATGTGGGCCAGGCTACAACTATTATTATTTCACATAGAATTACAACACTTATGCATGCAGATCACATCATAGTTCTCAGCCACGGCGAACTGGCTGAGGAGGGGACTCACGCAGAGCTTCTTGATAAAAATGGTCTGTACCGCAGGATTTATGACATTCAGATACAGGGAGGAGGCGAAGACATTGCCTGATACTAAGAAAACTTACAGAAATAAAACAGTGTCGCTGCCATTGTTTGGATATCCCAGAATAATGCCGTACTTAAAACCCTATCTGCCTAAAATGGCTATAATGATTTTTCTTGGCAGCATGGTTAGTATGATAGATTCCTTTGTTCCGCTTTTTAACAGATATGCTATTAATAATTTCATAGCAAAGGGAACGACTAAGGGGATAGGGTATTTTGCCTTAGCATACGCCTCAGTTCTTATAATAAAGCTTATTATGGACTTTACCAGTGCAAATATGTGCGGAGAGATTGAGATGTCGATGGACAGAGATCTTAGAAACGCAGCATTTAATCATCTTCAGGAGTTGTCCTTTTCATACTTTAATCAGAATAATGTTGGCTATATCCATGCCAGAGTTATGAGCGATACAGGAAAAATCGGAGTAATGTGTGCCTGGAGACTTATGGATATAGTCTGGAACGGAAGCTATATACTTTTTGTGCTTGTGGTAATGCTTGCAGTAAATGCAAAGCTTGCAGTATATATACTGGCGCTTATTCCTATAGCGGTTGTATTTGTTATTTATTTCCAAAAACACCTGATTGTTCTTAACAGACATATAAGGGAACTTAATTCAACAATTACCGGTAATTTCAATGAAGGTATTACAGGCGCAAAGGCCATAAAGACCCTTGTTGTAGAGGACAGGATTCAGAATGATTTCAGGGAAGACACAGAAAATTACAGGAAAAATGCAGTTAATGCCACACATTTTTCAGCACTGTTTTCAGCTTCGGTGACCATGCTCTCATCCTGTGCACTGGCTCTGGTTTTGTGGAGAGGCGGAATCATAACCATGGAGGGTGTTCTGGAGATAGGAACACTGTCTGTTTTCCTGTCCTATGCACTTGGTATTCTGGAGCCTATACAAAACATAATTGTCACCATTTCTGAGCTTATAGCTGTACAGGTAAACGTGGAGAGACTGACAAGACTTCTTGGAACTGAGTCGGATGTTGCAGATTCACCTGAGGTTGTTAAAAAATACGGAGACACCTTTAATCCCAAGAAGGAAAACTGGGAAGAGCTTATAGGAGATGTGGAATTTAAGGATGTATCTTTTCACTATCCTGATGGAACAGAGTACGTACTTGAACACTTTAACCTGAAGGTCCCGCAGGGAACTAATGTAGCTATCGTCGGAGAAACCGGTGCAGGCAAATCCACTCTGGTAAATCTTGTGTGCAGATTTTTTGAGCCTACAAGCGGTGAAGTCCTGATAGATGGAAGAAATGCCAAGGAGAGATCACAGCTATGGCTTCACAGTAATATTGGATATGTGCTTCAGACACCACATCTTTTTTCAGGAAGTGTCAGAGAAAACCTCAGGTATGGCAATCCTGATGCCACCGATGAGGAGATATGGGATGCATTAAAGCTGGTTTCAGCTGACAAGATAGTTGAAAGAATGGACAATGGACTTGACAGTGACGTAGGAGAGGGCGGAGATATGCTCTCAACAGGTGAAAAGCAGCTTCTGTCCTTTGCCAGAGCAATTCTTGCCGATCCGAGGATTCTTGTTCTTGATGAAGCGACATCTTCAATAGATACAGTTACAGAGAAAGCTATTCAGGATGCAATATCTGTGGTGATAAACGGAAGAACATCATTTATGATCGCGCACAGACTGTCAACTGTTGTTGATGCGGATGTGATACTTGTGGTCAAGGATGGAAAGATTATAGAGCGCGGAACACATAAGGAACTTATGAAAAATGTAAACGGCTATTACCATCAGCTTTTCTCAAGACAGTTTGAGGAGATGGAGGCTGCAGCCATCTGAGATATCAGAGAAGATGGAAGAATGCATGATTAAGCCCCCGGGCTTTTGAAAAAGCAAAAAACAATAGAATATCAGCAATATTAAACAAGCCTTTCCGCTTCTTTGTATGTATAGTCATAATTGAAGTAGGGAGGCTTTTTTATGTGCAAATTTGAGTTGTTTAAGGATAATAAATGTGCGTCATTGCTTATAGAGAATGAGAGCTATGAAGGAATAAAGATGATAGGGGAGACTGTGGCAGATGATATTGAAGCTGTGACGGATGTTCGCCCCTTTATCATAAATGAAGAGTATGTTGCTGCGGATGGGAAAGCAGTAGTAAAAAGTGCAGAAGAATGTATTGTTATTGCTGCAACAATAGGTAAGAGCAATATTTTGGACAAATTATCCGTGGGTAGAAGAATAAAGCTTGATGATATTAAGGGAAAGCGAGAGGTATATAAGATCACTTGCGTGGATAACCCCTTTCCTGAAAATGATGCTGTAAAGAAGGCTCTTGTTATTGCAGGAAGTGACAAGAGGGGAACAATCTACGGAATGTTCAGATTATCAGGTATGTGCGGGGTATCACCCCTTGTATATTTTGGAGATGTTTCACCTTTAAAAAAGTATGAGATAGTTATTGATATTCCGGAGGAAATTGTATCAAAGGAGCCATCGGTAGAATACAGAGGATTTTTCATTAATGATGAGTGGCCGGCCTTTGGAAACTGGGCTACCGAAAAATTCGGGGATATTAATTCAAAAGCTTATCGCAAGATTTTTGAACTCCTTCTCAGACTTAATGGTAACTATATGTGGCCCGCCATGTGGAATTCATCCTTTTCTCAGGACGGCCCCGGGCTATTGAATGCAGAGCTTGCAGATAAGCTTGGAGTAATAATGGGACTATCACATCATGAGCCTATGTGCAGGTCTGGTGTGGAATGGCAGAGACAGTATAAAAATTACAGTGACGACAATACCTGGAGCTTTTTGTCCAACACAGAGGGGATTACAAAATTCTGGGAGGACGGTGTAAACAGAAACAAGGCCTTTGAAAACGTGATAACCATAGGAATGCGTGGAGAGGCTGATTCTAAGCTTATGCCTGAGGATGCAACATTAAAAGACAATATTGATGTAGTGAAAAAGGCAATAAAGGTTCAGGATGAGCTTATAAAAAAGAATGTAAATGCTGATATTGATAAGGTGCCGAGAATGCTTGCAATCTACAAGGAGGTAGAGGATTACTACTATGGAGACGAGAGCACGGAGGGACTTAAGGACTGGGATGAACTTGATAATGTAATCTTTTTGTTAAGCGATGATAACCACGGTCATGTACGAGCTCTTCCTACTGAAGAGACCAGAAATCATAGGGGCGGGTTTGGTATGTATTACCATTTTGACTACCATGGAGCACCTGTCAGCTATGAATGGGTAAACTGCAACAGACTCACCAAAACATGGGAGCAGATGAGCCTTGCTTATGAGTCAGGTGTAAGGAAGATGTGGATAGTAAACGTGGGCGACCTTAAGCTGAACGAGTATCCTCTTTGCTTTTTCATGGATCTTGCCTATGACTATGATAAATATGGCGAGAAGGCCAAAAACAAGACTGCAGAGTATGCCGGCCTATGGATAGAGAGACAGTTCCCAGGAGCAACACCTATTCAGAAAAAGGATATTGCAAAGGTGATAGAGGGCTATACAAGATATAATGCACAGAGAACTCCTGAGACTATGAATGAGGATATTTATAATCCCGTGGATATGATGGAAGGAGATAAGGTCTGGGAGGATGCAAAAAATATACTTGATACAGCAGAGAGATTAAATAAAGAGCTTAAGGATGAAGCTCTTACAGCTTATAGGAGCATGATATACTATCCGGCAGCAGCCAGTCTTAACATAGTTTTGATGTGTGTGGAAGCAGGAATGAATAAGGAGCTTGCAAGAAGAGGCTGTGTATATGCCAATCATTTTGCGCAGTCTGTGCAAAGAAGGATATCCCGTGATATTTGCCTCGTTGATGAATTCCATAGCTTTAACGGGGGTAAATGGAACCATATGATGAGTTCGGCCCATGTGGGATTCAGGTCATGGGACGCATATGACTGGACTTATCCTACGGTTTGCATGGTTAGTCCTCTGCACGATGCAAAGCCCGTGATCTCCTTCAGGGGAGAAAAAATTGTTAATCTGGGAGAACACTGGCAGGGACCGCCTGCCCCTATCAGCTATGGATTTACAAGGCCAGGTACAAATGAGGTTCTCCTTGACCTTGATACCAGAGGAGATGTGGGATACTCCTATGAGATAGTTTTTGACACTGACTGGCTTGTATGCAAAGAAACTAAGGGAAAAGTTATAGTAGATGATAACTTCACGGATGCCAGAAAAACGGTTCATTTTGGTATAAAAAAAGAACTGATTGCAGGGAAAACAAGTACTAAAGCTACAGTCAAACTAAGCTTTGACGATGGCAGTCATAACGAGATAGAAGTCATATTTATGGCTGATAGCTGTATTGAAGAAACCGGGGATATTATATTTATTGGTGCTGAGAATTATGTTAAGAAAAAGGCAGCAGGAAGCTCAGACTTCGAAGCTATAGACTATCTTGGGAAAAGTGGTAAGCCGGCAGTAAAGGTATTTCCATCTATATCAAATTATGATGAGGAAGAGATAAAAAGCGGAAATGTTCCCAGCATAAGCTACAATGTATATTCAGAAGATGGCGGAGCATATGACCTTGATTTTCACCTTGTAATGACCAATCCTATTGTAAGAGGAGGGAGACTTAAGTTCGGTTATAGCGTAAATGATGGAGATATAAAAATTGAATATGGTACAGGTGAAGGGTACTTTACGGATTTTCCCTGCAGGGAGTGGTGTGAAGCAGTTCTTGACCATGAACATATAGCTCATGCAAAGATAGAGCTCAAGAAGGGCATTAATACCATTTCATTGTACGCAGGTGATGCCGGAGCTGTTTTTGACAAGCTTGTTGTTTACAAAGATGGCGTAAAACTGCCAAAGACCTACCTTTAAATACAGGCTTAATTATATAGGTGTTGACATGTGTCAGCACCTATAATATTATACTAAGTGTACTAGATGAGATAGTACACTACAAACAGGAGGAAATTATGCTGATCGAAATTGATTTTAGAGACAAGCGACCCCTGTATGAGCAGATAGCAGGGAAACTGGAGGAACTGATACTCTGCGGCGTAATAGGACAGGGTGAAGCGCTGCCTTCAGTGAGATCATTGGCGATGGATCTGTCAATTAATCCAAACACTATTCAGAAAGCCTATGATGCCCTTGAGCAGAAGGGTATGTGCTATTCGGTGGCAGGAAGAGGAAGATTTGCAGCTTCTGCAGATGAAGTTTTGCCTGCCAGAAAAAAGGAAATACTGGAAGAACTCTCAGGCATTATTGATAAGGCAGTTAAAGTGGGGTTCACCAAAAAGGAAATCACTTCTTTTGTCAGTGAAAAATTCGGATAATGTTTTTTGCTGCGAATATATTGGAAGTGATAAAAGCTTATATTTAGGGGAATGAGAAAAGTGAAGGAGGATGAAGATGATAAAGGCAAATAATTTGTCTAAGAAATTTGATGACATTCAGGCTATTGCCGGTATAGATCTGACCATAGAAGATGGACAGGTTTTTGGACTTGTCGGAACAAATGGTGCCGGGAAGAGCACCTTTTTGAGATTGGCTGCGGGTATCTTGCAGCCGGATACAGGAACCGTAACTGTTGATGGGAGACCTGTGTATGAGAACCCTGATGTAAAAAGGGAGATTTTCTATATATCTGATGATACAGCTTTTTTCTCTAATACAACTCCAAAGGAGATGGCTGTGTTTTATAACAATGTCTATGATAGTTTTAACATGGATAGATTTGAGTACCTTATGAAAAACTTTGGCCTTAATAAGAACAGGAAAATAAAGACTTTTTCAAAGGGAATGAAAAAGCAGTTATCAATAATTCTTGGGATTGCAGCAAATACAAGATATCTATACTGTGATGAAACCTTTGACGGACTTGATCCTGTAATGCGTCAGGCGGTTAAGAGTCTGTTCATAGGTGATATGTCTTCAAGAAAATTCACTCCTGTCATTGCATCTCATAACCTTAGAGAACTGGAGGATATATGCGATACAGTTGGACTATTGCATAAAGGCGGAATACTCTTATCCAAAAATCTGGATGATGCAAAAACAGATATACATAAGATTCAGTGCGTTTTCAGAGATGAGATGAGTAAAAAGAGGATAGAAGATTTGTTGAATGTTCTTGTTTCAGATAGCAGAGGAAAGCTTGTAACCATGACCATTCGAGGTCAGGAGGAGGAGATAAGTGATGCACTTAGGGCAGAAAGTCCGATTTTCATGGAAATACTGCCGCTGTCTCTTGAAGAGATATTTATAAGTGAAACGGGGGTACAGGGATATGACATCAAAAAGATTATTTGTTAATTTACTAAAAGAGAACTCAAAAAGACGTCTTTGGACAATTGCATTATCTATTGCTGCAAACTTTTTCTCTCAGATAGTATATGCGTTGCTCATGTTTGGACATTACAACTTAAGACTTGAGAGTAAGCAGACGAATATAGGCGATATACAGATACACTTTTATAATAATATTGCCGGAATGGGGAATGTAGCGGTTATACTGACAATATTGGCTCTTTCATTTATTCTTGCACTTCAGAGCTACTATTACCTTTTTGATTCAAAACAGACTGATCTCTATTATTCACTGCCTGTGAAAAGGGAAAAGTTATTCGATGCTAACAATATAAGCGGAATTCTTATTTTTGCTGTGCCGTATGTTATTTGCCATTTAATAACGGTTATCATGGGCATCTCAAGAGGATATGTAGCAGTAAATTCAATATTCTTATATTTTGCTTCAGCTATAGTGATGATAGTTATATTTATCATGTGCTATGAGATATGCACACTTGCTGCGGTACTTACAGGGCATGTGGTTGTTGCTGCTCTTGGCTGTGCAGTATTCTTTTTTGCAGGTTCTGTTGTAATAAGTCTTTATAACTTATATATGGCAACGTTTATATCAAGTTTTTATACAGAGAAAGCGCTTTTTGAAGTGCTCTTATATGGAGACGGATCGCCGATAAAACTGTTTATGGATACCATAGCAAAGTTTCAGGGTGATGCAGAGCATGAGATTGCATTCTATACTTTTGATGCTGCAAAAGGGATGCTCTTTATAATTGTTCTTACTGTTCTTTCTTTTGCTGTTGCAAGATTTCTTGTAAAGAGAAGACCTGCGGAAGCAGCAGGTAAGGCAATGGCGTTTTACATTACAAAGCCTGTCTTTAAAATATTTATCACAGTAGTTGGAGCGCTCGGGGCCGGTATAATGATGTATTTCGTTAGCAGCACCAGAAGCCTTGGAATCTTTGCATTCGGAATCATATGTGGTGCTGTTCTGATACATTTTGTAATTGAGACTATTTATGAATTTGATTTCAAGGCATCGCTCAAAAACTATGGGACCCTTATTGCAAGTGCTGTAATAAGCAGCTTGATATTTGTGGGATTTGTATTTGATATTTTCGGATATGAGACCTGGCAGCCTATGCCATCCCGTGTAGAGAGCGTAGCGATAGCAGATAGCATTGTTTACGAAGGTCTGATAGCTCCTTATGAGAAGGTAACTCATGATGGTGGATATTATGACTCTACTATAAATGCTGGAAGATATGCTCTTGCTAACATGAAGCTTACTGATTTGGATAAAGTGGAAAAAATAACGAGACTTGGAGCAATAAATGCCAGAGAAGCACATAAGGATGCTATCAGAAATAATTTGTTTTCGCCTGACTATTTAAACTATGATTACAGAGAGTATCAGGAAGGAGAGAGTCCAAATTATGTATTTATAAGCGTTCAATGGAACCTCAAAAATGGCAAAAAGGTCAGACGACAATACAAGATAGACATTGGCGATGAGGAGCTTTTTGCAGCGTATAAAGATTTATATAACAGCGAAGAGTACAAGGAGGGAAAGTTCCCTGTATTTGGAATAAAAGCAGGAGAGATCAATTCTTTTAACGGGGAGACCATGTTAAATGATTTTTCAGTGAAAGTAAGTGACAAGGAGATGGATGAGTTCTTGAAAATCTATGGGGAAGAGCTTAAAAATCAATCCTTTGATGACCTCAGAAAAGAAAATCCTTCTATACTTTTGTATGGTGCAAATGAGAAGGGAGACGGAAAGTATCATTCATCAAATAAGTACAATTTTTATATATTCCCTTCGTTTACAAAGACAATAGCGTTCTTAAATGCTCATAATGTGCCTGCATCCTGGTGGGATGGAAACGAGAATGTTGACAACCTTAGGGTTATAGTGGATGACTGGGACTATGAAACGGATGAGCCTTCACACTCTGAATGGAGCAGCAATGATAAAGCAGAGATTCAAGAGGTAATCAATAACGTTATTCCGCAGGATCTGTATGATGTAAATGGCATTGAGTCTTTTGATGTGGAAAAGGCAGCAGGCTATGTAGGGATTAACCTTGAATTTAACAGAGGTTCATCACAATATTCAAATTATATGATATTGTCAAAAAGCGATAATCTTCCGGATAAGCTTAAGACAATATGCTTTAGTGATGACAGTAACACAGATGCTTCAGCTAACAGCGAATACGGCTGGGTAAAATGTGTTTCCAATGGCTGAATAGTTAAAACATAAGTGTAAAGCTCCATATATCTCAATAGGATATATGGAGCTTTTTGTATATAAAAAATGTATAAACTTTGCTAATATTCCGTAAACTTGGCACTTTTTATCGATAAATCAGATACAATAATAGTGTTATGGATGAACTATACAATTATGTTGTTAATAAAATAGATGAAGCTATAGAAAAAGGCTGGATTGAAGTGTTTTTTCAGCCTGTTGTTCGCGCCCTCACAGAGGAACTATGCGGATTAGAGGCTCTTGCAAGATGGAATGACCCGTACTGGGGCATGCTGGCTCCTTTCAAATTTGTCAAACCGCTTGAAGACAAAGATCTCATTTACAAACTGGACTGCTATGTTGTTAAGGCTGTATGCAGAATCCTGGATAACAACTTAAAAAAATCTCAACCCGTAATACCTGTATCAATCAATTTTTCGAGGCTGGATTTTTTGAAATGCGATATGTTTGAAATTGTGGAGACTGAGGTTGCTAAATATGATATTCCAAGAGACTATATCCACATTGAGATCACGGAAAGTATCTTCGTTGCGGACGAAGGATTTCTCTCAGATGTTATTAGAAAATTCAGAGCTAAGGGTTATGAGATTTGGATGGATGATTTCGGAAGCGGTTATTCATCCTTGAATCTGCTTAAGGACTATGACTTCGACATGTTGAAGATGGACATGAATTTCCTTACTTCATTTACCGAAAAGTCCAAAGCTATAATGCGATCAACCATTACAATGGCAAAGGATATCGGAATCAAAACTCTTGCGGAGGGTGTAGAGACTGCCGAACAGCTGGAATTTCTGAAAAGCATAGGATGTGAGAGAATACAGGGATACTATTATGGCAGGCCGGAGAGAATGGATGATTTACTGGCCCAGGTCAGAGAAAAGGGAATCGCCATAGAAAAACGACAATGGAGACATTTCTATGATGTAGCCGGGCTTCATGTGAGAGACGTGGATATTCCGCTTGAAATCATTGAAGATGATGGTAAGGACTTCCATACGCTTTTCATGAACAGAGCTTATATGGAGCAGATTCTGCATACCTATGAATGTGATTATGCTGAAATTGACAGAAGGATTTACCACACAGGCTCACCTCTGATTGAAAAATACAGGGAGTTTGCGAATGTAATAGAAAACAGCTCAAATATTGAGACCTTCTATTATACGGATAATGGCAATTATCTGAGGTTCAGAGCTAAGTGTCTGGCATCACATGAAGGACACCATATTATAAAAGGTTCGATTATTAATATTTCCATGGACCAGAACATAAATGAGCGTGAAATGCTTGACGGAAAGCTCCGGGAGCTGAACCTTCTTTTTGATGTGGTTGATCTGATAAATATTGGAAATAACGTAATAGCCCCGCTTCTTGGACGCTTTAAATATATCACAAATGAGTCATACGTATATTCTGACCTTAGAAATGCAGTAAAAGTGCTGGCAAAGGAGAGTATATATCCTTCAGAGGTACCTGATTTCATAGAGTATATGAATTTTGACACTTTGCGTACACGAATAGAAAAATGCAAGAAAGGATATGTGGAGAAGGTATTCAGGATTAAGCAGCCGGGCGGAGCTTACAAACGCAAAAATATAATAGTTATGATGGTTCCCGGTACAGGCGGAAATGAATATCTTGTCTGCTATAAATCGATACCTGAGGAAATATCAAGAGTTCTGGATGGACTTACCGCTTCTGCAAGATCCCTTGTTGATAAGTATCTTGCTGATAGCGGAGCAATCACATATTCAGAGATTTGGGAAAATATGATATGGGGATCTGCCATCAAGTTCTTCTGGAAAGATAAGGACAGGAGATTTCTTGGAGCAAGTCAGTCGTTCCTTGATTTTTACGGATTTAAATCCCTTGATGATATTCTTGGGAAAAATGATGAGGATATGGGATGGCATGTGAGTGAAGACCCATATAAAAATGATGAGATTCGGGTACTGACCAAGGGTGAACGAATAATTGATGCTTCAGGACAGTGCATAGTGGAAGGGGTTGTACACGATATCAGATGCCAAAAGATGCCTATTTATCGAAATGGTGAGATTGTAGGACTTGTAGGTTTCTTTGAGGACAAGGATGAAGAACTGTACAGACTTGAGAATTTTGCGATTCCTTCAAATATTGATCCGATTACAAGACTTATGAATGCAAGGGCGATAATGATCTGCCTGTTGGATTATGCGGAACAGTATGTAGATAAGAATAGAAGCTACGGAGTGATCCTTATTCGTAATGAAAAATACTCCAGGATACTGGAAACCTATGGCAAGGATGTTGCGGAGAAATTCCTTCAGACGATGAGTAAGCACATCACATCTGTCACCAGTCAGACCTGCGCGGTTGGAAGACTCAAGGAGAGCTATTTTGTGATACTCACATTCATCAAGACAAGGGAAGCATTAGAGTATTTTGCGAATAATATCAAGGAATCTGTTGAAAAAATAACAGAGAGTGAAGGAAATAGTATCACTGTGAGAATAAAAACTGCTTTTGCACTCAGAACCGATGAGGGAATATCAGATGAAAACATTTTTCAAACGGTTCTGGAAGAAGTGGAGAAGGAGTAAAAAATAATATAATCAGGAGGTGTTAAGAATGTCAGGAACAACAGTCGAAAGAAAGCAGGTCAAGCATATCAGTGGTCAGCTGCTATTGCTAATTCTGCCAATGATTGCTGTAGCAATAGCAATAGTTACAGTATTTATAGCAATTAGGGCAAGGACAGTAATAGTTGACGAAGCTTCTAACGGTCTGTATGAAGAGGCAAGGGCCAATGCAGCGGATCTTGCTGAAACAATGAATGGCATTAAGAATTATTACAATGGTCTTGGGGACACTATTGAGACCATAGCCAATGTGGATGAAGCAGCTATTAAGGCAGCGCTGATTCCCGGAATGAAGGCCTATCCCAATGAGGTAATAGATGTTTATATAGCATTGGGGAAAGATACATTTGTGGATGGTGGCGACTGGGTGCCGGATGCAGATTATGACCCCACTACCAGAGAGTGGTATCAGACCGGCTCAGCATCCCGAACAATAGCGCTCGGTGCTCCTTCGGTTGATATGACGACTGGAGAAATGGTTGTTTGCGGATCAAGATCAATTAATCTTACAGATGGAAGAAACGGTGTTATGTCCACTGATATTGTTCTTAAAGGTGTTTCTGAAAAATCCAGCGCATTTAAACCTTTAAAGACAGGATCAACTATGCTTTTTGATGGATCGATAATGGTGGGATCTCCTGCTGCTGATCAGATAGGTAAAGATGTAAGCGAATATCCAAGCGATGGATTTATCCAGGAAGTTGCAGGAATAGTCAAGTCAGGCGGCACTACCGAGATTAAGCATATAAAGGGAACGGATGGAAAGGTTTATTACGTATCCTTCAATCAGGTTGATGGGACAAATTGGATTCTCGTTTCCTTCGTAGCTGAAGGCGATATCTTAGCACCCCTGTATAATTTTATTTTGATCAGTGCGATTCTTGCGGCAATAATGATACTCATTATGGCTGTAGTAATGCTTCAGGCCATCAATGCACTTATTACAAAACCTGTAAGTGCACTTACAAATAATATCACCAGAATAGCAAGCGGCGACTTCACTGTAAATATCAAGAAGGGCAAAGACAATGACAACGAAATCGGCGTAATGAACAATAATATGTTTGAATACGTTCAGCAGATGAGAGATACACTTACTGAACTAAGAAATGTAACTAATCAGCTTGCAGGTGAAGCTACGAATTCCAAAAACGCTTCCAGTGATCTTAATATTCAGGCTGATGAACAGTCCAAGGCTATGCAGCAGATCCAGGGCGCAATGGATGACATGGCAGATGCTGTTACGGAACTCGCAAACCAGGCTACAACTCTTGCGCAGGAGGTTAGCAACCTTACAGATAAGAGTAATCATACAAGAGAAACCATGGACAGTCTTGTTACAAAGGCAAGGGATGGACAGAGAGATATGGAGGCTGTACAGACCGGTATGAGTGGCATTGCAGAATCCATGGAAGATATGAACAGAGTAGTTGGAGATGTTGGAGAATCAGCTGACAAGATTAATTCCATAATCGAGATCATCAACTCCATAGCATCTCAGACAAACCTTTTGTCACTCAATGCTTCTATTGAAGCGGCCAGAGCAGGAGATGCAGGAAAAGGCTTTGCAGTAGTAGCTACTGAGATTGGTCAGCTTGCCAATAACAGTGCTGAGTCTACAACTCAGATTGCTGCAATTATCAAGGATATAACTGCACAGATTAAGGAATTGTCAGATAAATCACAGGCTAACATGAATGAGATAAATGCAAACATGGATGCTGTTAATACCGCAGGCGCAACCTTCGAGGAAATCTTTAAGAGCCTTGATGAGACCAGTGATATTGTGGGTGAGATGATTGCCAAGGTTGGAAGCGTTGATGAGATTGCTACCTCAATGGCAGCAATTTCTGAGGAGCAGTCAGCAAGTACACAGGAGGTCAGTGCAACTGCTACGCATCTTACATCCAGTGCTGAGATGGTTGCTGAGAATTCCAAGGGCGTTGATACCAGTGCAACGGCTGTATCGGATTCATCTGACAAAATTGAGAACCTTATCAGTGGGTTCAAGGTTTGATACCGGCTCGAATATAACTTGCTATGAGATGCGCCTTCCCTCTGTATTTGTAATGCGGAGGGAAGGTTTTTCTTGTTTACATCATATAAAAAGTGTGACAAATTTTTATATATAATCACATCAACATATATATTTACAAAATATACAGAAAATGTTATTGTATTAATTAACTATGGTTATTCTGCCCTGAGTGGCAGAATGGTTCAGGAAGGATCCTAAGTGTGTCATCATTCTGCAGATGGCATGCCGAGCAGCTTATTAATGGTGGGGACCGGAGAGGAGCTGCGGCGCGAAAATGGATTTATCCTTATTCATGGAGGAAGAAAGGAGCGCACATATGATAGGAGGCATAGGAAGTAACAGTTATACCAATGATTATTCCTATGGCAAGATCGCCAGTGGAAACAAGCTTCAAAGAGCTGCTGACGGACCGGCCGAGCTGGCTATAAGTCAGAAGCTTGAAAAAGAGCAGAGAACCGCGGATGTCCGTATCAGAAACGGCAGAGATAACATTGGCCAGATGAATATTCAGGACGGTGTTCTCGATGGCGTAACGGACTACTTGCAGAGCATGCGTGAGAACGCTGTTTATGCCCAGAATGGTACCTTGTCTGACAGCGAGAGAGGAGATATTGCAAGTGCAAACTCTCAGCTTATGAAGGGCATCGGACAGGGACTTACTTCATCTCAGATGAAGTCGCTTGGACTTGACAATATTGATGTAAATGACATCGAGTCAATTGACAGTGCACTTAAGAATGTAAGTGAGGCAAGAGGCGGCGTTGGTGCGGTAACAAACGGTCTTGAGCACAACGTAAGCTATAATTCAATAGCAAGAGAAAATCTCCTTAGTGCAGAGAGCAGCATAGCTGACACTGATATAGCTGAGGAGATCACAGAACTCAGAAAGAATCAGACCCTTGATGCATATCGTCTTCAGATGCAGAAAAAACAGCTGGATGATGAGGCTCAAAAGAGCAATATGAATATCATGCTTTGATACAAAGGTGTTAATTACTTAATGCCGGGAAAATTTTCTGAGGATACAATTTCATATTTATCTGTTACATACAGAACATAAGTATCAGGGATGGAATTAATAAGTTCCATCCCTTTTTCTGTGCCAAGCATGTAGGAAATGGTGGAAAGAGCATCACCGTCTGCGGATGATTCTGAGACAATGGTAGCGCTGAAAATATTGTTTTCAACAGGCATTCCGTTTTTCGCGTTCAGGATATGGTGATAGATTTGGCCATCCTTTTCGAAAAATCTGTCGTATATACCGGATGTGACCACAGAGCAATCCTCCAATGAGAGTTTTACAATCGGATCGTTGGAATCGCCAAAGGGCCTTTGTACGCCGGTGGTATAGAATGTGGTAGTTCCGTTTTCTGATGGCTTGGAGCCAATTAACAATACATTTCCGCCAAGATTGATTATGCCGCTTTTTGCACCCTTTGAAATATAGAGCTCTTTTAATTTATCGGCAATATAACCCTTTGCAATGCCACCAAGGTCTATGCGGGAATCTTTATCAGAGAGTTGTACGTAGTACTTTTCATTTTTTTCTGACAAAATAACCTTCCTATAATCGACATGGGACAGAGCTTCCTGAAGAGAGGAGCTATCAGGAACAGCCTTATCCGTATCTGCATGGAAATTCCAAAGGTCGGTAACCGTTCCTATGGTGGGATCAAAGGCACCGTCTGAAAGCTCCGCATAGTACAGAGCTTTCTGCATAAGCCTGTAAGTGTCAACATCTACCTCAACCTGAGCCCCTCCGGAGTGATTGATATTCCAGATATCTCCGCCTTCTTTGGTAGTAGAAAAAAGAAGGTCATATCGGGCACAGGCCTTTTGACATTCATCAAGAAATTCGCTGCAGCTTTTTTCAGCATCTGAGTACCTTGTAAAAAAAGATGAGTCAGATGATGTGAAATCCTTATAATATGCCGTAAAGGTCACGACTGTGTCGAAGAAAAAGCCCACCTGCTCCATGGATTTATTATCTGTCTGCATACCGCAGGAGGTGAGAAAAACGTAAATAGACATAAATACTGACATAAGTAATACCCGCAGTAATTTGCGGGTATTTTTTATTTTTGTAATACTGATATTGGAAAAAAATGAATGCATGTATTTATTGTTCCTTTTGCCGGAGTATTATGCTTCCTTAGCCATATCTTTATCCTTTAAACTGGCAGAGGAGAGCTTCATTATTTTGGGTGATATGCGTATTTTTGTATAAATACTCGCATATTCGGATGCAGACAGATCCTCTATATAGTTTTGCATATAGTTTTTATCAATCCCGTTTTTCTTTAGAATGTCAGCAGCCTTGTTATAGGCTATGGCAGCCTCGGCCTCGGTGTTGTATTTTCCTATAACAAAGTTCCCATTTACGTGGATTACGGCCTTATATTTCTGAAAACCGCGTTCCGCATACTGCCGTACACCATGGTATCGGTTTAAAACTTCTATGTTTTCGTAACGAAGGTCATTTGAATTGCCGTTGGCAAAGCGGTAATCCCGCCCTTCAACAGCGTAGCTTCTGATACCGTATCTGCTGAGTATACTTATCTGCGAGCCGTAATCAGCAACGAAAAGATGTGAACCTCGTTTCATTATCTTGTGAGAAGAATAGTAGAACAGATCATCTATATCGAAGATGAGTGTGTGATGCTGCGACAGATAATAGAAAAAATATTTCTTCTCAAGGTAAATTGGCGTAGGAATGTAAAGCCCCTTATCACGGAAATTAACAAGGACTACGCATTTCTCGAAAGGAAGAGACTGGCCTTTCCTGTAGGATGATAGCTCATAGGAATTGTCAGTCAGGATTTTTTGCGCCAGTAAATAGGCCTTACCTGCAGTTGTGGCATCAGAAAAAGAACCAAGTGCTATATGCTTCCCCTTAAATGTTATTGACGCTCTGAAGGACTTTGTCCCGTCCTTTAAACAAGTTTCATACACCCCCGCAACTTTACCGTTCATTTTAAGTTTACCCCCATAAGCTTAAATCTGGCAGTTACTAAGTATCATATGTAAAAACTGTATTTATATTCACTTTTGTGGTATACTTTTTACTCAAAGTATAAATTTTTCATAAGAAAAATATCTAAGACTCATGTATGAAGAGTCATCTTTTATTACTTTTATTTTATCATAATTAATAAAGAAAGAACAAGAAAATGGAGGAGCCAGGCAACATGAACGTTATGTATTCTAGTACCAGAGGAGATAAGCAGAAGGTAACTGCATCACAGGCAATACTGCAGGGACTTGCATCAGACGGAGGACTTTTTGTTCCGGACAACATTCCGAAGCTTGATAAAAGTCTATCTGAACTCAAGGAGATGGATTATCGCGAGACTGCTTATCAGGTTATGAAGCTTTTACTTACGGATTTTACAGAGGAAGAGCTTCGTTATTGTATTGATCATGCTTATGACTCCAAGTTTGATACACCGGAGATGGCTCCTTTGACTGAGGCGGACGGAGCTTTCTACTTAGAGCTTTATCACGGAAAAACAATAGCATTTAAGGATATGGCTCTTTCAATTCTGCCTTATCTAATGACAACTGCGGCTAAGAAAAACCAGATCAAAAATGAGATCGTAATTCTTACAGCAACAAGCGGAGATACAGGAAAAGCTGCACTTGCCGGCTTTGCTGATGTTCCGGGAACAAGGATTATCGTATTTTATCCCAAGGACGGAGTATCTCCTATCCAGAAACAGCAGATGGTCACACAGGAAGGTGATAACACCTGCGTAATCGGAATCGATGGTAATTTCGATGATGCTCAGACAGGCGTTAAGAAGATATTTACAGATCCTGAGTTTGCAAAGGAGCTTGATGCCAAGGGCTTCCAGTTCTCTTCAGCTAATTCTATCAACATAGGAAGACTTGTTCCGCAGATTGTATATTACGTTTATGCTTACACCCGTCTTCTCAAGGAGGGCAGAATAGCTGACAAAGATGAGATAAACGTCGTAGTTCCAACAGGTAACTTTGGTAATATTCTTGCTGCTTATTATGCAGGAAAAATGGGTCTTCCCATCAAAACTTTCATCTGTGCTTCAAATTCAAACAAGGTTTTATATGATTTCTTTAAGACAGGTGAGTACGACAGAAACCGTGATTTTATTCTTACCACATCACCGTCAATGGATATTCTAATCTCATCTAACCTTGAGAGGCTTATATATCATATAGCAGGTGATGATGCTGAGAAGGATGCTTCTTACATGAAGGAACTGACTGAGAAGGGCAAATATGAGATAAGCGATTCCATGAAGGCAGCACTTGAATGCTTCCGCGGCGGATATGCCACAGAGGAAGAGACAGCAGCAGCTATCAGAGAGCTCTTTGAAAAGACAGGATATCTTATTGATACTCACACTGCTGTGGCTTCCAGTGTGTATAATAAATATGTGAAGGAGACAGGGGATAAGACAGTTACTGTTATTGCTTCAACTGCAAGCCCATACAAGTTCACAAGAAGCGTTATGCAGGCTCTTGGAAAGGACGAGGAAGGACTTGATGATTTCCAGCTTGCAGATAAGCTTTCAGAGGTATCAGGGGTGGAGATTCCCGAAGCAGTAACTTCAATAAGAAATGCAGCTGTAAGACACAATAAGATTGTCGGAAAAGATGGCCTCGCAGACGCTGTAAGGGAGTTCCTTAAGTAAAATACTTAGCGAGGTTCTTTCGAGCTTAGTATTTTACTTAGTTCTGGCGAGGGCAACGCCCGAGAGCAGAACTACAATGTTTTACTTAGCGAGGCAAAATAATAAAAATAAATACAGGAGGTAGTATGGGAAACAAAGATAACGAGAGAAACATTTACTCAGATAATACACCGGAATTAGTAGATCTCGCGAAGGTTGTTGAGGGCGCAGACAGAATAGATCCGGATCTTTTTTCAAAATATGATGTAAAAAGAGGTCTTCGAGACTTAAATGGTAAGGGTGTTCTGACGGGCCTTACCAATATCTCCACAATTAATGCAACTAAGGAAGTAAATGGGGAAAGAATTCCTGCAGACGGAGAGCTTTTTTACCGCGGAGTAAACGTAAGGGACATTGTCCACGGAACTGCCAGCACCTCAAAGTTTGGCTTTGAGGAGGCAGCATATCTGTTGCTTTTTGGAAAGCTTCCTACCATGGAAGAGCTGCGAGGCTTTACGGAGCTTCTTGGCTTTTACAGATCTCTTCCCACAGGCTTTGTAAGAGATATCATTATGAAGGCACCAAGTAAGGATATGATGAATACACTTTCAAGAAGTGTGCTTACATTGTATTCATATGATAATCACGCTGATGACGTTTCAATGCCCAATGTTTTGAGACAGAGTCTTCAGATGATAAGTCTTTTCCCGCTACTTGCAATATACGGTTATCAGGCTTATAACCATTATCATGAGGGCAACAGTCTTTTCATTCATCCTCCCAAGGCAGAGCTGTCTACGGCAGAGCATATTCTGTATCTGCTTAGACCTGACAGTAAATATACTGAGCTGGAGGCCAGACTTCTTGATATCTGCCTCATATTGCACATGGAGCATGGCGGCGGTAACAACTCATCATTTACCACACATGTTGTAAGTTCGTCCATGACTGATACTTATTCTGTAATTGCAGCTGCCATAGGATCACTCAAAGGGCCGCGTCACGGTGGCGCCAACATCAAGGTGATCCATATGTTTGATCAGATGGAGAAAGAGCTCAAGGACTGGACTTGTGAGGAAGAGGTAAAGGAATATCTTAAAAAGCTTCTGCATAAGGAAGCGTTTGACAAGGCAGGTCTGATATATGGTGTGGGACACGCTATTTATTCTAAATCAGATCCAAGAGCTGTACTTCTTAAGGAGTACACTGTTAAGCTTGCCAAGGAAAAGGGAATGGAAAAAGAACTTGCTCTTTATGAGCTTGTAGAACGTCTTGCGCCTGAGGTTATCAGCAATGAGCGTAAGATGTACAAGGGCGTAAGCATAAATGTCGATTTCTATTCAGGATTTGTATATAAAATGCTTGAGCTTCCGGAGGAACTCTTTACTCCGATGTTCGCCATAGCGCGTATCGTTGGATGGAGTGCTCATAGAATGGAAGAGCTGGCAAATAACAGTAAGATCATTCGACCTGCGTACATGGCCGTGAGCGGTACTCATGATTATGTGCCTATGGATGAAAGATAGATAATTAAATGAAGAACCCTGACTTTTTTTATAAAGACGTCGCAGTATCATTGTTCGCATGGACAGGATACATTTGCATATAGGGCTCTTTGGGAGGATTTTTTAATGAACAAAGTAATACAGGACAGACTTTCTGCCCTTAGAGAAAAGATGGCTTTCTATGGCATAGATTATTATCTTATGCCAACATCTGATTATCACAACTCAGAGTATTCTGCGGACTTTTTTAAGGCCAGAGAATACTTCTGCGGATTTACGGGATCCAACGGAACACTTGTAGTGTCCAAGGATTTTGCCGGGATGTGGACTGACGGAAGATACTTCATACAGGCTGAGCGTGAGATGAAAGGAACAGGTGTCACTCTTTTTAAGATGGGTGAGGAGGGCGTTCCCACAATTGCTGAATATCTTTTTGATAATATGACAAACGGCCAGGTGCTTGGCTTTGATGGTAAAGTTGTTCCTGCCAGAGAAGGCCTTTCTTATGAAAATAAGCTTAAGAAAAAGCAGATAAAGATTAAATTTGATAAAGATCTGGCAGGTGAGGTATGGACTGACAGACCGGCTCTTCCGTGCAATCCCATCTATGTTCTTTCAGATGAGCTTTGCGGAAAAACCTTTGCAGAGAAGCTTGCTGATGTAAGAGCAGTGATGGAAAAAGAAAAAGCAAATGCGTATCTTCTCTGCAAGCTTGATGATATTTGCTGGCTCACTAATTTAAGGGGCAATGATGTTGAATGCAATCCTGTTATTCTAAGCTACCTCTTTATTACTCCCAGGACTGTGAGCATGTTTGTTCAGTTTGAAGAGTTAAACGATGAGGTTCGTGCATATTGTGAAAAAAATGGCATAGATCTTGTGGCTTATAACAGAATTATTTCATGGCTTGACGAGTACGAATATGAAGGTATAACTCTCTATGATGAGAGAAACGTAAGCTATTCTGTATACAGAACCATAAAGGATAACTCAGAATCAGCAGGAGCAGGCATTAAAAATATCTATGATCCTACAGAGATGATGAAGGCATGCAAGAATGAAACTGAGATCAAAAATATACGAGAGGTATATCTCAGAGATTCTGCTGCCCTTACTAAGTTTATTTACTGGGTAAAAAAAGAGGTTGCGGGTGGAACAAAATTAAATGAGTATACCGCTGCGATGCACCTTGATAAGATGCGAGCTGCTCTTCCCGGATATATTGAGCTTTCATTCCCGACAATAAGTGCATATAAGGATAATGCAGCTATGATGCATTATGAAGCTACGGAAGAGTCAAATGCAGAGCTTTCACCTGAGGGATTTCTGCTTGTGGATTCAGGCGGAACCTATATGGGAGGAACCACCGATGTAACCAGAACTATAGTACTTGGTCCTGTTACAGATGAAGAGAAAAAACACTATACTCTTACAGCAGTGGGAATGCTACAGCTTGCGGGTGCACACTTCCTTGAAGGATGCAACGGAAGAAACCTTGATATCCTGGCAAGACAGCCGCTTTGGAACATAGGAATTGACTATAAGTGCGGTACAGGTCATGGTATCGGCTACATGCTTAACGTACATGAGGGCCCTCACAGCATCAGATGGAAGTCCAGATCCTCAGAGGACGAAGCTCCACTCAAGGAAGGAATGATTGTTTCAGACGAACCCGGTGTATATATTGAAGGTAAACACGGTATAAGAATCGAGAATATTCTTGAGGTTGTAAGCGGTGAGAAAAACAGCGATGGGCAGTTTATGGAGTTTAGACATCTGACTTATGTGCCCCTTGATCGTGAGGCTATCGACAAGAAATATCTGCAGCCGAGAGAAGTTAAGGCGATAAATGAGTACCATAAGATGGTCTGCAAAAAACTTCTTCCGCTGATAGAAGAGCCTGAGATACAGGAATGGCTTAAGGAAGAAACAAAGCCTCTTTGAATATAATGATATAGGTGTCAAAAGATACTTTTAACACCCGCATCATATAATAAATCAAGAAATAAAATTACATGGAAAAGCGTGTGAAGTGTAGATTTCATGCGCTTTTCTTCATATAATATTAAGAATTTTTTAGGGAAAATCTATTGACCATATTTATTCATGAATTATAATGTAATTAAAGAACCACCAAAGAGTGGTTTATAACGAGCCTTGAGCTCGCCTGGGATGTTCGACAACTCCGGTGTAATTTGAACCTACAGTTACTTTAAACGGGACACCTAGATTGCATTTTCAAATGTCACGCCTCCGGCCCTGCACATGTGCAGACAAGCTATGGGAGAGGAAGACAGCGAAAAGGGCTGCGGTAACCCACCTGGCGTTCGCTAGGAGTCAAATAACCGGAACCGGCATTCTCGGGGGATTTTATAAACAGCCTTATTTGGCTGTTTTTTTTATTCGTTACTAATATTGTCTATACTTTTTAGTGATGATATAATAAATTAACAGACAAATAGTTACGAAATTCGGAAGAGTTCGAAAGGAGTAATGAAATGCTTGCTTCACTGATCCCGTTGTTTGATGATGAAATGAAAGTATGCGCATATTCTGTATTTGCGCAGAGAGATAATCATCTTATGAATCCCCATCTCATGGGCACCGGTTTCCTGGATAATGTTGTTAATATAGTGGGACTTGATATTGTGGAGAGTATTGGCACATCTGTACTTTCAGGTGGGAAAGAAGTGTTCGTCGAGATCACCAATATTTCTCTTTTTGCCAATATTGAAGAGCAATGTAAAGCTCCCAAGAACATTATAGTATTGCTTCTTGATACATCTGTTCTTCCTGAAGAACCATATCTCTCAAGGCTGTGGGATCTGCGCGGACAGGGATATAAGATAGCCATTCGCAAGCTGGCAGGTAATCAGTTCGAAACCTACAAGCCTATTCTTGAGATGTGCGATTACATTCTTCTTGATCACAGAAAAATCAATATACGCAGTGCAAAGATATATTTTAAGAAGTCATATCCGGACATTAAGCTCTGTGCAGTTGGCGTAGATACTAATGATGATTATGAGAGACTGACTACTGATGGCGCATATGATCTCTATGAGGGTAACTTTTTCAGAGTACCTGTTGAAGAGTCAGAAAAAAATGTAGCGCCTTTGAAGGTTACATATATTGAACTTTTGAATGTGGTTAATAATGCAGACTTTGAGCTTCAGGATGCTGCCGATGTCATAGGAAAAGACCCTGCACTTGTAATATCTCTCTTGGAAATGGTAAACCATATGACCATAAATTCAGAGATAACCTCTGTAAGACATGCTGCGGCCATGCTTGGCCAAAAGGAGCTAAAGAAATGGATCAACACAGCAGTTACTAAGGAATTGTGTTCTGACAAACCAAGTGAGATCATGCGCATTTCCATGGTAAGAGCAAAATTTGCCGAGAATCTTGCCGGTTGCTTTGGATTAAAAGGACTGGCATCGGAGCTTTTTCTTGCAGGACTGTTTTCACTTCTTGATATTATGCTTGACCAGACCATGGAGCAGTCGCTTAAGCTTGTGCATGTGTCTAAGAAGATAGAAGACGTTCTTCTTCGTAAGAAAGGTGATCTGTGGCCAATAATGCAGCTAATGTATGAATATGAGAACGCATCCTGGCAGGAAGTTTCACGACTTATGATTCTTGAAAATCTTGATATGGGAGAGATATACGCAGCTTATACAGATGCACTTAAATGGTATAGAGATCTGATTGATCCGATCAAATAATCAATATGAAATTATAAAATGTTTAGTCAGCGCATATTTATGCGCTGACTATTTTTTTTTTATAGATAATGTTGTATAATTTTTGCAGTTTAAAAGAAAGAGGAGCCTATTATGATCAAAGACTATAAGGAGATGACTAAGCAGGAGCTTGAACAAGAGCTTGCAAACTTAAGGGCTGAGTACAAGAGATTTCAGGATATGGATCTTACTCTTAATATGGCAAGAGGTAAGCCGTGCCATGAACAGCTTGATATTTCCATGGGTATGATGGATGCACTTAATTCCGAGGCGGATCTGTCCTGTGAGGATGGAACTGACTGTCGTAACTATGGTGTGCTTGATGGAATTTATGAGGCAAAGGTACTCATAGGTGCAATGATGGAGAATAAGCCGGAGAATATCATTATTTATGGCAATTCTTCACTTAATGTTATGTATGACACAGTTTCAAGAGCTTATACGCACGGTATTATGGGTAATACACCATGGTGTAAGCTGGATAAGGTTAAATTCCTTTGCCCTGTTCCCGGATATGACAGACATTTTGCCATAACTGAATACTTTGGAATAGAGATGATACCTGTTCAGATGACTCCCGAAGGTCCTGATATGGATGTTGTTGAGAAGCTTGTATCTGAAGATGAATCTATAAAAGGTATCTGGTGTGTACCTAAGTATTCCAACCCTCAGGGATATTCTTATTCAGATGAAACTGTAAGAAGATTTGCAAGACTTCGTCCTGCTGCAAGAGATTTCCGTATTTTCTGGGATAATGCATACGGAATTCATCACCTTTATGACGATGATCAGGATTATCTTATAGAGATTCTTGAGGAGTGTAAAAAGGCAGGAAGCCCTGATATGGTATATAAGTTTTCATCAACTTCCAAGATTACATTCCCCGGAAGCGGTATAGCAGCTATTGCCACATCACTTAATAACCTTGAGGAGATCAAGGCACAACTGTCACACCAGACTATCGGACACGATAAGGTTAATCAGCTTCGCCATGTCAGATTCTTTGGTGATATTGAAGGCATGAAGGCTCATATGAAAAAACATGCTGCTATTATCAGACCTAAATTTGAGACAGTACTTGAGATACTTGACAGAGATCTTGCTCCGTATAACATCGGAGAGTGGACAAGACCCAAGGGAGGATATTTTATCAGTTTTGATGCTCCCGAAGGTTGTGCCAAGGCTATTGTAGATAGGGCTAAGAAGGCAGGTGTTACTATGACAGGAGCCGGTGCTACATATCCTTACAAGAAGGATCCCAAGGACAGCAATATCAGAATTGCTCCTACATATCCTTCATTGTCAGATCTTCGTATAGCTATGGAAATATTTACTGTTTGCGTAAGACTTGTTTATGCAAATAAGCTTTTAAAGGAAATGGAAGAGAATAAATAATGAATCAGTTTCCTCCTTTCAGTAGGGAAGATATGTTAGAACGTGGCATTGATCAGCTTGATTTTGTCTATGTATGCGGCGATGCATATGTGGATCATTCAAGCTTTGGTGCTGCCATTATCACAAGAACACTTGAGGCTCACGGTTATAGCGTGGGCCTTATTTGTCAGCCGGATTTTCGTGATGAAAAGAGCATAATGGCCCTTGGAACTCCAAGACTGGGCTTTCTGGTATCCGCAGGTAATATGGACTCCATGGTAAATCATTATACGGTTGCATTAAAGAGAAGAAAGACAGACGCCTACAGCCCCGGTGGAGAGATGGGAAGAAGGCCTGACTATGCGACTATCGTTTATTGCAATCTGATAAGAAAAGTCTATAAGCATGAGCCCATCATAATAGGCGGTATAGAGGCCAGTCTTAGAAGGCTTGGACACTATGATTACTGGTCAAATAAAGTGAGAAGATCCATACTGCTTGATTCAGGTGCGGATATTATTTCTTATGGCATGGGAGAAGTAAGTATAGTTGAGATTGCGGATGCGCTTGCTTCAGGGTTGAATGTAGCTGATATCACTTTCATAAACGGAACAGTCTTTAAAACAAGAAACGAGGAAAATATTTATGATGCCATAAAGCTCCCGGCTTTTGAAGAGATAAAAAACGATAAAAAGAAGTACGCAGAGAGCTTTAGAATACAGTATAAAAATACAGATCCTTTCAATGGGAAGAGGCTCTACGAGACCTACGATAAGAGCCTTTTTGTTGTACAAAATCCACCATCCAGACCGCTGACACAGCAGGAATTTGATGATGTATATGAGCGAGAATACCTTAGAGCCTGGCATCCATCCTATGATAAGGCCGGAGGAATTCCGGCATTTGATGAGATAAAATACTCCATAACCTCAAACAGAGGATGCTTTGGCGAATGTAATTTTTGTGCCCTTACTTTTCATCAGGGGCGAATCATTCAAAGCAGAAGCCATGATTCCATAATAAGAGAGGCAAAGCTTTTTCTTCAGGAGGAGGGCTTTAAAGGATATATTCATGATGTTGGAGGCCCCACTGCCCAATTTAGAAAACCTGCCTGCAAGAAGCAGATGAAGGTTGGGGCTTGCCCTGATAAGAAGTGCCTGCATCCGGAGGTTTGTAAAAACATGGATGTTGACCATAGTGATTATCTGAGCATTCTCAAAAAATTAAGAAACCTTCCCGGGATAAAAAAAGTATTTGTGCGCTCAGGAATAAGATTCGATTATCTCCTGGCAGATAAAGATGATTCGTTCCTCAGGGAACTCTGTAAGCACCATATAAGTGGACAGCTTCGTGTGGCACCGGAGCACATATCAGATAATGTTCTTGCCAAAATGGGTAAGCCCAAGGTGAGCGTTTATGACAGGTTTATTGAGAAATTTGAAAGAGTAAACAAACAGTTGGGAATGCAGCAATATGCTGTGCCATATCTTATGTCGTCACATCCCGGAAGTACGCTTAAGGACGCAATTGCCCTGGCTGAGTATCTGTGCAAGCATAAGCTTAGTCCCGAGCAGGTGCAGGATTTTTATCCTACTCCCGGAACAGTATCAACATGTATGTATTATACGGGAATTGACCCGCTTACCATGGAGCCTGTTTATGTAGCCAAGGATCCACATGAAAAGGCTATGCAGAGAGCTCTGATTCAGTTTAGACGAATTGAAAATTATGATCTTGTAAAGGAAGCACTTTTAAGAGAACATAGAGAGGACCTCATTGGATTTGGGCCTCAGTTCCTGATACCACCGCGCAAGCCGGCAGGGAACAATACTACAGGAAAGGCTCCTTCAGGAAAGAAAGCCTCAGGAAAAAATGCTTCAGGAAAAGCTTCTTTAACAAATAGAACAATGAAACAGTCTAAGAGAAAAAAGCGGGGAAGAAAATAAAATACCCCTAAACGGAGGAGGAGCTGTCAGATGGGGAATCTGACAGCTCTGGTATGAAAAAAGTTTTGTTGGGGGAGTCAGAAGTTCTCACTTCTGATAAGTATATGATAGCGTTTATATTTGTCTAAAGTATGTCCGAAGCCTAAAAGAACAATAATGTTTATTAGGAAAGTTTTAAGTAAATATAATAAAATCATAAAGCGAGATACAATTGCAAACAATATGCAAAATATGATTGAATTGCATAATTAACTGATTTTTTTGTGACAATATTATGCTTTTTAACCCCCAGGGGGGCTTGTATGCGCTGAGATGGATGAGTATACTTATCCCTGGTACTGAGATAATAATGCGCTTTAAGGGGTTTGTTAAAGCTTCTGTGTATTTTGCTCAGTTCAATAAGTCAATACTATTGGAGGATTTTATATTATGCATATGGCAGATGCCCTCGTTTCACCTGCAGTTGCAGGAACTATGTATGTTTTATCGACCGGTGCGGCAGCTTATTCAATTAAGCAGGTAAGAGAGGAAAACGATCCTAAGAAAATACCGGTTATGGGAGTTATGGGAGCTTTTGTTTTTGCTACACAGATGCTCAACTTCACTATTCCAGGAACAGGATCTTCAGGACATCTTTGCGGAGGAATGATGCTCTCGGCCCTTCTTGGTCCTTATGCCGGATTTTTGACTATGATAGGAGTGTTGCTGGTTCAATGCCTGTTGTTTGCTGACGGAGGCTTGCTGGCTTTAGGGTGTAACATATGGAATATGGCATTTTACGGGTGCTTTATAGGTGCTCTTTTAATATGGAAACCTATTATGAAAACCGGAGCTTCAAGGGCTAAGATTATTATTTCATCTATTCTTGGCTGCGTACTTACACTTCAGCTCGGTGCGCTTTCAGTAAGCATGGAGACTCTTGCTTCAGGTATAACAGAGCTTCCTTTTTCTGTTTTTGTGGGCACCATGCAGCCCATCCATCTTGCTATCGGGGCAGTGGAAGGACTTATAACAGCAGCTGTGCTTATTTTTGTCAACGAAGCAAGACCTGAGCTTTTATGGGGAGTATCTGATGAAAAGGAAAGCAGACTTTCACTTAAGACTACAGTCATTGTACTTGGTGTGATCGCAGCTGTTTGCGGAGGAGTTGTTTCTCTTTTTGCTTCAGCTTTCCCGGATGGCCTTGAATGGTCAATGGAGAAGGTTGCAGGAACAACAGAACTAGAAGCACAGGGCGGTGCTTATGCCGTTGCTGAGAGTATACAGAGTGCTACATCTCTTCTTCCTGACTATGCATTTAAAAACAGTGAGAGTGTAGCAGGTACCAGCTTTTCAGGTATTGTGGGTGCTTTGGTTGTGGTGGCAATTCTTGTTGCAGCCTGCTATGCATTCAGATTTTTTAAGAAGAAAAATAAGGTTTAATGGATTCAATAGAAAAAAGGCTTCAGGAATTTCAAAAGATACAAGAATTATGGCAGCGTTCTCATTGGATGAATGATCTTCATCCTCTGGGAAAGCTGCTTATTAGCGTTTTATATATTTTTACAGTAGTTTCATTTGGTAAGTACGAAATAGCGCCACTTATTCTAATGTCTGTTTATCCAATATTTGGATTTATATTGGGAGAACTTTCTTTGAGAACAGGAATTTATCGTATGAGACTGATTCTTCCGCTAGTCATTTTTGTCGGAATACTAAACCCCTTTTTTGATAAAGAGATTCTTTTTTATATCGGTGAATGTGGAATAACTGGTGGCGTGATTTCTATGCTTACGCTGATGATGAAGGGATTTTATGCTGTTCTTGCGGCGTATATTCTAATAGCTACCACATCAATAGAGAAATTGTGCCAGGCACTCAGGATCATTCATGTTCCGAGAATCATCGTGATCGTTATCCTTTTAATAGAGAGATATTTTTATATAATGGGTGAAGAGGCAGATAGAATTGTTACCGCCTATAAGCTTCGCGCACCAAAGCAAAAGGGAATCCATTATAGTGCCTGGGGAACACTTGTTGGCATGTGGCTAATAAGAAGCATGGATCGAGCAGGAATTGTTTACGAAAGTATGCTTCTTCGCGGATTTAAGGGAGATTTTGATCAGGAAAAACTGAAAGCTAAGGCGATAGATTTTATTTATGCTTTTGCTTGGATATTGATATTTGTTATTATCAGACATGTGAAACTGTTTTAATAGGTTGCAGCAAGAAGAGCATCTGATCATTTTTTTATTCAGCATATTTTGTTATAATATAGCACCTGATAAATTTTTTTAAGCCTGTTGAAGCTTATGAATTTCAGAGAGGACTTAACATGCATACGGGAGTTCATGGAGAACTGCTTACAATTGAAAATTTGAATTTTTCATATGAAAAGAATCAGCAGATTTTATTTGATATAAACCTGCATGCACATGATGGCGAAAGCATAGGACTTATCGGCGCAAACGGTATAGGTAAGTCCACACTGTTAAAGCTTCTGGTGGGATTATATACTGACTATGATGGACGTCTTGAGGTTGCAGGGCATACAGTAAATAAGGCCAACCTTAACCATATAAGAGAACATATAGGCTATGTTTTTCAGGATTCTGACAGTCAGCTTTTTATGTCTACGGTTGAAGAAGATGTGGCATTTGGACCCAGAAACTATGGATTGTCCGAGGAAGAGGTTGAGAGGCGGGTGACTGAGGCACTTCACAGAGTGCATATCGAAAATCTCAGAAAAAAACAGAATTATAAGCTGTCCGGTGGAGAGAAGAAGCTATCGGCAATTGCAACTATATTGTCCATGAAACCCGATATAATACTTATGGATGAACCGTCTATTGCACTTGATCCAAGAAACAGACGCAATCTGATAGGTATTCTGAATGAATTGACCTGCCTTAAGATTGTGGCATCGCATGATCTGGATTTTATTATGGATACCTGTGAGAGAGTTGTTCTTTTGGATGATGGAAGAATAATGGCAGACGGAACGGCTGATGTTATACTTAAGGATAAGGAACTTCTCGAATCACATGGATTAGAGCTTCCACTCAGATTTCAGCATTAGAACATTTAGATAAAGGATGAGGATATAATGGATAATCATAAGCAAGAAGATCATGAGCATCATGAATATGGCCATCATGAGCATCATGAACATGAATACAGCCATCTTGAGCATGATCATAAGACGGATGGAACAGCTATTCACAGTCACGCACATTATCACTCTCCGGAGGAAAAGAAAAAGCAGCTAAACAGGCTGAGTAAAGCAATAGGCCATCTCAATCATGTCAAAATGATGATAGAAAATGACGAGGATTGCGCGGATGTTTTGATGCAGTTATCCGCAGTCAATTCAGCACTAAAGGGACTGGGAAAAGAGATAATAAATGAACATATGTCACACTGCATTGTACATGCTCTTGAAGATGGGGATATGACAGCAGTGGAAGAGTTTCAGAAGGCAGTCCAGAAATTTATATAATATAAACTACCTAAGGGATAAATGACATCAGGACTCCTCCCATAAATGGGTTCCTCCTCATGTCGTTTTACCGCAAGCGGTAACTCTTAGGTCGATAGAAGAGGAATTATTATGAGTAAGACAGCACTTATTGCCATGAGCGGTGGAGTTGACAGCAGCGTTGCGGCGGAACTTATGAAGGAGAAGGGCTTTTCATGCATAGGTTGTACAATGCGCCTATATGAAAATGATATGATAGGAGAGGATCTTTTTGGAACCTGTTGCAGCAAAAAAGACACTGATGATGCCAGGGCAGTTACCGAAAAGATAGGAATACCCTACCATATTTTTCATTATGAAAAAGAGTTTATAGATAATGTAATTGAACCATTTGTGTGCAGTTATGAGAGGGGGGAAACGCCAAACCCCTGTATCAGATGCAACAAATACCTGAAATTTGACATACTTTATAAAAAGGCTAAAGAACTTGACTGTGAATATATTGTCACAGGACATTATGCGAGAATCGAGGAGAAGGACGGACATTTTTACCTGAAAAAAGCTACAGACCTTAATAAGGATCAAAGCTATGTGCTCTATGACCTTACAGAGGAACAGCTTTCACATACCATGTTTCCCCTTGGAGAGTTTACCAAGACTGAAGCCAGACAGATCGCAGAGAATAATGAATTTGTTACTTCACATAAGAGTGACTCGCAGGACATTTGCTTTGTGCCTGATGGTGATTATGCTTCCATGATAAAACGCTACAGAGGAAATGACTATCCTGGCGGAGATATCGTGGATAAGGAAGGAAACGTCCTTGGTCATCACAATGGAATAATCAATTATACAATTGGACAGAGACGAGGACTTGGAGTCCCTGCTGACAGAAGGCTTTACGTTACAAGGCTTGATGTTGAAAACAATAGGGTTGTACTTTCTGATAACGAGGACCTCTTCGAGAAAGAGGTTATGGTCAGAGACTTTCACTGGATAACCGGTAAGATGCCGGAGGGCGATATAAGATGCAATGCAAAGATAAGATATAAACACAAAGAGCAGCCGGCTACTGTGACACTACCGAAGGAAGAAGGCGGTATTTGCAGAATACTTTTTGATGAGCCTCAGCGCGCTATAACCGCAGGGCAGTCTGCTGTACTTTACGATGGAGATGTGGTACTTGGAGGTGGCATTATAACAAAAAGCTTTTCATAACATTTCCAAAAATTCGTGTAAAAGTCTTCCTGTAAAGCCCCAGATAACAGGATATGTATCTTCATAGATCCACATATCATATTTTTGTATGTGCCATTCATAGGTATCTGCTCCGTCTGTTACCTTACGGTAAGGGAAATTATCAGGGGCAAATGTTCTTTTTTGCATTGGATAGCGCACGGGCGGATGATCCTTAAAATAAGACAAGGGATAAGTGAATACCTGATCCACTTCGGATGGAGAGTATGTCATATCATATTCATGCAGCAGGGCTACAAAGGGATATACCGCAGCTCCTGTGGGTCCAAACATGGGAGCCAGACTGCATAGAATATGAACTCCTTCAGATATTAGAAGTTCTTCTTTCAGTTCTCTTAAGGCAGCCTCCAGGGCAGATTCTCCCTTTTCAATCCGGCCACCCGGAAAGCATACTTCTCCCGGCTGAAAACGAAGGCTTTTTGAACGCACTGTGAAAACCACATTAACTTCACCAGAAATTTCAATTAAGGGGATTATCACAGCGCTACTCTTTTCAGGTATCAGAGATATTTTTTCAGTTTCTCTTAGTTTTGAAATCAGTTTTTCTACTTTCATGTCCTTATTATAATACCCGGGTTACAATATGTCGTCGAATATTAATTATTAAAACTAACTACATAAATTTTCCCGCAATAGATTATGTGTGTATAATAGATAAATAAATTGATATTTTCAGCAGTACAAATATATTAACTCAAGGAGAATCAGCATCATGGACAGAAATAGTACTATCATTAAAACAAGTATCATTGGAATAATAACAAACATATTATTAGCAGGATTTAAGGCAGTAGTCGGGATAATATCAGGTTCGATCGCTATTGTGCTTGATGCCGTGAACAATTTAAGTGATGCGCTCTCATCGGTGATTACTATTATAGGTACCAAGCTTGCGGGCAAAGAGCCTGATAAAAAGCATCCTCTTGGTTATGGTCGAATAGAGTATCTTAGTGCGGCACTAATATCTGTAATCGTTCTCTATGCAGGAATAACTTCTTTGGTGGAATCAGTAAAAAAGATAATAAGTCCTGAACTTCCTAATTATCAGGTTTCATCGCTTGTTATAGTTGTGGTGGCTGTTTTTGTCAAAATCATTCTTGGGACATATGTTAAGAAGGTGGGAGAGAAAGTTAATTCTGAATCACTTGTTGCTTCAGGTGAGGATGCCAAGCTTGATTCTGTTATCTCTGCTTCAACCTTTCTTGCAGCAATAGTATTTATTTTTACAAAGATAAGTCTTGAAGCATGGCTGGGCGCGATAATTTCTCTTGTAATAATAAAGGCAGGTCTTGAGATGCTCCGCGACAATCTGTCTCTGATACTTGGAGAGAGAGTAAATAACGAGCTTTCAGTTGAACTTAAAAAGACTATAGCCTCTTTTCCAGAAGTACAGGGAGCATATGATCTTCTTCTTCATAATTACGGGCCTGACAGATATATTGGTTCAGTGCATATCGAGGTTCCTGAGAATATTACAATTCCAAGGTTGGATCAGCTGCAAAGAGAAATTGTGTCCAAGGTATATGAGGAGCATGGAGTTGCTATAGAGGGAATAAGTATTTATTCACAGAATTCAGATAGTTCCAAAGCAGGAAAACTTAGAAATGAAATAGCAGGGAAAATTATTAAAAATCATGAGAATGTAAAGCAGATCCATGGATTTTATTTTGACGAGGTAAAGAATGAAGTGGCTTTTGACATGGTAGTTTCTTTTAAGGAAAAGGATAAGGATAAACTACATGACAATGTAATTGCCGAGTTAAAGGAAACATTTCCGCAATATAATTTCAATATCAATATGGACAGGGATTTTAGTGATTGATAAAACCCTTATTGTTCCTGTATTCATTTGGTGATTCATTTTTTAATCTTTTAAAGGCTTTTGAGAATGTGAAGGAATCGGAATAACCGACCAGAAATGCTATCTGGCCTATTGTTTCCGTTGTTTCAAGCAGCAGCTCGGAAGCCTTTTTTATGCGATAACTTGCAAGGTAGGACTGGGGAGTATAGCCTGTGGCATGTTTAAACAGACGTGTCAGATAACTCCTGTTTAAACCTACTGCTGTAGCAATCTCTTCAACCCCTATTGGCTCAGAATATTTAAGACGAATAAAATTAATTGCACTCTTTACATATGCCAGCCTGGGATCTATCTCATTGATAACGCGGTTTTGTGAGGTTTCGGTGATGCAGTCGAAAATTTCGTAAACTTTTGCGTAACAATAGCACTCCTTGTTACTGTTTTTGTATATATCTTCTATGCAGTCTGCAATTTTGGAAGCATCGGATGTTGGATAGAAAATTGGATTATCCAAAGTAATGCCTGCGTTGCCAAACAGCTCAAGAGTTCTTGGGCCATCAACATGAATCCAGGAATATTCCCAAGGATCTTCAGCGTCTGCCTCGTAGAATGCTTTACATCCTGCGGGAATCAGGAATCCCTGATTGCCGTGAATTTCAAATCTGTTATTGCCAATTTCAAGGTGTCCTTTTCCCGATAATACGTAATGAAAGATGGTTCTTGTTCTGACGATAGGGCCATAACTGTATCCAGGCCCGCATTTATAGCGCCCTACCTCAAACAGATAAAAGTCATTAGACTTGGTATAATCAACAAATTTGCATTTATCAACACCTGTTATAACCATTCTTATAAGTCTCCTCCAGGGTAATCATTCCATGTCACAAACTGACATGAAAAAATGGGATTTAGACATAAACATAAATCAACATCGTCCATATAATGATTTAAGTACTCACATAACATTATAAAAAGATTGTGAAGCGGGAGGCAAGATGGGAATTACATATAATGTGAATGGAAAACAGTTTCATCTTTTTAATGCCGAAATAAGCTATTTTCTCGGTATTTGTCCTGATGGCGAAGTCGGACAGCTCTATTTTGGTAAAAAGATAAATGAGAACCAGACGATAGCATATGGACAGACTAAGGGTGTTCGCCCTGTTTGTTGTAACACCAAGGAGGATGAGAATTATACAAAGGAGCTTGCAATGCTCGAATATCCTGCTTTTGGTAATGGCGATTTCAGAACACCTGCCTATGAGATAAGGCAGAGTAACGGTTCAAGAGTCACAAACCTGATATATAGAGAACATAGGATTTACAGTGGAAAGAAGCCGATAGAAGGACTTCCTGCATCTTATGCCAATACTGATGATGAAGCTACAACTCTCGAAATAGTATGTTTTGATGAAATTGCAAAGGTGGAGGTAACTTTATTTTATACAATCTGGGAGAAATATCCTGTCATATGCAGACATGCGAAAATAAATAACTTAGCAGATGACAGAGTAGTGATAACAAAGGCGCTTAGCATGTGCCTGGATCTGCCTGATTCCGACTACAACTGGCTACAGTTTGAAGGAGCCTGGGGGAGGGAGAGATATCCAGTAGAGAGATCACTTTCAAACGGGATAACCCAGATTGAGAGCATGCGGGGGCATTCCAGTGCCAACTACAATCCTTTTGTGATCGTAAAGAGAAAAAATACGGATGAGTTTATGGGAGAAGCCATAGGAATAAATTTCGTATACAGCGGTAATTTTGTGGCGGAGAGCGAAGCAGATACCTATGGAAAGTTAAGGCTGCTAATGGGAATCAATCCCAGATGGTTTGAATGGCCACTTGATAAGGGTGAGAGTTTTGAAACTCCGGAGGTGATAATTTCTTATTCGAAGGAAGGACTTAATAAGCTGAGTCAGAGTATACATGCATTTATGAATAACAATCTTGTCAGAGGCAGGTACAAGAATGCTCCCCGTCCGATTCTTCTTAATAATTGGGAAGCTACGGAAATGAATTTCAATGAGGAGAAAATATTAAAAATAGCGAAGAAGGGCAAGGAAGCAGGGGTAGAGCTCTTTGTTCTTGATGACGGATGGTTTGGCAAAAGGAATGACGATTATGCAGGTCTTGGAGACTGGTTTGTCAATAATAAAAAGCTGCCGGATGGGTTAAAGGGACTCTCAGAAAAAGTAAATGACCTTGGGCTTGATTTTGGTGTTTGGATTGAGCCAGAAATGGTGAATGAGGATTCAGATCTCTACAGAGCTCATCCCGACTGGGTGCTTGGCGCACCTGACAGGACAAGAACTTTAGGCAGACATCAGATGGTTCTCGATTTCTCCAAAAAAGAAGTTGTTGATAATATATACGAGCAGCTTTATGCCGCATTTTCAGAGGCCAATATAAGCTACATAAAATGGGATATGAACCGTTCAATTACCGAGTGCTATAGCCTTGGAGGAGATCCTTCAAAGGAGGGAATGGTTTACCACAAGTATATCATGGGAGTTTATGACCTGTATGAGAGACTTATAAAGGCTTTTCCGGATATTCTGTTTGAGTCATGCGCAAGCGGAGGCTCCAGATTCGATGCCGGAATACTCTACTATGCACCTCAGGCGTGGTGCTCTGATGATACCGATGCTCACGAGAGAATCAAAATACAGTACGGCACAAGCTATGGATATCCTGTATCTATGGTGGGAGCTCATGTATCTGCATCGCCAAACCTTCAGACAGGAAGAAATATACGAATAGATGAAAGGGCTGCCATTGCTTGCTTTGGAACTTTCGGATATGAGCTTGATCTTAATGAGATTTCTGATGAAGAATTTGACATGGTTAAGGAACAGATAAAATTCATGAAGGAATATCGCAGCCTTTTCCAGTATGGGAGTCTGTACAGACTTGAGTCACCTTTTAAAAAGAATATTTCTGCCTGGATGGTTGTTTCAAAGGACAAAGAAACATCTATAGTAGCGATTTATAAAAATCTAAAGACTCCAAATGTTGGCCAGATAAGAATAAGGCTGAAAGGACTTGATCCTGACGGAGTGTATAAGATAAACGATCAGAAGGAAGCATATGGTGACATTTTGATGGAAGGCGGCGTACAGTATCCTGAAGGTGACAATGAATGGTTCTTTGATGATGGGGATTTTTCATCAAGGATTTATGTATTAAAAAAGAATGTCACAAAATGACATGATTAGTTATTATTATTCCATTTAGTTAGCGGGCAAATATTTATATTATTACTTTAGTTTTTTGAGGAACATAAAAAACAAATAAAGGGAGGGTTTATTTATGAAAGTAAAAAAATTAGCAGCATTACTTATGAGTTCAGTCATGGCTATGTCACTTGCAGCATGTGGGGGATCAGGAGCAGCTGATACAGCTGAGCCTGCTGCAGCTAAGAGCACAGAGACAGCGGAATCTGCAGACACCGCTGAATCAACAGAAGAAGCTCAGTCCGAAGCCATGAAGGGCAGTGTTGAGGGAGAGCTTACCGTTTCAATCTGGGATGAGAACCAGAGACCGGGACTCCAGGAGATAATTGATGAGTGGTCAGCACAGTCAGGTGTAAAGGCTACAATTCAGGTTGTCGGATGGGATGATTATTGGACACTTCTGGAAGCTGGAGCTTCAGGCGGAGAACTTCCTGATGTATTCTGGATGCATTCAAATCAGGCTCAGAAGTATATGGAAAATGATATGCTCCTGGATCTTACAGATAAGATTGCAGCAAGCGACAAGATTGACATGGGTAATTACTATCAGGGTATTGTAAATCTGTATCAGAATGATGGAAAGCAGTATGCTGTTCCGAAGGATATTGATACAATCGCTCTTTGGTATAACAAGACTATATTTGATGAGATGGGTGTTGCTTATCCTGATGATACATGGACCTGGGATGATTTTGAAGATGCAGCTGCCAAGCTGACAAATGACGATCACTGGGGCTATGCAATTGCTCCTTCCAATAACCAGGATTCATTCTACAATACCGTTTATTCAATGGGCGGAGAAATTATCAGCGAGGACAAGAAGTCTTCCGGATATGATAAGCCGGGCACAATAAAGGCTATTCAGATGTTTGTAGATATGGTTAAGGCAGGCTCTTGCCCTGATCTTAACACAATTTCAGAGTCAGGCGCTGACGTTCTTTTCGAGTCAGGAAAGGTTGCCATGGTAACTCAGGGCTCATGGATGGTAGCAGCTTTTAAGGACAACGAATATACAGCAGAGAATTGTGATGTAGCAGTACTTCCCAAGGATGCTGAGACAGGCAAGAGAGTTTCTATCTACAACGGACTTGGATGGGCTGCAGCAGCAAATACCAAGAATCCTGATGCGGCATGGAGCCTCATTGAGTGGCTTGGCTCCAAAGAGATGCAGGAAAAGCAGGCAGAGCTTGGGGTAACAATGTCAGCATATGAAGGATGTTCAGATCTTTGGGTAAACTGCACTGATAAATTTGATCTTAACGGTCACATGAAAATGCTTGATGCAGACCTTGTTTTCAGACCTTATTCCAAGTACACAACAGTGTGGGAAGATATGCAGACTGAGAAGCTTAAGGAAGCATGGACAGGTGAAAAGACTGTTGAGGACGTTTGCAAAGAGATTTGTGACAGTATGAATCAGACACTTAGCGAAGAGTAACATCATCAATAATGAAGATATTGAGTTAAAAAGCAAGAGTAGGAGAGAGATTCTTTCTCCTACTCTGTGTTTAAAGGGATGGAAAGGCTGATAATTATGGCAGGAAGCAAAATGACACCAAGAGAAAAAAGTGAATTTATTTGGGGATGGCTTTTTATTATTCCAACAATGGTGGGACTCATTGTATTAAATATTATTCCCATTTTTTCGACGATATACCAGAGCTTTTTTAAAACAGGCGATTTCGGAAAAGGGAATATATTTGTGGGACTAAATAATTATGCAAAGGTATTTTCAGACACTGAGGTTTGGCAGGCCCTGTGGAACACAGTAAAATATGCGGTAGTAGAGGTGCCGATATCGATTGCCATTTCTCTGGTCCTTGCAGTTTTCCTTAACGGTAGGATAAAGGGGAAGGGAACATTTAGAACTATTTTCTTCTTACCTATGGTTGCTGCACCTGCAGCAATAGCAATGGTATGGCGCTGGCTCTACAACTCGGAATTTGGTCTTTTGAATCATATCATTCCGGGAAAAACAAATTGGATATCCAATCCGAATATCGCTATTTATTCAATAGCAGTAATTGGAATCTGGTCCATTATCGGATATAACATGGTTCTGTTTTTGGCAGGACTTCAGGAGGTTCCAAAGGACTTCTACGAAGCAGCAGCAATTGACGGTGCTTCAGGTGTTCAACAGTTTTTCAATATTACTGTACCGCTTATTTCGCCGACTATATTCTTTGTTCTTGTAACAAGAGTGATAGCTGCGATGCAGGTATTCGATGTTATTTATATGGTAATTGATAACAACAATCCGGCCTTAAAAAAGACACAATCCCTTGTTTGCCTGTTCTATAAATACTCATTTACACAGAGTAATAAGGGATACGGATCTACAGTTGTGGTAGTCCTTCTGATGGTAATTCTTGCGCTTACAGTGTTACAGATGTTGGGTCAGAAGAAATGGGTTCACTATAATTAAAGGAAACTAAGGAAAAGGTGTGAAATAATGGAACGAAATAAAAACAGGATTTTAATATATATAATACTCGCTATCATGTCCTTTATTATGCTGGTACCCTTCGCCTGGATGATACTTACTGCATTTAAGACAGTTGGAGAATCTACTCAGATGGATCCTTTTGTGATTTTTCCCTCAAAGTGGAGAGTGGACAATTTTCGCGAGGTTATGAATAATGTGAACTTTGTAAAGCTTTATTACAATACTATTATGATGATCATACTTAGAGTGCTTTGCGCTGTCCTTACTGCAACTCTTGCCGGATATGCTTTTGCCAGACTTAATTTTTTCGGGAAAAACTTCATGTTCGGCCTGGTTCTCTTCCAGATGATGATACCTTCACAGATTTTCATCATACCCCAGTATGTAATGGTAAGTAAGCTGGGATGGACTAATTCCATGATGGGACTTTTGTTCCCGGGACTTGTATCCGCCTTCGGAACATTCCTTTTAAGACAGGCGTATATGGGGCTTCCGAGGGAACTGGAAGAAGCAGCAAGACTAGATGGTTGTAATATAGGCCAGACATTTTTATTTATCATGGCACCTCTTACTAAATCATCTATGGTTGCACTTGGTATCTTCACTGCAGTATTTGCTTATAAAGATCTTATGTGGCCGATGATAGTTTGCCCTGATACAAATAAGACAACGCTTGCAAGTGCACTTTCCAAGATGCAGGGACAGTTCTCTTCGAATTATCCGCAGCTTATGGCTGCAGCACTTATAGCATGTCTTCCAATGATCATTATATATGTGTTCTTCCAGAAACAGTTCATTGAAGGTATTGCTACGTCAGGCGGAAAGCTTTAATTAAATGTGTTAAGGATTTATGGTGTATATATTTTGAGTATTTCATAAGTAAGTGATTGTTTTTAAAAAGACGCATCTTCCAGGTACATGGGGTGTGTCTTTTTTGTAAGTAGAAAGAAAATTATAAAAAAAGCATAAATTTGATATAACCTCTTTCTTAAAATCTATAGGATAAATTTACAAAAAGATTTTTGGAAGGAGAAGGACATGAATAACAAAAAATGGGGAAGAATACTGGCTATGGCAATGGCAACTGCCTTGACAGTAACAAATGTTCCGCTTTCTGCAAGTGCTGAGGAAGAGCCTGTAGAAGACAGCGGAAACGGTTCTGAAGGCGATGGCTATTCACTGGTATGGAGTGATGAGTTTGACGGTGACAGCTTGAACACAGATGACTGGAACGTTGAAGAGCATGAACCCGGGTGGGTAAATTCAGAGTGGCAAAGATACACCTCTCTTGATGAGGGCAACATCAAGGTTGAGGACGGTGCGCTTCATATTATTCCAAAGTATACTTCATCTGAGGATGGGGAGGAGACCGGAGATGAGCAGAGTACAGAGAAGAGCTTTGAGAATTTCAGCATAGAAGTTAATGTTGGTGAAGATAAGCCGGAAACTGATACTATTGCACTTCAGATCAACTTTGGAAAGATAAACGGAGAATCAGACTTTCCGGATAATATTGAAGCACTTGCTTCAGAAGCAGAGGTGACTCTTAAGAATATTTCCCTTACAGATGAAACAGATGGAAGTGAAAACCTTCTGAAAAGTGTAAACTTTGAAAATTCAGAGGATTGGAACCTTGGCATCACAGATCCTGCCAAAGGAACAGGAACATTTGGCGATGGGGAAGCAAACATTAAAATTGATAATGCAGGCGATGCTAACTGGAATATCCAGCTGCAGCAGGATGGAATAAGGCTTATTCCCGGACATAAATATGTATTTTCCATGGACGCAGCATCAGATATTGACCGCGTGGCAGAAGTAAGCTTGTTAGATCCTGCCAATGGCTATAACTGGTATGGCGGAGGAAAGGTTCTCATAAAGGGAAGCGGTGCTTCGGAAAATGTGCCTTCAGGAGAAAGCGAGATTACATCAGGCAGAATCAATACTCAGGGCAAACATGATTTCAAATACGGCCGCTTTGAAGCAAGAGCAAAGGTGCCTGTAGGTGACGGCTTTCTTCCTGCATTCTGGCTTATGGCTACAGATGAACAGTTCTATGGCCAGTGGCCTAAGTGCGGTGAAATTGACATTATGGAGGTTATGGGACAGGAAACAAATAAGTCCTACCATACTATTCATTATGGCTATGATCAGGGCAGCGGACATAACCAGAATCAGGGAACAAAAACTCTTCAGGAAGGCAGCTTCTCAGATGATTACCATGATTTTGTGTTGGACTGGGAGCCCGGCAAGATGACATGGTATGTTGATGGCGAGCAGGTTTATGAGACAAGCGACTGGTATACAGGAACAGATGACGATAACCAGGTTACTTATCCTGCACCATTTGATCAGGACTTCTACATTATTCTGAACCTGGCAGTTGGCGGATCATGGGTAGGTAATCCTGACCTTGAAGCAATCAACGGCAAAGAATTCGCCGTTGATTATGTAAGAGTTTATCAAAAGGATGAAAGCGTATATGAACAGGGCGAAAATGAGGCTACAAGACCTGAAAAGGAACCTGTTACATACAGAGAAGCTGATTCAGAGGGCAATTACGTTCTTGATGGAACCTTCAATGCAGGTGTAGGTAAAGACGCTGATGACGCTGCAAAGAACGGCTGGGTATTACATTTTGAACCTGACGCAAAGGATTCGACAGCAACTGTAAATAATAATGAAGTAACTGTAACACCTTCATCCGAGGGAAAAGAAACTCACAGTATTCAGCTTAAGCAGGCCGGAATTCCAATGTATAAAGGATGGGAGTACGAGCTCTCCTTTGATGCATACAGCACTGAGGACAGAAAGATTGTCATTGATGTGGAAGGTCCTGACAGAGGCTGGACAAGATACATGCAGGATACTGTTTATGCTATAGGAACTGCAGAGCAGCATTATACATATAATTTCACTATGAATGAGAAAACAGATCCCAATGGTTCTCTTGAGTTTAATCTTGGAAAACAGGGTTCACTTGCACCTGTAATTATAAAAAATGTTAAGCTGGTTCATGTGTCCGGAGAAGAGGTTGCCGATGAGAACGAGAAGGTTATTCGTCCCGACGGAAACTATGTATATAACGGCTCCTTTGATCAGGGTGACAAGAGACTTGGCTACTGGGAATTTGATGAAGAGGATGCAGCACAGATCTCTGTAACAAATAAAAAGAATGACAGACAGCTCATGGTTAAGGTAGAGGTTCCGGAAGGTGCTTCAGAGGCTAATCCCGTAGCGATTTCACAGACAGAGCTTGCACCTCTTGTCAAGGGGCAGTATGAGCTTACTTTCAGCGCTTTTCATAATGAAGGAGAGGCTGACGGCCTTAAAGTAAATGTGGTAGGAGAGGAATTTATTCCTGCACTTACAAGCGAGAAGACAAGCTTTAGTAAGGTGATCACACTTGATAAAAACCTTACAAGGGAAGAATCCGGAATAGAATTTGTATTTACAAAACCGGGAACATACTACCTTGACGACGTATTTTTAACAGAAAATGCACTTCTTAAAAACGGATCATTTGATGCAGGCCTTGCCGGCTGGTCGCCTTATATAGATGGTGCTGCAAAGGCAAACTATGTAATAGACAGCATGAACGGCAATGATAATGCATTTGCCATAACTATAGAGGACACCGGGAAAGACAATGACTGGTACATACAGCTCAACCAGGATGGCTTAAAGCTTGAAGAGGGCAAGTATTACTATATAGCTTTCAAGGCGAAGACAGATATGGAAAGAACAATCAAGTACAGTCTTCAGCAAAATGGCGGCGAATGGACCAATTATAGTAATACCGGTGAGATAATGCTTGAAAGCGAATGGAATGAATTTACTCATGCATTCCAGATGACCAACGCTACAGATAACAATACAAGATTCAATATTACATTTGGCGCTCTTGGGGGAAACAGAATAGAGAGAAAGCACAACATCTATATTGATGATATTGTTCTCACAGAGCTTACAAAGGAGGAGTTTGACAAGATAAATGGTGAAACTCAGCCTACAGAAGAACCTACAGAAGAGCCTGCTGAGGCTCCCGGAAAAGAGCCTGAGAATAAGCCTTCTCAGGAAAATCCTGAAAAGCCTGCACAAACAGGTAATGAGAGTCAGAATGTTTCAAAGTCTGAAGTGACTGCTCCGGTTACCCAGACAGATAAAGCTGATAATTCAGGGATTCAGACAAAGGTTAACAATAACGGTAAGGCAGACAAAGGAGAAATAAGAGTAACAAAGAGCGCTGTATACAAGATCATTGGCAAAAATAAGGCAGGCTACAGAATCAATCCCAATTCTGACAAAAAGAATGTGACAGTTCCTTCATCAGTGGTTGTTGACGGCGCTAAGGTAAAAGTAACAAAGCTTGTAAATAACGCCTTTAAGGGAAATAAAAAACTCAAGAAGGTAACACTTGGAAAAAATATAGTTACTATCGGAAAAGGTGCATTCAAAGGCTGTAAAAAGCTTAGAAGCATTACTGTTAAGGGCGATAAGCTCGCTAAGGTGGAGAAATCTGCCTTTAAGGATTGCAAACTTGGCAAAAACTTCAAAGTTATTATAAGTGCCAAGGATGATGCAAGCTATGACAAGGTTGTTAAGCTGTTTAAGGATGCAGGACTTACAGACGTATCCTTTATACGTAAATAACAACTTTTCATATATTTCTTTTTCATATAACTCCCTATAAAAAACGCAAGAGCACTTTGGCTTATGGCTAAAGTGCTTTTTGCATAAATAAAATATAAATCTTTTATTAAACTTGATGGTTAAGCGAACAAATATATATGTATAGGTGATATTATTTCATTATAAATCAATATATTAAAATGCCATTTTATATATATGAGAGGGATTGATATGAGTAATAATAAAGAGAAGAGAGGCAGAAAAAAACAGATGATAGCAACACTTATGATCAGACTGTTACCTGTTCAGATACTATTTGCTGCTGTCGGACTTATTAACTCTATAATATCAAGCTATTTTGCATCCAACTATGTCGGGGTTGATGCTATGTGTGCCGTAGGTTTGTATGGTCCCCTGCAATTGTTTGTTGGCGCTATCAGTACCATCTTTTTAGGAGGTGCTGCTCTTGTATGTGGAAAGTATATAGGACAAAGTGACAGGGATGAAGTTCAGGGTGTTTTTACGTTTGATATGATCGTATGTTTTTTTATCTCTGTATTCTTCACAGTAGTATTACTGGTTTTGGGTGTATATGATCTGACAGGCATTTTTTCATCAGACCCTGTGGTAAGACCTTTATTTAACAGGTACATCATAGGACAGGCTGTTGGTATTATACCTTATATTCTTGGAAATCAGCTTACGGTTTTTCTTTCTCTTGAAAACAAACAGAAACTATCTGTTGTGGCAAGCTCTATATTCGTAGTATCAAACCTTTTTTTCAATTATCTTTTCGTACAGGTTCTGGGATGGGAGGCATTCGGTCTTTCATTCGCTGCATCTCTGGGACTTTGGCTGTTCTGCATAATTGAATTGTTATATTTCATTTCAGGCAAGTCTTACATCAGCTTTGCTTTTAATAAAATGAAGATCAGTTTCGGAAAGGAGATAATCTCAAAGGGCTTTCCCGGAGCATTATCCAGCATTTATCAGACAGCGCGTGGATTTTTAGTTAATTATCTTATACTGACATATGTTGGGAGCATAGGTGTTTCTGCATTTGCCACCGCAAATAATTTTATGAATCTGTTCTGGTCGGTTCCCGCAGGAATGCTTGCCGTATCACGTCTTCTTATAAGTATTGGAATGGGTGAAGAGGACAGACATGCTCTTACTTCAGTAATGAAATTTATGTTTACAAGATACCTTGCTATGCAGGCAGTTATCAGCTTGGGAATAGTAATGTTCAGTATCCCAATTACCGGAATATTCTATCAGGATCCGTCAGATCCGGTATTTATGATGACTGCATGGGGCTTTAGGATTCTTCCTTTGTGTATGCCATTTTCTATTATATGTATGCACTTTACATGTTACGGTCAGGCTGCTTCCAAGCATGTTCTCATAAATATTCTGGCTGCAGTTGATGGTGTTCTCGGTGTTGGTGTCTGCTCAATCCTCCTTATTAAGCAGCTTGGATTAAATGCGATTTATATTGCAAATGTGCTTAACGGAGTTATTACAACGATAATTATTATTCTGTATTCCATTCTGAATAATAAACGTATAGCACGAACTATGGCAGATCTCATGGTAATTCCGGATGACTTTGGAGTAGTAGATGATGATGTTATGGAAATCGTAGTTACAGGAATAGATGAGGTCTCAAAAGTGTCACAGGAGATTCAGACTTTCTGTGAGCAAAGAGGAGTAGACCACAAGAGAGCCATGCTTGCAGGGCTTGCAATGGAAGAAATGGCAGGAAATGTAGTGGAGCATGGATTTAACAAAGATAAGAGAAAACATTCAGTAGATATCAAAACTATCTATAAAGATGGTGATGTGACGCTTAGAATCAAAGATGACTGTATCGCCTTTGACCCTGCCAGCAGAAACGGCATAGACGATACAGAAGATCTTACTAAAAACATTGGTATCAGAATGATCTATAAAATGGCCAATGACGTGAGCTACCTTAATGTATTGGGACTTAATGTCCTGGCTATAAAAATATAATTACTATTTCCAGGTTGTCCCATAGTAGGTCTCTCTGTATTTCTTGGGTGTCATTCCGGTTTCCTCGAAGAAGAGCTTGCTGAAATGACTCTGCGATGAGAATGAAAGATAGTTGGAGATATCTATTATGGGATAATCGCTGAATCTAAGAAGGTTTTTTGCCTTATCCAGCTTTACATTCCTGATATAGTCACTGGGAGATATACCCAGTTCTTCCTTAAAAAGTCTTGAAATATGACTTGTGGAGGTCTTTAAATAATCTGCAAGATCTTCAATGGTAATGCGGTCTATTACGTGTGCATAAATATAGTTGAGACATTCGTTTGTTGTTCTCGACAGATTTGCATTTTGACGAAGATCCGTCATGCGTACAGTGTAATCCATTACCATTCGAGCATGGAGTTCACATAATTCATCAATGGACCTGATATCATCAAGCTGCTGAATATAAAAATCGCTGAGCCTGAAAGCTCGCTCCATCTCCATACCTTTTTCGGTACAGATTCTGGTTATAAGGGCAACACTGACAACAAAATGATATTTCAGATTCTGAAGCGGATCTTTTGAGAGCGTGCCTTTTCCATTAGAGTCCAGAAAGCGGTGACTGTCTATATTTTCCTGTACGGCTTCTATATCGCCGCTTGCTACGCTTTGATAGAACATGTACTCGTCATTTTGAGGTACATGAATAACTTCATTTTCAGATAGCTTTATTTCGTTTTCTTCCCAGGCCTTATGAAAATCCATGATATTTCTTCACCTTGTCGTTTTATATTTTCTTGATATTGCCATACTATTATACATGTATATAAAGCGATAAGTAAGATGAGTTTTATAAGGAAAATATGATAAAATATTAATGGTTTTAAAAAGATGATTCAGAGCCGGATAAAGTATTCATTCCGGCAAACAGAGAAAAAAGTGGGAGAGTAAAAATATGAGCGAAGAGAGGGGGAGCTTTGGCTCCAGACTTGGTTTTATTCTTGTCAGTGCAGGATGTGCGATAGGAATTGGTAATGTATGGAAATTCCCGTATGTTACAGGTGCAAATGGCGGAGCAGTTTTTGTATTATTCTATCTGCTGTTTCTGGTTATCATGGGTATTCCGGTAATGACTATGGAGCTCGCTATCGGTCGTGCCAGCGGGAAGACAGTGGTAATGGGGTATAAAAAGCTGGAAAAGGAAGGGCAGAAGTGGCATATCCACGGCTGGCTCTGTATTATCGGCTGTTACCTTCTGATGATGTATTACACAACAGTATCCGGCTGGATGGTGGATTATTTCTTTAAATTTGCCTCGGGACAGTTTTCAGGAATCAAGCCTGAAAATGTGGGTGAACTTTTTAATCAGATGCTCGCTGACCCTGAAGAGATGGGAATATTCATGGCACTTACGGTTATATTCGGATTTGCTGTTTTGAGCCTCGGAGTTGCTGACGGACTTGAGAGAGTTAACAAGATTATGATGATAGGGTTACTTGCCCTTATTATTGTTCTTGCAGGACATTCACTGACGCTGAGTAATGCAGCGGAAGGCGTAAAATTCTATCTGCTTCCCGACTGGAACAAGGCTATGTCTGTAGGACTTGGCAAGGTTATCAGTGCAGCAATGAATCAGGCATTTTTTACGCTTAGTCTGGGAATTGGTGCGATAGAGATTTTCGGAAGTTATATGTCCAAAGACCATACCATTACAGGTGAAGCCATAAGAATTTGTGTCCTTGATACATTTGTTGCATTTATTTCGGGACTTATTATCTTCCCCGCGTGCTTTAGCTACAATGTTGAGCCAAGTCAGGGACCATCGCTCATATTCATAACACTTCCGAGAGTATTTATGAATATGAAAATGGGTAGAATGTGGGGAACTCTGTTCTTTGTATTTATGACTTTTGCAAGTTTTTCCACTGTTACAGCGGTATTTGAGAACCTGGTTGCTTTTTTGTCAGATAATCTGGGATGGAGCAGAGGAAAATCTATTTTGGTGAATTGCATCTTCATACTGGTTGCAAGCCTTCCATGTGTTCTGGGGTATAACCTGTGGAGTGATCTTCACATCATAGGGGCAAGAGATGTTCTTGATTCTGAGGACTTTATAGTAAGTAACATACTACTTCCTATGGGATCGCTGATATTCCTTATGTTCTGTACCACAAAATTCGGATGGGGATTTGACAAATACCTGGAGGAGACAAACACCGGAAAAGGTAAGATAATGCCCGGAATATTTAAGAACTACTTTAAGTTTGTTCTTCCGGTTTTGATTTTTATAATTCTTATACAGGGAATCATTGCATAAATAAAAGAGCCGCTTTATGGGGAATATCACGACAACCTCATTTTGCGGCTCTTAAATATTCAGGTGTAAATTCTTTATCTTATTTTGATTTCTTTAAAAGCTCTTTTGCAAAATCAACATAGTCGACACATGTATTGCACTTTGGAGCATAGTCTATGAGAAGCTTCTTTGCTTCCTGAGCTTCCTTTGTCTTAACACATTCGCGGATGACAGTTTTGAAAAGTCTGGTATCCATCTGCTTTGCGACCTTCTCAATATTGTCACGTGTCTCACGCTCAAGGTTTGAACGACCTGAGTATCTTACAAGCAACAGGCCTGCGATTGACAGATTTTGGTTTTGACGTTTTTTTACAGACATGATCGTGTCGTGGAGCTGCTGTATTCCCTGCATAGCATATGAATCTGCTGTGACAGGAATGATAACCTTATCAGCTGCGATAAGACAGTTGTAGAGAATGATATTAAGTGAGGGAGCAGTATCTATCACTATATATTCATAATCATGTAATTCGTCGAGCGCATCCTTTAAACGGTAAAAACCTTCAAGATCACCATCAAGCATTTTTTCTGCCTTTACAAGCAGAGGATCGGATGCGACTATATCACCGTTTTCAGTATGCTGAATTGCCTCGGAAATGGGAAGCTTATCAGAATCTATGATTACGTCATAGAGAGTAGCGACGTCCTCTATCTGAGCGTCATAGGTGCTGGTGCTGTTGCACTGCGGATCAGCATCTATTAAAAGAGTTTTTGCCTTCTTTTGAAGAATTCCGGCAAGATTTGTTGCTGTTGTACTTTTTCCGATACCGCCTTTTTGATTGGCTACTACAAATATTGTAGACATTTATCCTCCTCCTGAAACTATGAATTAAAAATCAATGCTGCCATTGATTTTTTCATTTACAACGTAGAATACTTTCTGCTCCTCAGGTTTGATATAAACATCAACCTTTTCAAAGTCAGCCTCCGAAACGCCCTTGGAAAGGGCATCTTCCTTGATCTGCTTCAATAGATCATCGGTATTACGGTCCTTGTTTTGGAACTGGACTACAATATTTTTCTGAGCACTGGCAAAGCTTCCTGTTGCTTCAAGAGCTCTTTTTACGCTGCTTTTTCTGGCCATTTTTTATTCCCCCTTTTTTCATAGCGAACCTATGAGAGATATTTTACCATATTGCATTATGCGAAAAAATATCTAATTATATTTTGAAATATAGTTTTATAATGTTCAAATTTTTTTCCTTCGCTGTATAATGTCTTTATGGAAGATAACAGGTTTGTAATCAGGAATAGAAAAATAAGTGAGACGTCTGCTATCGGGATAGCTGTAAATATAGCACTGGTAATTATTAAGGCTGTTTTCGGATTGATAGCAGGTTCTATTGCCATGCTTCTGGATGCGCTTAATAATCTTACTGATGTTGTGAGTTCGGTTATAACGATAATAGGACTTAAGCTGTCTGAAAAGCGCCCGGATGAAGATCACCCCATGGGACATGGAAGGATAGAATACATAAGCGCTGTAATTGTAGCGGTTATCATTATCTATGCCGGTGCAACAGCAGGTATAGAGTCTGTGAAAAAAATCATTAATCCCATCGATACAAAATTTACATTTTATACAGTTCTTATTCTGATGATAACAATAGCGGCCAAATGCTTTCTCGGGACCTTTGTGATGATGCGCGGACGTGAACTTAAATCTCCTGCGCTTGTTGCATCCGGACAGGATGCCATAAATGACTGTGTGGTTTCAGTTGCGGTACTTTTGTCGGCTTTACTTGCAATATTTCTTAATATTCATATCGATGCATTTGTCAGCCTTTTTATTTCATTCTGGATCGTTAAGGCCGGCTTTGAACTTCTGATAGATGACATGAAGGATATATTGGGAAGGCGTGCAGACAGGGAGCTTGCTAGGAATATAAAAGAATACATCGGTCGATTTAATGATGTACTTGACGTTCATGATCTTGTGCTTCATAATTACGGACCGGACCGCTTTATTGGTTCTGTTGTTATTGATGTCGACAGCAATATGACAGCAAATAACATTTATACGATCACACATTATATAAAGGATGAAATTCTGGAAGCATATAATGTTATTCTAAGTGCCATTGGTATCTGCGTTGTTGACAGTGAAACCAATGATATGCGTGAGGAGATAATACGACGACTTGAGCACATAGACGGTATTTTGCAGGTTCATGGGATTCACATAGATAAGGACAAAAAGATTATAGATCTTGATATTATAATAGCCTTTGACAGTCCGTATCCCGATGCAATAATTGATCACGCCAGAATGCATCTTACCGAGAGCTATCCGGAATATACCATAGATATCCATAATGACAGTGATATGTAAATTTATAAAATTAGCTTTAGGAGCATTAAAATGCCAAACTTAGTATTTCTTATAAGTAATTCTGTTTTGCTTGGTATAGGCCTTGCAATGGATGCATTTTCCGTATCCATAGCCAATGCCATAGCTGATCCCCATATGAAGCAGGGCAGGAAGAATATGATAGCCGGTACATTCGCCGGATTTCAGTTTGTTATGCCCATGATAGGGTGGGTATGTGTTCATACAATAGCCACTTTGTTCACTCAGTTTCAAGCATGTATTCCATGGATCGCATTATTCCTTCTTTTGTATATCGGCGGGAAAATGCTCGTAGAGGGGATAAAAGAGCAAAAGAGTGACGAACCTGTTGAAAAGGAGCCTCTGACTTTCAGACTTCTCATGATTCAGGGAATAGCTACAGCGATAGATGCGCTTTCTGTTGGCTTTACCATTTCCGAATATGATACGGTGGAAGCACTGATTGCTGCTCTGATAATTGGAGCGGTAACTTTCATAATCTGCAGGATTGGACTTCACCTTGGAAGAAAAGTCGGAATTAAGCTTGCAGGAAGAGCTACAATTGTAGGCGGTATAATTCTGATAGGCATCGGAATCGAAATATTTGTTAAAGGTTTTTTTGGAATCTGAGAATTCTGCTAATGACCATATTTTGGCAGCTAAAGTGACAGGGAGAAAATGTAATGGCAACAATTAATTCTTTGGAACAGCTTACTGAAAATAAGTTTGTTAATCTTTTTCATGTTGAAGGAGAGAATAAAAAGGGACATCATTCCAATTACTTTGTGGCATCAAGATCTAAGACCAAGGATGATCTTATGATAACCACCGGAAAAAATGTGGCTGATGGTGTATCAATATATGCCCTGTATGGGGAAAATAAGGATAAGGTGGTACTTGTACGGCAATACCGATATCCTATAAACACATATATATATGAGTTTCCTGCAGGTCTTTGTGAGCCCGGAGAAGACTACAGAGAGGCTGCAGTCAGAGAACTCTTTGAAGAAACGGGCCTTACCTTTCATCCGCTTAAGCCGGATCCAATGTATGAACTCCCACGTTTTTCATCAGTTGGTATGACAGATGAATCTGTGGCGATGGTATTTGGCTATGCAGATGGTGAGATTTCCGATAAGTATCAGGAAATGAGCGAGGAGATTCAGGTTGTGATTGCTGATAGGGATGAGGTGAGACGAATCCTCAAAGAAGAGCATGTTGCTATCCTTGCAGCATATCAGCTTCAACATTTTTTGCATGATGAGGATCCGTTTGCATTCTTAAATATCTGACCGTAAATCGTAACCGTTATTACAGAAGGAGCAAAGATGTCAATAAAAGAGAATTTACTTGAAGTAGAGAAAAATATACAGGCAGCCTGCAAGCGTGCAGGAAGAAACAGAGATGAGGTAACACTTATAGCTGTAAGTAAAACCAAGCCGGTATCTGATATCAGAGAGGCTATGGACTGCGGAATAACTGTTTTTGGAGAAAATAAGGTTCAGGAAATAAGAGATAAGACTGAGGAGATAAAGGAACCTCTTCACTGGCATATGATAGGACATCTGCAGACTAATAAAGTTAAATATCTTCCGGGAAAAGTTGATATGATACATTCGGTTGATAAGCTTAGCCTTGCTGAGGAAATAGAAAAACAGTCTGCTAAAAATGACCTTGTCATGGATGTTCTCTGTGAGGTTAATATGGCAGGCGAGGACACTAAATTCGGACTTACACCTGAAGAGACACCGGAATTTGTAAAGAAAATTGCGGCCTTTCCCCATGTACGCGTAAGAGGTCTTATGACTATAGCGCCATATACCGAAGATCCGGAATCTAACAGGGTATATTTTAAAGGGCTTTACGAGCTTATGGAGGCTCTGAAAAAGGAAAATATTGAAGGTACACAGCTTGACACTCTTTCGATGGGTATGACAGGTGATTATGAGGTAGCCATAGAAGAGGGGGCTACATTTGTTCGGGTTGGAACAGGAATATTTGGTGAAAGAGATTATTCAAAAAAATAAGTGGATTTTAGCTGATTTCTGATAACGATTTTACCAATTTTTCATATTCATTTTATTGATAATATATCGCTTGAACTTTAGAATAAATATAGGGCTTTTGTGGTTAATTGAGTCAAATTAAATTTCGGAGCTGTCTGATGCTTAGAACAATGCCGCTAACGAAAAATCTCACATTGGATCAGATTAATCATCTGATAGATACCGGTCATGTTTTTGTTGCACCTCTTGCCATTAACAGGACCGCTTATATTGTGATTAATCATAGACCGTTCATGGTAGTGGTAACCGATGTTTCGGTTAATGGCATACAACTCTCGGGATCATGGTACACCTGGGATGAACTTGAAAAGATGGGCGGTGTGTTTGAATCGGAATTTGAAGCGCTTAAAGCGGTGGCTAGCGGTGCATAAATAAAATTTTTATAAAATTTGAGATCTCTTAAGTTTAAGTTCTTTGTTCGTGATAAAATAGTTTTCATCGTTTAACCGCGAAAAAATAAAATGACGTTTCGGGGGGGGCTTCAAGTGACTGAAGTATTTTACTACGCAGAGGCTAATATAGCCTGCATGCTTATATTGGGGCTTATTCTCATAAAAATAAATCAAGGCATTGATCGCCAGTTTTCAACAATAGTAATTAGACGAATGATAGTCGTAATGATGGGGTACTTTTTGTCGGATGCCATATGGATATTTTTTGAATGTGGCGTTTTTCCGGCATCAAAATATGGAATGTATGTGGCAACCATCATTCCATATGGATTTCTCGTGGGGTGCGGCTATTGGTGGTTTGTTTACTGTGAGCTTCTTCGTCAGAACAAAAGCATTACCTCCAAATCTGTGAGGGTTAAAAGTGCGATTCCCATGTTTGTAGCAATCGCTTTGATAGTTTTTGGGTCCTTTAATGGTGTCATTTTTTATTTCGATAATACCAATACACTTGTATACGGACCTCTTTATGCAGTACTGTTGATGATTCCCGGCGGATATATGTTCTACTCATCGGTTATGGGATTTTACAGAGTTTATACGCAGGAGCGCTATCTTGATAACAGCTTATTTTTTGTTATAGGAATTTTCCCGATTTTGCCTGTGACCTGCGGAGCGCTTCAGGCTATATTTATCAAGATTCCGATAATGTGTTACGGGGCGACGCTCTCTGTGCTTCTGGTGTACCTGACATCAATAGAGAACCTTGTCTCAATGGATTCACTTACTCAGGTCAACAACAGACATCAGCTTCAGCGCTATCTTATGAAAAAAATCAAGACGCCTACACCGGGACTATCACTTTACCTTATGATAATCGATGTTGACCATTTTAAAGAGATTAATGATACATATGGTCATGTCGAGGGCGACAAGGCCCTTATCAGAGTAGCTACAGCTATGAAAGAAGCTTGTCAGGCACACAGGAACAGGTTCTTTGTATCAAGGTTTGGCGGAGATGAATTTATTATCATAGCGGAGACTGAGTACAAGGGAGAGGTTAACTGGCTGTCTGATAAAATACGTTCAAATGTGCGTATGTTAAATGAAAAGGCAGGTGCGCCTTATGATCTCTCTGTTTGCGTGGGAATTGCCGAATATGACTACTCCGCACCGGTACCAATTCCCTCTCTGATAGCAAGAGCTGACACAGACCTTTACCATATGAAGCATGAGAGAAACAGATAAGATATAAAAACTTACCACATCTTTAATAAGCACCAGTGCTTTTCTAAGGCGTGGTAAGTTTTTGGATTTGCGTAGAATAAATAGTAGGATGATAAGACTGCCTATAATGATTTTGGCAGTCTTATTTGCTATAATCTATATATAATATTTTTTAATTATGGGGGTATTGCCATGCAGATTTATGTTTCACAGAGCGTAGTTCGAAGTGGCGACGGAACAAGGATTCATCCATTCCGCTTTATTCAGGAAGCTGCTGACATTGCGCAGCCCGGAGATGTTGTAATAGTTGCGCCGGGTATTTACAGAGAGTATGTTCATCCTGTACACAGTGGCACTAAGGATAACCCGATAGTTTATTGTACTACCGAGCCGCAGGGTGCTGTCATTACAGGTGCAGAGCTCATAAGGGAGTGGGAACCTTTTAAGGGGGATGTTTATAAGGTTAACGTTCCAAATAATATATTTGGTGACTATAATCCCTTTGCTACTCCTGTTGAGGGAGACTGGTACTGGGGAAAATCTGTAAATCACACCGGAGATGTATTTTTAAACGGCAAATCAATGTATGAGGTATCATCGCTTGATGAGGTTGAAAACCCTGTTAAGAAAATGACTTCATGGGATCCGGAATTTAGTGTATATACCTGGTACGCAGCACAGGAGATGAATGACACTGTCATTTTTGCCAATTTTCACGGGAAAAATCCCAACGAAGAAGAAGTGGAGATAAGCGTTCGAAGAAACTGTTTTATGCCGCTTACGGACGGAATCAATTACATAACCGTATCAGGCTTTGCCATGAGACAGGCAGCTACACAGTGGGCTCCACCCACTGCTTATCAGGATGGACTTATAGGACCACACTGGGCTAAGGGATGGATCATTGAGGACTGTGAGATTTCCGAGTCCAAATGTGCCGGAATATCCCTCGGTAAATATTATCAGAGCGGCAATAATAACAAATGGACACAAACCTACATTAAGGATGGAACTCAGACAGAGAGAGATGCTGTTTGCAGGGCAGTTAATGAAGGCTGGGATAAGGAAAATATCGGCTCACATATTGTCAGAAGATGTGAGATTCATGATTGTGGTCAGACCGGTATTGTGGGACATCTGGGTGCTATTTTCAGTACAATAGAAGATAACCATATTTACAGAATAAATAATAAGCACAACCTTGAAGGCGCTGAGATTGGTGGAATCAAGCTTCATGCTGCAATTGATGTTCTTATCAGAAGAAATCACATTCATAATTGCACCAGAGGATTATGGCTTGACTGGCAGGCTCAGGGGACAAGGGTTTCCCAGAACTTTTTCCATGATAATACTCCGCCTGTTGGAACAGAGATTGCGGATGGACTGGCGCTTGGAGAAGATATTTTTGTAGAGGTTTCACACGGCCCTACGACAATAGACCACAACATACTTTTGTCTGATATTTCCTGCAGGATCAGTACACAGGGAATAGCCCTTGTACATAATCTGATAGGTGGCTCATTTTCATATGTCGGACAGGGAACAGATAATGGCGGTAAGAAATTCCAAAGCTGCAGATATACTCCTTATCATGTGCCGCATTCTACCAAAATCGCAGGATTTATGACTATCCTCCATGGTGATGCGAGATTCTACAATAATATTTTTGTGCAGAAGGAAATAAGGCAGGACTTAAGAGACTATGCACATGAAACAGGTCAGGAGTCGTTGTCTCTGATCAATTTTATCTGCGGAACAAAGCCTTACGATGGATATCCCACAAGGGAACAGTACTTTGCAACTTTGCCTCCGGATCCTTCAATCAGGTGGGAAGACGGACCTAATGACAGATATTATGACCATCTGCCTGTATATACCGGTGGAAATGCATACTTTAACGGAGCGCTTCCCTGCGATACCGAGTTCTCGGCTTATGTTGAAAAAAATCATACTGTAAAGATCATGGTTTCAGAGGAAGATGGTAATTTCAGGCTTCATACCAATCTCTATGAATATCTTCCCAGAAATATGTCACGGATGATATCTTCTGTAGTATTGGGGGAGGCTTTTGAACCTGAGCAGCGCTTTGAAAACAGGGATGGGACGGAACTTCTTTTTGATACGGATTACTTTGGAAGAAAAAGGAGTATTCATCCACTCTGCGGTCCCTTTGAGGAAGGTGCCGGAGACCGATTTACGGTGGCAATGCCAACCATGAGCGGAAGAACGATATATTATCACTCAAAGGAGAGGCTTGAGGGCAGAGCCAGAAAAAGAATATCACAAAAGGACATGAGAGAAGATGAGCCCATGGTCCGGGACTTTAGCAGTTTTGAGAGCGGTCCCGAGGGTGAGGGCAGTTGGGAGTCTTCCGAGAAGGAAGATGAGATCACGAGAGTCCAGGCAGATGTCACCATAACCGGCTGTGAGAGCATTACCTTCCCTTATAATGGAACTCTTTTCCAGGTTCAGGATATTTTCGTCAGAGGTAATACTGCATGGCTGCGCGATCTAAAAACTCAGAAGCTTGTTGAGGTGGATTGCGAATATGGTATATACTCTGAGAGGAAAAGATGGAGTGTAAATTCGCTTCAGTCAGTGGATGTGAGCAATGATCCAAATATGAGCGGACTGGTTCAGACTGTCGGAACCCTGCTGTGCGTGCTTAGTAAGAGTATGACCCACGACCCTGTGGATGCATGCAAGACTATAAGCTCCAGGGTAAATAAAGCTCTGGAACCACGGATAACCATGCGACTTACACCTAAATATTTAAAATTCATACAGGAGAAAAAATTTATCTCACTTGAGGATGTTATTTACAGAGTTAAGACATCCCCTATTGAGCCGGTTGCAGAGACTGTAGAGAATCTGTGACAGAGTAAACAAAATATAATGGAAAGAAGTTCAAACTGGTACAAACTTGATAATGCGGCAAAGATCATTCCCTCAACGGTTCGCGGAGCCAATACACGTGTTTTTCGTATATCCTGCGAACTGTTTGAGGAGGTTGATCCTGTCATTTTACAGAGGGCACTTGACGAGTCTATAGTCGAATACCCTTTCTTTAACTGCATACTCAGGAGAGGACTTTTCTGGTACTACCTTGAGGACAGTAACCTGGACTGCACTGTAGAGGAGGAGCATCTGCCTGCCTGCAGCCCTCTTTATCTACCCGGCAAAAAGAATCTTTTATATAGAGTTTTTTATTATAAAAAGAGAATCAGTATAGAGATGTTCCATGTGCTGGCAGACGGAACCGGTGCCTTTATGTTTTTCAGACGTATGATAACAAGGTACCTTGAGATAGCGCATGATTTTCATGTTGACGCAAGCTTTTTCGACACAGAGGTAGCTTCTATAGCTGAGAGAAATAATGACGCCTTTACACATTTTTATAAAAAGCAAAAAGGACTTAAACAGCTTAAAACTCTCGCAAGAAATAATGCATATCAATTACATGGTGAAATAGACAGCAACAATGAATCACATATAGTTGAAGCCTGTGTTTCAGCCAATGGTTTTAAGGAGCTTGCACTGAAATACGGTACAACGGTAGGAATTCTGAGCACTTCAATTTATATAGGCGCTGTTATTGATACCATGTCGGCAGCGCAGATGAAAAAACCTATAGTGGTCAGTGTTCCGGTTAATCTGAGGCAATATTTCAAGTCATTTACTGCGAGAAACTTTTTTGGCGTTATCAGCATTAAATTCGATCCATTTGACTACGACGGCACTATGGAAAGTATTATCGAGGAGGTTGATGATGCTTTTAAGCAACAGCTTGAGCCTACAAGAGTGAACGAGACCATGAATTCCTATGCAGCTCTTGAACACAATATTGCTATAAAGGTAGTGCCTCTTTTTATAAAGGATTATGCTATCGGCCGTTTTGATGCAGCAGCCAAAAAGGGTGTGACCACATCTATATCCAATATGGGACTGATCAAAATGCCTTCAGAAGTAACCCCGTTTATAGACAGATTTTCAGCGTTTATGACGGCATCGAAGGAACAGATAACTATCTGCAGCTTTGCTGACAAGATGGTTTTTGGTGAGTGTTCAGCATTTACTTCACATCCCACCATGCTTAACCTCTGCAGAAGGCTTACTGCGCAAGGGCTTGGAGTAGAGCTTAGTACCAACGATTTCGATGTTCCGCTTCATGAAAAGAAAACAAAGGAGAGTAAGTAAATGCATTATTGCCCAAAATGTAAAATAGTTATAAGGGGAAATAAAACCTGCTGTCCTTTGTGCGAGGGAAGAGTACTTGATAAAAAGGATGTATTAAGAACGGGAATCGATGAAAAAATGTACAACATCGAGGAGTTTACAGAGGAAGGTGATGAACCATATCCTACTCTTCCGGAGCGCAGGATCAGTGGTGTCACCTTTGTGAAAATATGTACTTTTTTGCTTGCTGTTATCATCGTAATGGGAGCAGCTCTTAAATATCTTTTTGGTGATTCTGTGACCTGGGTTGGTATGTTTGTTCTCGGAAGTATTGTGTTATGGCTCGATATACTTGCGATAATGAGATATCGCTATAATATCCTGAAGGTCCTTACAGTGGAAGTGATAGTGGCGATTATAGTCGATTACTATATTGATAAGAGAACCGGTTTTTATGGGTGGAGTGTTATATGGATGATCCCGTTTTGTCTGGTTGGGCATACGGTTCTTACCTGGATTATAGCCAAGCTTATGAAGCTGAGATTTGAAGAATATATTATTTATATAATAATTGACGCGGTAATGGCATTTTTGCAGATAATATTTATCAAAAACGGTGAGAATAATCTTCCGTATGCGGCGGTGTTTGTCATGGCAGGCTTTGCCATTGCACTTGTAGCTACTCTTTTGTTCAGATTCAGGGAGCTTCGAAGTGCCACATCACGTATGTTTAATGTTTAGGATTTCGTATAGGATGAGGGGAGTAGTATGGACTACAAAGAGAGGCGAAATTTAAGACTTCAGCATCTGGGAGATTTTGTTGAAAATTCAATAGGTAAAACTATTGTTGATTTTGACCTTATTGCGCCGGAGCTTCCGGAAGATCCTGAGGATAATACCTGGTACAGGGTCATAATGCCCAAGGGAAAATCAGGGGACGGCTCAGAATATCATGTTTATGTGAAGCTGGGGGATCCTGAGAAACTTTGCGTTTTCTTTTCAGGCGGCGGAGTAGCTTATAATGAGTACACTGCCGCAAGACCTATCACAGGTGGCAAGATGGCTGCCGATCTTCCAAACTATTATTGGGATAACTTAAGACCCTTTACTCAGATAATGAATATTGATATGGGCATTATGAATCTAAAGGATAACGACAATCCTTTCAGAGACTGGAGCATTATCGATATTGCCTATGCTACCGGTGACTTTCATATAGGAAACAATGATTTCCCTTATGAGGGTGAGGACAAGGAACAGCATGTCCTTCATTTTCACGGTTACCAAAACTTCATAGAAGCAATGGGTGTTTCTGAGAGTCTTTTTCCTAATCCGGTAAAGCTTCTCATTGCCGGCAACAGTGCCGGTGCTTTTGCTGTGCCTGCCCTTACCGATGAGATTCTAAGTGTCTGGTATCCTCATGTGAAGGATGTGACCGTATTATCGGACAGTGCACTTTTATTGTATTCCAAGTGGGAATACACTGCCAGAAATGTGTGGAAAGCACCAAAAGAAATCTGTGACGCCATAAAATCTGACAACATAACACTTAGTTGGTACAGGAATCTTTTTGCAAAGTATGGTGACAGCATAAGATATCTCTACTCAAGCTCAACAAGGGATTATGTTCTTACGGCATACTATAATGACATTACTAACAAGACCTATAAAACAGATTCTGATGTGCAGGACGCTTATTATGAACAGCTTAAGGAAATGGTAAAAGAACTAAAGCGTCTGACACCATCCTTTGGCATGTATATAAATAATTGGGTTGTCCCGCTTATAACTAAGGGCGGCACTGTTCATACTGCCGTGAGAGAGCCGTATTTTACAAGGCTTTCACAGGACGATGTCACCATGGCCAGATGGCTGTTCGATGCAGTCAATGGCAATGTCTACGATGTCGGAATGAAGCTCCTCCTGGACTGATCTGCATTATCATTAACTAAAACTACTACCCACATAAAACTCCCTGCCAGCCCCATTTCGTCTGCTGGCGAGGCTATTAAAGCAGGGGAAGTTTGTATATATGCCGCCCAAAGCATGTTTGAGTTCTATGCCTTGGAATCCATCGTTCCTCCGGTGCTTGCTCGTTATGCTCGCTTGTTTTTCTTAGATATCGGCTGCCACTTTTTTGGGGATGGAGATATATCCATCCTAAACTTTTGGGACATTTATGCCGAAATACTCTTTGTAAAAATATAACCTGGTATGGGGATTTTGCTTATGCGAAGGCGTAGGGGGAAGATAAAAAAGACAATTTTAAATACTGTGCTTGCATTATCCTGCATTACCTTTTTGGTGATGACAGGTGTTTTTGCTGTCGAGATTTATCAGGAGCAGGTTAGCAGCTCCAACATGAGAAAGGTTCAGGCCATGGCGGCTGTTTCGGTATCTAATTCCAAAGCTGTTATGGATGCGAAAAATGAATCAGGCGAAGAGCAGAACACAAATCTTGTTTCCCTTAAAATTGAATATCTATATAAGAAAAATAAGGACCTTGCGGGATGGCTTCGCATTAATGGATCGGAGATAGATTATCCTGTTATGTACAGGGAGGGCGATAATGACTATTATCTCCAACATGACTTTTTTGGAAACAATGACAGAAACGGATTACTGGTACTGGATAAGAGATGCAGCTTTGATTTGTCAGATAATCATCTGCTGATTCATGGACATAATATGAAATCAGGAGCCCTTTTCGGAACGCTGAAGTACTATAAGGAAGATGCTTATTTAAGAAAACATCAGGCTGTTGAGCTGGATACACCTGATGAGCAACGATTCTATGAAGTTATAGCTGTGGTTGATACAACTGCTAACGGAGAGAAAAACGGCTTTAACTACGCCGATTATATACATATAAATGATAAGGAAACCTTTGACACTTATGTTGCTAATCTGAAAGCGAGGTCAATGCATCAGATTGCAGCAACTGCAACCTTTGGAGATCAGCTTCTGACGCTTTCTACCTGCGACTACACTATGAAAAACGGAAGGCTTCTGGTGGTTGCAAAGAGAGTAGGATAAGGGAGCTTAATAAAAAGAGTTTAACAGAAGATCTTAATAGAAGTTGAACAATAGAGTTAAATAAGTGAGTAAGCTAAGAAAGGCATGGTGATATATATGAAGAGTATGAAGATGCTGCTGGTTTTACCTATATGCTGTATGCTTGTTGCAACGCCGGTTTCAACCATAAGAGCAGAGGCCGTGACTGTGGATATAAAGGACAATTATGACGCAGGACTTTTAAAAGAAGAATCCGATTCAAAAAATGTCGATTACACTCAGGAGGGAAGTGCTGCTGATGCGGCTTCCTCAACTTCAGGAACTACCCCAAGCTCCACTGCAGGCTCATCTGCTTCGAGAGCTCCCACTACAGCAGCATCTACTGCTGCAAATAATGCTTCCTCTACAAATACTGCAGCAGCAACAGCATCAAGTGAGGCAAGCACAGGAACAACTATCACTCCTACCACTGCATCAACGACAACAGACCTTCCCAGGACAGGAGATGATGACAGGATCATGTATACCTTTATAGCCATGCTCGCAAGCTTTTCGGTATTTCTTACATTGATTCTTGCCAAGGGACGTATTGGAAAAGATGCATAATTGTATTTTTACAAAAAAAGTTGTATTTCTGTTCTTTACTAAAATATACTTGTTTTTTTTCAGATATGGGTTAAAATAACAGTTAAATGCTAAGAACAGAAATAGTAAGTATCTTGAAACTTTCAGAGAGAAGTCGGAAGGTGCGAGGCTTTGGTTTTCGGATATTGAACCCGTCTGGGAGCAGCAGAAGGGAAAGCTGATCTATATATTATACAGAATAATGATCAGAAACTTCTGACGGAGGTCACCGTTATCATAGACATGTGAGTGTCAGCTCACAATGAGGTGCAGGATGTAAGGCCTGAATTTAGGTGGTAACGCGGATATTATTTATTCGTCCTAAGTATACAAATAAAGTATGCTTAGGGCGTTTTTTGTTTTTTTTATAAAAATTTATCTTGTCAAGTGAGGCAAAAACATTTCCCCGGCATACAAACCTCATCTAATTAGTGAAAGGAGTTATGAATTATGAAACTTAGTAAATTGGTCGGAGTGAGATTTAAGGAAAAACCCGCTTACTGTGTGATCGACAGTCATACTTACAGCCTTAGAGGCGGCTATATTAAGCGTGTGTCAAACGGTATTTTTTCACTTTACACTCCAATGAAAAAAGTAACTCAGAATATTGAGAAGATATTAAGAGAGGAAATGGATGCAGTTGACTGCCAGGAAGTAATGTTTCCTGTAGTTCTTCCGGGAGCACTTTGGGAAGAGTCAGGACGATATGAAAGCGTTGGCGAGGAGCTTTTGAGATTCAAGGACCGAAACGATACACCTATGGTTCTTGGTATGACTCATGAGGAGGCAGCTGTTCATCTTGCAAGAGAGTATGGCAGCACTTATGCAAATTATCCATTCTCTTTTTATCAGATTCAGACAAAGTACCGCGATGAGGCTCGTCCCAGAGCAGGACTTATCAGAGTACGTGAGTTTACCATGAAGGATGCTTATTCTTTCCATACTTCTCAGGAAGATCTTGAGCAATACTATGGCAGAATGGCCAACGCATATGACAGAATTTTTGAGAGAGCAGGTCTTCCGGATGTAATTTCTGTTAAATCAGATTCAGGAATGATAGGAGGAAGCGTATCTCACGAATATATGCTGCTTACTGATGCAGGTGAGGATTCAATTGCTCTGTGTGATGACTGTGGTTATAGTGCAAACATGGAAGCTGCTGAAACAACAGTGGATAATTCAGGATGCTCACCTGCTGCAGAGCTTAAGAAGGTTCATACACCTGACTGCAAGACAATCGAGGAAGTATGCGCATTTTTACACAGTAAGGTAGAGGAGTCATGCAAGGCAGTTGTTTATCAGATTAATGCTACAGATGAGTTTGTTGTTGTATTCATCCGTGGAGACTATGAGGTCAATGAGACTAAGCTTGTAAACTATCTCCATGAAGAGGTTCATCCTGCAGAGATAACTGAGGAGTCCGGCCTTGTTGCAGGCTTCTGTGGACCTTACAAGCAAAATGGCAAGTGCAGAATTGTTTATGATAAGTCACTTGAGGGCATTGAAAATCTGTGCTGCGGCGGTAATGAGAAAGACTACCACTATACCGGCCTTAATATAAAGAGAGACATAGGTGATGTGGAGTACGTTGATGTCAGCAAAATTCGTGACGGTGATATTTGCCCCTGCTGTGGAAAGAAAACCATCAGAATCAGCAGAGGTATTGAGGTTGGTAATATTTTCCAGCTTGGTACAAAGTACTCAGACAGCATGAAGATGACATATACAGATGAGGATGGCAGCTCCAAGACACCTATTATGGGATGCTACGGAATCGGTGTAGGCCGTCTTGCAGCAAGTATTATGGAAGCTCGACACGATGACAAGGGTCCTATCTGGCCTATCACAGTTGCTCCTTGGAAGGTTCACGTATGCTGCATGAGAAGAGATGATGATGCCTGCAGAGAAGCTGCTGACAAAATCTATGAAGAGCTTACCAACATGGGCATAGATGTTATTTATGATGACAGAGATGTTCGTGCCGGTGTTATGTTTGCAGATGCCGATCTCCTTGGCGTACCTGTTCGTGTGATTGTAGGACCTAAGGCTCTTGCAAACGGTCAGATTGAACTTTGCACAAGAGATAAGAGTGTTCAGCTTTCTGTGAATAAAGAGGATATCATCACTGAGACAAGAAAGCTTATGGATTCTCTTTACGAAGAAATAAACTCCAAGGTGAAGGACAGAATCTGAATACATACTGTTTTATGACATAAAAAACTTCCCACATACACATCACTGCGAGTCCCATTTCTTCTGCGCTTTGCTAACTATTAAAACAGAGAGTTTGTATAAAAATATGCCGCCCTGCAGAAGAAATGGGACTCAAATAAACTTTTCAACCCTCTGTATGTATGCTCTCAAGTAACTCTTTTTTATCCCAATAGGAGAGATTATCCATTGGCCTGAAGGCATTTATGTTTCCTGCAATATATGTTTCCTGGTCGGAATCAGTATCATCCTGAGCAGAACTACTCTGATGCAGAATCTCAAGCTTTCTGTCAAGAGCACTGTAATACAGGTCCGAGGAGGCTGGATCTATGTTCCTTGGAATATTTTTATCATCCTCAATATATGCAAATAGACCGTAGAGCTCTGTTTGTGTAGCTGTTTCCGGATTTACATCATTAATACTTACTTCATAGAGCTTTTCTTCACCGAGATAGTTTGTATATACTTCAACTTTAGGATTTTGTGGATCATAACCCTCAGGATATTTGGCATATAGATCAAAGGAGATGCCATTTACGTCAGAGGAGGTTGTCCTATGGAAAAATGCGCTTCCCAGGTACCCTTCAGGAATCTCTGTTTCATTTGCTGCATTGCCTGTGGAAACAAGTAATTCCGGCTGCATCTGTGAATCATCAGAGCCGTTTGGAAGTACATCTATGTTTGATTTATGCATTTGATCAAATATACTTATATCTGAAGGTACATAGGTTCCATCCTGCAAACCATTTAACTTATCAAGAAATGCGTCATAGAAGGCCAGTTCCTTGTTTGAATTTAAATCGGAACTGTTTTCTGATAATGTCAGATCATGTTTTGCGGATAAAACAGCGTCAATGGCAGACTGGACTGTTCCCCCTAAGATATCCTGTACACCTGCTGCACTATTATCTGTCATTTTTGTGCTTGCAGTCATCTCTGCATAGAGTCTTGTTGCAGAGTTTTGCGATATATCATTATTGTAGCCAAGGCCGTTGTAGCCTGTTTTCCTGGAGGCATCAACCCATGCCTTCTTTACTTCTTCTGAGGCACCCGGGGCAACTCTTTCAAGGGCAGCTATGTCTGAATCGGTTTGCTGTAACTTACTGATGGCTATATTTTTCTTTCTCTGTGCATCCCACTCAGCATCTGTATAATCTGACTGGGATTTTTTTTCGGGAGTAGGTGCCGCATTGTTAGTGCCGCTTATACTTTTTGGCACAGAAGAAGCATTATCAAGCTGCATTTTAAAGCTATGGATATTTGACTGATGCTGCGAAGGCTTCTCTGAATCTGTCTGTGTTACGGAATTCTGAGCAATACTTTTCTGATTGACTTTGAAGTTATATGTACCAATATTTTGAATCTGACTAATTTTTGACAATTTCAGCATGCGACTTCCTCCTCTCCTAGAGAATAAGTAAATATTTTCTGATATAAAAAACCGAATATCATCAGAAATCCATCCATTGATATTCGGCAAAATCCCTTGCTATCTTATATATCGACATAGGTTAATAAGATGTTAGAGCAATTTTTGTGAACTTTTTGTGTTTTTGAGTTCATGTAAGACATGCATTTTTTGCAATGAATTTTATTTCATGTAAAATAGTAGATGCAGGTTTTTTTATAAAAAGCTGTTATTGTTCAATATAAAACAAGAAGCGAGAAGATCATGATAAATAAACCGGAAAAAAAGATTTTAATTACAAAAATAATAGAGATATCACTGGCTGCTGTTATCTTATCAGGCTGTAGCAGGTCTGTGGAATCAAAGGAAGAGCAGGGGATTTTTGAACCCATTTCTGAGGAAACAGAAAATTATGAAGATACAGCTACCGGGGAAGCAGATGAGACGGAGAATTTTACTACTGAGGATTATGCAGAAGAGGATAATACTGAAAATGTACAGACCGATGAAGACTCTGAAGTAAAAAATGATACTATATCAGATATATCAAGGGATATATCCGAGGCAGGAATACTTGCAAACGCATCGGACATTAATCTTACTGATTCAGACGGTAAAGGGGTGAACTATGCGTTTACCTACAACGCAGAAGATTTTAAGGCTTCATACAGAACAGACAACTGGACCATATATGATTCTTATAAAATAAATAACATGGCGGACATGACCATAATCTGTCAGGCACTTATAGAGGTCCATCAGGTTCATAGCCGTGATATGACAGGATACAGAGAGGCCTCTGATATGGCTTATGAATGGATGCAGCATAATGTGGCATATGCTGCGCTTCCTGATGACAGCAATCTTAAAAGCCATGCAAAGGATGTGGATTTTAATCCTGAAGATCAGGGAAAAAGCTTTGAGGAAATGTACAAAGATAGAACAGGCAAAGACCTTGATGTTGATGATATCCTGACTAAAGAACAACAGGAAAAGCTGATAGAAGGTCTGAAGGATATGCTGCAATCAGGTAATTAGGGAAATAGATACTCCGCATCAGATTTTTAATCTGTGAACAGATACTTTTATAATTAAGCAAGGACATTACTGACATGAGGACACAGGGCGTGGATAATGAAAAAACTCACAAAGTATTTCTGTATAAGATAAATATAAATGAAATTAAAGAAGATGAAGAGACGCTTCTTTTAAATATTGCGCCTCATTATGCAAGGAAATATGAAAAGTGCAAGGTCTATTCTTCTAAAATGCATGAGCTTGGCGCAGGATCACTGCTGGCTAAATATCTTAATATAACTAAGGATGAGCAACTCTTTTTTAACGAGTACGGGAAACCGATGCTAAAAGGAATAAATAAAGAGTTTAGTCTGTCACACAGCGGCGATTATGTTGTACTTGCTATATCAGATATTCCTGTCGGTGTGGATATAGAGCGCATTGACAGGGTTGATCTGCGAGTGCTGGAGCGGGTACTTCCGCCTGCATATTATGAAAAGATCAAAAATGATGATTCTGTAGCAAATAATGCAAAGGAGCTGACTAAATGCTGGACATCTGTGGAGGCTATACTAAAAGCACGTGGTGAAGGTTTTTATATTGATCCCAGAGCAGATGAAAAGTTCATGGAAGGGTGGTTCATTGAAAATAAAAAAGTCGAAGATGATTACATGATAAGTATTGCTTTGGCAGAACCCTTTGAACTTCAAATGTAAATTAAGTTCACAAAATAATCACAGAGTCATCACTTTCTGTTACGATTTTGATAGTAATATATAAACATCAAGAGGAACAAACCTCTTGAAACTCCCTCATAAGAATAGAAAACTTTTCTTCAAACACAAAAAAAGCTGGCGTTTCCGTGACAAGGCGCCGGCTTTTCCCCTGTTTAAATTTAGTAAGATCACAGTAAGGCTGTTACTCCGGGCCCAATAGGTAATCCCAACATCATCCATATTACAAGGAAAATAATCCATGCTATCAGCAGAACTATTCCAATAGGAAGAAGATTTGAAACCATTGAGCCAAGCTTTAGATTCGGATCAAACATATTCTGCCCGGACTTTAATGTAACCCAGAGGTAGGGCATTACAGCACATTTTCAAATTTTGATTTTTTTGTTTCCATGTATTATCCACCGTATTAAAAAATTTTTGACCAATAAACAAAGAAACGTCAGTATTTATGAAAATATTTAATCTACAACTTAAATATAACATGGGAGTATAGTGGACAAATAATGAAAATTTGATAAATTATATTCGCTCTGACATATACACAAAGAATTCTAACCGGTGTTATGAAAATAAAAAAACCTCAACCATACAGGCTGAGGGTAAGCAGAACACGGGAGTCGAACCCGCCTCTTCAGCTTGGGAAGCTGACATACTACCGATGTACTAGTCCTGCGCAAACAGTTAACAAAAAAACATTCGCTTTACAACGAATTAAAAGCGAAAATCTTTATTTATAATACCCAATATGTGGTATAATTTCAAGTGGTTTGAAAAATAGTTTCCAAAAATAAATACGGGGAGGAAAAGACTATGGTAGATAAGGCTAAAGCTTTAGAAAAAAGTAAGGGGTTTGCAAACGAGTTTCGTGAATTCATCATGCGCGGAAATGTTATGGATTTAGCAGTCGGTGTTATCATAGGTGGAGCTTTTCAGGGGATAATCAATTCACTTGTTAATGACATTATTATGCCGGTCATCAGTGCACTTACAGGAGGAATAGATTTTTCCAACTGGTTTATCACACTTGATGGAACACATTACGACTCACTTGCGTTAGCAAAAGAGGCAGGCGCAGCAACACTGAATTATGGTGTATTTATTACTGCGGTTATCAATTTCCTGCTGATGGCACTTGTAATCTTTTGTATAGTGAAATCACTTAATAAGCTCAGTGACAAAGTTAAGAAGGAAAAGGAAGAGGAGGCACCTACTACCAAAATCTGCCCTCACTGCCAGAGCGAGATCAATATCAAGGCTACAAAGTGCCCTTGCTGCACAGCTGATCTTAAATAAGTTAGCGTAATTAAATAAATATTTTGACTATCAAACGGAGGCATATATAAATGTGCTTCCGTTTTTTTGCACAAATTTGGAAACGGAATTTTGGATACCTTTAAAAATATAATGTGATATTATCATTTTACAAAAACTATAATATTTTTACGGAGGCATGAACAAAGGGGAGGTACTTGTCGGGCAACATATATTTTGGGGTGGCCCGATGAGAAAAAAAGGGGATGAAGAAAGCAAAATGGACAATGAGTCAGGCTATTCTTGGACTGGTCGTAGGATGTACGCTCTTTGCGATAATAGCGCAGACAGTGGCGTTTATGATAACATCCGGTAATCAGATCCGAAAGGAAAGCCTTCTTAACAACGATGAAACTCTGCAGCGTATCGAAACGGAGCTGAATTCTTACATTCACAGTCTTACTGTCAAAATGCAGACTATCTACTCTGAAGGAGAGATGCTGTATGACATGCGGTATTCACATGCGAAAAGGCGAAGGCTTATAAATCACTATTTCAAGGCATGGCATCTGTCTGAAAATCGATTTGAAAATTCTGATCAACTGCTTGCGATGTATATTTATGACAATGATAACAAGCTTGTCAGTTCCTGGAGAAAACAACCTTTCAATTATCCAAGAGATTTATATAATACAGATCAGTATGTTAATGTTTCGCATCTCAAAAGCTATATAGAATCAGAGGATTCATCATTGATGCTATCGGGTTACCGTAATGAGTTTGCGCAAAAAGATGTACTGAGATTTTGTATGAAGCTCCATACTTATGATGACGACAGATCGCAGCTTGGTTATCTGGTTTGTGATTTTAATGCGCAAAACTTTGCCGACATAATGAGTAAATATATATCCTCAAGGGATGTCTATGTCTGGCTTCAGCCGGAGGGAGATTCTCCGATTGCAAAGGTTGGAAATACTACGAATGAAGAAAGCCTGATTTTTTCAGAGATAGCAAAGATAATCGCTACAAAGAGCACAGAGTTTCCCAATCTTGAGGATGAGTACGGAGACTTTTATCTTAATGGACGCCCATCTTTAAAATATAAAATGCATATTATGATGCTTACTCCGCAGTCACTGATGCTGCAGACCCAGAGTGCTCTTGTACGGATGCTCATTATAATTGCAGCTATAATACTCCTTGTCACACTTTTCCTGGGGACACTGATATCCGGATTTATCTACAAACCTGTCGGCGAGCTTAGCCGAACCATCATAAAAATTAAAAACGGCGATAAAGAATTCCGGGCAAAGACCGACGGATGGAGTGAAGAATTGATGGTCATGGGCGAAGAGTTTAATGAGATGCTTGATAGAATTCAGAAGATGGTACAGGAGGAATATGAAGCAAAAGTTCTTATGGAACGTACTCAGTACAAGGTCTTACAGGCTCAGATCAATCCACACTTTCTGTACAATACATTGGACACTATGAGCGGCATCGCAGCTTCACAGGATTGCACTCTTGTGAGTGGCTTGTGTCAGTCATTGTCTGCAATTTTCAGATACAGCCTTGATATATCCGATACACAGTCAACATTGCAACAGGAGATGGCACATGTTCGAAACTATTTGTATGTAATGGATGTGCGAATAGGCAGCACCATAAAATATACATATCGGATCGACTCGGATACGCTTACAGATAGCATTCCTAGGATCACTTTGCAGCCTATAGTGGAGAATGCCATTCAGCACGGACTAAGAAAGAGCAGACGAAAAGACAAGGAGCTTATTATTTCTGCAAGGCATAAGGATGGAAAACTTGTAATTACAATAAAGGATAACGGAGCGGGGATGGATGCCGCAGATATGAATGAACAGCTAAAAAAAGCTGAGCTTAGCAGAATAGAAATGGGACGTTCAATTGGAATTATGAATGTGAATGCCAGATTAAAGAGTGCATATGGAACAGGCTATGGGATACACTTCGAGAGCATTGAGGGAGAAGGAACAACAGCAGTTATAAGACTTCCTATCGTGAAAGAGGAGGATGAAAATGGGGACGAAGTACAAGGTATTGTCAGCTGATGATGAATTATGGAGTCGTGAAAATATAAGGAGAATGATACCCTGGGAGGATTATTCCATAGATTTTCTTGAACCTGCCTGCGATGGAGACGAGGTATTGGAGAGAATCCCTGAGGAAAAACCGGACATTGTTATTACTGATATAAACATGCCTTTTCTTAGCGGGCTGGAGCTTTTAAACCGAATCCATACAGATTATCCGGATATCATAACTTTAGCTGTAAGTGGCTATGACGACTTTAAAAAAGTTAAAGGTGTTTTCATGTCGGGTGGAATAGATTATCTGTTAAAACCTGTAAGCAGGGAACAACTGGCATCATCATTAAGTAAAGCTCTTAAGACTTTGGAGGAGAGAAAAGCTGAGATAGCTGTGAAAGAGGATAGCAGGCTCAGAGAAAACTATGTTTCCTCATTTTTAGAGGATGATGAGTTTTCGTCACTTCTAAATGGAAAGCTGTTTAGACCTACAAAGGAATTTCATGTTCCCAGCACAAAGGTATTTTCGGAAATATCAACAATCCTTGTAAAGTTTCACGATGTAGAAGTATTAAAACAGAGCTATGACAAGGATGTACTGAGGATGTCATACGATCTTAAGAAAAAGCTGAGAGAAATCATAGGGAGTGACAACCTGATAGTATTTAATTACACAGATAAGGTTAACGAATTCATAATTGAGTTAAATGCTACGCCCGCAAAATTGCGTTTATATGCGGACAGGATTCTGGAGGCTTTTCCCATTGAGGAGCAGGGACCTGTAACAATAGTCATACATGACAAGGCAAGCTCTCTTGATGACATTGCTACTGTATACAGGGAGATGATTTCTGAACTGGTATTCAGACCATTTGGAAGAAAACATTGCATAATCATATGCAGAGGGACAAGAAAAGCGGCTGATGTCAATAACAGATATACAGGCAGGCTGGAGAACCTTATATCCGGTTATCTTGGGAATCACGATTTGAAACAGGCTAAATACGCGATACTTGAAACAGCCGGACTAAACCGCTGTGATATTGTAGGGTGGACACTTTTGGAGGTGACGCAGTTTATAACCAAAGTTATAAATACAATTGCGGACAGCAATAGCGAAAGTGACCAAAGGACATATGAAGAGGTTCAGGATGCATTAAATTATGGGCTCAGGACTCTGAATAAGGAAATTATACTTGATAATATTGAACTTGCACTTAGTATTGCGACCGAGTCGGGACAGCTTGAGGACAATTCAATAAACAGACAGGTTGAAAATGTACATGATTACATTGAAAAGCACTTTATGGAACATCTTTCACTTTCTGATCTTGCTGATATTTTCTATGTTGAAGCCAGTTATTTATCCAGAAAGTTTTCGCAGAAATACAATGAGACAATAACTGCGTTTATCACAAGGTGCAGGATGGACAGTGCCAAACATCTGATGCTTAATGAAGATAATAAGCTGGAAGTAATATCTTTTGAAGTGGGATATGACGATTACAATTACTTTAGCAGGGTATTTCGCAGATTTGAAGGTGTGAGTCCGACAGAATACAGGAAGAATCTTTTTTCAAAAATGTGATAGTAATATTTTCTAAATCGTGCTAATGATGGAAAAATATAATTGATAAAATTGCTTCGTAAACAAAAAAGTTTACGGAGCTTTTTTATATTTTAGGAGGAGATAAAGGTGTTGGAGATAAAAAATGTCAGGGCTTTAATAGCAGGTGTCGGCATAGCGCTTATGCTTGCTGTCAATGGCTGTGGTGACAGTAAAAATGTATCAATTGATACAAACGACGGGGTGACAAACATTCTTGATTATGTTTCTGTTTCTTTTGACGGAACAAACGGCGAGGGGACGGCGTTTGTGAACGTTGACTATGACGGGATTGAAACTGAGATGGTAGGCGGAAAAGATAAGATAAAGGAACTTGATGAGGTAGAGGACCTTTCAGAGCTTACCAGATATATCAATGCCGTATCTTCAATCTCATTTAGCATAGATAAAAATTCCGGATTGTCAAACGGACAGCAGGTAATTGTATCTGTGTCCTATGATGATACTGCTGCAAAGTCTGCAGGTGTGGTTTTTGGAAATGAAAAAAGCAGGACCTTTGAGGTTAAGGGACTGAAGAAGTAAGCATAACTACGGATTTCACGATATCTCACTTAAACACATCAAAATATATACAGGCACTTATCGGCTCCGCGGATGGCACGGACCGATCCAATACATTTCTAATTTCCAAAGGAGGGTAGCAAATCTATGAAAAAGAATTTAAAAAAGTTGGGAGCATTGCTAATGGCAGGTGTTATGGCATCATCTCTGATAACAGGATGCGGGAAGGCTGCAAGCTCCGGAGATCAGGGTGCAGCTCCGGCTGCAGATTCAGGATCATCGAATATTAAGATTGGTGTTTCAATCTGGAGTTCAACCGATGTTCTTGGAAGCCAGTGTAAAAAAATAGTAGATAAGGCAGCAAAGGCAACCGGTGTGGAAGTACAGTATGTTGACCAGGGCCATGTATCCGAGCAGGTTACTGCATCTGTGGAACAGCTTTGCGCAGCAGGCTGCAAAGGTATCATAATTTGTAACTCGGCAGATTCAGAGATGACTTCTGCAATTAACACATGTACTGAAAACGGTGTTTATATCGCTCAGTTCTTCCGAATCATATCCGAGGAAAACAGCCCTGAAGTATATAAGACAGCATGTAACTCCAAGTACTATGTTGGTGCTGTTCATGAGGATGAGGTAACAAACGGATATACACTTGTTAACCTTCTTCTTGAGAAGGGCGACAGAACTATAGGACTTGAAGCCTGGACAGTTGGTGATGCTACATTCCAGCTTAGATGGCAGGGATATCAGCAGGCAGTTGAGGAGTGGAATTCCGCTCATCCTGATGATCAGGCTACTATGACCGAGCCCGTTTATGCTAATACATCTTCTGAAGAAGGTGCAGCAGCAGCTATGTCACTTTATAACTCAAATCCCGGTATGGATGCACTTATTGTAGCAGGTGGCGGCGGTGATCCTCTTGTTGGTTCAATCGGAGCATATGCTAATGAAGGACTTACAGGCAAAATCGACGTTGTTTCAACTGACTTCCTTGACGACCTTGCAGATCAGCTTAAGTCAGGCGGAATGTTTGCTGAGTCAGGCGGACACTTCTGTGATCCTCTGTTTGCATTCTATCTTGTACTCAATGCGGTTAAGGGCAACTATGTGAAGGAAGAGGGCACCTTCGGATATGAGATTCTTTTCCCGTATCTGTATGTATCATCTCCTGATGATTATGCAAACTATGAGAAGTATTTTGTTAAGGATGATCCTTACACAGATGAGGAGCTTGCGGAGATGGCCGGATACAGCTTTGACGAACTCAACAAAGCAGCTTCCAATCTTTCAATTGACGATGTTATAACCCGTCACAGCAACTAAAAGTATGTTATAAGAACTACTTGGATAAGCCGTATTTCCTGCCATCCAGGAGATACGGCAATCCTTTGGGATAGGAATAACTCTTACGGGAGGATTGTATGAATAAGTTTCAAAAATTCAGACAGAGTCAATGGTATGGGATGCTTCTTCTGGTTCTGATAGCTTTTGCATTCTGGGCTTTTTTTAAGGTACTTGCACCCCAGACCTTCGGAGATTTTAATAAACTCCAGACCTATTTAAAGACCGCTCTGTACTATGCAGTTGGCGGCTGTGGATTATATTTTATCTGCGTAATGGGACCTTTTGATATGAGTGTCGGCGCAAACATCGTATTGTCTTCGGTGCTTGCAGTTAATATGAGTGAACGCTTCGGTTATGCGGGACTCCTGATTGCTCCCATGATAAGCGGAGTGCTTGTGGGTCTCCTGAACGGACTTGTATATATTAAATTCAGAATTTCATCACTTATCGTTACGGCGGGACTTTCCCTTGTTTATGAAGCACTATCAATTTTTGCAACAAATGGTAAGGAAGCCATTTTAGCTACTCAGTACAGAGCTTTCGGCGATTACCCGGGTAACCTTATCCTGGCGCTTATGGCATTTTTCCTCTGCGGTTTTATCCTCAAGTATACCAAAATAGGAACATATACCTATGCCATAGGATCAAACGAAGTTGTTGCGAAAAACATGGGCGTAAACGTAGACAGATATAAGGTTGTTGCTTTCGTGCTTTGCGGTTTTTTTGTTGGTGTTGAATCGATACTGACAATATCCTACGGAACCTCAATGACCAGTGCATCCAATCTTGCATCCATGAGTCGTAACTTTCCGCCTCTTATGGGGACGTTTTTTGGCCTGGCTTTTAAAAAGTACGGGCATCCTGTTATTGCAATAGTTGTTGGCGAATTTATTATACAGCTCCTTTTCCAAGGCTTTGTTGCTCTTGGGGCACCGACAACAGTTCAGAATATAGTAACCGGTATAGTACTTCTTGCGATAGTAACCATGACTATTAAGCCTGTCAAAGGCGCAGTTGTTAAGTAAAGGAGGAGAGACATGAGTGAAGTTTTGCTTCATGCCGAGAAAATCGACAAGAATTTTGGTGTTACCCATGCCATCGATCATGTCACTCTCGACTTTTATAAAGGAGAGGTACATGCACTGATAGGGGAGAACGGTTCAGGTAAATCCACTTTTACATCCTGCCTTACTGGAATTTATCACAAGGATTCCGGAACCTTTACATTAAATGGAAAAGAAGTTCATGCAAAAAACCAGGTAGACGGAAACTATCAGGGCGTTGCCATTATAGTTCAGGAGATAGGAACTCTTTCGGGATTGACTGTTGCAGAGAATATCTTTTTGGGAAAAGAAAAGGAGTTTACAAGCTTTTGTGTTAAAAATACAAACGCTATGAACAGGAAAGCCCAGGAGCTTCTTGATTCTTATGGCTTTAACTATATAAAGGCAACTGATGTGATCGATAAATACAATTTTGAGGACAGGAAGCTCATCGAGATTGTAAAAGCTACACATTTTAAGCCGGAAGTTCTTGTTGTTGATGAGACAACAACAGCTCTTGGAGAGAAGGGCAGAAAAGAACTTTTTAAGGTTATGAAACAAACTAAAGATGATGGAAGATGTGTCATTTTTATATCCCATGATCTTGAGGAAGTTATAGAACAGTCAGATACCATAAGCGTTCTCAGGGATGGTGTTCTGATCGATACAGTAAAAAGCAGTGAGGTCGACCCGGATGCTCTGAAAAAGCTTATGGTTGGCCGTGAGATGAGTAACAACTATTACAGAACAGATTATGGTACAAAAATATCTGACGAGGTTGTTTTGACAGGTGAGCATCTGTCGGTGCCCGGTGAAATAGAGGACTTTAGCATAGAACTTCACAAGGGAGAGATCATAGGAATCGGCGGATTGTCGGAGTGCGGAATGCATGAAGTGGGTAAGGCACTTTTTGGAGCATCCTATGACAGAGAGGGCAGCGTATATCTGGCTGACGGAACAGAAATAAATGACATAAAGACAGCTATTGATAACAGCATAGCCTATGCATCCAAGGATAGAGATAATGAGTCGCTTGTAATAAATGATACTATTCAGGATAATATTTGCCTGCCATCATTGGAGGAACTTAAGAAAAATCATATACTTCATGCAAAGGATGAAAAGGCCTTTGCTGAAAAATATGCAAAGCAGATGAGCACAAAGATGGAGGGAGTGCATCAGTTCATGTCAGCTTTGTCAGGAGGCAACAAGCAGAAAGTTGTACTTGCGAGATGGATAGGTAAGAATTCAGATATTATTATCCTGGATTCTCCGACGAGGGGCATAGATGTCAAGGTTAAGGCCACTATCTACCAGATGATGAGTCATATGCGAAAGGATGGTAAGTCTATAATCATGATATCCGAAGAAATATCGGAATTACTTGGAATGGCCGATCGAATTATTATTATGAAAAACGGAAAGCAAAGTGGCGAGTTCGAAAGATCTGAGGATCTTAAGGACACAGACCTCATAGCGAAGATGGTATGACTTAAGACAACAATTATCGTTTGTAGAGGAGGTTGTATGGAAAACGGTAAAAAAGTAGCAGTTCCTTTTATGGAACGTGCAATAGTCAGAAATATAATGCCCTTTGCGGGTTTTATATTTATTGTAGTTTTGTTTGCGGTATTGACAGGAGGTCAGCTCTTTACTGCAGGAAATCTTAAGCTTTTACTGTCGCAGTCATATGTGCTTTTGATTTCATGTGTGGGAGTCTTCATGGTAATGACCATGGGAGGACTTGACTTCTCACAGGGCTCAATGCTTGGTGTGTGCTCTGTTGTTGTCTGCTTTTTGTCAAATTTTAATATTGTGCTTGCGGTTTTGTGTGGCGTTCTGACAGGCGGAGTAATAGGACTTGTGAACGGATTTTTCAATGTAAAAAGAAAGATTACATCATTCATTGTTACCATATGTAACATGTATCTTTTGAGAGGAATAGTTGCATATGCAACAACAAAAACTCCGGTATATGGTGTTTCAAATATCACATCTTATAATACAATGCCTTTTAATCTGACATTTACATTGATAATCCTTTTATTGGCCTTTGCGGCATTTCAATACACAGGGCTTGGGAACAGATTGAAAGCCATAGGAGCTGGAGAAACTGCTGCCAGATTTGCCGGTGTGAGAGTCGATAGAACAAAGATGCTCATCTATATGGCTGCGGGAATGATCACAGGCCTTGCTGCATTTATTAATAGCATAAAGGTAGGCTCAGTAACATCTACCGCAGGTAATCAGCTTGAGACCCAGATAATGATAGCACTTGTCCTTGGAGGAATGCCTGTAAACGGTGGAGCCAAGGTGAAGTTTTACAATATTATACTTGGTGCACTTACTTATAAAATTCTTACTGCGGGACTTGTAATGCTCGGAATAGAACCTAAGACGCAGCAGCTCATAATGGGAATAGTGTTCCTTATCATGGTAGCAGTCTTTGCCGACCGCGAAACCGGCATGATAGTAAAGTGATCGAAGCCCCTTCACTATTTCTGCCATACAGACTAATAAATCAGATGTAATGTCATGTTTTAGACGTACAGGTTTAACCATCAAAAGAACTGTAAATAATAATGCCATGTCTTAGACGTACAGTTTTAAACATCAAAAAATATAAATAATAATGCCATGTCTAAGACGTACAGGTTTAAAAATCAAAAAAAATAATAATGCCATGTCTTAGACGTATAGGTTTAAACATCAAAAAAGTAGTAAAAAATATGAAAAAACAGTCCGCCGGGATATATATGCAATTTTGATCGATTATAAGCTTGCTTAACGAGAGCAAAATTGCATATATATCCCGGCGGACGTCCTATCACCAATTACATTTGATGCTTTACTACCTCGTACTCATTATTGTTGCGGAAATAAGGACATTCACTTTTGGAGCTTCCCATCAGCCTTGCGTAGTCATCCTCATCCATATCAACACTGCAGTAGTAGGCTTCATCATCTTCGTCATACTCATAGTAAGTACATTCATCGCAGTGCATTTGCATAAACAAAAATCCTTCCTGACATATTATTTCTTAAGATGCTCATACTGATCTTTCAGAACCTGCGGCACTTCGAAGCCATCATTCTGGATGCGTCTTATCATGTTGGAAATAGGACGCATTAGACCATTCATATGCGCAGTATATTTCTTAATAAGCTCTCCGTATTGAGGATTATCGGCAAACTTTTCTCTGAGCTCGGCTGAGAACGGGCAGTAGGTGAAGATAATCTCTCTTGAAATCTTATTAAGGCGTGGTGACTGATTGGCTTCAAATTTAATATAACTCATATATTCGGAAACAAACAAATTCTTGTAGTTATTGTTATATTTTTTTAAATCAGTTCTGAGCTTCTCTTTCATTTCTGTAGAAAGAGAGTGGTTCTTTTTGTAGAATTGTAAGTAATCACAGTACATTGAAGTGAGGGACGGGTCAGTTACATCATTCCAATGTACACCCTGAATTGTCTTACACATTTCCCATCTGAATTCGCCGCATAGACGTATCATAACATCTTCAAAGGTTTCTGTGTTAAAAATCGAGATGATAAATCTTGCAGGAGTGGTCCTCTTTTTGCCTTCAATTTCCTGCCATAGGGATGCGCGGCTTCCCATATTTGGCATAAGTATCATGTAGGGTGTGATATCTTCATCAATAAAGGCCTGATTTACACCGATTTCCGGGTCTGAAAAGATGCTTTGTCTGCAGAACAGGGAAAAATCAATGCTGCGTATATAGTCATAAAAGCTGTTTACTTTTTCGGTATTTACATATGAGGCGTCCAGAGGTCGTATCACATTTTCAGCATCAAAAACAGGAACGAAGGTCGATGGCCTCCCAAAGCTCATTCTGTTTCCGAGAGCAAGAAGATTTTTAACCTCAAATTTAAGCCTCTCAAGAGGATCGAGTTTCATTTCCTCCATCTGATCTTCGGTGATGTCGCCATTTGTTTTCAAGGAACGAAGAGCGGTGAAATAATCCTCGTCGAACTCATTTCGTGAGGGTTCAAGCTCCATGTCATATATTTTCTTTAACCATTCGTAAATAGTTAACACACGGCCTTCGGGATCAGGCTTATAGGTTTTCATTAAGGCATAAAGCTGTCTTGTGTTTTCAAGACCGGCGAGGTCCTCATCTACAAAACCGAACATCAAAAACATCATAACTTCTGAAGGGACTAATGGGTCTCTCAGACTGCGAAGAAAAGCAGAGGTGTAAATTGTGTAATAATCCTTGGACACGCTTCGCCTCAGGGCTCTGCTCTCATCAGAGGTATCATATCTGCCGGGAGTGCTTTTAAACTCTTTTATAACATTGCGGAAATTCTCTGTAGCAGCTTCATCTGCGTCAGCATAGTGAAGAATGGTATTGAGTGCATCTTTAATATCAATATCAGTTGTAGCGCCTTCGGAGCCATTTCTTTTCATGTCATCTGATTTAGCACGTATAAGCTGCATGGACTGACGATATCTGGCAGTCTGTTTCTGGAAATTCCGCTTATATTCTGTGAGCTGTTCCCTGCAGGCTGCGGTAAAGGAAATGGCTTCAATTGCATACATAATAAGCCCGTTCGCAATGTCGGGAGACCTGACATAACATGTCTTTTTCATTATTTCTTCATTGCTGTTTAAGGAGCGAAAGAACTTATCCTGCCAATCGGATAAAGCCTGAGTTTTCACAGGTGGTTTGATGCCATCAAGCTCAGGGAAGTCTTCAACCTCCATACCTACAGATATTGCCATCATCGGATAATCGGCAAGATCTGTATCGAGCTGATTGTACTCGGCGAGCACACGCTCATAATCCTCATTGTATTTATCCAGGCTCAGTACAGCGGTTTTTATGGTCTGTGCAGCCAGAATCGGAGATATTTTGGGATTTGAAGCGACAATTTTGAAAACATCATCGATTGAAGTGAAGGGATAAGAGAAGACCGATGTCTCTTCAAGAGCAGTATATGTATAAGTATAAGTTGAACCCGGATGCTCGGGAGCACCTAAAATTCCACCGATTCCTATGGATATGGATTCACCGTCAATTGCAATGGAAACGGAACCCTTTACCACGATTTCAAGAGTCTCAACCTTGTCGCCTGCTTTGTGAAGGATCTGATTCTGATTAAGAGTTATAAGCCCCATAGCGCTCCTTTTTCACCTAAAAAAGTGCAAAAATATCCCATCAAAACGAAATGTACTTATATGGACATTATAGACGATTTTTTGATAGCAATTTATTAAAGTTTGGTAAATATATTTCAAAATCATTAGAAAAAACTTGCTATCAATCAAAAAACACCTTGAAAAAAATATTTTGGGATAATATATTATAGATGGAGGAGAGATGATGTACCTGATGGGGGACATCATCTCTTTTTATTTATTTTTGGAAAAATCCAGTGAAAAATCACTTTTACCAGAGGAATTGCTATGCAGTTTTCTTATCAATTTGATGTTGCAGGTATTATGGTAATCATTACCAGTTTAATATGTGCATGGATTCGTCCGAAACTCATGAAAAATTTCGGACACAGTTTAAAGCTTCTTATTCTTGGCGCCATTGGTTACAACATTCTGGATTCTTTGACTGTTATTTTGCTAAAGATAGCAAATCCGGCTACATATTACGTCACTTATGTGACACTTATTGCATATTTTTGCGTATTATATTTTATACCATACAGCGCAACCAGATATTTTTATGAATTATGTGGTGAGTTCGGCAAGAAGAGTTTGATGAATGCCGGGCTTATTGTTATGCTGTTTTTTGCTGTCTTTGGCAACATATTCTTTAACATGTTCTTTTCACTTGATAAAGAGACCATGATATATGAGCAGGGATTTGGACTGCCGGTGACATTTGTATATTTTCTCATGTGCTCTGGTATGGTCGGTGTATGTGCTTTCAGACATCAGAGATATCTTGGCATTATCAGAAAAAGACTGCTATTTACTGTATTTGGAATTACAGTATTCAATCTTTTGTATCAGGCATTTTTTCCTGAACAATCACTTACGGGACTAATAATTGCACTTGCAGTTGCGATGACTATCGTAGTATTTTGCTTTATTGATGTAACGGTTGATGAGCTTACGGGATTAAATAACAGAACCGGATTTGTGCGCGCCTGTGACGAGCTGATGCATAAACAGAACATGTCAGGCTATGCCATGGTTAAAATTCAAGTATATCATATGCAGGAGCTCAATGAGAGAACCGGCATGGAAAATGGTGACAGGGTTCTTGCGGTTCTGGCAGAAAATATTCAGAAGTGCGTTGATGGCGCTAAGAAAAAGGCAGTATGCGGCAGAATAGGCGGTGATACCTTTGCTATTCTCACAGAAGAAGAGGTGTCGATAAACACTATTAAAAACATGGATCTGTCTGATGCTGTCAGGAATCCTCTGACAGGTCTAGATTACGCTGTGTCTTTTTATGCAGGCGTTTACAGACTTGAAGAAGGTGACAATGACACAGATAAAATGCTGGATCATGCAGGTTATGCTCTTAAGTGGGTTTCCGGTAATTTTAAGACCAATGTTGCATTCTATGACGCTGATATCAGACTTGAGGATGAACACAGAAAATCGGTTGAGCAGCGTGTAAGAGGTGCTATGCTGGACAGAGAGTTTAAGGTTTATCTGCAGCCGGTATGTGATACGATGTCTCGCCGCAGAGTCAGTGCAGAGGCACTTGTCAGATGGATTGATTCCAAGAACCAGATGATCAATCCTGGGGATTTTATTCCTATTTTGGAAAAGAACGGCTTCATTACAGAACTGGATCTCTATGTGCTCGAAGAGGTTTGCAGAACCCTCCGCGAATGGATGAATCAGGGGCTGGAGGTTGTTCCTGTTTCGGTTAATTTTTCCAGAGTTGATGTTGACCATCATGGAATCGTTGAGGAAATAGTAGAGATTGTTGATAAGTATGAAATCGATCACAGTCTTATTAAAATAGAGCTGACAGAGAGCGCATTTAATGACAATATGGAAAGTATTATCAATATGCTCAATAAGCTCCGTGAGCAGGGCTTTATCATCATGATGGATGATTTTGGCAGCGGATACTCAAACCTCAATATGTTTAAGGATATGCCGGTTGATATAGTAAAGATTGATATGTATTTCCTGAGAAATATTGAAAACAGTGAGAAGGGTATGATAGTTCTCGAATCAGTTGTTCAGATGGCAAAACGCCTTGGTCTTAAAATTGTTGTGGAAGGTGTGGAGACTCAGGAACAGTATGATTACATAAGAAAGCTTCACTGCGAAATGATACAGGGCTTCTACTTTGCAAAACCTATGCCGTCAGAGGTTTTTCCGGATCAGGTTACTGCAGGCTGAACCTAAAATAGATTCAAAGCATGAACTAAAAAATCACAGTCATATTATAACAGGAGGCTTTGCATATTCGTTTATGGAAGTATGGCCCTGTACGAGATCATAAATATTTGATGCTGATATGGTTTCGCTAAGAAGCATATACGAAGCTTTATCAAGTGCCTTATATGCGTCTGACAGCGTAGAAATAACAGGAATGCAGGAGCATTCCTTTATTTTTTTCATAAGAGGTGAAGCATTTTTGTTAAATCCGAGAATTCTGGCATAAGCAGAAAAAGCACTGCGGTCAGCGGTATACAGCTCAAGGTTTTTAGTTGTCATTCCCAGAAGAATGTGTAAAAGAGAGCGGCTTATCCTTGTATACGTAATATCCTTGGATTTAAGCTTCATAATGAAGTCTGAAAACGAGGAAAAACTATTTAGATTTCCAATTATTTTATCTGAAAAGTCCTCTGTAACATCAAGATAATCCGAAAAGCCCTCATTTTTTCCAAGTAATAATTTATAGTGCAAAAGCTCTGAAAAATCATCAAGGGAAGTATAGGTTAATTTGCCGCTTTTATCCAATTCAAGAAGATATTCACAAGCAGCCAGGGGGAGTCTTGATAATGCATCTTCCTGTGATAAGGAAACAGCTGTGGCACTTTTGTCACATTTAACATTTTCAAGTACGGCTCTTATAGCTTTGGCAGAAGCGTAATATTCTGAGTCAGAACCAAGATTTACATCATCATAACCGGCTCCGACTCTTTTTATAGTATAAGGCTCTATCGTGCTATGCTGTAAAATAAGAGCTTTTATATACTCGATTCCAAGAATATCATTGGGATTTGTAAGTAGTGAAAAAGTATCACTTTCTTTGCCAAGATGATCGGAAAGAGCGGCAGATCTTGCGGCAGGATAATTCATTCCTTTCTTAATGTTCTTTTTTATAAGAACTGAAAACTCTTTGGGCTCATTTACAAGAATCCCGGCAACTTTTTTCATGTAGTCCGTGCTTCCGGATTCAGAGCCAAAGCCAAGGAAGTCTATACAGTTTAATCCATTTAGTATGGAAATGGCACCTTGTGCGAAAAATTCTGCGCTGGATGTGCTATAATAAATGGGCAACTCTAATACAAGGTCTGCTCCGCACATGAGAGCCATTTTTGTTCTTGTATACTTATCAAGGATTGCAGGAGCACCGCGCTGAGTGTAATCACCACTCATTACAATGACAGCATAATCGGACCCGGTCTCTTTTTTCAGAGTACGGATCAGGTATTCGTGTCCCTTGTGGAAAGGATTAAATTCAGCTATAATTCCTACAGTCTTCATAAAAAATATATTATCATGGAGGTTTCATAATGAAAATACTGGTTATCAATTGTGGAAGTTCATCACTGAAATTCCAGCTTATTGATTCAGAGACAGAGAAGGTTTTAGGTAAGGGTATTTGTGAGAGAATCGGCATCGACGGTAGGATAGTATTTACTCCCGGTGATGGCGATAAGATTACAAATGATACGGCTATTCCGGATCACAACCGTGCAATTGAGCTTGTTATCGAAGCTCTTACAAACAAGGATACAGGTGTTATCGCTTCTCTTGATGAAATTGGTGCTGTTGGACACAGAATTGTTCACGGTGGGGAGAAGTTCACTAAGTCAGTTGTTATAGATGAGGAGGTTATCAAGGCTATCGAGGAAGTTTCGGATCTGGCTCCTCTTCACAATCCTGCTAACCTTATTGGTATAAGAGCCTGCCAGAAGGCAATGCCGGGAGTTCCCATGGTTGCTGTATTTGATACAGCTTTCCATCAGACAATGCCTGAGGAGGCCTATCTCTATGGCATTCCATTTTCAATGTATCAGAAGTATAAGATCCGCAGATACGGTTTCCACGGAACAAGTCATTCATATGTCAGCAAGAAAGCTGCTGAGATGCTTGGCAAGGATTACGGCGAGCTTAAGACGATTGTATGCCACCTTGGAAACGGCGCATCAGTATCAGCTGTTAAAAACGGCAAGTGCGTAGATACATCAATGGGTCTTACTCCACTTGAAGGGCTTATCATGGGAACCAGAAGTGGTGATATTGATCCTTCAGTAGTGGAATTTATTATGAAAAAAGAGGGCTGTGATGTAGCAGAGGCTGAGAATATTCTCAACAAGAAGTCAGGTGTTTACGGACTTTCCGGAGATGTATCCTCTGATTTCAGAGATCTTGAGGACGGCTACAACAACGGCGATGAGGGCTGCATCCGTGCTATCAATACATTCTGCTACAGAGTAGCAAAGTATATCGGATCCTATGCTGCAGCAATGGACGGAGTTGATTGCATATGCTTTACAGCAGGTGTGGGAGAGAATGGACCTCTTGTCAGAAACATCATATGTGACAGACTTGGATTCCTTGGCGTTAAACTGGATAAGGAAGCTAATGAGGTTCATGGAAAAGAGAAGGTTGTATCAACACCTGATTCAAAGGTTAAGGTACTTGTGGTTCCTACAAATGAGGAGCTTGCTATTGCCAGAGACACTAACGAACTTTGCAAGTGATGAATTAATAATTTTTTCATTGACAATACGCAAATTAGTGCATATAATAGCAAGAGTGTGTTGACAAATGCAAATGACCATTTATGGTTCATGATATGAACGCTGTAAGGAGGTGTTACCGAATGTCTATCTGCCCTAAGAATAAGTCTTCTAAGGGTCACAGAGACCAGAGAAGAGCAAACTGGAAAATGACTGCTCCCACACTGGTTAAGTGCAGCCACTGTGGCGCGCTTATGCAGCCTCACAAGGTATGCAAGAAATGTGGCTATTACAACAAGAAGAGCGTTGTAACAAACGAAGATTGATAATTATTTAGATCTTATCAAACCCGAGACTTTGTAGTCTCGGGTTTGTTGCTTTTTGTGGCTTTTTTTAGTAAACTCTTTTGTGGATGTTTTTATAAAATAACAAATTACTTGGGGAGTGAAGATGGCTGATTTAGTAAGAGTTGCGGTTGATGCAATGGGAGGAGACAACGCACCTTTTGAGATTGTCAAGGGAGCGGTTGACGCTTTGAATGAGTCCGACAGACTTAAGATTTTTCTTGTCGGGAAGGAACAGATAGTAAAGGATGAACTTTCTAAATACACGTATGACGCGGACAGAGTGGAAGTTGTTAATGCCGAAGAAGTTATAGAGATGGCTGAGCCTCCGGTTATGGCTATTAGAACCAAGAAGGATTCTTCAATAGTTAAGGCTATGTTTCTTGTAAAACATGGTGAATGCGATGCATATGTTTCTGCAGGAAGCACAGGTGCCACACTTGTCGGCGGACAGGTTATTATCGGAAGGATCAAGGGAGTTGAGAGATCACCGCTTGCACCGCTTATTCCTACTCAAAATGGAGTATCACTTTTGATAGACTGTGGGGCCAACGTTGATGCGAGACCTTCTCACCTTGTTCAGTTTGCCAAGATGGGCTCTGTTTATATGGAGAACTTCTGTGGGATTAAGAATCCGAGAGTCGGTATAGTAAATATCGGAGCAGAGGAAGAAAAGGGCAATGCACTTGTAAAGGAAACATTTCCGCTTCTGAAGAACTGTCCGGATATCAATTTCATTGGCTCTGTTGAAGCAAGAGATATTCCACAGGGTGTTGCCGATGTTATAGTATGCGAGGCATTTACCGGCAACGTGGTTCTTAAGATGTATGAGGGTGTTGCAACTACACTTCTTAAGGTTGTTAAGCAGGGGCTTATGAGCAATCTTCGTGCTAAGATTGGCGGACTTCTGATAAAGCCTACTCTTAAAAAGGTCCTTAAAGCTTATGATATGGATCAGTACGGCGGAGCACCAATGCTTGGCCTTCAGGGACTTGTTGTTAAGACTCATGGCAGCGCAAAAGCTGTAGAAGTTAAGAACAGTATTTTGCAGTGTGTAACATTTAAAGAACAGGACATTGCAGAGAAAATCAGAGAAGCTGTTACTGCTGATTCATAATAAAAGAATATTTACAGAAAGTACTTGTAATGATACTGTAAATCGTATTATAGTTTTAGAACACAGATTTAAATCTGTGAATTCGTTTTATAAAGGAATGGAGAAGTTATGGAATTCGAGAAGCTTAAGGAAGTTATTGCCAATGTACTCAATGTTGATGTGAATGAGATCACTATGGACTCAACCTTTACTGATGATCTCGGTGCTGATTCACTTGATGTTTTTCAGATCATCATGGGAATCGAAGACGAATTTGATGTAAAAATTGATGCAGAGCTTGCTGAGAAGATCTCAACAGTCGGTGAAGCGGTTGAACTTCTTAAAAAAGCCAGAAATGAAGGCTGATCTATAAAATAGTTTAGAAGTTAAGGTGGTATGAGGCAGGGTTTGTTATGCTCTGCATCATATCATTTTTTATAAGGAGACAACTATGATAGGCGATAAAGAACTTGATGAATTACAAAATAGCATCGGATATCATTTTAAAAATAGCAATCTGTTACTTCAGGCTTTGACACACAGCTCATATGCTAACGAACAGAAGATCAACAAGCGCGGTGATTATGAGAGACTTGAGTTTCTTGGCGATGCTGTGCTTGAACTTATTTCAAGTGACTACTTATATAATAAATACCCTGATAAAAAAGAAGGTGAGATGACTAAAATGAGGGCTTCCATGGTATGTGAGCCTGCTCTTGCTTACTGTGCTGCCGAGATTCATCTTGAGCAGTATCTTATTCTTGGAAAGGGTGAGGAAGCTACAGGCGGACGCCACAGAGAGTCTATTATTTCAGATGTTATGGAGGCGATTATCGGGGCTATATATCTTGACTCCGGAATTGATGCTGCCAGAGCTCATATTGAGAAATTTATTTTGAATAACCCGGAAGAAAAGCAGATCTTCTACGACAGCAAGTCGGTCCTTCAGGAAATGGTACAGAAGGATAGTGCGTTAGAGCTTCGCTATGAAATATGTGGCGAAAAAGGTCCCGAACATGATAAAATATTCGAGGCTGCGGTTTTCGTGGGAGATAAAAAATTGGGAGAGGGGTCAGGAAGGACCAAAAAGTCGGCCGAGCAGAAGGCTGCGTATCAGGCAATCCTGGAATTGAAAAAAGAGTAACATGTATTTAAAAAGCATTGAAATTCATGGCTTTAAGTCATTCGCAAATAAGATAAAGCTGGAATTCCACAGCGGAATATCAGGAATAGTCGGACCTAATGGTTCAGGAAAAAGTAATGTCGCAGATGCTGTTAGATGGGTTCTGGGTGAACAGAGAATCAAGCAGCTTCGAGGCGGCACAATGACAGATGTAATCTTTGCAGGAACGGAGCTCAGGAAACCCCTGGGCTACGCTTATGTCGCTATAACGCTTGATAATTCAGATCATGCGCTTCCTATTGAATATGATGAAGTAACTGTCTCCAGAAGGCTCTATCGTTCCGGAGAGAGTGAATATATGATCAATGGTAATACCTGTAGGCTTAAGGATGTAAATGAGCTGTTTTTTGATACAGGTATTGGTAAGGAAGGTTATTCCATTATCGGACAGGGTCAGATTGACCAGATTTTGTCTAATAAACCTGAGGACAGACGTAATCTGTTTGACGAAGCTGCGGGCATTGTTAAATTCAAATCCCGCAAGGATACAGCCATCAAAAAACTTGAGCAGGAAAAACAGAATCTTACCCGAGTAAATGACATCCTTTCAGAGCTTGAGAAGCAGGTTGAGCCTCTCGAGAAACAGTCTGAGGTGGCTAAGGTTTACTTAAAGCACAAGGAAGAATTGAAGACTCTTGATGTTAATATGTTCCTTTTGGACAATCAGGCTCAGAAGAAGAATCTGGAGGAGTCTGAGGCTAACCTGAAGGTTGCATCAAAGAATCTTGATGATGCTAAGGAAAAGTACGAGGAAACCAAGAATCAGTATGAAGAGATTCAGACTGAGCTTGAGAGCCTTGATAAAGATATTGAAGAAGCAAGAGCTAAAATTACAGATACATCTGTAATGAGAGAAAAACTTGAAGGCCAGATCGGTATCATGAACGAGCAGATTCGTTCTGCTACAAGTGATGCTGAGCATTTTGAGAAGAGAAAGGCTGACGAGGAAAGCAAAATTGCCGACAAAGAGAAGGAAAAGGAAAAAGTACTTCTCGGTAAAAACGAAATAGATAAAGAACTGGAGTCACTTGCTGCTGACAGACAGGAAGCAAGGAAAAAGCTGGACGGAATTATTGCTCAGATAAATGAAGCAAATAATGAAGTTGAAAACTGTAAGAGCAAGATCATTGAGACTCTGTCAGATCGTTCCACTATCAAGTCCAAGCTAAGTTCACTTGATACCAGACAGGAACAGATAAATATCCGCAAGGCAGAGCTTACCGGAAAGCTTGTTAAGGCGCGTTCCGATGAGTCACAGCAGGAAGAGATCATTAAAAAACTGCAGGCGGATTTCGACCAGATCACTGAAGAAATCCGTACCATGAATATGAAGCAGAAGGATTCTCAGAATGAGCTTGATGGTATAAGAGACAAGCTTTCTCAGAAGGACTCCAAGCTACGTGATGCGCAGAACCTTTATACACAGCAAAAGTCCAAGCTCGAAGCTCTAAGTAACCTTACTGAGCGTTATGAGGGATATGGCGGCAGTGTTAAGAAGGTAATGGAGAAGAAGGACGACAACCCCGGAATCATAGGTGTTGTAGCTGATATTATAAAGACTCAGCCCAAATACGAGACAGCTATTGAGATCGCTCTCGGAGGTAATATTCAGAACATCGTTACAGATGATGAAGATACTGCCAAGGAGATGATTGAATACCTGAAAAAGACAAGAGCAGGTCGTGCAACTTTCCTGCCACTTACAAGTATACGAGAGCCACAGGAATTTAAGGCTCAGGAAGCTCTCGAGGAGAAGGGCGTACTTGGCATGGCGGATGAGCTTGTTGATACGGAGGAAAAGTATAGAAGTGTCGCCAAGGCTATGCTTGGCAGAATCGTAGTTGTTGATACTGTCGATAATGCGGTTAAAATTGCACGAAAATACAAGTACACCATCAGAATGGTAACCCTTGAAGGTGAATTGCTTGTTCCCGGTGGTGCCATAAGTGGTGGTACCTTCAGAAATAATTCCAATCTTTTGGGAAGACGCCGAGAGATGGAAGATCTTGAAAAGAGCATAAAGAAATGCAAAGAAGATATTGCTCTTTTTCAGAAAGAGATTGACGATACCAAGAAGCGCAGGAATGATCTGCGTGTTGCAATAGAAGAAATCAGAACAACCCTTCAGAGCAAGTTTATCGAGCAGAATACTGCAAGGATAAATGTTGAAAATGAGAAGGAGAGACAGGCAAGACAAAAGGGCGACTATTCCGACCTTAAGGCTGAGAGCGAAGCAATCGAACAGCAGATGGTTGAAATCAGGAATGAGCGCGAGGAATATAAGAAAGCCCTTGAAGAATCTGAACAGACTGAGAAGAATGAGTCTGCTAAGGTAACTGAATATCAGAATAAGCTGGAAGGACTTCATGCAGAGGAAGAAAAAGAGTCTGAAAATGTATCAGCCTGGGATATTGAATATGAAAAGATTCTTCAGAAGGAGACCTTTGAGCAGCAAAATCTTGACCGTATAAACGGCGAGATAGATACAGAGAAGGCCGCTCTTGAAGAGATTCTTGAATCAATTCGTAAAAATGATGAAGTTCTTGCTCAGAGAAAGAAGGATGTGGAGGAAATCAAGCTTACAATTGAGAGCTCCAAGGATGTCCAGACAGATGTGAGTAAGGAACTTGATGAGAAGAGAGCAAGGAAGGAAGAGCTTACTGCTTCTCAGAAGAATTTCTTTAAACTTACTGAAGAACTGAATCATACTATGAATGGTCTTGATAAAGAGGTTACACGACTTGGTGCCAGATGTGAGCGTGCCAAGGAAGCCATTGAGACTCAGATTAATTATATGTGGGATGAGTATGAGATTACTCTTACCGATGCAGCCTCCATGCGTGATGAGAACATGACTGATGTATCTGCTATGAAAAAGCAGATAGGAAGTTTAAAGGACGCTATCAGAAAGCTGGGCGATGTAAACGTTAATGCCATCGAGGACTACAGAGTACTTATGGAGAGATACACGTTCATGAAGACTCAGCACGACGATCTTGTTGCAGCTGAGCAACAGCTTAGAGAAATCATCACAGAACTTGATGAATCCATGAGAAAGCAGTTCCTTGAAGAGTTCACTAAAATTCAGACCGAATTTGATAAGGTATTCAAGGAGATGTTCGGAGGCGGTAAAGGTACACTGGAACTTGTGGAGAATGAGGACATTCTTGAAGCAGGAATCAGGATCAATGCTCAGCCTCCGGGAAAGAAGCTTGTTAATATGATGCAGCTGTCCGGTGGAGAGAAGGCACTTGCTGCCATTGCACTTTTGTTTGCAATACAGAATCTTAAGCCTTCACCTTTCTGCCTCCTTGATGAGATTGAGGCTGCGCTTGATGAGAACAACGTAGTAAGATTTGCGCATTATCTGCACAAACTTAAGTCCACGCAGTTTATTGTAATTACACATAGGCGTGGTACAATGGAAAGTGCTGACAGACTCTATGGTATTACCATGCAGGAGAAGGGTGTATCTACACTTGTCAGCGTTAATTTGATTGATAAGGAGCTTACTGATTAATGGCAGGTGGATTTTTTTCGAAACTGCAGAACGGTCTTAGTAAAACCAAAGAAGGTGTAGTTAAGGGCATTAATAATGTTCTTAGCAACTTTTCTACGGTGGATGAAGATTTTTATGAAGAACTTGAAGAGACACTTATCATGGGTGATATCGGTGTGAACGCCACAAGCCGTATCATGGATAAGCTAAGAGAGCAGGTACGTGATAATCACATAACTGATACCTGGGCTTGCAAGACTTTACTCATATCCAACATACGTGAGCAGATGAAAACAGATGATAACACTTATGAATTTGAAAACCATAAGTCGGTTATTTTCGTAATCGGGGTAAACGGCGTAGGTAAGACTACCTCTGTTGGGAAACTGGCATCTCATTTCAGAAAAAAAGGCAAGAAGGTACTTGTTGCAGCTGCGGATACTTACAGAGCCGGTGCTACAGAACAGTTAAGGCAGTGGACTGAGCGTGCTGAGGTACCGCTTATAGCCGGTAAGGAAGGAGCCGATCCCGCCAGTGTCATATATGATGCAGTTGCTGCTTTTAGGTCCAGAGACTGCGATATCCTGATGATTGATACTGCCGGAAGACTTCATAATAAGAAGAATCTTATGGAGGAGCTTGCCAAGATGAACAGAATTCTTGATAAGGAACTTCCGGATATATATAGAGAGAACTTTATTGTTCTTGATGGAACAACAGGGCAGAATGCTATTTCACAGGCAAGAGAATTTGGAGAGGTTGCAGATCTTACCGGAATCGTTCTCACTAAGCTTGACGGCACCGCAAAGGGAGGAATAGCTGTTGCGATAGTCTCAGAGCTGAATGTTCCTGTTAAATATATAGGTGTAGGTGAGGGACTTGAAGATCTTGAGAGATTTGATTCCAATCAGTTTGTGGATGCACTATTTTCTTAAAGGATCAGACTGAGCAGATTTTATATTTTACAATTAAGTACCGGGAGGAGAAAAACATGTCCGAAAACAACAAGAGCTTGACGCTTCCTGCATTTGAGGAAGCTTATGAGGATGTAAAAAAGGTAACACTTGAAACAAAGCTTATTTACAGCGATTACTGGAGCGGAACTACAGGTAACAAGGTTTATCTTAAACCTGAAAATCTTCAGCGAACTGGTGCATATAAGGTTAGAGGTGCTTATTACAAGATTTCCACCATGTCGGAAGAGGAGAGAAAGAAGGGACTTATCACTGCTTCTGCAGGTAATCATGCGCAGGGAGTTGCCTATGCTGCTAAGAGCTACGGTGTAAAGGCTACAATTGTAATGCCGACATCCACACCTCTTATTAAGGTTAACAGAACAAAAGCTCTTGGCGCTGAAGTCATTCTTCATGGCGATGTATATGATGAAGCATGTGAGCATGCTCTTGAGCTTGCAAAGGAGAATGGATATACCTTTGTCCATCCTTTCGATGATCTTGATGTTGCTACAGGTCAGGGCACAATAGCCATGGAGATCATAAAAGAGCTTCCTACAGTAGATATGATACTTGTACCTATCGGTGGCGGCGGACTTGCAACAGGAGTAAGCACACTTGCTAAGCTCCTTAATCCTAAGATAAAGGTTATCGGTGTTGAACCCGCAGGTGCCAACTGTATGCAGGAGAGTATTAAGAATGGAAAAGTAACAACACTTCCTGTTGTTAATACTATCGCTGACGGTACAGCTGTTAAAACTCCCGGGGAGAAGATTTTTCCTTATATTCAGCAGAATATTGATGATATAATCGCTGTTCCCGATGAGGATCTTGTTGTTTCATTTCTTGATATGGTTGAAAACCACAAGATGGTTGTTGAGAATTCCGGTCTTTTGTCAGTGGCTGCACTTAAACAGCTGGATGTAAAGGGTAAGCGCATTGTCTGCGTACTGTCCGGTGGTAACATGGATATTATTACAATGTCATCAGTAGTTCAGCAGGGACTTATTATGAGAAACCGTATATTTACTGTTTCCGTACTCCTTCCTGACAAGCCGGGGCAGCTTGCAGCTGTTGCCGGAGTTGTGGCTAAAACAGGTGGCAATGTAATCAAACTTGAACATAATCAGTTTGTATCAATAAACAGAAACGCAGCGGTTGAACTGAGAATTACTTTGGAGGCATTTGGTAGCGAGCATAAGGAAGAAATAATTAAAGTTCTGGAAGAGAACGGATATAAACCGAAGCTTGTTAGAACAAATATTTAATATATGACTTACGTTGAAAAGATAACAAAAAAAGGGACAGATTATTTTTTGATCACAATCGCAGCTTTGCTTTATGCGATTGGAACAAGTATGTTCAATGATCCTAACAATATCGCACCCGGAGGTATTACCGGAGCAGCTATTGTATTGAACAGAATTGTACCGCTTGGAACAGGTATATGGTTTATGATCATGAATATTCCGATACTGTTTCTGGCAATATATAAATTTGGTATAAGATTTACTATTTCTACGATTTATGCCACGGTGGCCAATTCAATATTTACGGATCTTCTTGCAAAATATGCTACAGGCCTTATTGTAAAAGATGTAATTCTTGGCGTGATTTTTGGAAGCATATTTGTAGCTGTGGGCATAGGTATTACTTTTAAATGTCATGCGACTACAGGCGGAACAGATGTTATAATTAAAGTACTAAGACTTAAATATCCTCATATCAAGACAGGTGTTCTGTTTATGATAATCGATATTTTTGTTGTTTCCTTTGCGGGAGTTGTGCTTCGGGATATAAAGGTAGTGCTGTATTCCTTCCTTGGAGTTATGATCACTTCTTTTGTCATAGACTTTGTTCTGTATGGAAGAGATGAGGCCAAGCTTATCTATATTATCTCCGATAATACAGACAAGATAACATCAAGACTTCTTGAGGAGCTTGATGTAGGTGTTACACATGTCTTTGGGCAGGGTGCTTACAGCGGAGAGGATAAGAAGGTTATTCTGTGTGCAATAAAAAAGAGACTCTCGCCTCTTGCAGAGGATATAGTGCGCGAAGAGGATCCGGATGCATTCATGATTGTAACAAGCGCTTCAGAGATTTTTGGTGAAGGCTATAAGAGCTATTTTGATGAGCGAATATAAGACTTATGAAAAATACTGATGTTCAAAAAAACTATAGCAAGATGGTGAAGAATACCAAGGTCCTGATTTCGGTAATCTTTCTTAGCCTGGTGAGCATACTGTCACTTTCTACGTGTATTGGTCTGCTTCTTAGCAATGCTGCGACCAAGAGACAGGCGGATGCAGCACAGAGTGAGCTGGATGCACTTGAAAAGGAGGGCTACTATACCACTGCACAGGCTCAGCAGCTCATGGATCAGGCTGTTTCAGTAACTGCAAAACAGGCCGGAGATGAAATCAGGGAGGCATTTAAGACAGAGCTTTCCGAAGGTAATAAGCTTGGGGCTATCAGAAGCCTTTTTCCTGATGAGATTGTCACGGAATTTGCAGGTCAGTATTCTTTTACTCCAATAGATAAGAACTTAAAACGAAATCCTTTTTTGGCAGAAGATCTGAAAATAGATGAAGATGGCTTTTTGTATTACGCCGGCGCAAATGAAAATATTTCAGTATCACAGGGAATAGATATATCAAGATCGCAGGGTGATATAGATTTCAATAAGGTAAGTGAAGCAGGTATCGATTTTGTTATGATCAGAGCAGGGCTACGGGGCTCAGCTGAAGGTCAGCTTCTGGAGGACGATTATTTCAAGACAAATTTAAAAAAGGCTGTTTCTGCAGGCCTTGATGTGGGTGTGTATTTTTACTCTCAGGCCATAAATACTGCTGAGGCTGCTGAGGAGGCCGATTTTGTTATCGGGCTTTTGCAGGGTGCGGAGATTGACTACCCTATTGCCATCGATTTAGAGCAGGTGAGTTCTTCGGATGCAAGGACGGCTAAACTCTCAAAGACACTGTATTCCGATATAGCAAAGACATTCTGCGAGAAAATAAGCGAAGCCGGATATGTTCCTATGATTCAGGGGAGCATCAGAACCTTTGGGGAGCTTATCGATACGGAAACAATACAAAGCTATCCTACCTGGATAATATATCATGATTATCCCCAATATTATCCCTATGAGTACTACATGTGGCAGTATTCAAAAAATAGCGATATCGCAGGAATTGAGGGTGAAGTTAATATGAATATTTGTGTTGATATTAAGTAAAGTAAAAATACTTGACACTTTATTATATTTGCGATATTATATGCATCGTGCATGTAGTATCGCATTTTTTTATGTTTCTAATTCTGAATTAAGCGGAGAAATAATGGAGAAGATTGTTGAGCAGGGGCTCTTATATGATTTTTATGGTGAGCTTCTGACTGATCATCAGAAGAAAGTATATGAGGATGCGGTATATAATGATCTTTCCCTGGTAGAGATTGCTGAGGAATATGATATCAGTAAGCAGGGAGTACATGATCTTCTGAAACGATGCACCAATTCTCTTGAAGCCTATGAGAATAAGCTTCATATGATAGAGAGAACAGAGAAGATCAGGAAGCAGCTGGATGGATTAAAGGAAGCTGCAGTTGACAAGAAAATTAAGGATGAGGACTTAAGAACTCGTATCCTTGAGACTATAGATTTGATTACAGAGGAGTTGTCATAATAGATGGCATTTGAGAGTTTATCCGATAAACTACAGAACGTATTCAAAAACCTTCGCGGTAAAGGACGCCTCTCAGAGGAGGATGTCAAGACTGCCATGAAGGAAGTCAAGATGGCACTTCTTGAGGCGGATGTTAACTTTAGAGTTGTTAAGTATTTTGTTAACAAGGTTCAGGAGAGAGCGGTTGGTGAAGACGTTTTAAATGGTCTTAATCCCGCTCAGATGGTTGTTAAGATAGTTGATGAAGAGCTGACAGAGCTCATGGGATCTGAGATTACAGAAATCCAGTTCCAGCCCGGTAAGAGTATCACGGTTATAATGATGTGTGGTCTTCAGGGTACAGGTAAGACAACCACGGCTGCCAAAATTGCCGGCAAGGTTAAGCTTAAGGGTAAAAAGCCTTTACTTGTTGCCTGCGATGTATACAGACCTGCTGCTATTGATCAGCTTGAGATAAATGCTAAGAAGCAGGAGGTTGATTTCTTCTCCATGGGAACGGATGTGAGTCCGGTTGAGATTGCTAAGGCTGCTATAGCCCACGCTGAGAAGAACAATGAAAATGTGGTAATTCTCGATACTGCAGGTCGTCTGCAGATCGATGAAGATATGATGCAGGAACTTGTAGCTATTAAAGAAGCAGTCACTGTTCATCAGTCGCTTCTTGTTGTTGATGCCATGACAGGACAGGCTGCAGTAGATGTTGCGGTTCAGTTCAATGATCGTATCGGTATTGACGGTATCGTCCTCAGTAAGATGGATGGTGATACACGAGGCGGTGCTGCTCTCTCAGCAAGACAGGTTACAGGTAAGCCTATACTCTATGTAGGTATGGGTGAGAAACTGTCAGATCTGGAACAGTTTTATCCGGATCGTATGGCAAGCAGAATCCTTGGTATGGGCGATGTCCTTAGCTTGATTGACAAGGCTGTGGAAGCAAATCGTGAGCGCGACGAGGAAAAAGAGCGCGAGATGGCTTCCAAGATGAAAAAGGGTAAGATCGATTTTGAGATGTACCTTGAATCCATGAAGCAGATGCGTAACATGGGAGGTCTTGGAGCAATAATGGGAATGCTTCCCGGAATGGGCAAGATCAGTGATGATCAACTTCCTGATGAGAAGCAGCTTGCAAGGATTGAAGCTATAGTTCTTTCAATGACACCTGAGGAGCGCAAAAATCCCAAACTCATGAGCCCACAGAGAAAATACAGAATTGCCAAGGGCTCAGGTAATGATATTGCAGATGTCAATCGCTTTATCAAACAGTTCGAGCAGATGCAGAAGATGATGAAGCAGATGCCCGGACTTATGGGTAAGAAAGGCAGAAGAGGCCTTGGAGGTCTTGCCGGCCTTGGTAAAGGCGGCTTTGGAAAATTCTTTTAATATGATATGCAGATCCGGAATCACCGGATTACATATATATGATGATTGCGGAGTAATTCGTTTATCATAGCAATAACCAATTTATATTTTTTATTTAAATGGAGGATTTAAAAAATGGCAGTAAAAATTAGACTTAAGAGAATCGGAAAGAAGAAGGTTCCTTTTTATCGTATCGTTGTATCTGATTCTAAGTTCCCTGTAAACGGAAAGTTCATCGAGGAGATCGGTACATACGATCCCAATACAGATCCCAGCACATGCAAGGTTAACGAGGAACTCGCAAAGAAATGGCTTGCTAATGGTGCTCAGCCTACAAACGTTGTAAGCAAGATCTTCAAGCAGGCAGGTATCAAGTAATCACTTTACTAGGGGAAAATTCATGAAAGAATTGGTTGAAGTAATTGCAAAGGCTCTGGTTGAAAATCCGGATGAAGTTGTGGTCAGCGAGAAAAATGAAGGCCATAACATCATTATAGAGCTTCATGTTGCTCCTTCCGATATGGGTAAAGTAATCGGAAGACAGGGTAGAATTGCTAAGGCTATTCGTTCTGTTGTCAAGGCAGCATCTTCCAGAGAAAACCTTAAAGTTGACGTTGAAATCGTCGATTGATATTATACCCGGAGCTTTTATGGCTCCGGGTTATTTATACGATACCGGAATTTTTGAGAAGCGCAATAATACAGAATTTGGTTATTTAATATGAATTTTTATATAATGACGCTGTTCCCTGAGATGGTCATGGAAGCTTTAAATACAAGTATATTGAAGAGGGCTATTGATAAAGGAACTATATTTGCAAAGGCAGTTAACATCCGCGATTATGCAAATAACAAGCATAATAAGGTTGATGATTATACATATGGAGGCGGCGCAGGGATGCTTATGCAGGCGCAGCCTATTTACGATTGCTATCTTGCAATCCTGGATGAGATCAGAGAGAAAAATCCTGATGCCAAACCACGGGTAATTTACGTAACTCCTCAGGGTAAGGTGTTTTCACAGCAGATGGCCAGAGAATTGTCTTTGAGCGAGGATCTGATATTCCTCTGCGGACATTATGAGGGGATTGATGAGAGAGTGCTTGAAGAGATAGTTACCGATTATATTTCAATAGGTGATTATGTGCTTACAGGTGGTGAATTGCCTGCTATGGTTATGATAGATGCTGTCTCCAGACTTGTACCCGGGGTTCTTAACAATGAGGAATCGGCTGAGACAGAATCATTTGACGATGGACTTCTTGAATATCCGCAGTATTCCAGGCCGGAGGTGTGGATGGATAAGAAGGTCCCACCCGTGCTTTTATCGGGAAATCATGCTAATGTAGATGTATGGAGGTTCCAAAAGTCTCTTGAGAGGACAAAGGAACGCAGACCGGAGCTCTATGATAAGTACATAGAAGATCACCCGGAACTTTTTACCGCTAAGGCTCTGAAAAAGCGAAATAAGATCCTGGATAAGATAGAGGAAAGCAACTAAAAAAAACGTAAAAGTGCTTAAGTATGAGGTAAAATCATGATAGAATATTTTCAGATAGGTGTGATAGCATCTACACACGGACTTAAGGGGGAAGTCAATGTATTTCCCACAACACAGGATCCGGATAGATTTCTTGACCTGAAAAAGGTGATTCTCGATACAGGACGCGAAGGAAAAAGAGAGCTCACTGTTGAAAAGGTTCGTTTTAATAAGAAATTTGTAATTGTCAAATTCAAGGAATTTAATGATATAAACGAAGTGGAGCGCTTCCGCCAGAGGCCGCTTATAGTAAAGAGGGAAGATGCTATAGCTCTTGAAGAGGGTGAATACTATCTTGCGGATCTTGAAGGCATGAAGATTGTCGACGAGGATGGAAAAGAACTTGGTATACTAAAGCAGGTTATCCAGACAGGCGCCAACGACGTGTACGAGATGAAAAGAACAGATGTTGAAGGCGATGCAGATACAGTAATGATCCCCGGGATTAAGGAATGTGTTAAAAATATTGATATAGAGAATATGATAATGACTATCCATGTGATGGATGGATTATTTGATTGAGATGGAGGTGTTCTTTTATGGTTGATTATACTGAAGGAGCAGGATACCAGTACCATATTCATTTAAAGGAAGGGGATGTAGGCCGCTATGTGATTCTACCCGGAGACCCCGGTCGCTGTGAGAAAATAGCAGCATATTTTGATGATGCGAAGCAGGTTGCATATAACCGAGAGTATAACACGTACACAGGATATCTCGATGGTGAAAAGGTAAGCGTTGTTTCTACAGGAATAGGTGGGGCATCAGCTTCTATCGCCATAGAGGAACTGCATAAGATTGGAGCCGATACATTTATAAGAGTCGGAACCTGTGGTGGTATGCAGCTTGATGTAGTAGGCGGAGACCTGATAATCGTAAACGGGGCTGTAAGAGCAGAGGGTACTTCAAAGGAGTACGCTCCGATAGAGTATCCTGCCATTGCAACATTTGATGTAACTAATGCTCTTAAGAGTTCTGCTGAAGAACTTGGATTCAGGCACCATGTAGGTGTTGTTCAGTGCAAGGATGCTTTCTATGGCCAGCATGAACCTGAGACCAAGCCTGTGTTCTATGAACTTCAGAACAAGTGGGAGGCATGGAAGAGATGCGGATGTCTTGGTTCTGAGATGGAATCATCCACACTTTTCATAGTTGGTCAGTGGCTGCGTGCAAGAACAGGTGCCATAATGCTTACTGTAGCCAACCAAGAGAGAGCAAAAGCAGGGCTTGACAATCCTCAGGCACACGACACTGATGCGGCAATCAAGGTTGCTATAGCTGCTATCAGAAAGCTGATTGCAGAGGATAAAAAGAATAAATAAGTTGTATTGATTATAAATAATAAAAGGGAGAACAGTTTTAATACTGTTAAGGGAATGAAAACATATGAAGAACTTATAGAGCTGGCGCTTGAAGCAAGGCTGATGGCGTATACACCTTACAGTCATTTTAAAGTGGGGGCAGCTCTGATGACAAAAGATGGTAAGGTTTATAAGGGGTGTAATATTGAAAATGCATCCTACACACCTACAAACTGTGCAGAGAGAACAGCCTTTTTTAAGGCTATAAGTGAAGGCGAGACTGAGTTTTCGGCGATTGCAATTGTTGGTGGCTTCGAAGATAAAAAAGAGCTTGATTTCTGCTCTCCCTGTGGCGTATGCAGGCAGGTGATCAGGGAATTTTGCGAGGATGATTTTAAGATCATATTGTTAACAGGCCAGAAAGATGGCAAGAATACATATGAGATTTATGATCTTCCTGAAATTCTTCCCTTTAGCTTTGGACCAAATGATATGCGTATCAAGCCAAAATCAAAGTAAAAACAGTATAAAAAGTGCCAATATAAAGTGAAAAACCTTGACGAGCAATTGCTTTATATGCTAAACTCATGTAGTTGCGAAAATGACGGTCCTCTGGTACGGAAGAAAAGAATGTATTTAAGAACGTCCATTTATATAGTATAGGAGAAAGCAAATGAATACAATCATTGCAGAAATCGAGAAGGAGCAGCTTAATCAGAACGCTCCTGAGTTCAACACAGGTGACACAGTTCGTGTTTACAACAAGATCAAAGAAGGAAACCGTGAGAGAGTACAGGTTTTCGAAGGAACTGTTAAGAAGATCCAGGGTGGTTCAAACCGCGCTACATTCACAGTTCGTAAGATCTCAAACGGTGTTGGCGTTGAGAAGACATGGCCTCTTCACTCTCCTCTTGTAGAGAAGGTTGAAGTAGTGAGAATGGGTAAGGTTAGAAGAGCTAAGCTTAACTACCTCAAGGGTCTCACAGGTAAAAAGGCTAAGGTCAAGGAAAAGGTTCGCTAAGAATTCTTTTGTAAGGGCAGTTACTTATAAAGTAATTGCCCTTTTTATCTTATAGTGAATTGTTCTGTATTTTCTATAAGACAAAACAATTATTGTTTTATGGTGGAGAAACTTAATGCGAAGAAAAAAACGATATCAGTCAATGTTTCAGGAAAAGAAAAAGACCGTTACGCCCGAATTTGTCAGAGAATTGTTCTCATGGCTTTTTTATACTGTAATAGCGGTTTTTGTTGCCTTTGTACTTGTGTTGTCCTTTGGAAAACGTGTCAGGGTTATAGGCGATTCCATGGAGACTGCACTCTATAACAGCCAGAGTGTTCTTGTTGACCGGATAATTTACAGACTGACATCACCTAAGAGAAATGATGTCATAGTATTTCTTCCAAATGGCAATGAGAAATCGCATTTTTATATAAAAAGAGTAGTTGCCGTCCCGGGAGAGACTGTCAAAATTGTTGACGGTAATTTGGTAATTAATGGTGAAACGGTCGTTACTGAGAGCGGCAAATATGATAAAATGGAAGAAGCAGGTATTGCTGAGAATGAGATTACTTTAGGCAACGGTGAGTTTTTCGTTCTTGGTGATAACAGAAACAGTAGTGAGGATAGCAGAAGTGCCAATATCGGTATTGTTAAGATTGGCACTATTGCCGGTAAAGCATGGCTTTCTTACGGATCGAAAGAAGGAAAGACCGGACTTATAGAATAAAAGGTAGAGATTATGAATAATTATCAGTGGTATCCCGGTCATATGACCAAGGCGATGCGTATGATGCAGGAAAACATACGCATGGTGGACCTTATAATTGAGCTCACTGACGCCAGAATACCCATGTCAGGTAGAAACCCTGACATCGATAAGCTTGGTCAGAACAAATCCAGGCTTGTTATTTTGAATAAAGCAGATCTTGCAGACCCGAATATAAGTAAAGAGTGGGTGGATTATTTTACAGGTACCGGTGCCAGAGTAATGGAGATGAACTCCAAGACAGGCTCACAGGTAAGGCAGGTACTTGACCAGGTGACAGAGAGCTGCAGAGAAAAAATCGAGAGAGATAAAAAAAGAGGAATTGTTAACAGGCCTATAAGGGCTATGGTCGCAGGTATTCCAAATGTTGGTAAATCAACCTTCATAAACAGAATTTCAGGTAAGGCAGCTGCGAAGACAGGCAATAAGCCCGGAGTTACGAAGGGTAAGCAGTGGATAATGCTTGGGAAGAATTTACAGCTTCTTGATACACCCGGAGTTTTGTGGCCTAAATTCGAGGATGAGACAGTGGGACTTCACCTTGCTCTCATCGGCTCCATGAATGATGAGAATCTTGATAAAGGTGAACTGGCAGTAAGTCTTATCAGAATACTTGAGGAATGGTATCCCGGTACCTTATCTGAAAAATACGGTGTTACAGATAAACAAAAGCTTCTCTACGAGGAAGACCCGTATGAGACTCCGGAGTCATCTATACTTACAGCCATAGCAGATAACAGAAGGCTTATAAAGCAAGGCGGTAAGGCTGACATAGACCGCGCCTGCATGCAACTTCTTGATGATTTTAGAAACGGCAGACTTGGAAAAATTTCATTGGAGAGACCAATATGAATAAAAAGACAGAGTTTTTACAGAATGTAGGAAGCACATTACTCACAATTTTAATTGTTGTTGCAGTGACCTGGTGCTTTATGAAGTTTGTTGCACAGAGAACGGATGTGGATGGAGAATCTATGATGTATACGCTCCATGACAGAGATGTTCTTATGGCTGACAAGCTCACCTATAAGTTTTCTGATCCTAAAAGATTTGATATTGTAATTTTTCCATATCCTCAGGATCCGAGTGAATACTTTATTAAGCGTGTTATCGGACTTCCCGGCGAGACGGTTCAGATCGATTATGACGGAAACATCTACATAAACGGTGAGATACTCGAGGAACACTTCGGAGCAGAGGTTATTCAGAATCCCGGAAGGGCTATAGATCCCGTAACTCTTGGTGAGGATGAATACTTTGTTATGGGGGATAACAGAAATTACAGCATGGATTCCAGAGAACCAAGTGTTGGAAATATCAAGGGCTCCGATATAATAGGCAGAACCTGGCTTAGAATTTATCCCTTCTCAACCTTTGGAATAATCGACAAGAATAAGGAAAATACTAATAATGGCTGAGAAAATTGGTGATATAAAAGCGCAGCTTCAGGCAGCGACAAATATTGATGATTATAAGAACTTCTGCGAAAAATATGCTTCAGATGAGAGAGCTGGTGTTAAGAAACTTATAGAATCCGCAGGAAAGCATATAACAACAATTGAGAATGAGAAAAAGCGCCTTTATGATATGAGGGCATATGAGAGGCTTCACGCAGATAAGAAGTATATTTGCGGTATTGATGAGGTAGGAAGAGGCCCCTTGGCAGGACCGGTTTATGCAGCTGCAGTAATACTTCCTGCCGACGCGGAGATCCTTTATATAAATGATTCCAAGAAGCTGTCCGAAAAAAAGAGAGAAGAACTTTATAAGGAAATCTATGATAAGGCGATTTCCGTAGGAATCGGATTTAGTGATCATAAAAGAATCGATGAGATAAATATATTACAGGCAACCTATGAGGCAATGGCTAAGGCAGTTGCCAATCTTTCAGTGAAACCTGATATTCTTTTGATTGATGCTGTGCATATTCCGCAGCTTGAGGAATACCAGCAGGAGTCTATTATCAAAGGTGATGCCAAGAGCGTATCAATAGCGGCGGCAAGTATTATTGCCAAGGTTACCAGAGACAGGCTTATGGCTGAGCTTGATGATAAATATCCCGGGTATGGGTTTGCACATAACAAGGGCTATGGAAGTGCTGACCATATTGAGGCACTTAGAAATATCGGACCTTGTGAAATACACAGAAGAACCTTTATAAAGAATTTTATGTAGGCTTAGAGACCTGTTTTAGAAAGAGAGTACCTGCATGAGTATCATTCAGAATCTGAACCTGAACAGACCTGTAGTACAGGTTGACGGGCGTGTTGTTAATCAGAATGCCTCAGAATCGCAGGAATCTTTGCGCAATTTGGAGACCGGAGAACGATTATCCGGGAAAATCATTTCCATGACAGATGAGGGCGGCGTTAAAAATGCTCAGATCAGACTTGGCGATGATGTGGTAATATCAGCAAAGCTTCAGGATGGAATGTATCTAAAGGAAGGGCAGACCATTTCCTTTGAGGTTCGCGGAGTATCTAATCAGATAACACTCACTCCTCTTTATGAAAATACTTCAATTGACCCGACCACATTGAAAGCACTGAATGCCGCAGGAATTGAGGTAAATCAGGACACTGTCAATATGGTCAGAAGCATGATGGAAAACGGAATGGGAATCGACAGGGATTCCTTAAATTCCATGCATCAGATTATAAACTCAAATCCGGGTACTGATACTACCACCTTGGTTCAGATGAAGGCTCTTGACATTCCGATTACTGATCAGAACATAGCTCAGTTTGAAAGTTATAAAAATTATGAACATCAGGTCGTTGAGACCATGAATTCAATCATGGACGAGCTTCCTGAAAGCTATAATCAGCTTGTTCAAAGCGGAGAAGGGCGAGCTGCCCTTGATTTATATGGCGGAATTCTGGAAATGCTCTCAGAAGGCGCACAAAAGATGGAGGAGATGGCTGTAAGCAGCGAAGGTTCAGCTGCGACTATGCAGACCATGGCCGAATCAGAACCTGTAGTGGCGGAAACGTTAACGGAAGCTAAATCACCTCTGATAACAGGTAGAGAGGGCTCTGAGGAAGTAATGTCCGGCGACGGAACAGGACAGAACGAAGATGCAGTCAAAACAGATCAGGCTTTAAATAAAGCAGGAACTTCCGGTATAAATTCTGATGGCGAATTGCTCCCGGATGGCACTGTTAAGGCTACTGATTCGGAGACTGTGAATAAGGAAGCAGGGAACACCAATACTGATAAGCCTGTTAACCCTGACATGCAGACTCAAAATAATGAAAACGGTGTAGTCAAAAATGATTCGCCAAAAATAAACTTGAGCAATGAGTTTGCCAACATCATAAAAGAGCTTAATGCAAATACCGGAACTACCGGCCCTGAAATACAAAAGCTCCTTATGCAGGCAAAAACCGGAGTGCAGGCAGATATTGATCAGACAGCGCTTTTGAAGGAGTTGGCAGAAGCTTATACGTCCTCTGCACATACATCTGAAGGCGCTGATAAGGCATTAGCCAAACTTTTTGGAAATAGTGAATACAATAAGCTTATGAAGAATATAATGCAGGATGAATGGCTTCTTAAGCCTGATGATGTGAGCCTTAAGGAAAATGTCAGGAATTTATACGAAAGACTTAATTCTCAGGCAAAACAGCTCACACAGCAGCTGACGCAGGCACTTGGTGCAGACAGCAAGGCTGCTCAGAGTGCTGCCAGCCTGCAGAATAACATAGATTTCATGAATCAGTTAAACCAGATGTTTCATTATGTTCAGCTTCCACTAAAAATGGCTGATCAGGACGCTCATGGGGATTTGTATGTGTATTCCAATGGCAGGAAGAAATTTGAGCCCGGAGATACTGTTAGTGCGATTCTTCATCTGGATATGGATAATCTTGGACCCCTTGACGTGTATGTGAAAATGAAGGATAAAAACGTAAAGACCAATTTTTATGTTGCTGATGAATCTATTATTGATCTCATAGCAGAGCATATAGATGAACTTACCGCCAGACTTAATAAACGTGGCTACAACATGGAAGCAAAGATGATGCTCCATACAGAACAGGATATGGATAGTGAGGATCCGCCGGTTGAAGCTATTCTTGATGCAAAGAAAACAGGTATTATATCAGTAGCATCTTTTGATGCCAGAGCCTGAGAGGGTTAGAGATATGGCAGACTTAAGTAGTGAAAAGGGAAAAGCAAAAGATGGTAAGCCTAAGCAAGCTATAGCTCTTGCTTATGATCCGAATGAAGATGGGGCTCCTCGCGTCATAGCAAGTGGACAGGGGCTTGTAGCTGAAAAAATAATTGATGCTGCAAAGGAGCAGGATATTCCTGTTCATGAAGATAGCAAGTTGGCAGATACGCTCTCCAAACTGGAAATAGGTGAGATGATCCCGCCTGAGCTATATGAAGTTGTTGCGGAGATCCTGGTATTTGTGGATGCGATGGATAAGATACAGGCTAAGTAACATGCAAAATAATTTATGAATAAAAGACAGATCGGAGCATATTATGAAGGGCTTGCTTGTGACTATATATGTGAAAATGGTGCTACAATAATATGTAGGAATTTCAGGAGCAGATCCGGTGAGATAGATATAGTTGCTAAGGATGGCAAATACCTTTCATTTATAGAAGTTAAATATAGGACAGGTTCCCGCTATGGGGAGGCGGAGGAAGCGGTTGATTATCGAAAGCAAAGGATAATCTGCCGCGTTTCTGATTTTTATATGAAGCGCTATGGAATGAGCACAGATACTGCTGTCAGATATGACGTTGTCGCCATAATGGTTGACGAAACATCGATGATTCATATAAGATGGCATAAAAATGCTTTTGCATATATTCCATCAAGACAAGGATTATTTTGATTTTTTTAGGAGGATTATAAAGTGCAAAACGTACTGGTTTGTGATGATGATAAGGAAATAGTTGAGGCGATTGACATATATCTTAAACAGGAAGGCATCAACGTGTTTAAGGCTTATAATGGTCTCGAAGCTTTGGAGATTGTGCGAAAAAATGAGATTCACGCAGCAATTATAGATATAATGATGCCTGTTATGGATGGTATTCAGTGCACCATGAAGATCAGAGAGCAAAGCTCTATTCCGATAATCATTCTTTCTGCAAAGTCAGAGGATGCAGATAAGATTTTGGGCTTGAATATAGGCGCTGATGATTACGTTACAAAACCTTTTAATCCGCTGGAGCTTGTGGCAAGAGTTAAGTCTAACCTTCGCAGATATACACAGCTTGGAAATGCCGATAACAAAGAGGGTAATGATGAATTTGTTTTCCAGGCAGGCGGACTTGTCCTTAATGACAATTCGAAGTCGGTTACTGTTGATGGTGAAGAAGTCAAGCTTACGAAAATTGAGTACAATATTCTTATGTTTTTGCTGAAAAATAAAGGTAAGGTATTTTCAATAAACCAGATTTATGAAAATATCTGGAATGAGAATGCAGTATCTGTTGATAATACTGTTGCAGTTCATATCAGACATATAAGAGAGAAAATTGAGATAGATCCCAAGAATCCAAAATACCTGAAGGTTGTATGGGGAGTTGGCTACAAGATAGATACTGAGGATTGATCATGACTGAAAAAATATTTAGATATAAAACTATGTCACGAATCAGCAGATTTATTCTCAGAATATTCATGCATATATGTTTAGCCATAGTGGTAGCACTTATATTTTATATATATAAAGGCTCCTCATTTAAAGGCTCGGATGGGCATGTTTATAATCTGCAAAATGAAGACAGTGGAGTGTCTTATGCTGATTCGAGACTCTTTAATGATATATTCAAAAATAATCTGAGAGAAGCGGTTGAACTTTCTGCATATCAGACTCTTTTTGAGACTGATGGTGTCTATGACGGCAATAAAAGCATCGATGTTACGGCTTTTATCAATAGAAACAGTGTTCTGCAGTCGGACTATATTACAGCTGTTTACCCTGTATCCAATCTTATTAAGTGGTCTCAGAACGGATTTGAGTATGAGGATGTAAATTTTACAACTACAGAGAGTAAGAATTACCTGGCAGATACTACTGTTTATACCCATCTTATGAAGAATAATGTTGAAGGTGGTATGAATGCCTTTTTGAATTCGCAGCTTGAAAGCAATACAGTAAGAACAAATGTAAAGGAAGCTGACAAGGATGGAGCAGGATTCCATACAGTTCTTGTTCCAAGATACAAGACAATAAACGATGAATCCATAGAGGACATTGTATCGGACTGGGATGAGTATAATGAGCTATGTGGAAACATAACAGAGACAGCTTCAACGATGGCAGCCTGCTATGACCGCTATGTGGAGTATGTAGATAAATATTCTTTTTATAAGACAAATTTAAGATATTATATTACAAGAACAATAAATGCCAGGACAGAGGTATTTACTAACGTTGAGTCCCTTAAAAGCGGAACAAACGGGTTGAACCTGAAAGATGTATTTAAATCATACGGACGTTATATTTACTATTGTCCATATGATATAGAATATTCTACCAATACCCAGATTGATGAGGATACATTAAGACAGCTTCTTGGAAATTTTCAATATACTTATCCTGATCAGATGAAGTTCTACTTTGCAGTAGATGTTAATAAAACTGCAAATATTGACGATTTCAGAGTAGGAAAAGAAGCTTTTAACAGATACATGCCATACTACAGACAGCTTCACATGATAATAGCTTTCTTTGCTATGGTGTATGTTGTTGTATTTGCTCATCTGGCAATCTATGAGGGCAGAATTGAATATGCAGACGGAACTGTTGGCGGAATAGAGCGAGTGGACCTTATTCCGATAGAACTTGTAATTCTTTTTTCTGCAGCTGTGTTTGGCATAATGTTTGGATTATTCCAATTTGCAATCAATAACTATGCTTCCATAAACGGTAATACACTGAATATGTCTGTACTTGCCGGGGGACTCACTTTTATAGCGGATAATGCTTTAGGCTATGCGGTATACAGTGCTATAAGAAGAGTGAAGGCCAATTGTCTGTATAAGACGTCATTCCTCAAGATGATCCTGGATTTTATCCAGAAGATCTTTGATAAGATGACTCTTAAGCAGAACCTCTTTGTAAGGACGGTTGTTCCCTATCTTTTATCTGCGGTGCTGCACCTTTACCTGATTATCAGGTGGAATTTTGTAGGCATTGTAATAGTGGTCGTTACGGATATAGCCATAGCAATTTATATCATCAATCTGAACAGGGACAAGTTTACAATTCTTGATGCACTTCAGAGAATTGGTAAAGGTGAGATTGATGTTAAAATTGATGTGAGTAAGCTTCATGGCGCTAATATATATTTTGGTGAGGAACTAAATAATATTTCCTCATCAGTTGAGGAAGCGGTCAATCGAAGCATGAGAGATGAAAAGCTAAAGGCAGATCTTATTACAAATGTATCCCATGATATTAAGACGCCTCTTACTTCAATAATCAACTATGTTGACTTATTGAAACGCGAAAATATCGACGATCCTAAAATCTGTGAATATATCAGAATCCTTGATAATAAATCGCAGAGACTCAGACAGCTTACTGAGGATCTTGTAGAGGCCTCCAAGATTTCCTCCGGCAACATAACTCTGAATATTGTTGAGCTCAATTATGCAGAATTTGTGAATCAGGTTTTGGGCGAGTTTTACGAAAAGTTCGACAGCTTCGACCTTGTGCCTATATTAAAATGTGATAAGTATGATGTTTATATTCATGCCGATCCGAGACAGCTCTACAGAGTTATTGAGAATCTGTTTAATAATGTATGCAAATATGCCCTTCCCAGCACGAGAGTGTATATGGATCTTGTTGTTTTGGACATGGATAATGATGTACACAAGGCTGTATTCTCTGTTAAGAATATTTCCAAGAATGAGCTTAACATTAAAGCGGAGGAGCTGACTGAGAGATTCATAAGAGGAGATATCTCAAGAAGCACCGAGGGCTCAGGACTTGGACTTTCAATAGCAAAAAGCCTTACCACGGCTATGGGCGGAGAGTTTGAGATTATTCTTGATGGTGATCTGTTTAAGGCCAATGTGACATTTGAAACTGGGAAATTCAGTAACGGAAATCCTGCTTCAGAAAAACAGGAGTAAATAGGAAAACAGTTATAACGGAAAGCCCCGGTCAGTGACCGGGGCTAAAATTTTAATCAAATAAGTCTTCAGTTTTTGCAGTTCTTGAATTGTACTTTTCAAGAATACTGTGGAGCTTTTCTGTAGGTGTGATTACATTGCTGAGTGAATTATCATGATTCATGAAATCAATGATTGTCGCCATGAACTTACTCATATCCGCCACATGGTAATATTCTCTTTTCACAAATTCAGGATTCTGATATATCAGGTTGGTGGTAATAAGAGCATCGAAGTCGCCCTTTTCATAACCTTCATCGAATACCTCGATGCCATTGGTGAAAAGACCGAAGGTGGTGCAGATAAATACTCTCTTAGCACCTTTCTTCTTGAGCTGGCGGGAGGTGTCTATCATACTGGACCCGGAAGAAATCATATCATCAATTATGATAACATCCTTGCCGTCGATGGAAGATCCAAGATATTCATGAGCCACTATGGGGTTGGAACCATTAACGACCTTACTGTAATCACGTCTCTTGTAGAACATTCCTGTATCAACATTTAATACGTTTGAAAAGTAAACCGCGCGGTCAAGAGCTCCCTCATCTGGGCTTATTACAGTTAGATGCTCTTTATCAACTGTAAGATCATCGATCTCTGAAATAAGCGCCTTCATGAACTGCGGAGATGCCATGAAGTTGTCAAAGCCGGAAATAGGTGCGGCATTTGAAATTCTGGGGTCGTGAGCGTCGAAGGTGATAAAGTTACTGATACCCATCTTGTAAAGCTCTGCAAACATTACAGCAGCATCAAGAGATTCGCGATTATTCTTGTTGTGCTGTCTGCCTTCGTACAGGAAGGGCATTATGATGTTTATTCTTCTTGCTTTACCATTTATGGCAGCTATGACTCTCTTAAGATCCTGATAGTGATCATCAGGGGAGTAATAGTTATCATATCCGAACATCTTGTAGGTCATGCTATGATTCATGACATCAGTGAGGATGAAAACATCTCTGCCGCGAACAGACTCTTTCATCTGAGCTTTGCTCTCACCACTTCCAAAGCGGGGATTGGAGTATTTAACTCTGTAGTCATCACGGACATAACCCTGAAATGCAGGATCATTACCCGGGGTATCGTGCAGATCATGTCTAAAGGACACGAGATGTGAATTAACAAGTTCGCCGAGCTCCTTAGCACTTTCCATAACAATAAGAGCAAGGGGAGCAACAGGCATAGATGAATCTAACTTATGAAAATCAGGCATTTTATCTCCTAACAAAAATATATAGATTTTTTTACGCTACTATATTATTGTATCATATGCTTATACGTCAAGATAAGGTAACTTAAAAATGAGGTTTAAAAATGAGGTTAGGTAATTAACCTAAAATATGATACAATCACTATTATGAATAAAGAAGGACATTTAATTAAAAAGGTTGAACCCGGAAGCATAGCTGAAGAGATGGAGATTGCTGCCGGGGATCGTTTGCTTGCAATAAACGATACGCCCATAAAAGATATTTTTGATTATCAGTACATGGTTCAGGATGAGGAACTGACGCTCCTTATAAGGAAGCCTGATGGCGAGGAGTGGGAGCTTGATATCGAAAAGTATTATGATGAGGATCTTGGCATCGAGTTCGATAATGGACTTATGGATGATTACAGGTCCTGTTGCAACAAGTGCATTTTTTGCTTTATAGATCAGATGCCTCCGGGGATGAGAGATACATTGTACTTTAAAGACGATGACGCGAGACTGTCATTTTTGCAGGGGAACTATGTCACGCTGACTAATATGAGTGATGATGATATCGACAGAATTCTTAAATATCACTTATCGCCCATCAATGTATCTTTTCAGACTACTAATCCCGAACTGCGTTGCAAAATGCTGAATAACCGCTTTGCGGGTGAAGCATTAAAAAAGGTTGATAAGTTATGCGCAGAAGGAAGCGGAATAGAGCTAAACGGCCAGATAGTTCTGTGCAAGGATGTAAATGACGGCGCAGAACTCCACAGATCTCTTACGGATTTGTACAATTACAGACCTAATCTTAAGAGTGTATCGGTGGTCCCGGTAGGTTTGTCAAAATATAGAGAAGGTCTGTATCCCCTTGAACCCTTTGAGAGAGATGACGCAAGGAAGGTGATAGAGGAGATAGAGTTCTGGCAGGACAAATCCTATAAGGAATACGGCGATCATTTTGTTCATGCATCGGATGAGTGGTACATGATTGCAGGACTTCCTATACCTGACGCTGACATATATGATGACTACGGACAGCTAGAGAACGGAGTCGGAATGGTAAGACTCTTGCTGGATGAGTTTTATGAATCTCTTGAAGATATTAAGAAAAACGGGCTTGATGGCATAGATTTAAATACGTTTTCAGGTGAAGCATCCACAGCAAGTGGTAAGCTCATTTATCCTTATATTTGTGAGATGTCTGATAAGCTTATGGAAGTTATACCGAATCTTAAGGTGCATGTCCATGAGATAACCAATAATTTTTTTGGCGAGAGGATCACGGTTACGGGACTTCTTACCGGTAGGGATATTATTGCACAGCTCAAAGGACAAAAGCTGGGAGATGTACTTATTTTACCTCAAAACGTTCTGAGAGCAGGGGAGGATTATCTGCTTGATGATGTCAGAGTGTGTGATATTGAAAGAGAGCTTGGCGTTAAGGTTAGAATTATAAAAAGTGGTGGAATGGACTTTATCAGAGGATTGCTCTTTGATGAATAATAATGAGATGTCCTTTTTGTACGAGATTTACTTTGGATAAAATGATTTTTTAAGTATAAAAACTGATAGCATAATTATTGAGGACGATTGAATATGAAGAGAAAAAACATAGTTGCGGTTGTTGGAAGACCCAATGTCGGAAAAAGCACACTTTTTAATGCTGTAGCCGGCAAAAATATTTCCATAGTTGAGGACACACCCGGTGTTACACGAGACAGGATATACCAGGATGTGGAATGGCTTAATTACAGTTTTACACTGGTGGATACAGGCGGTATTGAGCCTGATACAAATGATACTATTCTGGCTCAGATGAGAGACCAAGCTGAGATAGCCATAGAAACTGCTGATGTCATTATTTTTATGTGTGATGTAAAGCAGGGGCTTACTGATGCTGATTCTCAGGTTGCGGATATGCTTAGAAAATCCAGAAAGCCTGTTGTTCTTTGCGTTAACAAGGTTGACAGCTTCAAGAGAGATTCTATGGATGTATATGAATTCTATAATCTTGGAATTGGTGAGCCTTTCCCTATCAGCGCTGCAAATAAGCAGGGCATAGGTGATCTTCTCGAAGAAGTGACCAAGAATTTTACGGCCACAGACGGCGAAGAGGAAGAGGATGACTCTATAAGAGTAGCGGTTATAGGTAAGCCCAATGTTGGTAAGAGCTCAATAATCAACAGACTTTGCGGCGAGAACAGACTTATCGTATCTGATGTTGCCGGAACAACAAGAGATGCAATTGATACTGAAGTAAAATATAACGGCAAAAAGTATACATTTATCGATACTGCAGGCCTTAGAAGAAAAAACAAGGTCAAAGAAAAGCTCGAGGAGTTTATGATCCTCAGAACCGTGACTGCTGTTGAACGTGCTGATGTTGCGGTAATAGTCATAAACGCTGATGAGGGTGTAACTGAGCAGGATGCCAAGATAGCGGGAATTGCCCATGACAGAGGAAAGGGCATTATCATTGCTGTAAATAAGTGGGATCTTATTGAAAAGGATAACAAGACAGTAAATGAATTTACAAAGGATGTGAGAAACACTCTTTCATTCATGCCATATGCTGAGATCATTTTCATATCTGCTGAGACCGGACAGAGACTTGTAAAGCTCTATGACATGATAGATGCAGTAAGTGAGAACCATGCGATGAGAGTTGCAACTGGTGTACTCAATGAGATCATGATGCAGGCAGTTGTTATGCAGCAGCCACCGTCAGATAAAGGTAAGATGCTTAAGCTTTACTACATTACCCAGGCAGCTGTTAAGCCACCGACCTTTGTAATATTTGTAAATGATAAAAAGCTGATGCATTTTTCATATACAAGATATATAGAAAATCAGATCCGTGCCTCATTCGGATTCAAGGGAACACCTTTGAAATTCATAATCCGTGAGAGGAAGAATGATAAGACAAAATAATGAAAATCGAGGAGTATTACCATGCTAACTAGGGGGATATGTTTACTTATAGGCTATGCATTTGGCCTTATTCAGTCTGCAGTTATTTACTGCAATATGAAGGGAGTGGATATCAGAAGTGTCGGTAGCGGCAACGCAGGAACTACAAATACATTAAGGGCACTTGGACCGAAAGCGGGATTTACAGTTCTTTTTGCAGATATGCTTAAGTGCATAGCTGCCGTACTGGTTTCATCAGTTATATGCAGAATGATATTGGGGGACAGTTACTCTGATATGAAGTATTTATTGAAAATATATACAGCTGCAGGATGTGTTTTAGGTCATGACTTTCCATTTTACACAAACTTCAGGGGTGGAAAGGGTATTGCATGTACTGCAGGTTATATAGTTGCATTTAAATGGACCTTTATAATCGGTGGATTATTATCATTCCTTATTCCTTTTAATATTACACATTACGTATCGCTGGGTTCACTATGCCTTTATGCTGTATTTTTTATTCAGCTTATAGTAGAAGGACAGATGGGACTGCTTGGCAACATATCACAGGCCAATCTTATTGAAATTTATATAATAGCCTTTGCAATGACTGCACTTGCATTTTACCAGCACAGAACCAATATTGGCAGACTGCTTAAGGGCGAAGAGAGAAAGACCTATATCTGGAAAAAGAATAAAGTGGATTAAAAAACAATATTTTGTCACTGATAAAGACTGATTTATTTACTTGAAAATACAGGAGGATGTTTTGGACAACAATGAAATAGCTGTCATTGGCTCCGGTAGCTGGGGAATAGCACTTGCCAGGAGACTTTGGAAAAACGGCGCGAACGTTACTATTTGGGCGAGAAGCAGAGAATCGGCAGAGAAACTTAAAACTGAGAGGGAGGATAAGGACAAGCTTCCCGGAGTTATTATTGATGGTTCGATCAAGATTACAGATAATCTTGAGAATGCTGTCAGGGATAAGGACATGATAGTTATAACTGTTCCATCAGTTGCTATCCGTGAAGTTTGCGAAAAGATGAAACCTTATCTTTCAAGCGAAGACGAGAAACATCAGATTATAGTTAACTGTGCAAAGGGCATAGAAGCAGGATCTCTTATGCTCATGTCTGATGTCATTCTTGATGTTCTCCCGGGAAGGGATGTGGCTGTTCTTTCAGGACCTTCACATGCTGAGGAGGTTGGTAAAGATCTTCCGACTACAATTGTAGTAAGCGCCTTTTCAAAGGAATCTGCAAAGAGGGTTCAAGATGCCTTTATGGCGGATACCTTCAGAGTTTATACAAGTCCTGATATGTTGGGAATAGAGATAGGAGCGGCTCTTAAGAATGTTATCGCACTTGCTGCAGGTGTGTGTGATGGCCTTGGGTATGGAGATAACGCCAAGGCGGCTCTTATCACAAGAGGCATAGCAGAGATGTCCAGGCTTGGTGCTGCCATGGGAGGAGATTATGAGACATTTTCAGGCCTTTCCGGGATTGGAGACCTTGTTGTGACCTGTGCTTCAATGCACTCCAGAAACAGGAGAGCCGGAATTCTCATCGGACAGGGCAAAACTGTGGATGAAGCAACAAGGGAAGTGAAAATGGTAGTAGAGGGTGTTAACAGTGCTGCCGCTGCACTTGCTCTTGCGAAGAAATACGAGGTGGAAATGCCTATCGTAGAGCAGGTAAATGAAGTTCTTTTTAATAACAAGCCTGCAGGCGAAGCTGTAATGGATCTCATGTGCAGGGACAAAAAGGATGAAAATGATATGCAGGGGTGGTAAAATAAATATCAACTAACAATTTTCTTATTTACGGGGGTGTAAAATGAAAAAAATACTTAAACAAATGGTGGCATTGACACTTGCACTGGTAGTTGCATTTACTTTTGCACCTGTTAAGGCTCAGGCTGCCGGAGTGAAAGTTACAAAAAGCCGATCCGGTAGTGTAAAGGCAGTGTACTATAAAGGCGGTCCGGCTAAAAAAGCTACATTTAAAATGACTTCTACCAAGCTTAATTATGTGAGAAAAACAAATGATGGGCAGAAGGTATATGATTGCTATGAAGTAGTAGTTACTTTAAAAAGACCAAAGCTGTCAAATACTGATATTATAAAATCAGTTAGTGAGTCTGTTAAAAAGAATACTAAAGTTAATGATTTTACGATTGTGGCAATAGATGCAAATGGAAATACTGTGGATGATGGTGGCATTTTTAATGCAAATGTGGATATGGCACTTTCATCCTCCAAGAAAACTATAAAGGCTAAGCAAGGCCGCCATATTTATTATATTAATGATTGGGTAAAGAAAGAGGTTGTAAAATATGAGGTACTTGTTCCTCATGGACAGACCGGTATATATATTGGTATTGCAGGTCTTAAGAATGGACAGGTTAGTAAATCTAAAGATACTAAATATAAAAATGGCAAAATTAGTTACATCAAGGGAGGCTATGGCAGCTCAAAGAAGGGGTTTGTTATTGCCGGTTCTGTAACTGATTAAATTTTTATAAAAAACACATTAAGGATTTCTTAAGATACATCAAGAATTGTTGACTAAATCGCTCAAAATGTGGCAAAATATCGTTTGTTGAAAAAAGATTTTGGGAGGATTTAGTAAATGAAGAGAATTATAAAACAAAGCGCATGCAAGGTTATTACAACTGCAGCATGCGCTATTTTAATTGCAGCGGGGGTACTTGGCTTTAATTCGATTTCAGCAAAAGCTGCAAACAGAGCTTATACGGTAGACCTTAGTAATGGCAAATCTGTTACTATTGATTTATCAGCAAAAAGTGGAAAAATTTCAAGGAATGGTACAGTTGAGTACACTAAGGAATACAAAGATGCTCAGATGCTCAGTTCCACTATGATGATATATGGTCCGGATCTCGATTGTTTATATAGCAGCAATGTTGTTTTGTCACAGAATCCGTATCAGGCTATCAGCAATACTTCTAAGGGCCTTAAAAGAACTCTTAGCGCCGGTAATGGGGCAACAGGTTATGGCAAATATATTGTTTCAAAGGATTCTTTTGCAGACAGAATAATGAAGGCAAATGCACTTCCTGAAAGTATGAGACCTTTTGCTGAAAGTAGTGCTAAAGAATACATTCAGGAATGCGAGCTTGTTATTGATGGAAGAGAAGGAAACGGTGACAGTGTATTTGAAGTAACTATTGTATACTCAGGCCTTCCGATTGTTACAACTAACAAAGTAAATGCTGCTCCTACAGCTGCATTTATTGTTGGTGCTCAGCTTGAGAGCAACGGCATAAGATACAGAATCAATCACGCTTCAGGCAAGCTTAGTGCCTTGAATCTCACAAAATCAGTTAAGAATGTAAATATTCCTGATTATGTAAACTATGGCGGCTATAACTTAGGCGTAACTGATATAGCTGAGAATTTTATGATGGGCGATAAAAAGGCAAAGAATGTAACTATAGGTTCTAATGTAGCTACTATTGGAAAACAGGCTTTTTATAAATGCCAGAAGCTTAAGAAGGTTAAGATCAATTCATCAAGAATAAAATCCTTTGGAAAGAAAGCATTTGGCAAAGATGCAAAGGGATTCTATGTAAAGAGCCCCAAGAAGTGCGTAAAGTCCTATAGAAATAAGTTTACTAAGGTTGGTCTTAAGTCTATAGCAATAAAGTAATTTAGAAATTTCGCGGAATAGATATTTGACCTAATTTATTTAAGCATATGAATGGAACCGGTGATCTGAAAAAGGAATCATCGGTTCTATTTTTAATACGTAATTCTTTGGTATGCATAGAAAATGATATGAAAAAGAATTTCGGTTATTGTTACATTTTTTGAAAGAATATGTTATTATAGATAACGCACGTAAAGTTTAGGGAACGGATCTGCAGATAAGTGAGGGGCTTATCGATATGTCAGATCATGGTCTCAAGAGAGGAAAGGGAAGAAAAAATGAGAAAAGTATTGAAAACACTTGCAGGAATGGTACTTGCATGCGCAATTACATTCACAGCAATGCCTCAGACAGTAGAGGCTGCAGCAAAAATAACAACAGTTGAAGTTGGTCAGACTAAGAAGGTACAGACTAAGCTTTATAAAGGCGCTAAGGGAAGCAAGGCTAAGGTTTCCATCAATGAAAAACGTTGCTTGGGTACTGCATATGGATTAAATCTTTACTATGTAGATATGACTGTAAAGAATCCTAAGCTTACATCTGCTGATGCTGTTGGAGTAGGTAGAGAATGTAAGAAGAAGGGACTTGATAATTTTAACAGCTTTTCATGGGTTCTTACTAATAAGGCCGGTCAGGACGTGAATGGTTCACTTGCTGCTATAGCACCTAGTTATTCCACGATAGAGAAATCCAGCAGTGTATATAAGGCAAAGGGAACATACACACAGGGCTTCATTAGATATCATCAGAGAATAGAATATGCTAAAAGCGTACGTTACAAAATGACAATAGGTGTTTCTGTTAATGCAACTGACGTATATTTCGGTATTGCAGGTCTTAAGAAGGGACAGCCCAGCTGGAGCAAAAGTTATGCCTATAGCAATGGACAGTGCACATTCAATGCTGCAGGATTTGGCGGAAACAAAAAGAATATTGTAGCTACCAGACTTCAGTAAGTAATTAGGGATTAGTATAGATAAATACTAATCCCTATTTCGTTATATATAAGGAAGTCATTACTGCTATCAATTGAAGATGGGACATCATTTGTTTCTTGACAAAAGCTTCAAAATATTGATAATTATTCATTAAAGGCTATGAACGGAATAAGTAGTTTGGTGATACAGCCACAGAGAGCTGCCGGTTGGTGAGAGGCGCGGGATTTGGTCACTTGATGAATACCTCCGGGAGCTGCATGGAAGAATAGCTACTGATTTTGAGTGATGCTTAGTAAGCCGTGACGCGATCCCTGCGAAAGTGTGGAAGAGTATGAAGTGATTTTTGTTTTGAGCTAAATATTGTATAGTGATTTATGGATTATTTGTAAGCTCAAAAGAACTAGAACGGAGTACTTGCTGAGGCATGAAGCGCGAGTTTCATGTAAATGAAGGTGGTAACACGGATAAGATTCCGTCCTTCGTAATCTATAAATGATTGCGGAGGACGTTTTTTGTGAGAGTAATTCGCAAAAATCAAACGTCCCCGCGAAAAAAACGGAGGTGCAATATGCAGATTTATGAAGAACTACAGAGAAGAGGACTTATAGCTCAGGTTACTGATGAAGAGCAGATAAGAGAGCTTGTGAACACAGGAAAGGCAACATTCTATATCGGCTTTGACTGTACAGCTGATTCTCTTACAGCAGGCCATTTTATGGCACTTACACTCATGAAGAGACTTCAGGAGGCAGGGAATAAGCCTATCGCTCTCATTGGCGGCGGTACAACTATGATAGGTGATCCTTCCGGCAGAACAGATATGAGAAAGATGCTTACAAGAGAAGATATTGATCACAACGCTGAGTGCTTTAAAAAGCAGATGGAAAAGTTCATCGATTTTGGTGAAGGCAAGGCTATGATGGTTAATAATGCCGACTGGCTCATGAACCTTAATTATATCGAGCTTCTCAGAGAGGTTGGAGCATGCTTCTCAGTAAATAATATGCTTCGTGCAGAGTGCTACAAGCAGAGAATGGAGAAAGGACTCTCATTCCTTGAGTTTAACTACATGATTATGCAGTCTTACGACTTCTATTACATGTTCCAGAAGTACAACTGTAATCTTGAATTTGGTGGTGATGATCAGTGGAGTAATATGCTTGGCGGTACAGAGCTTATCAGAAGAAAGCTTGGTAAGGATGCACATGCCATGACAATTACTCTGCTTACAGACTCTCAGGGTAAAAAAATGGGTAAGACAGCAGGTAATGCTGTTTGGCTTGATCCTGAAAAGACTTCACCCTATGACTTTTATCAGTACTGGAGAAATGTTGGCGATGCTGACGTTGACAAGTGCCTTAAGATGCTCACTTTCCTTCCTATAGAAGAAATCGAGGAGATGGAGAAATGGGATGACTCCAGAATCAATGAGAAGAAGGAAATTCTTGCATTCCAGCTTACAGAACTTGTACATGGCAAAGATGAAGCCCAGAAGGCACAGGATGGAGCTAAGGCTCTGTTTGCAGGAGGCGGAGATCTTGCGAATGTACCTGCAGTTAATCTTAAGGAAGAGGATTTCAGAGACGGTGTTATTGACATTTTGCAGGTACTTGTTTCTTCAGGACTTTGCCCTACAAGAAGCGAAGCAAGAAGAGCTGTTCAGCAGGGTGGCGTAACATTTGGAGATGAGAAGGTTACAGACTTCAAGACTACATATACCAAGGATACTTTCGCAGGTGATGGGGTCATGGTTAAGAGGGGCAAGAAGTCCTTTAAGAAGGTTGTATTTTAATGGTTTTATTTTTTGATATTGATGGAACACTTTGGAATTACAAAAACGAGATTAGTGAAAAAACAATAGAGGCTATACGTACTGCCAGAGCTAATGGGCACAAATGCTTTATTAACACCGGCAGGGCGAGAGCTTTTGTTACAAACAAAGAACTTCTTGGAATAGGCTTTGATGGAATAGTATCATCCTGTGGAACTATGATAGAATATGGAGGGCAAACTATTTATAACCGTCTGATATCATCCGAGGATGCTATCAGAACTGTAGAGACCGTCAGGCATTATGGATTCAGACCTATTCTTGAAGGACCAAAGCATCTGTATCTTGAGCTCGATGACTTTAAGGGTGACATGTATGGCGATAAAGTCATAAATGAGATGGGAGAGCAGCTCCGTGGAATAGACGATTGTTGGGGAAAATGGGAAATACAGAAGCTTTCCTGTGCAACAAACGTTTCCATGGATCGCAGGGATTTGTGCTTTGATGAGCTTTCCGATCTTTATGACTACATGATCCATTCGGATACAGTTGTGGAGATGGTTCCTAAGGGCTTTAACAAGGGCGTGGGAATTGAGAAGGTGTGTGAGCTCCTTGGTGAGGATATAGCTAATACTTTTGCCTTTGGCGATAGCATCAATGATAAAGAGATGTTACTTGCTGCAGGCATTGGCGTCGGTATGGGCGGTACCTATCATGACCTGTCAGAATATGCGGATTATATCACGGCTTCACTTGATGATGATGGCATATGGAAAGCCATGAAACATTTTGAGCTTATTTGATGCATATTTCTTATAAAAATCTTTATTGAGAGGATAAAAATGAAAACACTTGCAATTATTTTATTTGTGGCCATGTATGTGGGACTTATCGCATTTCCCAAAAAGAGAGCATACATTGCTCTCGGAGTTGCGGCAATCTATGTTATTACCGGAATTCTTCCCTATAAGCAGATACCCACAGCGGTTGACTGGAATGTTCTTCTTATGATTTTTGGAACGCTCCTTCTTGTTGATTATTTTATAGAGTCAAAGATGCCAAACCTTATAGCGGACCATCTTCTGGATCTGGCGCCCAATGTAATGTGGGTTACAATCTATATGTCATTGTTTTCAGGACTGATATCAGCGTTTATTGATAATGTAGCTACCCTGCTTATGGTTGCTCCTGTTGGACTTGCTATTTGCAAAAAGTTAAAGATTAATCCGGTTCCAATGATCATATCAATTGCAGTCTCATCAAATCTGCAAGGAGCTGCTACGCTGGTTGGTGACACCACATCTATTATGCTTGGCGCTTATGCTAAGATGGATTTTAACGATTTCTTCTGGATGAACGGAAGACCCGGAATTTTCTTTGCAGTTGAGCTTGGAGCACTTCTTACGGTTCCAATCATGATGATACTTTTTAGAAAAGATAAAGAGCCTGTATCAGCAGAAGAGAAGACAGTAGTGAAGGATTATGTTCCTACAATTATGATGGTAGCGCATGTTGTTCTTCTAATGGGAGCTTCATTTATCCAGAATAAGCCGGAAATAACAAACGGTGTTATCTGCCTTGTGTGCTCACTTGTTGGAATTGCATGGGAATACTTAAAGGATCATGATGTAAATCGCATCAAGAATGTAGTAAAGAACCTGGACTATGATACAGTTCTTCTTCTTACAGGTCTTTTCATGGTTATTGGTGGTGTTACTGAGGTTGGACTTGTAGATGATCTGGCTGGTCTTATTGTAAAGGCAGGTGGAAACAATCTGTTTATGCTGTTTACTATAGTTGTATGGGGATCAGTTCTGATTTCAGCATTTATTGATAATATACCTTATGTTGCTACAATGCTTCCTGTACTTCAAGGAGTAACAGCATCACTTGGAATTGCTCCATATCTATTGTACTTCGGGCTTCTTTGCGGAGCTACACTTGGAGGAAACATTACTCCTGTTGGTGCAAGCTGCAATATAGCGGGTGTTGGTATGTTAAGAAAGGAAGGCTACGAAGTTAGCTTCAAAGATTTTGCAAGAATTGGTATTCCTTTCACACTTGCAGCTGTTATTGGTGCATATGTATTCCTCTGGGTACTGTGGAGATAAGTGTTGATCAGAAATAAAACAGGGCACATGAAAATACACTAAGATACAAAAATAGGGATGTGATATTTGTATGTCACATCCCTTTATGTATATTTTAATACTGCTTATTAAATACTGTATATTAGGTGCTGCATATTAGGTACTACCTGCATTTTGCTTATGTATTAGTGAGACTTTGAATATGATGAGCTTCTTTTTCAGTATACATCAGCTTGTCTATATGTTCTGAAAAGGCCTCCAGGGACATATTGCTGTCTTTTTGATATATTTCATATCCGCAGCTTACGTCAACTGTCTGGGGCCATTTCCGCTTTGCTCCATACTTTTTGAATTTTTTTCTTACATTTGAAATTCTGCTATCTATCTCAAAGGTATTAATATTATCTGAAACAACACAGAATTCATCTCCGCCAAATCTTCCGACAGATGAGTCCGGACCAAAAATATCAATAAGAACATCTGCCATGATCTTTATGGCTTTATCGCCTTCATCATGACCTAAAGTATCATTGATTTCCTTGAAATGATCGATGTCCATCATTATAGCAGTAAAATTTCTGCCTCTTGAGTGTATCTTGCTTTGAAGCTTAAGGTCCAGACCGCGCCTGTTGTATACGCCGGTGAGGTAATCAATGTTGACGTCATTACTTTGGAATGAAAGATATATAATAAGACAGCCCATTGCAATACCGGCGTAGGTAGCATTTATTAAACCGAATCTTACTTGTAAAAATGCCCCTATAATTGCGAGAGCGGGCAATACCAATATGAGGTTTTTGTACTCACTAAGGATATTTTTTCTAAATGCTATTGAATATATGCCCACTAGAAGTACAAAAGCTCCAATCACCACAGCTCTGACAACATATATCTTTCCTCTGTAATAAATATCGTTTTCAAAATAAAAGAACCACTTTTGTCTAAAGATAATATCTATAGATACAAATACGGCATTTATAAGGATGAGAATTTGAAAAGCGGTTCTGAATAACTGGCGCTTCTCCTCATTTTTGTCATCCATCCAACAGTCGAGATATCGAACTGCATATAATATATCAACAGGATCAAGAATAAACATGATTCCATATGCGATAGTAGCTGCTGTCAGATATTTACCACCTTGCAGTTCAAAAACGCGTCCTATTGATTCGGAGAGAATAAGGACAAGAGTGCATTTAAGAATATTTGAGTACATGCGACCTGTTTTCAGCTTTGCGGTTTTTGACTGAAAAATGAGAACAATTATCAGCATAAAGGACGCATAAAAATTCTGTACGACCCAAACCTGGATTTCCATAAAAATTCCTTTCGAAATTACACTTATAGCAATGATGTTGTGTGCTATATAAATTATGATATTCTCTATGGGAGTCAATGGCAAATAAACAAAATATAAACTGAGGAAACAATATCGGTTTCATCAGTTTACTGGAGGAAGTGTAACATATATTTGAGCAGATCGTTATATTTATGCTATAATCAAATGGTTTATGGGCTAAAATAAATAAAACTAATTGCATAGGAGAAAAATAATGAAGAAATTCGCATCTGTTTTGTGTATTATAACTCTTTGTGCCACAGTATTTACCGGCTGTAATAAAGAAGAGGTGCAAAGTGGAGATACACAGGAAATACAAAGTGGAGATACACAGGAAGTACAAAGCGAAGATGCACAGGAGGTACAAAGCGAAGATACACAGGAAATACAAAGTGCTGATATAACTGAAAATACCGAGGCATCTGAGGAACAATTAAGTGATGAAGCGAATTCTGAGAATACAGACTCAGCAAATCCTACTGTTGTGAGAATAGGTTCACTTAAGGGACCTACTACAATGGGACTTGTTAATCTTATGAAGGATTCTGAAAATGAAGAATCCGTTGGAAATTACCAGTTTGATATGAAAACGCAGCCTGATGAAATTATGGCCGGGCTGGTGGCAGGAGATATTGATATTGCCCTTGTTCCTGCTAATATGGCATCAGTTCTGTATAATAAGACAGAGGGAGGTGTGCGCTTACTTGATATCAATACACTTGGAGTTCTCTACTGTGTGACAGGAGATGATAGTGTAAAGAGTGTTAAGGATCTCGCCGGAAAGACGGTTATTTCTACCGGTCAGGGAGCATCACCTGAGTATGTGCTCAGATATCTTCTTGATAAAAACGGTGTAAATGACTGTAACATTGAATTTAAGTCTGAAGCAACTGAGATAGCAGCAATTCTTCAGGAGGATGCAACTAAGATAGCGATTCTTCCCCAGCCTTTTGTCACAGTAGCAACAACTAAAAACGAAAATGTTTCTGCTGTGTTTGATCTTACTGATGAATGGGATGCAGTATCTAATGGCTCAAAGCTTATAACCGGTGTAACAGTTGTAAGAAAAGACTTCTTAAATGAACATCCGGACGAAGTGAAAACTTTTATCGACGAGCATGAAAAGAGTACGGAAAAGGCTACTTCAGATGTTGAAGGAACAGCAAACCTTGTAGCTGAATACGGTATCATCGAAAAGGCTCCGATAGCAGCAAAGGCTATTCCTGAATGCAATATCGTCTGCATAACAGGAGATGTAGCAAACACAGCACTTTCCGGATATCTGCAGGTGCTTTACGATCAGGAACCTAAATCAATAGGTGGGGCTATGCCTGGCGATGACTTTTATACTATTGATTAATATAGAGGAATAGTTTTGAAGAGAATAAAAAAAGTAGGAATTGCATTGTGTTGGCTTTTGCTGTGGGAAATTGCCTCTCTTATTGTACATAATAAAATACTTCTTGCAGGACCTATAGAAGCTTTCAGGGCCCTTGTTGGTATGGCAGGATCTGCAGACTTTGGCACATCGGTTTTGAGCTCTGTTTTTCATATAGTGTCCGGAATAGTTTTGGGCGGCATTACCGGTATTTTGCTGGGATCGCTTTCTCTTAAGTTTAAGTTGCTTGGTGAGTTTCTATCACCGGTTGTAACCGCATTAAAGTCGGTTCCTGTTGCAAGCTTTGTAGTACTTATATTAATATGGATAGGAAGTGATAGTCTATCTACTGTAATAGTGACACTTGTGGTTTTTCCTATCATCTATCTTGCAACTGTCGGAGGATTTACTGCTGCTGACAATGAGCTTTTGGAGATGGCACATGTTTACAGAATGCCCACTGCAGCAAAAATCAGGTATATATATATTCCTGCGCTTATCCCTTCATACCTTGGAGCTTTTTCAGTAGCTGTAGGCATGGGATTTAAAAGCGGAGTAGCAGCGGAAGTTATAGGGCAACCTCTTCTTACCATGGGAAACGGGCTGTACAGATCAAAAATAAACCTTGATACTGCAGAGGTATTTGCCTGGACATTTACAATTATTTTGGCATCATGGGTTACGGAAAAAATGTTTTCATTTTTGATCTATCTGTGCAAGATGCTGTTTATGCCGGGGGCTTCAAACGATGCCGGGACTAATGCAGAGGAGGCCTGAATGACGATAGATCTTGAGAATATTTGTAAATCTTACGGAAGCTTAAATGTATTAAATAATTTTAATCTGGAGATAGAAGAGGATCATTCTTATGTTGTTACAGGTCCGTCAGGCTGCGGCAAGACAACGCTTATAAGAATTCTTCTTAGTCTCGAGGAGCCGGATAGCGGTAAAGTGCATTTTATGGGGGACTATAAATATCCCTATCTTAATGCCGGTGTGGTTTTCCAGGAAAACAGATTATGTGAGGACTTCACTCCGATACAAAATGTTGTTATGGTAAACCGTAAAAATTCTGTGAAGGTAGCAAGGGAGGAGCTTACCAGACTTCTTCCTGCTGATTGTCTTGATAAACCAGTATCGCAGTTGTCAGGTGGCATGAAAAGACGCGTTGCGATAGTAAGGGCATGCAGCATACCTTCGGATATGCTGATACTTGATGAGCCCTTCACAGGTCTTGACAGTGATAACAGGAAAAATGTAATAGATTATATAAGAGAAAAACAGGGCAGAAATCCGCTTCTTATAACGGCACATGATACGGAAGGCCTGGAGTTTTGCAGAAAAATAGAGCTTTAATAAAGCTTTATAGTATATGTAGTTAATAACAGTATTATTAGAATTGGGAGATTTCTATGGTAACAAACGACAAGGGACTGGTTAGTTTCAAACACAAGATTATGGAGGAGGTATGTCGCCTTGCCTGGAAGGGTGAACTTGATGAGGAGCATAAGGATAAACTTGCTTATGAGCTTGCTCCTGGTCCGAAGCCTGAGTACAGATGCTGCGTCTACAAGGAACGTGAAATAGTACGTCAGAGAATACGCCTTGCCTGTGGACAGAGTACGACATATAACAAGGATTCAAAAAATATTGTGCAGGTTATTGACCCTGCTTGTGATGAATGTCCTATTTCAGCATTTTCAGTAACTGATAATTGCCGTTTTTGTATTGGAAAAGCATGTCTTAATTCATGTAAATTCGATGCTATTCATCCCGGTGATGTACGAATGCATATTGATCCCGCTAAGTGCAAAGAGTGTGGAATGTGTGCTAAGGCATGTCCTTATGGCGCAATCGTTCATCTTGAGCGTCCTTGCCATAAAGCATGTCCTGTAGGTGCTATCACCTATGATGAATATGGCTACTGCAAGATAGATGAGGATAAATGTATACAGTGTGGACACTGCATACATAATTGTCCTTTTGGAGCTATTGGCTCTAAGACTTACCTCGTACAGATTATTGAGGCTATCAAGGAAGGCAAGGAAGTAATTGCTATGTGTGCGCCTGCTACAGAAGGTCAGTTTGGTGAGAATATAACTATGGCAGCTGTTAAGAAGGCACTTGTAAAGATCGGTTTTGCAGATATGGTCGAGGTCGGACTTGGTGGCGATATGACTGCTGCTTATGAGTCTAAGGAATGGGCTGAAGCATATGCAGAAGGCAAAAAGATGACAACCTCATGTTGCCCTGCATTTATTAATATGCTTAAGAAACATTTCCCGGAGCAGTTTGAGAATAATATGTCCTCAACTGTTTCTCCTATGTGTGCTATTTCAAGATATTTAAAAGCTACACGTCCCGGATGCGTAACTGTATTTGTAGGACCTTGTATTGCAAAGAAATCTGAGGCTCAGGATCCTGATGTACCGGATAATGCAGATTTTGTAGTAACATATGGCGAGCTCAGAGCACTTATGAGGTCTAAGGATGTTGAATTTGAACCTGTTGAGGATGAGTATCAGGAATCTTCTATCTGGGGTAAGCGCTTCGCTACAAGCGGTGGTGTTGCCAATGCAGTTATTGAGTGTATGCAGGAGAGAGGCGAGGATATAGGTGATCTTAAGCTTCACAGAGCTGCAGGCGGAATTGAGTGTAAGAAGGCACTGACACTGCTTAAGATGGGTAAGTTCCCCGATGACTTCATTGAGGGTATGGTTTGCCCCGGTGGCTGCGTAGGTGGCCCGTCAAAACACAAAACAGAGACAGAAATAACTAAGGCTAGAGCAAGTCTTCTTGCTAAGGCAGATGGAAGAAAGGTTCTTGAAAATCTTAAGAACTATCCTATGGATAAATTCTCGATGCATAGAGACGGAAAGAAGATTGACCTTCCGGATTGATAATAACTATTCGGTATTTAGTTATTTGTAAAAGCAAAAGAGCTTTTGAGAGATGCGGTTTACTTTTTTTATAGTGCTGCAATCTCAAGGGCTCTTTTTATATGCGATAATCAGTTTATAAAACTTTGATAATATTTTATCTATTCTTGAGTTATTAGTTACGTAGGATGTATAATTTTGTGGCATAATTAATATCACATTATGTTTTTAAAATAATTTATATCAATGTATAGAGGTTTTTTAACCAATTTTCATATTTTAGGAGGAATTTAGAATGTATGGTTTTGGAGAGATGATTGCAAAATTAAAGGCCAGTCCAAAGACAATAGTGTTTACTGAAGGAGAGGATCCCAGAATTCTGGAGGCTTCGTCCAGACTTCTTGCAGGTAACTTCTTGAAGCCTGTTTTGCTTGGTAATCCTGATGTAATTTATAAGAATGCTGAGCAGGAGGGCTATAATATCAGAGGCGCTCAGATTATCGATCCTAAGAACTATGACGATTTTGAAGCTATGGTTGACGAGTTTGTTGAGATTCGTAAGAGCAAAGGAATGACTCCTGAACAGGCAAGAGGCATTCTTTCACAGGCTAACTATTTCGGAACAATGCTTGTAAAGATGAAGAAGGCTGACTGTCTGCTTGGTGGTGCTACTTATTCAACAGCTGATACAGTAAGACCTGCACTTCAGATTATTAAGACAAAACCCGGTAACAGCGTTGTATCTTCATGTTTTATTTTGGTTCGTCCTTCAGCTATTGGCGATAACGAAGTAATTGCCATGGGTGACTGTGCTATCAATATTGATCCTACAGAGGATGAGCTTGTTGAAATCTGTGGTGAGACTGTAGAATGTGCAAAGGCATTTGGTGTTGATCCTAAGGTGGCTTTCCTTTCATTCTCAACTAAGGGGTCTGCGAAGAGCCCTTCTGTAACAAAGATGCAGAATGCTACAAGAAAGGCTCAGGAAAAATATCCTGATCTTCCGATAGATGGTGAGCTTCAGTTTGATGCAGCGGTTTCACCTAAGGTTGCAAGAGTAAAAACTCCTGATTCTCCTGTTGCAGGATATGCAAATACATTTATTTTCCCTAACATCGATGCAGGTAACCTTGGCTACAAGATTGCACAGCGTATGGGTAATTTCGAAGCATACGGTCCGATACTTCTTGGACTTAATGCACAGATCAATGATCTGTCAAGAGGCTGCAATGCGGTTGAGGTTTATTCTATGGCAATCATAACTGCATCATTAGCTTAATAGGTAAGAGGTTTTATGGAATACAGAGACTACATGGTCAGGGCTACAGCTGCTGACGCACAGATAAGAGCCTTTGCGATAACTTCAAGGAATCTGGTGGAGGAAGCCAGAAAAATACACGATCTTAGCCCTATATGCAGCGCTGCGTTGGGAAGACTTATGAGTGGTGCTCTAATGATGGGTGACATGCTAAAAAATGATAAGGATGCTCTCACCATAACAATTGAAGGTGATGGCCCTATTGGCGGACTTCTTGCAACTGTTAATAATAAAGGGCAGGTTAAGGGGTACGTTAGAAATAATCAGGTGGCACTTCCAAATAACGAGGGTGGCCACTTGAATGTAGGTGGGGCAGTAGGTAACGGAACTCTGACAGTTACCAGAGATCTGGGCCTTAAGGACCCCTATGTAGGTACAATCCAACTATTATCAGGAGAAATAGCAGATGACCTTACCTGTTATTTTGTGGAGTCAGAACAGATTCCTTCTTCTGTTGGGTTGGGTGTTCTTGTGAAAAATGACTTCTCAATTATGGAAGCTGGTGGATTTATCGTACAGTTAATGCCCGGTGCCACAGAAGAGGTTATAAGTAAGCTTGAAGGTAATATTCAGGGTATGAAATCTGTTACGGATATACTCAGAGAAGGAAAGACACCGGAAGAGCTTCTTGAACTTGTTCTTAATGGCTTTGACTATGAGATTACAGACAATATGCCCGTTGAGTTTCATTGTGGTTGTGACAGAGACAGAGTTGAGAGAGCCCTGATTCTTCTTGGTAAAAAGGAGCTGGAAGACCTTGCCTCTGAGGGAGAGGACGTAGAGATAAAATGCCATTTCTGCGGAAAAGCATATTCCTTTACACCTGATAATCTTAAACAGATGATGCCAAAGGCAAAATAAACAAGACAAAAGACGTCCCATGCAAAAAAATGTGAGGGACGTCTTTTTTTATTATTTTTTTAAATCTTTTATGACCACTTTATGTACACATGAGCCTTTTGTGATATTCATTTGATAGCATGTTTTCATCGACTTTTTCTGAGGATAATAATCGCTGTAAGATCCCGGCTATCAGTTCGTTTTTAGTAATTGCTGCATTATCTTTTTTGAAAAGGCTACCTGTGGTGGACCTTAGCTCAGAGGGGATGTCTGATAAATCTGAATTAAAATATATCCCGATACCTGCAATTAAAAACTGTACTTCTCCGGTGTCGAAATCTGAGCTTGCCTCTAAGAGAATACCGCATGTCTTTTTTTCTTGTATGAAAATGTCATTTGTTGGTCCGATATTTGCGGATAATCCAGTTGCTTCTTCTATAGCCAGACAAACACTAAGAACACAGAATTCCCGAATTTTGTCCGGATTTTTAATGACAAAGTCTTCGGGACGCAAAACAATACTCATATATATTCCACCAACAGGAGATGAAAAAGAATGTTTATTATGGCCGATTCCTCCTGTCTGCCTGGATGCGATGATGACCGTTCCGTGTGGAGCGTCAAAGGATGCTTCGCTTTTTGCAGTTTTATTAGTGGACTCAAGTGAATCATATACTTTGATCATGTCTGAATTAATAGAGCTTGGAAGATATCTTTTTATCTCCTCCAGACTTATTGAATCAGCTTTTCCTGATAAAGAATAACCCCTGCGGGAAGCGGCTGTGATTTGAAAGCCGTCTCTTCGCAGGGATTCTATAGCTTTCCAGACACTGTTTCGTGAAATGTTCAGCTTGTTGGCAATATCTTCACCTGATGTGAATTTGCCACTGTTTCCTTCTAAATAACTAAGCACTTTACTTTTTGTGTCCGGCATACATCTGTTCCTTTTGTTCGTTAGTTTAGTATTGGTGATAAACGCTTTTTGAGCTCGGGACCGACGATTGCAACAATTATAATTTTGAGGATTGCTGTTGGAATAAATGGAAGAACACAAGCAGCAAAACCTGCAATAAATGATGTTTTTGATGCAAACATAAACCAAACGGTTCCGAATACATAGTTTATTGTAGCACCAATTACAAGACAAAGCACGAGAGGAATATAGTACATTACTTTATTACTTCCATCTTTGCGACCAAGCTTTAAACCAAGTTCATCACCAAGCCCGGCTGTAAATGAGAGTACTGGGAAGGATATAAGAAATCCGCCTGTTAAACCAAGAAGTACACCTATACCACCGCTAAAGCCTGAAAATACCGGAATGCCGATTGCACCGATCAGCAGATATAAAAGAGTTGCATATGTTCCTTTCTTTTTGCCGATAACAACTCCTGCCAAAGGAATTATCAGCGTCTGTAAAGTCATGGGGACACCGGCAGGCATAGGGATTGAAAGTTGTGACAATACACAGATTATGGCAGTAAAAACAGCTATAAAGCATAAATCCTTAACAGAAGCGGATTGTCCCTTGTCAATTATTTCTGATCTTGCATTACTTAATTCTTCACTCATTGTTTTTCCTTCTTTCTGTCAATAATATTGTCACCTTTTTATGAAATAATTCAGGTGACAAAGATAGAATAGGATGAATTGTATTTATTGTCAACTACAATTTATAATTACGGGTGACAATATTGATATACAATATATGGTATGCGCTCATTTGAAAAGTACAAAATAGATGTCAAAAACACTTTTTAGCCATGAAAAAATTAAAATCCTTTTAAATAATTAGTTAATTGTGTCACTAAATACTAAAAAAAGCGACAATTTATATTGATAATAAAAATTATCTAAATAAGGCATAAATAAATTCAAAATGTATTGACAAATTAATCCGGGGTTGGTATCATCATAATTACCAACAGACGAGCAGATAAATGCTCAGTAGTAGCAAAGGTAGCGAGTGCTTTACCCGAGTAAGAACAGAGAAATTTATCTGTTTTGTGAATAGGGGTGAGATGAGGCGGCGTGTGCTTCACCAATTCGAACCTGCTATTCTTTATTTTTCTAACGAATCATTAAGACTACATAGTTGGCGAGTAATTTGGATGCCGGTAGTCAGAAAAAATCATGATGCGCAACATGGTTTTGGTTGGCGATTCGTTTACAATAAAAAACAGAAAAGGAGAACTAGTCCATTGGAAATTCAGAATTAAAGGGCACTGATCGCAGGATCGGTGCCCAATTTATTTGCAATTTTCTTGTATTGTGTTACATATTATTGTCACATCTTTAAAAAAATCATATTGCAATGCCCATATTTTTAGTGTATATTACGAAACTATGGAACAGAACTTCCTATTAATATAAAGAGGGGCATTTTTAATGGCTAGTAAAAAGAAAAATTTACTTATTGTAGAGTCACCTACAAAGGTGAAGGCAATTAAGAAATTCCTGGGCAACGGCTACGAGGTCGCAGCGAGTAACGGACACGTTCGTGATCTGCCAAGAAGCCAGATGGGAATTGATGTTGAACATGATTTTGAACCGAAGTACATAACAATCAGAGGCAAAGGTGATGTACTTGCGGCTTTAAGAAAGGCAGCTAAAAACGCTGACCATATTTATCTCGCAACTGACCCTGACCGTGAAGGTGAAGCTATTTCATGGCATCTTATGACTGCGCTTAAGCTTGAGGATGCCAAGGATCGTTTTTCAAGAGTGACATTTAATGAAATTACACAGTCTGCGGTAAAGGAAGCTATGAAGCATCCAAGAGACATTGACATGAACCTTGTTGATGCTCAGCAGGCCAGACGTGTCCTTGACAGGATGGTGGGATACCAGATTTCTCCACTTCTTTGGGAGAAAATTAAGAGAGGACTCAGTGCGGGACGTGTTCAGTCTGTAGCACTTAGAATTATCTGTGACAGAGAGGATGAGATCAATTCATTTATCCCTCAGGAATACTGGTCACTTGACGCGACACTTAAGGTTAAGGGTGAGAAAAAGCCCATTGTAGCTCATTACTATGGAAAAGACGGTAAGAAAGCTGAGATTAATTCAAAAGCTGAGCTTGATGAAATTTTAAAGGACCTTAAGGGGAAGAAATTTAAGATAACAGAGATCAAGAAGGGCGAGCGTACAAAGAAAGCACCGCTTCCTTTTACAACCTCAACACTTCAGCAAGAGGCTTCAAAAGCGCTTAATTTCTCTACTCAGAAAACTATGAGAACAGCGCAGCAGCTCTATGAAGGAATCGATATGGGCAAGGCCGGAACAGTCGGTCTTATTACATACCTTCGTACAGATTCAACACGCATATCTGATGAGGCTCAGGCTCTTGCTGCAAATTATATCAGGAATGCATTTGGAGATGAATATCTTGCTGAAAATGCCCAGGGCAGTAAAGCAGGAGCTAAGATCCAGGATGCTCACGAAGCAATAAGACCTACGGATGTAAACAATACACCTGTAGCTGTTAAGGAATTTCTCAGCAGAGATCAGTTCCGTCTTTACCAGCTTATTTGGCGCAGATTTATGGCAAGCAGAATGGCAGCTGCCAAGTATGAGACTACTTCTGTCAAAATCGATGCCGGTGATCATCGTTTTACCGTTGCTGCATCGAGAACAGTATTTGATGGTTTCATGAACGTATATACTGACGAAGACGATCAGATTGAGAAGAATACTCTCGCCAAGAGAATAGATGAGAATTCTGAGCTTGAGCTTATGGAATTCGAAGAAAAGCAGCATTTCACACAGCCTGCGCCTCACTATACTGAGGCTTCACTTGTTCATGACCTTGAAGCACTTGGAATAGGAAGACCCAGTACCTATGCGCCTACTATAACAACCATCCTTGCCAGACATTACATCACAAAGGAGAATAAGAACCTTTATGTGACTGAACTTGGCGAAGCTGTTAACAAGATGATGAATGAAGCTTTCCCTCAGATTGTTGACGTAAGCTTTACTTCAAATATGGAGACTCTTCTGGATGGCGTAGCAGAAGGTGATGTTAAGTGGAAGACTATAGTTGAAAATTTCTATCCTGATCTTGCAGATGCGGTTGAGAAAGCGCAGAAGGAGATTGAAAAGGTTGAAATTCAGGACGAAGCAACAGATGTTGTCTGCGAAAACTGCGGACGCAACATGGTTATCAAGTATGGTCCTCACGGTAAGTTCCTTGCATGCCCGGGATTTCCGGAGTGCAAAAATACTAAGCCTTATTATGAGAAAATCGGTGTTGCATGTCCTAAGTGTGGCAAGGACATTGTTCTTAAAAGAACAAGGAAGGGGCGTCTGTACTATGGTTGCATAGACAATCCTGATTGTGATTTTATGGTTTGGCAAAAACCTTCAAGCAAGGCATGCCCTAAGTGCGGCGGGCTCATGCTGATAAAGAATAATAAACTTGTTTGCAACGATCCTGAATGCGGACACATTGAAGATCGCGGTAAGGAAGACTGATAAATATATAATAGCGCGGATATAATTTACGTATCTGCGCTATTTTTTTGTCTTTTTCGATTTGTTGCAATATTCATTAAATTTTAATAAAAATATAAACAAATCTCTTTGATGTAGTTTATATTATGTGGTACAATCGCATTAGTTGTAGTAGATTTATGTAAATTTATAAACATTTTCAGATAAAAGGAGAATTTTTTCATGAGTAGCGTACAGCTTTTGGACAAAACCAGAAAAATTGGTAAACTTCTACACAACAGTAATTCCGGGAAGGTAGTTTTTAACGATATTTGCTCAGTTTTGTGTGAAATATTAAATTCCAATATGCTGGTAATAAGCAGGAAGGGCAAGGTTCTGGGAATCGGTGAGGCAAAGGCTGTAGACTCACTTGGCGAGATGCTTGTTGACGATGTGGGAAGCTTTATAGATCCTATGTTGAATGAGAGACTTCTTACAGTTTTGTCTACAAAAGAAAATGTAAATCTGGAGACACTTGGATTTGAAGATGTCGATATGAGAAGATATCAGGCAATTATTACACCTATTGAGATTGCCGGTGAGAGACTGGGAACACTTTTTATCTACAAGTGTGACGAACCCTATGACATTGATGATATTATTCTCTGTGAGTATGGCACAACTGTAGTTGGACTTGAGATGCTTCGTGCGGTTAATGAGGAAAATGCTGAGGAAAGCAGGAAGCTTGCAGTTGTTAAGTCTGCGATAGGAACACTTTCATTCTCTGAGATGGAAGCAATCATACACATTTTCGATGAGTTAAACGGCATGGAGGGTGTGCTTGTAGCAAGCAAGATCGCTGACAGAGTCGGAATTACCAGAAGCGTTATTGTTAATGCACTTAGGAAATTTGAAAGTGCCGGCGTTATTGAGTCCAGATCTTCAGGCATGAAGGGAACGTATATAAAGGTTCTTAATGACGTTGTATTTGATGAAATCAAAAAACTTAAGTCCCAGATGTAATGGGATATGGCTTTTTATCCGAGATATCAATTAGGACGGATGGAGATGAAGGGATTTATCTGTTTGGATAGGTCCCTTTTTGCATAATATCGTTTTGCTGCGAATGAAAAACTAATTCTTGTATCTAATGGTGATAAAAAACACAATATAAAGTATGATTTTAAGCCAAATCACTTGTAATTTGATAAAAATCATTTTAATATGTAAATAAGGGTTAAAAGGTAAAAATACAGTAGTATGCCAAAAATTGGAAAGCCTTTTGTACGGAGGGGAGTCTATGATCAACAGCAATGCATTTGATTACATTAATGTACTTGATAAGACGGCAGACGCTTCATGGATCAGAAATGAAGTGCTGTCTAATAACCTTGCGAATGTTAATACACCCAATTATAAGCGACAGGATGTTGCTTTTGAGAGGGAACTTGAGCGTGCACTTGGCAATTCCAGATACAAGACTATGGATGCTAAGGTTTCCGGCCTTAAGATCAACAGACTTAAGGCGAGACCATATACGGACTATTCCAATTTTTCATACAGAATGGACGGCAATAATGTTGACATAGATACTGAGAACGTTACCCTTGCAGCTAACCAGATAAAGTATCAGGGTGTTATGCTTGGGATCAGATCAGAGTTTTCCAACCTTCAGAATGCTATGAGAGGATAAAGGGGTGTAGCTTATGATAAGTACAGGGAATATTTTTGATTCTTTTAATATCAATTCCTCAGGAATGACAGCTGAGCGTTTTCGCATGGATATCATTTCAGAGAACATTGCCAATGCCAATACTACAAGGGATGCTACAGGCGACGTTTATACGAGAAAAGTCGTAACCTTTGCCGAGAAGGGAACGCAGACACCTTTTTCCAAGATTCTGAATGACAGACTTGACCACTATAGCGGAAGAGGCGTTAAGGTTTCATCTGTCAGGGATGACACCTGGACAGATTATAAGATGGTTTATGATCCGTCACATCCTGATGCCGATGAATTCGGATATGTTACTTATCCGAACGTTGATATAGTTACTGAGATGACCAACCTTATTGACGCGCAGAGAGGATATGAGGCCAACGCGACAGCCTTTGCATCCAGTAAGTACCTGATGGGGCAGGGCCTTTCAATAGCTCAGTCCTGATAATTCATATATGTTTTGTTGACCGGAATGTTTGCAGCTTTGGGAAGCTGCAAAGGAGGAGCACATGGCAGATATTGATATTAGCCAGATTAGAAATGTACATTCAACTGCAATAAGAAATGCTGAGAAAGCTAATTCCAGGGTTACTAATCCACTTGGGGACAGATTTGGTAATGATGGATCGTTTACTAACATTTTCAACAGGGCAGTAGAGAATATAAATACAACAAATGCATATCTGTCGGATGCTGAGAATGAAGAAATCAAGTGGTCTCTCGGCGAGACAGATAATACTCACGATCTTGCAATAGCGTTGCAAAAAGCTGAGACAGCACTGCAATATACCATTGCGGTCCGTGACAAAATGCTGCAGGCATACAAAGAAATTATGCAGATGCAGATCTGAGTTTATGAATTATTACAAGGCTGCTTTTCAGCTTTGGATTGCCTTTGCAACAGGGGCATGAATTTCCTTATGAAATTCATTTATAGTTTTTTATAGTTTTGGGAGGAGAGGAGTATGAGAGAACGTCTTTTGGGACTCAGAGATCGTGCTCTTGAGTGGTGGAATCGTTTTACAAGAAGACAGAAGACGCTTATAGGTGCAGGAGTAGCCGCTTTGATATTTACAGCGGTGATTCTGATAACTGTTTTTAATCAGCCTCAATACGTGACAGTGGCGACAGTTGAGACTATGAAGGAGTCTCAGCAGGTCATTGAGCTTTTTGATGAAAATGGTATAAATTATAGAAAATCAGATGATAATCTGAGATTTGAGGTTCTGAAATCGGATGAGAGCAGTGCCTCTCTTTTACTTGGAACAAACTATATTCAGCCTGATACTTACACTATTGACAATGTAGTTGATGGAAGCTTTTCGACAACTGAATCTGATAAGCAGAAAAAATATGTAGAGTATAAAGAGAAAAAGCTTGCTTCGGATTTTGCTGATTATTTTGACGCTATTGAAAGTGCCAGGGTTGAACTGCACATTCCTACAAATGACGGAACTCTTTTATCCAAAAATGAGGAATCCTCGGCCAGCGTTTTCCTAAGACTAAGTGATCCTGAAGCATTCACGGAGGATAATGCGGCATTCCTTGCAAAAGCGACCGCGATGGCTCTTGGTAATAATACTACCGAGAAGATCATCATTATGGATACCAATGGTAATCTGCTATTTTCAGGTTCTGAGGATAACTCGGCGACAGGACTCGCAAGCACTCAGCTAAATGCGAAGACCAAGGCTGAACAGCAGGTTAGAAGTGAGGTTATCAGAGTACTTAAAGGAACAAAGCTATATAATGATATTGAAGTAGCAAGTAACCTGATATTGGACTTTTCAAACATTAAAAAGACTACCCACAACTATACGCCTGCCGAAGGACAGACACAGGGTGTTTTAAGTCATGAAGACAGCTATAATGCTAACAATGTAAACGGAACCAGTGGTATTCCCGGGACAGATACCAACAATGATGATGAGACATCATATATGCTCCAGGATAATGAAAATTCGTCATCCACTATTGAAGAAGAGTCCAAGGATTATCTTCCGAACGAGGAGATAACCACTTCAGACACTCCTCCGGGAAAGGTTAATTACGAGGAATCCTCCATCTCCGTAACTGCAACTACATATGTGATCTACAATGAGGATAATTATAATCCGGACGATCATGATGGAATGACTTGGGCTGAGTTTAAAGAAAATACCGGAGTTACTCAGGCGGAGGTTTCTGAAGATACGATAAATATTGTTGCGAAGGCAACAGGTATTTCTGCAGCTAATATTTCAATGACTGCATATAACCAGCCTGAATTCTTTGATTCAGAAGGCAAGGGTATAACATTTGCAGATGTTCTTCAGGTTATCCTGATACTTCTTATTCTCGGACTTCTCGGCTTTGTTATCTGGAGAAGTATCAGAACAAGGAAGGAAGAGATTGAGATTGAAGAGCAGGAAGAGGAAATACTTCCTGAGGAGCTTTCGGTTGAGGAACTGTTGGAATCTCAGCCTGAAGAGTTTTTGGAGGACGAGGACAGTCTTGCTGATATCACAATGGAGGAGAGCAGCGAGACTATGAAACTTATAGAGAAATTTATAGAGGAAAATCCGGAAGCGGCTGCAATTCTTTTGCGTAACTGGCTGAAGGAGGACTTTGAGTTATAAAAATTTATGCTAACTAATACACGGAGGGGAGTATTGCTATGGCTATAGACGGCGAAGAGTTTGATGATGACGAATTGGATGCTGGCGCTGCCCAAGGAGGAGCACTTCCACCGGCGGGTAATTATGACCCGGCACTTACAGCTAATCTTTCGGGTACACAAAAAGCGGCAATTCTTTTGATTGCTCTTGGACCTGAAAAATCATCAGCAATTTTTAAACATCTAAAAGAAGATGAAATAGAGGAACTTACTCTTGAAATCGCTAATACCAGAAGCGTAACACCTCAGGTTAAAGAAGCAGTAATAGAGGAGTTCTATGGTATATGTCTCGCTCAGCAGTATATTGCAGAGGGTGGTATTAACTATGCAAAGGAACTGCTTGAGAAGGCACTTGGCGAAGACAAGGCGATGGATGTTATCAGTAAGCTGACAGCATCACTTCAGGTTAAACCTTTCGAATTTATTCGTAAGGCTGATCCTTCTCAGCTGCTTACCTTTATTCAGGATGAGCATCCGCAGACAATTGCTCTTGTTATGTCCTATATGTCTTCTGCGCAGAGTGCTATGATTCTTGGAGCGCTGCCGCCTGAGAGACAGGCAGATGTTGCCAAGCGAATTGCCACAATGGACAGAACAAGCCCGGATACAATTAAGGAAGTTGAGAGAGTACTTGAATCCAAGCTTTCATCACTTGTTAATCAGGATTACACGGTTGTCGGTGGTGTAGATGCTGTTGTTGAAATCCTCAATGCTGTTGACCGTGCTACTGAGAAGCACATCATGGAGACATTGGAAATCGAGCAGCCTGAGCTTGCTGATGAGATCCGCAAGAAAATGTTCGTATTCGAGGATATCCTTCTTTTGGACGACCGTGCCATCCAGCGTGTGCTGCGTGATGTTGATAATGCTGACCTCGGTCTTGCATGTAAGGGCTCTACCGAGCAGGTACAGAATGCTATCTTTAACAACCTGTCCAAGCGTCTTGCTCAGATGATCAAGGAAGATATGGACTTCATGGGACCTGTACGTATGAAGGATGTTGAGGAAGCTCAGCAGAAGATTGTTAATGTCATCCGTAAGCTGGAAGATGCCGGTGAGATTGTAATCTCAAGAGGCGGAGGTGATGACCTGGTTGTCTAATCAATCTAATTTATTGAAGTTCGGCTGGTATCAGGTTAATGAAAATGAAAAGCATATAATTGATAACAACGAACTCGCTGAGAAAAAAATTGAAAAATATCAGGCTGAAGAAGCAAAAAGAAGGGAGGCATTGGAGAAAGGTGAACCAGTGCCTACTTTTGGTGGGTTTGAAGAAGGTCTCGGTTTTGAGCAGATAAATGCCTATGATGAAGGTCAGAATATAATTGGCAATACCAATTTTGATGACCAGGGGCAGATGGATGAGTTTCAGGAAGGATTTCCCGGTGAAGGTGAAACCTATGGAATGGGCTATGATGGTTCGGAAGGTACATACGGGAAGAGCTCATATGATGAAGAAGGCTATGAAAACAATGGCATGGAAGCCTTCGATGAAAATCAGTATGAGAATACTCCTGAATTTGGGCAGGAAGGATTTGATGATCAGGTTTCCGGAATGTCCGAAGATGATATGAATCTTGGAATGGAGATGAATGAAGAACCTGCTCCTGTGCCTGAGGAAGCCCCTCAGATCAACCTTGAGGAGATACAGGCTCAGATAGATGAGCAGATCAGGATGGCTGAGGAAGAGGCAAAACAGATTGTGGAGGATGCCAATTCACAGGCAGAACAGATAAAAAATCAGGCAATTGAAGAAGGAAAAGCTGAAGGCTATCAGGAAGGCATAAGGCAGGCTGAAGAAGAAATTGAGCGCATGAAGGCTGAAGCCAGCGCCGAGATTGAGGAAGAAAAGGCAAAGCAGCAGACTGATTTTCAACAGCTCGTAGCCAGCATAGAACCTGACATGGTGGACACTCTGACTCAGATATATGAACATGTTTTTAATGTTGAGTTTAAGGAAAACAAGGATATTATTCTCCATCTGATAAAGACAACACTTAATAAGATGGAGAATGGAACAGATATTATTCTTCATATTTCATCAGATGACTATGATCTTGTATCTGATGAAAAACCGGCGTTGGAGGAAGCTATGGCTTCACCCAATTCAACACTTGAGATTATTGAGGATCCGCTTCTAAAAGAAAACGAATGCATTATCGAATCTGAAGGCGGGGTGTTTGACTGTTCACTAGGTGTTGAGCTTTCTGAGCTAGCAAGAAAGCTTAAGCTGTTATCTTTTGATAGGAATAAGCGCTGATGGCAAATGGGATTATTGATTATTCAAAGTACAAGAAGATAACTAACAACATGTTTTACAGAGTAAGAGGCAAGGTGGTTAATGTTGTTGGACTTACTATTGAGTCTGCGGGACCTGAAGCCAAAATGGGAGATATCTGCTATATCTACTCCAAGAAAAAGGATGGAGAGAGTGTTGGCAGACCATCAGGACGTGGCACCATGGCAGAGGTTGTGGGATTTAAGGATAACCATGTCCTTTTGATGCCATATGAGAATATAAGCGGAATTGGCAGCGGCAGCATTGTTGAAAATACCGATTCGCCTCTGAGGGTCAATGTGGGCGAAGGACTTCTTGGGAAAACTCTGGATGGCCTTGGCAGAATCGATGGTACCAATTACGGTAAAGGGACTATGCTGGAGAATGGAATAGCATATTCTGTAGAGAATCAGCCACCGGATCCTATGACCAGAGATCCGATATCTGATGTATTGTCTCTTGGCGTAAAAGCTGTAGATGGCCTTTTGACTGTAGGAAAAGGCCAGAGAATTGGTATTTTTGCCGGATCAGGCGTTGGAAAGTCGACACTTATGGGCATGTTTGCAAGAAATACCAATGCTGATATAAATGTTATAGCTCTTATCGGAGAGCGTGGCAGGGAGGTTAGAGAGTTCATAGAACGAGACCTTGGTCCCGAAGGTATGGAGAGATCAATTGTTGTGGTTGCAACTTCTGATAAACCTGCGCTGGTAAGACTTAAAGCTGCCAAGACAGCTACTTCGATAGCAGAGTATTTTCGTGATAAGGGAAAAGATGTGCTTCTTATGATGGACTCCCTGACACGTTTTTCAATGGCACAGAGAGAGATAGGCCTGGCAAGTGGTGAGCCTCCTGTATCAAGAGGCTATCCGCCAAGTGTTTATGCTGAGATGCCAAAACTTCTTGAGAGAGCAGGAAAATCCAGGAACGGCTCCATTACAGGACTGTATACGGTTCTTGTTGACGGTGATGATTTTAATGAACCTATAACTGATACCGCCAGAGGTATTCTTGATGGGCATATTGTTCTAAACAGAAAGCTTGCTCAGAAAAACCACTATCCGGCGATAGATGTTCTTGCCAGCATTTCAAGATGTATGAGTGCAATTGCTCCGCCGGAACAGAAAAGAGCTGCAGGTAAGCTCAAGAATGTACTTGCAACATATTCTGATGCGGAGGATCTGATAAATATCGGAGCTTACAAAGCAGGTGCCAATAAGTCTATAGATTATGCTGTGTCCAAAATCGATGCAGTAAACGAATTTCTTATGCAGGAGACAGATGAGAAGTTCACCTATGAAGAGGTGGTCTCAAAACTGGAGAGCATGTTTAAGGAATAGGAATAAATATTTTGCAAATCATTAGGATGATGTACCGGGCAGCGGACAAGGGGTGACATATGGCAAGATTTAATTACAGACTCCAGGGCGTGCTAAACCTAAGGATGCAGCAGGAGGAGCAGGTCAAAATGGAATTTACCAGTGCCTCCAAAGAATTAAATGATCAGATAGATATTTTAAATGGCTATATAGCCACCCGTGATGAATTCATTCGGGAAGGCTATGAGCTTAGAAGTGCCGCGATTATGGATGTTCAGCAAATTATGGACAATAATTACTATCAGAGGCAGATGGACGTCATTATTAAGGATCAGGAAGTTAAGGTAGATTCCTACAGAGCGAAATTTGAAGTCGCCAGAATGAAGCTTGCAAGGGCGGTTCAAGAGCGAAAAATGCAGGAAAGACTTAAAGAGAAGGCATTTGAGCAATTTATGGAGGAAGAAAAAGAGGCTGAAGCTAAGGAAGTCGATGAGAGAACAAGCTTCACATACATTCAGCGTGCGAGAGAGGAATAAGAATGGCAGAAAAGGAAGCTAAGGCTAAGGAAGAAGCTAATGTACTTCCCAAACCGCTTGCCCCTGATAAAGAGGCAAGAAAAAAGATAGAAGAGGAAAGAAAAGCCATAAGAGCTGAGCTCAAAGAGCAGATGAAGGCTGCCAGAATTCGAGAGGCAGAGCTTGCGGACAGAACAGCTGAGCTTAACGGCGATGATGGCGGAGGTGCAGCAACTTTGGTTGTTACCTTTATCATTATTGTTATCTGGCTTATCATTCTGGGCCTACTTATTAAACTTGATGTCGGAGGTTTTGGTTCACATGTCCTTGCTCCAATAATTGGGGATATTCCGGGAATACAGGGAATACTTCCGGAGGGAAGCTATACACCTGCGTCTCAGAAGAAAATAGAGGAGCAGCAGACAGCCGTTAATCCTATTGATGAACAGCTTGCCAGCAGTCTGGATGAGGCTAATCTTTATATAAAGAGACTTGAGAATGAATTAAGAAAAGAAATGGAAGAGAACACGACTCTTCAGCAGGAAAATGAAAAGCTTCAGGCAGAGGTTTCAAGACTTCAGCCCTTTGAGGAGGAACAGGCTAAGCTGGAAGAGCAAAAGGAAGACTTTTATAAAAATGTAGTTTATGCTGACAATGCTCCTGATCCCGAGGAGTTCAAAAAGTATTATGAAATGATAGAACCGGATGTGGCAGCACAGATATATGCTCAGATTATTCAGGGAGAATCGGATGATATAGAGCTCGAGCAGTACGTAAAGGCATATTCATCAATGAAACCTAAAGAAGCAGCTGCTATTTTTGATTCAATGGTCGAGAATGACACGGGAGATGCTGTAAGACTTATTTCCAGAATCTTAGGAAAAATGAGTGCGGAGAACAGAGGAGCCATACTTGATAAGATGACAGAGGAGTATGCAGGCAGAATTACTGACTATATGGAGCCTTCTACACATAAGGCCACAGTATCAGGTGTAGGAAACTAAAAAAGCTTTATAAATTTTTAATATTTTTCGGCCATGTGGGTTAAGTTTTGACTTACATGGCCGATAAACATTATGTAGAACTATGGGTGAACCATACCCAAATGAAGAAGAAAGGAGGAAGTAGGATTTGATTACTAACGCGATTCCGGGTATTAACAATCTTGATTTTTTTGCTAATACCGTGCAGTCAAAAGGAATTGCTGCTACAAAGGAGCAGACAGTCGATTTTCAAAAAGCCCTGAGTAATGCAAACACTCAGAAGCAGACTACGGCAGTAAATTTAAGCGTGGCTAAGACCCTGACCTCAACAGGGGCAGTTCGTGACAACAATGCAGCTGCAGCTTATGAAAAGACTCAGAATGTGCAAAATGAAGCAGATGGCAAGGTTACGGAAATCTCTTCGCAAAGTGATAGTGGACAAGGCACTTCCAATGTTGAGAACACAAAGACAGATGATACAAAAGCTGCTGAAAGTAAAGCACAAGCTGAAGGAAATGTAAATGAGAATCAGTCTGCGACTGAAGTCACGGAAGATTCAAACGTAGTTCAGGAGGCTATGGCCGGGATAAACGAAAATCCTGATGGAGAAGCCCTCGCCATGGAAATTGCTGATGAAGCTCTTTCAGAACTTGAACAGGCATTGCTTGATAGCAGCAGAGACTTAATGCAGCAACTGGCTGATTCCATGGGAGTCGATATCAAGGATATCGAAAATGCCATGGCAACCCTTGGACTGACAAATGTAGCAATACTGGATCCTATGAATATGACTCAGATAGTAGCACAGATATCCGGTGCAGATGATGTGATGGCTATTGTTACCAATGCTGATGTCTATCTGAATGTTCAGAACATGCAGGATGCGGTTGACACTACAAGACATAACCTCATGGAGGAATTCAATCTTTCTGAGGAAGGACTTAGCTCGGCTCTTGAGAACTTTAATGAGGAGCTTGAACAGAGAGCTGCTGAGAGTGTGGTGCAGACCAAAGAGAATCCTGCAATTACAGAGCAGGCAAATATAACAAGGCAGGAACCTTTCCCATCAGAAGCAGTAAGACTTGATCTTACAGGTGAAGGCACAGTTAAGGAAGTCACACAGCAGACAGTTCAGACTCAACCATCTGAGACAGAGGTTACTACTCCTGAAGAGCCTAAATTCCAAATTGAGATCACAACCGAGCAGCAGCCACGTGATATGGGACATGATCAGAATAATGAGCCAAAACATGAAAACATGGATGGTTCACAGTACAATCAGATGATAAATCAGATATCCGCATCTCTTTCAGAGGTCGTTGAAACCGAAAGCTATGGGCAGATGGCAAGGTCAAACGCTCAGGATATAATGGATCAGATTACTGAATTTATCAAGATGAATGTAAAGGCCGACAGTACAACCATGGAAATGCAGCTGCATCCCGCAAGCCTTGGCAATGTAAATGTTATCATTGAAGCAGCAAAAGACGGAAATGTCGTAGCCAAGTTTCTGACACAGAATGAGGATGTCAGAGCAGCTATCGAGGGACAGCTTCAGCAGCTTCAGGAAAAGCTGAATGAACAGGGAGTTAAAGTTACCGCAGTAGAGGTAACAGTTAATGCAGGAGCTTTTGATCAGACTCTTAACGACAGTCAGAGCCAGAAGGAAGATGATCAGGATGCTCAGGAATCCATCAGAAAGCCCATGAGAAGAATACGGCTTGAAGATATTTCACTCGATGAAATCGATGAGATAGACGAGGCAGATCAGCTCACAGCTGAGATGATGGCAATTAACGGAAACTCAGTGGATTTTTCAGCTTAACTACAAATGTACTATTTAACTAAGAGAACATTTGACCATTCTGAGAAATAAGCGCAAGCGAAGTTTTTCGTGGGAGCATACTTGGAGGTACAAACTATATGAGCGTAAATGCAGTAGTTGAAAATGGGAAGATCCTTGATACAAAGGCTCAGGCCGAGGAAGCTAAAAAGAATGCGGCTGCAGCCAATCAGGGATATGACAAAAATGCTTTCATGAACATTCTGTGTGCTCAGATGAAATATCAGGATCCGTTGGAGCCTACATCAAATACTGAGTATATCAATCAGTACGCTACATTTTCACAGGTAGAGCAGCTATCTAACATGGCAGAGGCATTCACGATGTCAAGAGCTTCTGATCTTGTGGGTAAAACTGTAATCGTTACCAATGAAGGCGGCGAGAAGATTCAGGGCAAGGTTGACTACGTGACATATAAGAGCGGAGAAGCCTATCTTAACATCGACGGTAAGGACTACAAGATGGAGGATGTTAATTCAGTAGCTGACACTCATTTTGTAGAGATTCACGATCAGGCTGATGACCTTGCAGAGATGATGGATAAGTTCCCTGTATATGAGAATATGGTATTTACTGATGCACAGAAGATATTTGAAGCTTACAACTTCTATAAGAGTATGGATGCTGATGCCGTAGCACTTGTTGACAAGAAGGATATAGAAACTCTTGAAAAGTATTATGCAAGGGCGACAGAACTTGTTCAGGAAGCAGCTAAGAATCAGCAGGAATACGAAGAAAGACAGAAAGCAGAGGAGGCAAAGAAAAAAGCTGAGGAGGAAAAGGCAGCAAAGATCACTGAGGATACGGAGGCAGCAACCGATACAGAAGCTGCACAGACAGTATCAGGGGAATGATAAATAACTCAAATTGCAGCATTAATTATTAATTTTATTAAAAAATGAGAAAAGGTCTTATTTTTATGAGACCTTAGCCGAAATATAAATCGGCAGAGCAATTTAGGGCTTAGTGTTTTTGTTTAAAGAAAGGAGTAAGCCGTGAGAATTGACAATAGCGGATTCCTTTCAATTGAACAGGTTCAGAACCAGTACCTTGGTCAAAGCGAGAAGATAAGAGGCGGAGCCGGCGTTCAGAATTCTGATTTCGGTAAAATCCTCTCTCAGCTCGAGAGCAACAGGGAAGGTGTTAAGTTTTCAAAACATGCTTCCAACAGACTAAGTGACCGCAACATTGAGCTTACACAGGATCAGATGAACCGCCTGAATAACGCACGGAATCAGGCCAATGCGAAAGGAATAAACGAATCACTTATCCTGGTTGATCAGCTTGCCTTCATCGTTAATGTAAAAACTAGTACAGTAGTGACCGCGATGGATAGTCAGGAAACTGGCAGTAACATTTTTACCAATATAGACGGAGCGGTAATCGCATAAGTTCTATCGTACGATCAGAATGAATAAAAAATGACCGGACCGAGGGCGGAGACTTCCGCCCGTAAGCCAGCCGGCAGTGGCAGGTATCTAAGGAGGTCACGAATTCCCGAACGCCAGACGGAATTCAAATTTTTCGTTTCCTTTTCATTCATTCCCAATCGGAAAATAGAATATGTGTGCCGTCCCCGAAGAGTGCATGACAGCGCTCTGTATTTCAGGAGGACATGCCTTATGATGAGATCACTTTTTTCTGGTGTAGCAGGACTTAAGACCCACCAGGTCAAGATGGATGTTATCGGTAACAACATCGCGAACGTCAACACCACATCCTTCAAGTCACAGTCTATCACCTTCAGTGATTTGATGTATCAGACCACACAGCGTGCATCCAGAGCTACCGAGACAACCGGTGGTATTAATGCCCGCCAGATTGGTCTTGGTGCAAAATCGGGCGCGATTGCAACTGCAATCACACAGCAAGGCGCAACGGAAACAACAAACAATCCGTTCGATATGCGAATTACCGGAGATGCTTTCTTTGTAGTAAATAATGGTAACCAGACAATGTTTACAAGAGATGGCTCCTTCTACGTGGATGGTGCAGGTAACCTTGCAATGCAGTCAACAGGTTACTTTGTATATGGCTGGAATGCTCAGGAAGATCCCGAGACTGGCGCAATCACTGTTAATACAAACGGTGGTATCGGAAAACTTCAGATCATGAACGCTGAGAATATGACCTATCCTCCGGAAGGAACAACAGAAGCTCTCGTCAGTGGTAATATCGATGCCCACGATACAAATATCACAAGTGACAACGGAAAAACTGTAACTCTTGAATTCTATGACAATCTTGGTTATCTCTACACAGCAAAATTTGCAGTACGTGACGTTGACAATCTTGAACATACCTACACAATGACCCTTGAGGATATTCTTGATTCCAAGGGGAACACAATCGGAGCTGAGAAGCTCAGTCATGTGACCTTTACAGATCTTGATAATGATGAGCAGACATATCAGATCCGTGATTCCTGGACTAAGGTAGTTACAACAACCAACTATACAGCAACTGTTGGTGCAAAAAATGCTTCCTTTAAGGATTCCAAAGGAGCTACAGCTTACTCAGGCATTCCGGTAAGCGGCTCAATTGCTTCATTGGTAGATAAGGCTCCTCAGCTTCTGAGAAACGTATATAATCTTTCAGTTGGTGTACCAGGTGACACATCGGTAGCTTCAACAGATTATTATACAATAAATGCTGACGGAACAATCAGCGTATATCCCGTAACAAATGCAGATACTCCTTCATCAAGTCTCGGAACATATTATAAGAACAGCAGCACAGATACAACTATCACATATGGAACATATGAGAATTCAACATATGCAACACTACCGAGAAACCTAGATCTTCCCAATGCGGATGTGCTTGATGATAAGCAGAAGGAAGTTATGAAGTCAATGTTCAATCTTGATATCGACAGCCTTGAGTTTGTTGAAGGTGTCAAGGACTATTCCTATACATTGTCCTCAGATGGCGTTGGCTACGTTACACTTTATACCAATACCTATGAGAATCAGGTTAAGGATCTGGCATCAAATTACAGAGTAATAAAGACAACAGATTCTACAATCACATTTAACAATGCTGATACGGATACAAATATTGAAGTTGAAAAGACAGGTAGCGGACTTAGTGATGACATAAGAAATGCCTATAATCTGACTACAGGAAAATATCCTACTGATTGGACATATTCATATACCATATCTGATAATGGTAAGCTGAATCTTACAATTAAGAAGACTACAACCGGTACTACAACCGAGCTGCCTGATAAGACAGCAGCCCTTTCGGGCAATAACTTTAACGGTTATGATATGCCCAGTCTTTCAGGTGAGTTAACTAAGGGTACAACTCCGGAAGCCATGCTTACAGCAATGGGAATTACATCAGATTCAATACCTCCGAATTCAGGCAATAATGATTACAGATATTTTTATACAATAACTGAAAATGGAGATGGAACAGGTACAGTATCATTTACAAGAGAGACAACCACTACTTCAACACAGAATGACATAAATTACAGCTCGACATATAACTACACAGCCCTTGATACAGATCATGTATTGTTTAGTAATAAAAAGACAGATACCAACAATACCTTTGACAGAAAGGGAACGTTATCAAATATTGATGCCGTATCCATAGAACTTCTTCAGGTATATGGAATGGGAGTGGAAGATATACCTGCTACTGAGGGTAATAATACATATGCTTATACTTATGAAATTGCTGCAGACGGCAAAATGACAATTCATAAGACAACTACAACAAGATCCTCAAATGAAGACTACGCTAACCAGAATGATTATTCAGTTTATATGAATACAGGGGCTAATATAGTTTTCAGGAACTATAAGTCAGAAGTAGAGACAGCTATACCGCTTACAGGAACATTATCAACACTTACCAATTCTCAGAAAAATGTTCTTAAAGCTATTTATAACTACACACCCGGAAATGATGACGTTACTTATAGCTTAAGTGAAGACGGATCAAAACTTACAGTCGGAACAAAGAACAATTCAGGCGTTAAGAGTTTTGCAATCACACAGACAACAACTGAGACACAGCTCACATTTGAAATTGAAGAGGACCAGACAACTGCAACCTACAGAAATGCAAGCCAGGACGGAAAGGTGATTTATGACAGGATTCCCAGAACCGGTTATGTATCAGAGATATTTGATGCAACACTGACAGCAGACTTCTTCCCCGATGTATATAACTACACACCGGACAAGACAGCAGGCAATTATGAAAACCTTACATATCACATACTTGACGATGGATCATTACAGATTGTAAATAACTCGATCACAATGAAGTACAACGCCAAGACCGGTGCCATCGAGCAGCCTACTGAGAAAATTGTTCTTAACTTTGATCAGGATGCTATTATCGATGGACAGCCCAAGATGGCAGGCTTTACAGACGTTAACATGGATCTATCACCTACAACAAACTATAACACTATGGCTACTTCCACAATTGGAGCAGTTAAGGGTGATAAGCAGAGTCTTAAGACAGGACGTGCAGTAGGTGAGATGAACGGTGTCACAATAGGTAAAGACGGAACAATTTACGCAACCTATTCAAATGGTCAGACAAAGCTCCTTGGACAGATCGCAACAGCAGAATTTGCTAATGCATCAGGTCTTGAGAAGAATGGTGACAACCTCTATACTCAGACACTTAACTCCGGTGAAGCCACAATTCAGGATGTAACAACAGATGGCGGCTATATCACCACAGGTGTTCTGGAAATGTCAAACGTAGACCTTTCCAGTGAGTTCACCAGCATGATCACAACACAGCGTGGATTCCAGGCAAACAGCCGAATCATTACAGTTTCAGATACACTCCTTGAGGAGCTTACGAACCTGAAGAGATAAGTAATCACTTAGCGAGGTATTTTCGAGCTTAGTGTACTACTTAGTTCTGGCGAAGGCTTTAGCCTGAGAGCAGAACAACCAAATCACTTAGCGAGAGGGAGATAAGTGTATAATAAAAAGCGGGCGCTCAGCAGAGCGCCCGTTTGATTAATGAAGTACTTTTTTATATGTTGTGTATTATATATCCTCATTCGTGAATATTTTTTAGCACTTTATTGAAGTCACTGGCATTGCTTTCGACTTATTTATGCAGGTAAAGACATGTTAGAAGGACTGTTTACTTCATAATTATTAATGCGATGGGCTCGAAAAACTTTTTTTCCGCAAATTAGGGATAAAAGCACTGGAATAGGGCTCTTTAGTTAATCCCAGTGCAGTGAAAAACATAGGCGTACACTGGAATAGAGCATTTTGGCTGATGCCAGTGCAGTGAAGACCACAGGAGTACACTGGGATAGAGCATTTTGGCTGATGCCAGTGCAGTGAAGACCACAGGAGTACACTGGGATAGGGATTTTTGGCTAATGCCAGTGCATTGAAAACCACAGGAGTACACTGGGATAGGGATTTTTAGCAAATCCCAGTGTAAAATCCAAGATCTTCAAATTTTTTGAGCACTGGGATAGAGAAAAAAAGCCAAAACCCAGTGCACAGCCAAAAACAGTGCCAGAAAAATAGTGCATAGCAAAAAAACAGTGCACAGCCCTAAATTTCGCCATGCTTCCTCAAAATCATCTTAAAACTTTTCAGAGAACTCTTAAGAATCGTTATTAAAGAAAAAGAAAATACCAAAAACAAAACAAAAAAACAAGAAAAAACGAAAGAAGAAAAAAACAGCTGAAGAAAAAGCAAAAGAAGAAAAACAGCTGAAGAAAAACAAAAGAAAAAAATAGCTGAAGAAAAACAAAAGAAGAAAATAGCAAAAAAGATAAAACCAAGACTAATAAAATAGTGTAAAAAAATGACAGCAGAAACAATCCCACAAAAAAAGAAATATGAAATAAAATTACAAAAATAAGCAATTTATCTGAAATTAAATTTCAAACAACTCAGACAAATAACAAAATCATCTCCATATATATCTAAAAACTATATAAACAAAATTGAAAAAAACTTTAAATTTCAAAAACAAATACTTATCAGAACAAAACATTTCAAAACTGTTTTAATAAATTACGAGATGTTGTATAATTGAAAATGAAGTATGCACAAGATATAGCACGAAAATTAATTTCAGAAATATCACATTTTAATGAAATAAAAATGCAAACCGCAGTCTTTTGCGGTATTTTGTGTAGGAAAATAATGAAAAACCATGATAAAATTGTGTTAATAAGTGACAGAGTGTAATTTTGGTTAAAACACCCATTCCAAAACTGCATATTTATTTCAAATAATCTAACTGATGTCGGGGGATAAATCGTGATAGAAATTACCAGGTTGGATGGCCGATTGATATTGGTTAATGAAAATCTAATAGAGACAGTAGAGTCCACTCCCGATACTGTAGTGATCATGGCCAATGGGCGCAAATTTATAATTAAGGAATCGCTCCCTGAGGTTATGAAGAGATGCAATGAGAGATGGAATGTTCAGGCTGAGGCACCACTTGTATCTTGTGGTGAAGAAGCAACAAAGGCGCGAATCCATGATGCGTTACATTAACTGATAATAATGCATTACACATTTTGATGATGAATTTTTACTTAAGTTTTTAACGAAGGGGGAAAACTAAGTGGATATAGCTTCATTACTTGGTGTTGTACTTTGTTTCATTTTCATGATTCTTAGTATTGTGTTTGGTGCCGGCATTTCCGGTGTGCAATACTTCGTCGATGCACCTTCTGCCATGATTACCTTTGGTGGAGCGTTCATGGCGGTGTTGGCTTCAAGAACCATGCCCAGTTTTATCAACGGACTAAAGTCATATACATTGATCTTTAAAATGCCCGCTGATGATACCAAGGCTGTTATAAAACAGATAATTGACCTGTCAAATACTGCCAGAAAAGAGGGACTGCTTGCACTGGAAGAGGCAGCCAGCAATATAGAGGATGCCTTTATGAAGAAGGGCGTAGGACTTATAGTCGACGGTACTGAGCCTGAACTTGTTAAGGCTATTCTGGAAGCTGAGATAGATGCTATGTCAGAGCGACATAAAGAGAACTACACGTTCTTTGCTGATGTTGCAGGTATGGGACCTTCTTGGGGAATGATCGGAACGCTGCTTGGACTGGTTCTTATGCTGCAGAACATGTCAGACCCTTCATCTATCGGACCGTCCATGGCCGTTGCCTTGATCACGACATTCTATGGATCGGTTCTTGCGAACTGGTTCTGCTATCCTGCTGAGAATAAGCTTAAAGCAAGAGATAATGCAGAATATACTATGAAAAGTATTGTAATAGAAGGACTTCTTTCTATTCAGGCAGGTGAAAATCCCAGAGTTACTGAGGAGAAACTTAAATCGTTTCTGTCACCTGCTAACAGAGCTGCATATGAAGCTGAGAATGGTTCCGGTGATGGTGGAGGAGAGTAATGGCAAAAAAACCAGAAGAGATAAAACCGGGTTTGCCAGCGTGGCAGGGTACATTCGGAGACCTGATGAACTTGCTTTTGTGCTTCTTCGTTTTGCTTTTCTCTATGGCAACAATGGATGCGCAGAAGTTTGAGGAGGTAGCTGCATCATTTAGCTCTGCATTTGGTATTTTTCAGGGAGGTGAAGCAGCGCTTGGTACCGGAGCACTTGTTGGCGATGGTATTTCGCAGTTAAACCAATTGTCAAATTATATAATTTCCATGGGTATTTCCCAATCGGGATCCCAGGAAGAGGATTTAACAGATTCTGAGGGCGAGAACGCAAGTGAGAGCGGAGGCGCCGGAATAAAAGAAGACGGCGAAACTGAGGGCATAAGAACAGGTAGCGGTGGAGAATCAACGGGATCTGAAGGCAATACCTCAGGAGAAGGTTCTGAAGGAGATTCCAGCAAGACAGGCACTGACAGTGATTCCGATCAGAAAGGCGCCAATGCTGAGGATGCACAGGAAGCTGCAGAGGCTGAACAGTTAAAAGCTTCTGAAGCACTTGCTGCGGAGGTATCTGAAGCGCTTGATGCTATGGATGTTTCAAATCAGATTGATGTCAATTTTACCAGTCAGTTTGTACAACTTACACTGCAGGGCTCAATACTGTTTGACTCAGGTAATGCTGATTTGAAGGAAGGCGCAAATGTTATCCTTGATAAAGTCGGCTCGGTACTTGAGAGATATGCAGGCGGCACTATAGAAATCGAAGGACATACAGATAATGTGCCCATGCACAGAGACTATGGCAAAATTACTAATAATGATGAACTTAGTGATGCCAGAGCACTTTCTGTATTTTATTACATAGTTGATAATACGGCGCTTGACCCTTCAAAGCTTAAGCATTCAGGTCGGGGAGAATATGAGCCTGTGGCTGATAATGCCACACCTGAAGGAAGGGCCAGAAACAGACGCGTTGAGATTAGAATATATAATCCGCTTAGTCCTATGTACTAATACATTTTTATGAGGGAGAAAACAGATGAGAAAAAACCTGCTGGCAATTATCATTTTAGCATTACTTTTAGTTAATACCGGTATGACAGGCTTTATGATGCTGACGGTTATGACCACTAATAATCAGGCTGTCGCACTTATCGGCGACGTGGCTGCAGCTCTTCAGATTGAGGCTAACGGTGGACAAAACGGTCAGGGATTTTCAGGATCTGCTACAGGCAATGTGGATATTAGCAATATGGTTCCGTATTCAATAGCCGATATGACAATTTCGCTTAAGGAAGATGCAAGCGGCAAGCCGCATTACATGCTTACAACCATAGTTTTATCACTTGATAAATCAAATGCTGATTATGAGACTTACTATGGGGCTGATGGTACTACTTTTGCAACATATCAGGATAAGATCAAGTCAATTATCACAGAGGTAATTGGAGCGTATACACTTGATGAGATAAGAGCTCATGAGGATGAAGCTAAAGCGGCGCTTCTTGAGAGAATCCAGGAGCTTTTTGGATCAGGATTCATATATGAGGTTAGTTTCTCAGGTAGTGTATATCAGTAATATATTTTGGCTTTTATTTTGGGGAGTATGAAAAGAGTTTGTTATGATTTATTTGTTGGATAAAAGTGAGGTGATCTACGCTTGAGTGAAGTATTATCACAGAATGAGATAGATAATCTACTCGCGGCTTTAAATACCGGTGAACTCGACGTGGATCAGATGTCCGCTGCGGACGAGAAAAAAGTCAAGGATTATGACTTTAAAAGACCGGCCAAGTTCTCTAAAGAACACTTGAGAACCCTGGAGATGATCTATGAACATTATGGAAGACTGTTATCAACAACACTTCCGCTTTATTTAAGAAAAAACGTACAGGTTTCGGTCGCAAACTCTGAGACTGTAACATATTCGGAATTTAGTAATGCACTTAGTAATCCTGTAATTTTGGGTATAATAAATTTCTTACCCCTGCAGGGAACAATAATATTAGAGCTTCAGGCAAATATCGGTTTTGCTTTCATAGACAGAATGCTTGGCGGAGAAGGCGTGGGTCTTGATAAAACCAGACCTTTTACTGATATAGAGATGCCCCTTATAGAGAAGCTGATAACCATATGCATGCAGCTTATGGTGGAGCCCTGGGAGAATGTTTTGGCGATCAACCCCATAATGGAGAGAATTGAGACTAATCCCCAGTTTGCACAGGTTATCTCACCTACCGACATGATTGCCATTGTAACGCTTAATATCAAGATCGGTGATGTGGAAGGACTTATGAATATATGTCTGCCATATTTCACTCTTGAGAGTGTCATGGATAAATTGAATACCAAGTTCTGGTTTTCAACCATGCAGAAGCATGATGATGATACTTACGGAGAACATCTTGAATCGCTGGTAAGACATGTGGATGTTCCGGTAAAAGCCATTTTGGGAAGATGTAATGTTTCGGTAAGTGATTTTGTTCAGCTTCAGAGGGGCGACATAATACGCCTTGATAATCAGGTAAATAGCGAGCTTCAGGTATATGTTGGTGATATTTATAAATTCACGGCACTTCCGGGAACCGCAAAAGATAAATATGCCGTCAGAATAACGTCGGTAATTAGAGAGGAGGAAGAGTAGCAGCATGGATGGAATGCTTTCACAGGAAGAAATAAATGCACTGCTCGCCGGTATGGATTCAGGAGGTGGTGATGCCGGTGGCGGGGATGCTCCGGCTGCTGATGCAGGAGGCGACGCTCCTGCGGCTGATGCTCCTTCAGGTGGCGGCTTTGTGGCCGGTGAAATTGATGAGAGTCTTCTGAATGATGAGGAAAAGGATGCTATAGGTGAAGTTGCCAACATTAGTATGGGATCTTCAGCTACAACTCTGTATTCACTTGTAAATCAGAAGGTTAATATCACTACGCCTCAGGTTGAGCTTGCTAACTGGAATACGGTATTAAATAATTATGAGAAGCCTTGTGTATTTATTCAGATTAAATATACGGTAGGTCTTGAGGGTACTAATATACTTATCCTCAAGGAGCGAGATGTTATGGTTATCACTGACCTAATGATGGGCGGTGACGGAACCAATACTGAGGGCGAGGTAGGAGAACTTCAGCTTTCTGCTATTTCTGAAGCTATGAACCAGATGATGGGTGCAGCAGCCACATCGCTTTCAACCATGATCGGACAGAAGGTTGATATCAGCCCGCCGGAAGCAACGCTTCTTGATATGATTGATGACGATCCCAGTGAGATTTCTGAGTTTTTGACAGGTACATTCTGCCGAGTAACTTTCAAATTACAGATCGGGGAGCTCGTTGATTCAACGCTGATGCAGCTGTATCCTATTGATTTTGCAAAGAGTTTGAAGGATACCATAAGCACAGAGTCTGCAGAGGAGGAAGCTGCTCCCGCACCTGCACCGGCTGCATCTGCACCGGATATGGGCATGCCTGCTTCGGATCCTTCAGCAGCTGCCGGAATGCCGGGTATGGGCATGGATCCGTCAATGATGCAGGGAATGCCGCAAATGGGAATGCCTCAGATGGGTATGCCTATGATGCCAATGGGAATGCCTATGATGCAGCCTCAGATGATGGGAGCAAATGTACAGCCGGCTCAGTTCCAGAGCTTCGCTGCAGGAACTCCCATGATGGCTGCAGGAGAAAACATCGGACTTATAAAAGATGTGCCTCTTGAAGTAACTGTAGAACTTGGAAGAACAGCAAAGGCAATATCTGATATTCTTGACTTTGCTCCCGGTACCATCATTGAGCTTGAGAAGGTTGCGGGTGAGCCTGTTGATGTTCTTGTTAATGGTAAATTTGTGGCAAAGGGAGAAGTTGTAGTTATTGAAGAAAGCTTCGGTGTTCGTGTTACCGAGATTGTTCAATAATTTCAGTAATAATTGGAAGGTCGCAAGAAAATGTATGCTTCATCGATAGCGCAGCTTTTTACTGTACTTGTACTGTTTATTTTGGTTTTGGCTGCGACCTATTATGTAACAAAGTGGATTGCCCGATATCAAAAGGGCAATTCATTTACTGCAAATATGGAGATAATGGAAACCTGTAGGATTTCCACTACCAAATATATGCAGATAGTCAGGGTAATGAACAAATATCTTGTTATTGCAGTTTGCAAAGATAATGTGACATTACTTACAGAGTTATCGGAGGACGAGTATGAACCGCCTGTTTTAAAATCTTCCGAACCTGTTGATTTTAGTAAAGAATTTGAGAAAGTCTTGGAGAAATTTAAGAAGAAATAAGGTATGAAGAGTTTTAGGGGAGTAAAAGATTTAAAGCCGCTGTTAAAGATGGGCATTTCGTTGTTATGCCTTTCTTTTATTGTGGCTTTTTGTGTTTTTAACAGCGGAGCAGTAACAGTTTCCGCATCAACATCATATATAGATGATACGCATCCAACAGATCCTACTGTAGATAGGGATACACATCTGACAGGAACAGATGGGGAGAGGACGAACATTACAGAACCGGGTTCCGCCAAGGATGCTGATGATCTGAAGGAACTGAATATAGCAAATACCGTCACCGTGACCTATGACAACGGTAACGGTACTATTAACGGGGCACTGAGAATTCTTATAACCCTGACACTTATTGCGCTCGCGCCTCTTTTGCTGATAATGATGACCTGCTTTACCAGAATCATCATTGTACTGCATTTTACGAGGGCTGCGCTTTCTACGCAAACTTCTCCGCCGAACCAGGTTCTTTTGGGACTTGCATTATTTCTTACATTTTTTATAATGCAGCCCACCATTAAGGAAATAAATGAAACGGCTATTCAGCCCTTTGATAAAGGCGAGATAGAGCAGCAGGAATTTTTTGATACAGCTATGATCCCCATTAGAAACTTTATGTATGGCCAAACTCAGACCAAGGATGTGCGTCTTTTTATGGAAATTGATGATCTGGAATGGGATGGTGAACTGGATAGCATTCCTAATGCTGTACTTATTCCCAGCTTTTTGATCAGCGAATTAAGAACAGCATTCATAATTGGATTCCTGATATATATTCCGTTTATTGTTATAGATATGGTTGTGTCATCGGTACTTATGAGTATGGGTATGATGATGCTTCCGCCGACTACTATTTCCATGCCATTCAAGATTCTGCTTTTTGTTCTTGCTGATGGGTGGAACCTTATAATTGGCAGTCTGGTTAAGACATTCTATTAGGAGGGGTACAAATGACAGTAGATGACGTTACGGCTATCATGTCCAACGGTTTGTTTATGGTAATCAAAATTGCGGTTCCGATTTTGCTGGTTTCGCTTATAGTTGGTCTTTCAATATCAATCTTTCAGACTGTAACATCTATTCAGGATCAGACGTTAACTTTTGTACCTAAGATACTTGTTACATTTTTGGCTCTGATATTACTTGGAAACTGGATGCTTACTGAATTGTCCGGATATGTTGTGAAAATGTGGTCGGATTTTTCATTATACATTCATTAGCGGAGGATGAAGATTTGATAGAGTACACCTTCACCTACGGCGATCTAGAGGTTTTCTTACTGATACTTGTTAGGGTGACAATGTTTGTTTATATTGCACCCTTTTTTAGTATGAGCAATACTCCGCAGATGGTGAAAATCGGTTTTTCGGTGCTGTTGTCATTTATACTCTATGGCTATGCACCTGTTAATACACTTGAATATGATACTATACTTGGTTATACGGTAATTGTTCTAAAGGAATTTTTTACCGGACTGTTAATAGGATATGCAGCGCAGATATGCACGCTTATAGCTACTATGGCGGGACAGATTGCAGACATGCAGGTTGGCTTATCGATGGTTCAGGTTATGAGCCCTAATTCCAGGGAAAATGTCGCTGTTTCTGCAGCTTTATATCAGTATGCGTTCATGGGCATGATGCTTGTAAGCGGCCTCTACAGATATTTTATATCAGCACTTACAGATTCTTTTAGACTTATACCTGTTAATGGCGCGATTTTTAATTCAGATAAGCTTCTTAATTCTATGCTGAAGTTTATATCTTACTATATGATAATTGGCTTTAGAATTTGCCTGCCTGTTTTTATAGTAACATTTATCATGAACGTTATTCTTGGTATCCTTGCAAGAGTTGCGCCCCAGATGAATATGTTTGCTGTGGGTATGCAGCTTAAGCTTATTGTTGGACTTGCAATGATGTATTTTACAAGCATGTTGCTATATAATGCTTCGGACTTTATTTTTACCAATATGAGGCTTTTGATGACGGAGTTTATTAATGACCTTACGTAAAAGCGGAGAGGAACTGAATATTGAACTGATGCTTTCTTACAATCTGCAGTTCTTTGCTGACGGCCCCGGAGGCGAGAAAACCGAGGAGCCTACGGCTAAAAAGCTTCAGGATGCAAGAAACGAAGGTCAGGTTGCAAAAAGCCAGGAGATAGGCAATGCTGCAGGACTTATGACGCTGTTCATACTTATAAGAGCACTGTACACGTATCTTGGTGACAGCTTCTCGGATCAGTTTCGCAATGTATATTCCCAAATTCCGGATATTATTGTGATGTATGATGGTTTCACACCTTTTGGCGATCTTCGCATCTTACTTATGAATACTATTTTGAGAATACTTATTACCGCGGCACCTTTTTTGATAGCATCCTTCGTTGTTGCATTCATTTGCAATGTTGTGCAGGTGGGATGGAAATTCACCGCTAAGCCCCTTGAGCCGAAGCTAAGTAAGCTAGATCCCATTAAAGGTTTCAAAAAGATTTTCTCTTCAAGGCAATTGTTTGAGCTTGTAAAAGCTATTGCAAAAATCCTGATTATTTCAGTGGTGGTTTACACATATTTTGTAGGATATGATGCCTCTGTTTTCACACTTTATGATATGACACTAAAACAGGCTATTGGACTAATGGGCAAAACCATCATTGATATAGGGATCAGAATATCCGCAGTATATGTGTTTATTGCAGCCGCAGATCTTATCTTCCAGCGCAGAAAATTCCGTAAAGACATGATGATGACCAAGCAGGAAGTTAAGGATGAGTACAAAAATACTGAAGGAGATCCTCAGATAAAGGGCCAGCAGCGCCGCCGTATGATGCAGGCTTCACAGCGTCGTATGATGCAGGAACTTCCCAAGGCTGATGTTGTTATCACAAACCCTACGCATTATGCAGTTGCTATCAGATATGATGCAGAAAAATATGATGCACCTATGGTCGTTGCAAAGGGTGAAGGATACCTGGCTCAGCGAATCAAGGATGTTGCAAAAGAAAATGGCGTTGAGATAGTAGAGAATAAGCCACTTGCCAGAATGTTGTATGCCAACGTGGATATAGGCGAGCTTGTTCCGCCGGAACTATATCAGGCTGTTGCTGAAGTTCTTGCATTTGTTTATCATCTTCAGGGTAAAGTTTGATTACTATATTGTGCTCTATTTTCCTCTTGAATACAAGATATGGTATGCGATATACTAATTATGTATACTTATGAAAAAAATTGGGGAAAGGGGGATGAATAATGCTTGAAACTATAAGAAAGCGCGCATTCGATTACGGTGTAGCTCTCTATTTTGTTGCGGCTGTTATCATGTTCATCGTGCCTATTCCCACTTGGCTCATGGACTTCCTTCTTGCCTTTGATATGTCGCTGTCATTTGTGATCTTGTTTACTGCGATGTTTTCAAAAGAAGTATTGGATATGTCCTTTTTCCCGACGATTCTTTTGTTCACAACAATTTTCCGTATTGCACTTAATATTTCTTCAACGAGACTGATCCTTACCGGTGGTGATGCCGGTAAGGTTATTGAGGTATTTGGACAGTTCGTTGGTGCCGGAGACCTGATCATTGGAACAATCGTGTATGTGATCCTTATTCTTGTGCAGTTTATGGTAATCAATAAGGGTTCTGAGCGTGTTGCTGAAGTATCGGCACGTTTTACATTGGATGCTATGCCCGGTAAACAGATGGCTATTGATGCAGATCTGAACACCGGAGCTATTACAGATCAGGAAGCTAAGGTCAGACGTGAGAAGATTCAGAATGAAGCAAGCTTCTTCGGAGCTATGGATGGTGCTACTAAGTATGTAAAGGGAGATTCTACTGCAGGTCTTATTATTACGGCAGTAAATATTATCGGAGGTCTTCTCATGGGTGTACTCAGACAGGGTATGCCCTTGAATGATGCTCTTGATAAATATGCAATCCTTACTATGGGTGACGGCCTTGTAAGTGCCATCCCTTCGCTTCTGGTATCACTTAGTACCGGTATTCTTGTTACTAAGGGATCAAAGGAGGCAGACTTTGGACCTGCACTTATCGGGCAGCTTTTTACAGGCTCCAAGACTTTGTATCTCGTTGGAGCACTCATTGCAGCACTTGGTATACTTACACCACTTCCGGACTTGTTATATCTTCCACTTGGTGCCTGCATTGCAGGACTTGGATTCCTTATGCAGAGACAGAGTAAGATTGCATCAACCGAGGAAGAAGTTATGGCTGAAGAGGAGCAGCAGGCTGAGGAGATAAGGCAGCCTGAAAACGTTACCAGTCTTCTTCAGGTCGATCCTATAGAGCTTGAGTTTGGCTATGGAATAATTCCACTTGCTGATGTTAATCAGGGCGGTGACCTGCTTGACCGAGTAGTAATGATAAGAAGGCAGATTGCTTTGGAACTCGGTACGGTTGTGCCGATCATTCGTCTTCGAGACAATATTCAGCTTAATCCTAATCAGTACATTATCAAGATAAAGGGAATTCAGGTAAGTGATGGTGAGATTCTCTTTGACCATTATATGGCCATGAATCCCGGTAATGTAGAGGAAGAAATAACAGGTATTCCTACATTTGAACCTTCCTTCCATCTTCCTGCCACCTGGATTACGGAGAGCCAGAGAGAACGCGCGGAATCTTTGGGATACACTGTTGTTGATCCTCCGTCTATCATTGCAACACACCTTACTGAGGTAATAAGAAATCATATTGCTGAGCTTCTTACCAGACAGGATGTTCAGAACCTTGTTAATAATCTTAAAGAGAACAATCCTGCACTTGTGGACGAACTTGTGCCCAAGCTTATGAGTCTGGGTGAGATTGAAAAGGTTTTGCAGAATCTTTTGGCAGAGGGTATCTCAATAAGAGATCTCGTAACCATATTTGAAACACTTGCTGATTATGCTCCGTCCACGCACGACAGTGATATACTTACGGAATATGTCAGACAGAGCCTTAGAAGAGCAATATCAAGCAAATATTTTTATCCGGGTGAGACCACCAGCGTTATTACACTGGATCCGAAGATTGAGCAGGAGATCATGCAGTCGGTAAAGCAGACTGAGACCGGTGCATATCTAACTCTTGATCCCACAAGAACAAAGGCTATCCTTAAGTCTGTAGGCGAACAGGCTAAGAAACTAGAGGATGCCGGAATGATACCGATAATAATGACTTCGCCGATCGTGCGAATGTATTTTAAGAAGATGACAGAGGACTATTATAAGGATTTGATTGTTCTTTCTTACAATGAAGTTGAACCTAATGTTGAAATGCAGTCTGTAGGGATGGTAGCGGCATAATATGATTATAAAAAAGTACACCGGAAAAACTGAATTAGAAGCTACAGAAATTGCGAAAAAAGAGCTGGGCGACAACATTGTTATCATGAATGTCAGACCCGTGAAGAAAAGCGGTTTCTTCTCTATTTTTGTTCCTCCTAAGATAGAGGTTACTGTAGCGCTTGAGGATGAACCGGCAAGAACCATGAAGGCGGTAAAGCCTGTAAAAGATCAGACAAAGGCGCCGAGGCCTCAAAAACCTGCATCCATGGCAGACAAGCTGTTAAGAGCTCAGGAACAGGGCGAAATACCTCCGCTTAAGGTATCGTCGCCTTCATCTCCACCGGCTTCAGCAGTTTCTACAGCACAAAAAGAGCATGGGCTTATACAGGATGAGAGCAGCGCCATAGAGGAAAAACTCGACAGCCTGCACAATCTTTTGGAAAAAAATCTTAAGACTGATAAAGAGGATGTAAGGTCGGATCCACAGGTGGATGAAATTTCCGAGATAAAAGAAGCGCCAAATACTGTATCAGATGAGACATTGTCTTTTGTTAAAGTTCTATATAACACCCTGATAGAGAATGAGGTTGATGAGATTTATGCAAATCAGCTCACTGATGAAGTTGAGAAGGTTAGTAAGCCCAATATTCCCATGGAATATGTTCTTGCTAATGTCTATCAGAAGATGGTTCTTAAATTTGGACCCGCTGACAGAATAAGGGAACCTGGAGACGGACCTATTGCAGAAATTTTCATTGGACCAACAGGTGTCGGAAAGACAACTACCATAGCTAAGCTTGCTTCAGAACTTAGGATTGTAAGAAAGAAAAAGGTTGCTCTTTTAACAGTAGATACATACAGAATAGCTGCCGCAGAGCAGCTTAAGACGTATGCAACCATAATGGATATCCCTTTCAGAGTTATCTATTCGGCAGAGGAGATGAAAGCTGCGGCAGAAGAATTCAAGGATTACGATTATCTTATGGTTGATACTGCAGGTCATAGTCTTCACAACGAAGAGCAGAAGGAGACTATGATCGGTTATATCCATGCACTTGAAGAGTGCGTTGAAACCGAGAACTATCTGGTTCTTTCTGCAACAACCAAGTACAGGGATCTGATAGAAATAGCAGATGGCTACTCTCAGTTAGTTAAGTACAAACTTATTTTCACCAAAATGGATGAGACAAGTTCTGCAGGAAACCTTTATAACATTCACATGCACACCGGAGCTCCCATGTCTTATATTACAAATGGACAGAACGTTCCGAGTGATATTGCTGTCTTTGATGCTCAAAAAAGTGTTAAGGGGCTTCTTGGTGGAAAATAGTGGATGATTTTTGGATATTTTGATAGAATATAGACAGGATTATTTTTATGGATCAGGCACAACAACTAAGAAATATTATTAAAGCACAACATGCTCCGCAAAGACCTCTCGCCAGGATTATTACTGTAACTAGTGGTAAGGGAGGAGTTGGTAAATCAAATGTATCGATCAATCTTGCCATACAGTTCAGAAGGATGGGACAGAGAGTAATTATTCTTGACGCGGACTTTGGACTTGCAAATATAGAGATAATGTTTGGTACTGTACCAAAACACAATCTCAGTGATCTTATTTATAAGAAAAAGAATATTAAGGATATCATTACCTGGGGACCTGAGGGAGTAGGATTTATTTCAGGTGGTTCCGGTATTTCAGGTATGTATAACCTGGAAAGAAAATATTTAGTTGATATTATAGTGAACCTTGCGGAGCTGGATGCTATTGCAGATACAATTATAATTGATACCGGAGCAGGAATTTCAAATGCTGTTATGGAGTTCCTTGTAGCAAGCGGCGAGATTATTCTGGTTACAACTCCGGAGCCTACTTCTATTACTGACTCGTACTCACTACTTAAAGCACTAAATCAGCAGGAAAGATTTTCAAGAGACAACACGATGATAAAGGTTGTGTCCAACAGAGTCGCTACAGGCGATGAGGGACAACAGCTGTTTAATAAATTGAATGCCGTAGTTGCAAGATATTTAAAGCTCCCGCTTACTTACCTTGGAGCTATCCCACAGGATCAGATGCTGGCTCGCGGTGTAATGCAACAGTCACCGGTTTCCATACAGTATCCGAACTCAAAATCAGCTAAGGCATTCGAACAGATTGCTGCAGAACTTGTTAATAAAGAAGAACTTGAAAAATACAAGCCTAGGGGTATGGCTGCATTTTTCTCACATATTATTACAGGGAGAAAACTTAATTCAACGAAAAATACCGGAGATAAGGCAGCCGGTCAATAAAATATTTTTTTCAACTATAAAAGGTAAGAGGGGTACCTAAATGCTTGCGGACTATATTGCGCCAGGCAATAAAATTGAACTGAAGGCCATCGGTAAGGTCTGGATGGACGATGACAGCCGCACGAAAAAAATTCACCTGAGTAAGATTACCGACGTTTTGTCAGAAGACAGAATTGAAGTTCTTATGCCTATGGATAAAGGGAAACTTGTACTATTGCCCGTAGATGGTGAATATAGCTTGTGCTTTTACAGTGCAAGGGGACTGTTTCAATGTTACGGAAGGATAATTGACCGATACCGGAGCAACAATGTTTATATTTTAGTTCTTGACCTTCTAAGTAATCTTCAGAGACTACAGCGAAGAGAGTATTACAGATTTAGCTGTGCTCTTGAGCTTCGATCGCGGATTTTCACCGAAGAAGAAGTCGAAGCTATCAGGCGTAACTGGGGATTGCTTTTGGGAACGAACAAGCCGTTACAGCGAAGCGTTATCGTTGATATAAGCGGTGGCGGTTTACGGTTTGTCGCTAATTTCCAATATGAAGAGGGAAGCACGATTTATTGTGCTTACAGATTACCCGGCAATATTAATAATATTGAGTACGAAATGGTGTGCACCGTACTAAGGGTACAGGAACTCGAAAACAGGCCAGGGCTGTATGAGCACCGCATACAGTACAGCTACATTGACGAGACTTCCAGAGAGGATATTATACATTTTATCTTTGAGGAAGAACGGAAAATTAGAAAGAAGCAAAACTAAATGTCGAAAAAAATTTTGTTAGTTGATGACTCTGCACTCATGAGAACCGTCCTTAGTGATATAGTAAACTCAGATTCAAGATTTCAGGTTGTAGATAAGGCTAAAGACGGAGTTGAAGCCCTTGAGCTTTTGAAAAAGAACACATATGATGCTGTTATTCTTGATGTTAACATGCCTCGTATGGACGGAATTACGTTACTCAAGGAAATCAACAAAAATAAAATAAGAGCTAAAGTAATGATGTGTAGTACAGACACCAAGGAAGGGGCAAAAGTGACACTTGATTCATTAGAACTTGGAGCTCTTGATTTTATTCATAAACCGGATCGCGCCTCGGATTGCCGTGGCGATGATTTCACCAAGACGCTTACCAGAACACTCGCAGCTGTTTGCGAGTCCAGGGCGCCGGTTAGTGCGAAGGCTTTTTCAATCGATGAGATCAAAGCCTCTCGTAAAATGGTGGATATTGTCGCTAAGCATGCTGACAAGGTCACAGGCAATCGCATAGTTGCAATTGCCAGTTCTACGGGTGGGCCTCGTGCGCTTCAAGCGGTTATTCCAAAACTTCCCAAAAATCTTAAAACACCGGTTGTACTTGTGCAACATATGCCGGAAGGATTTACAGCTTCTCTTGCAGAAAGACTGGATTCTCTTTCAGAGGTTCATGTCAAAGAGGCTGCTGAAGGTGATGTTCTTCAGGCAGGCACCGTCTATGTTGCAAAGGGCGGAAAGCATATGCATGTAATAACTTCAGCCGGTAAACACACCATTCATTATGTTGACGGACCTACAAGAGAAGGCGTAAGGCCTTGCGCAAACTTCATGTATGAGTCACTTATGGATTCTGATTATGACTCTATATGCTGTGTAGTTCTTACTGGAATGGGTGCAGATGGTACTGAGGGAATTAAAAATCTGAAATCGAAAAAGAAGGTTCATGTCATTGGACAGGATGAAGCATCCTGCACAGTATATGGCATGCCTAAGGCAGTGGCAACAGCTGGTCTTGTTAATCAAGTTGTTACACTTGATGACGTAGCCCAGGAAATAATTATGAACGTTGGCGTTAAGTAATCACTTGGCGAGGTTTTATCGAGCCTAGTGTACTACTTAGTTCTGTCGAGCGAAGCGAGAGCAGAACTTCCTTAGTTCCAAGCCGAGAGCAGAACTTCCTTAGTTCCAAGCCGAGAGCAGAACTACCTTGTTCCAATCCCGAGAGCAGAACATCATTGTTCTTTAGCTGAGGAGCAGACTTCTTTCGATTCCTTTACTTAACGCAAGCGTGACGTTTTCTTATGGAGGTAAAGGGATTATGGATGTTTCTCAGTATCTAGGCGTCTTTCTTGACGAAGCAAAGGAGCATCTGCAAACGCTGAATGACAGTATTATGCAGTTGGAGCAGGATCCGGAGAACGAGGATTGCATTAACGAAATCTTCCGATCTGCCCATTCTATGAAGGGAATGGCAGGAACCATGGGTTATAAGAATATGCAGAACCTGACCCATGATATGGAGGATGTTTTTTCAGACGTACGTAATGGCACACTGAAAATTGACTCAAGCATGATTGATACCTTGTTCCAATGTCTGGATGCAATACAGGCTTACGTAGACAATATCACGGAGTCACAGGACGAAGGAACTGAGGAAAACGCTAATATCATCAAAGCACTTGCAGATATTAGAGCAGGCGCAAGCGGTGGTGGTGGAGCAGCTCCTGCAGCGGCAGCCCCTGCGGCTGAAGCAGCACCCGCAGCAGCTCCTGCAGCTGAAGCAGCACCCGCGGCAGCACCTGCAGCAAATGCAGCACCGTCGGATGCAGATCCTGCGAAGGACTATAGAGCGATTAAGATCGACCCTGATACCAAGGGTAACCTTGAGGATGCTAAGGCACAGGGCAAGAAACTCTATGGACTTAATGTTAAGATCCAGGAAAGCTGTATCCTTAAAGCAGCAAGAGCATTCCTTGTATTCAAGGGTATTGAAGAGATCGGTGAGCTTATGATTTCCGAGCCTTCCACTCAGGATATTGAGGATGAAAAGTTTGAATTTAATTTTAGTCTAATTATTTCTACAGACGAAGAAGATAAAGATAAGATAAAAGATATCGTAAAAAGTGTTTCGGAGATCGAAGACTGTGAGATAGGCGATTATGATCCTAATGCAGCTGTCAGCACAGAAGAGGCCGCTGCAGTAGCACCCGCAGCAGCACCTGCAGCCGGAGCAGCACCTGCAGCAGCACCTGCAGCGCCCGCAGCACCTGCAGCAAAACCTGCTGAAAAAGCACCGGCTAAGGATGCCGGAAAGAAACCTGTTGGTAAGCCTGTAGTTAACCGCACAGTTCGTGTAGATATCGATAAACTTGATGTTCTCATGAATCTGGTGAGTGAGCTTATCATTGCGAAGAACTCTTTGATATCTGCTGCAAATTCAGCAGGAATAGTAAGTGGCAACGTAAACGAGCAGATTGAATATCTGGAAAGCGTTACTACCAATCTTCATGAATCTGTCATGAAAGTTCGAATGGTACCTATCGAAAGCGTACTCCAGAAATTCCCTCGTATGATTCGAGATCTTAATAAGCAGCTTGGAAAGAACATGGAACTGACCATGACCGGTGAAGACACTGAAATGGACAGAACCGTTGTTGATGAGATTGGTGATCCTCTGATGCACCTGTTACGTAACAGTGCGGATCATGGAATTGAATCTGCTGAGCTTCGTGCAGAGCGTGGAAAGTCTGAAGAAGGACACATTTTCCTGCATGCATTCCAGGATGGTAACAGCGTTGTTATTGAAGTTGGTGATGATGGTAATGGTATTGATGCGGAGATAGTAAAGAATAAAGCTATTGAAAAAGGCATTGTTACCGCTGAAGAAGCAGCTTCTCTTACAGAACAGCAATGTATTGATTTTCTTTTCCATCCGGGATTCTCAACAGCTAAGAAGGTTACTGAAGTTTCCGGCCGAGGCGTTGGTCTTGATGTTGTTAAGTCCAAGATTGAATCTCTTTCCGGTGAAGTTAGTGTTAAGACAAAACTGGGAGAAGGAAGTACCTGGCAAATCAGATTGCCTCTGACACTGGCTATTATTCAGGCTCTGATGGTTGTTGTTGGTGGAGAGAAATATGCAATTCCTCTTGATTCCATTCAGAGTATTGAGGATGTTGCTCCTACAGATATTAAGACAGTTGAGAACAAAGAAGTTATAAATCTTCGTGGAAGTGTTACACCTATTATTCGTGTAAGCAGGGCTCTTGACACAGAGAGTACCAAGAATGAGGATGAGGACCTTGTAGTAGTAATTACAAGAAAAGGTGACCAGCAGTTTGGCCTTGTTATTGATGAACTTATGGGTCAGCAGGAAATCGTTATTAAGCCTCTTGGCAGATACATGAATAAATGTCGCATGATCAGTGGCGCAACAATTCTTGGTGATGGCGAGATAGCACTGATTCTTGATACTAATCAGTTGGCATAATAGTAATCACTTAGCAAGAGCAGAACTTCCTTTAAGTTAACCGGGAGTGACTATTCTTATGAAAGGATAAAATTATGAATGAATTAAGAGATACTCAGGATGTCGGCGAACTGATCCAATATATCATCATCAGACTCGGCGACGAACAATATGGAATAGATATAAAATATATTGATAATATTGTGCGCATGCAGCAGATAACACGTGTTCCTCAGGTTGCTCATTATCTTAAGGGTGTTATCAATATCCGTGGTGTCATAGTTCCTGTTATGAGCTTGAGACTTAAAATGGATATGGAACCCGATGAGATTACGGATAAGAGCCGAATCATTATTCTTAAGGCAGAAGAGGATACTCTGATCGGAATTATTGTAGACCAGGTTAATCAGGTTCTTACTCTTGGAAGTAAGAGTATTGAAAAGGTTACATATAGCGCAGATAAAGGTAAAAAGCTTAACAGCTTCATAAGTGGTGTTGGAAAATATGAAGGCGGTCTTGTTTCTATTCTTGACCTCGGAATGGTAGAAATGGAAGATGACAAGGCTAAAGCATAAAAGTATTTGAAGGAGGAACCCCTTTGAGTGAGATGAGTTTGGAAAACCTGTCCAGCCAGTATTATGATGTTTTGAAAGAGCTGGGAAATATTGGGGCAGGTAATGCAACTACAGCACTGGCGCAGATGCTTGGCACAAAGGTTGATATGTCTGTACCACAGGTTAAGCTTCTGGATTTTAAGGATGTCGGTGACCTGATGGGTGGTGCTGAACAGATAATGACCGGTATTTACCTTGCAGTTGAGGGTGATATCAACGGTAGCATTATGTTCCTTTTGGGAATGAAGGCTGCAAGACATCTGGTTAACATGCTTATGGGAATTACCGATAAGGATGAAAATGTACCTTTTGATGATACAGAGCTTTCGGCAATTAAAGAAGTCGGGAATATTATTACAGGTTCATACCTTAATTCTCTTTCAATGATGACTAATCTTAAGCTTTTACCTTCGGTACCATTTTTGGCAATCGATATGGCAGGGGCAATACTTTCAGTACCTGCGATTGAGTTTGGTATGATGGGCGATAAGATTCTTCTTATAGAAACCAGCTTTTTTGATACTGAGGTACTTAGTGGTTATTTCATATTATTACCAGATGTAGATGGCTACAGTAAGATATTGACTTCCCTTGGAATGGGCGATATTAGCATTAATGGATAAGGAGCTGAGTGAATGAGTCAAATAATCAAGGTTGGTATGGCCGATCTTAATATTTGCGTCAGTCCTGACGGAATCACGACACTTGGACTTGGCTCCTGTGTTGGGATTGCTGTAAGGGATCCGGTCACAAAAATTGGCGGACTTGCGCATATAATGCTGCCTGATTCTAAAGAAATCAAGAACAATTCCAATATCCCAAAATTTGCGGATACAGGAATAGACGAGCTGATTAAGCAAGTTGTCGGCAAAGGCGCAAACAGGTCCAGACTTGTTGCGAAAATTGCCGGCGGCGCCCAGATGTTCGCTTTTAATTCTGCCAATGCTACCATGAGGGTAGGAGAAAGAAATGTCGCAGCTACGATAAAAAAGTTAAAGGAACTGGGTATTCCTATTTTGGCACAGGATACCGGAGATTCTTATGGACGTACTGTTATTTTCTACCCTGAAAATGGTGACTTTGTGATACGAGCAGTTGGAAAACCGGAAAAGACGATATGAGCGATGATGTAAACGGCGAAAAAGTTGAACCCACAGCAGCAAAAGCAGATGCTCCGGAAGGTAATGTTCCTGAAGGGGTTTCTGAAGGGACCGCTGAAGAAAATAAAGTCGAAGAGAAAAAAGAAAAGAAAACACACATGGAGACAAGAGTTGTTACCGAATCTCCTAAGATCAGGTTGATTACCGCTTTCGTTATGCTGTCAGGAAGTGGATTTGTGGCAATATATACACTTTTGCAGCATTACGAAATCGGTGCCTGGATCAAAACTCTTTTTCTTTCGTTGGTAATTTTTTTTATAGTGGGTAGATTATTTGAGCTTTTGGTGAATCATTTTGACACTCTTAACAAAAATACAGAGGATGCCATTAAAGCTCAGGAAGATGCCATAGCGCAAAGAGAAGCTGATGAGCGGGCAGCTGCTGAGGCTGCAGCTGAGGCTGAAAGGCTTGCTGCTGAAGAGGCTGCAAATAATGCGCTTGAGGCTGAGGATGAAGAAAACAATATTCCAAATGAATACAATTCATTTGGGGAAAGCGATGATTTCGATATAGGTACCGACTTATCGGAATTTTGATAGGGATTATTAGCTTATGGATGAGGCAGGAAGAAGTAAGCTTTGGAATGAATATCATAAAAATAAGGCTCCTGAACTCAGAGAGAAGCTGATCTTGGAGTATGCCCCGCTTGTTAAGCTTGTGGCGGGTCGACTTTCTATGTATCTTGGCTTTAATGTTGAGTATGATGATCTTGTTGGATATGGCATTTTTGGCCTTATTGATGCGATCGATAAATTTGATCTTATGAAGGATGTCAAATTTGAGACCTACGCCAGCGTGAGGATCAGAGGAGCTATTCTTGACCAGATTAGGAAGATGGATTGGATTCCCAGGACCATCAGGCAGAAGCAGAAAAAAATAGAGGCTGCAATTCACGAAATCGAAAAGGAACAGGGGCATCCTGCGACTGACACAGAAATAGCGTCAAAGCTTGGTATTTCTGATGACGAATATGTGAATTGGCAGAATCAGATGAAGGTTACAGGCGTGGTTTCCCTTAATGAATTTATGGAACAGGGAAGTGATGTACCTGAAGACACAAATAATCTGGCTTCAAGCTTTGAGAAGCCTGAAGAAGCAATTGAAAAAGAAGAACTTAAAAAGATGCTCGCAGAGAGTCTTGCGCTTCTTACTGACAAAGAGAAAAAAGTTATACTTTTGTATTATTATGAAGAATTGACTTTGAAAGAAATAAGTAATGTATTAGAGGTTTCGGAATCAAGAGTTTCACAGCTACATACCAGAGCACTTCAAAAAATGAGAGAGAAACTCGGAAAATATATGGGTATACTCACGCAACTGGGATGATGGCAACATGGAGGGGATGAATGAACGGTTACTTTCAGTTAATCACTATGCCCACCGCTACAGGAATCAAGATTTTTCCTCCCACTTTGGAAGGGGAGTCTTTGAATTATGATGATGTAAAAGAGTATCTTGAGGAAAGATCAATCAGCTACAGACCGGCAGTTTTAAACGAGGCTGTTACGGAAGCCACAGGGGAAATTGTAGTTTTGAACGATAATTCGACTTTCCCTGAGAGAGAAAGCTATAGACTTACTATTTCTCGCGACCGTATGCAGGCCTCGGCATTTTTTTATGCTCCTTCGGAAGGTGCAGAAAATATGACTCCAAAGGAGTTTTTGGAGGATCTGGCATATAGAAACATAACTTATGGAATAGATACTGAGGCTATTTCTGAGTTTTTTAAGTCAAGAGAGTATTGCAAGGAAATTGTTATTGCAAGAGGAACGAAGACCAGAGAAGGCTGTAATGCAAGGATAGACTATCAGTTTAAGGCTGATCTGCACGCCAAGCCTGCGATGCATGAAGATGGCAGCGTGGACTATTTCAACCTTAATATTATTAATCATGTGAAAAAAGGTGCTGAACTTGCTATTCTCACACCCGAAGATCCGGGAGATCCCGGACAGAATATATATGGTGAGATTTTAAATCCACACCCGGTAAAAACACTTAAAATTGCTGCAGGTAAAAACACATATCTCTCTGCGGACGGACTTGTTTTGTTTTCAGATGCGGATGGACATGTTACCCTAAAAGATGGAAAGGTTACTGTCAGCAATGTTATTCAGTTTGAAAATATCGGAGTGTCAACAGGTAATATTAACTATGATGGAAGCGTTGAAGTAAAAGGAACGGTAGCTTCAGGCTTTTCAATAAAGGCAGGAGCTAACATAGTTGTTAAGGGTGTAGTTGAGGGGGCAAATCTTAATGCCGGTAATGATATTATCCTTGAACGCGGAATAAACGGAATGGGGAAGGGTGAGATCAAGGCCGGAGGCAATATAGTGACGAAATTTATTGAAAATGCCAAAGCAACTGCAAAAGGAAGCATTACAAGTGAAAGTATTCTTCACTCAAATGTTGCAGCAGGCACAGAGATTACCGTGTCCGGAAAAAAAGGTTTTATTGCAGGTGGCAGGGTAACAGCAACAGATAAGATTGTTGCAAAGGACCTTGGTAGTGATATGGGCGCAACTACTATTATAGAAGTAGGTGCGGATCCCAATTTGAAAATTAGATTAAGGGAACTTCAGAAAGCTGTTGGTGAATCAACAAAAAAGCTTGAAAACATCAAGCCGACTGTTGAGTCCATAACAAAGAGACTAAGGAGTGGCAAGGCACTTTCTCCTGAACTTACAAGACAGGCACAACAGCTTATTACAATGAACAAGGTTCTGAGTTCCCAAATTGAAAAGAATTCCAAGGAGATGGCTGAATTACAGCAAAAGCTTGCTGATTCAAAAGATGCATATGTTGTCGTAGAAGGTACGGCGTACCCGGGCATTACAATACACATAGCTGATCAGCAGATGACTCTAAAGACGGAATCAACTTATTGCAGATTTGAGCTTCGCGATGGTGTTGTTAAGACTGGGCCCATCTAAGCTGTACATTCTTTTTCTCCGATATAATAAGTGAGAACTGTTTAAAATATCGGTAGAAGGGAGGAAATTATGTCGATTAGCAGAATTGATTTTCAGGGGGCTGTAGCAAGGACAAACGATTTTTCCCAAATCAAGCAGAATGAAGATAACAAGGTATTTACAGATCAAAATGCATTTCAGACAGAATTCAACAAGGAGGTTGACCAGAAAGCAAATTCTGTTACGAAAAAAGAAAACGTAGATCAGCAGCAACAGGAAAAACATGACGCAAAAGAAAAAGGCAAAAACGAATATTACGGAAATGGTGGGAAAAACAGAAATCAGTACAAATCTCCGGAGGAACTTGAAAAACTCACGGAGACGCTGATAGGTGCTGATGGAAAGCCCTTGGATATGCATATTTCCTCAGGGTTTGACTTCAAAATATGAACACTTTATAATATACTAGATAGTGTATTTTCGGTGGGAGGAGATACAAAAACTAGAGTGGGGATGTTATGATAAGTGTTACGGAGATAATTTTGATCGCTGCCGGAATCCTGGCGGTTATAATAGGGTATCTGATTCCGAACGGTTCAGGTTCTTCTGATTTTGACTTTGATGGAGCAGATCAGAAGATTAATGACATGGTCTCAAAGGCTATCAGGAATTCTCAGGGGAAAATTGATGAGATGCTTGATGACTGCATGGAAGAAGCAATCAGTAAAGCTGAACGTGCAATGGACCGCGTTACCAATGAGAAAATGTCGGCTATCAGTGAGTATTCAGATACTGTCATGAATGATATCCATAAAAATCATGATGAAGTAGTTTTTATGTATGATATGCTTAATGACAAGCATAAGAACCTCAAGAATACTGTTTCTGAGGCTAATCGTGCTGCAAAGGAAGTAATGGAGGCTGAGTCCAAGCGTCAGGCTGAACTTGAGGCAGAAGCCAAGAGAAAGGCTAAAATTGAGGAAGAGGCTTTAAAGAAAGCTCAGATAGAGGAAGAAGAAAGAAAAAAGGCACAGCGTATTGCTGAGGCCAGAAGACTTGCGGAGCTTGAGGCAGAGGCGAAGAGAAAAGCCAAACTTGAAGAACAAGCCAAAAGGCAGGCCGAACTTGAAGAACAAGCCAGAAGACAGGCAGAACTTGAAGAACAGGCCAAAAGGCAGGCGGAGCTTGAGGCGGAGGCTAAGAGACAGGCAGAACCTGAGAGACAGGAGAAAAAACAGGTCACCCCGGAATTTTCCTCACTTGCTGATATTCTTGACAGGGCTGATGCTGCAGCAGCTGAGAAAACCAATAACAGGGTTATCAGACCTGAACAGACGCCGGTAATTGACAAGACAGATGTGTATATTCCTGATGAAGAAGAATCATTTGAATTACAGTCTAAGTATTGGCCAGATTCGGATGAAGATGATTTTCTTGAGGAAGTACCTGGCGAAACAATAGTGGATGATGTAGCAAACAATGTTGATGTGTCTGCTTATGAAAATGCTGTAACATCAACTGAAGAACAGACAGCTAAGGTTGTTTCCATTTCAGAAGCATCAAGGAAGAAAACAATCGCAGCCGAGGAGACTCCATCAGAGGAAGCAATATCTGCTCCTGCTTCAAGAAATCAGAGAATTCTTGAGATGCATAAAGCAGGAAAATCAGCTGTTGTGATCGCAAGGGAGTTGAGACTTGGTATCGGTGAGGTTAAGCTTGTAATTGACCTTGCGGGGAAACATAAGAAAAGCCGCACTTCTATAATGTAATTTACGGTTTTTGGGGGATACATAATTTATGAAGCTAAAATATTATTTACGTGGACTTGGCGTCGGAGTTGTCCTTACAGCCGTGATAATGGGAGTGGTTCTTGGGAGAAATAATTCACGGATAAGTGATGAAGAGGTTATAAAAAGAGCAAGACAGCTTGGCATGGTTGAAGAGGAGAGTACTTTATCCAGTTATTCAGATACTGTAAAAAATCCGGAGGTGGGTGATGATGCTGATGTCGATGCATCCGATCAGAAAGTGGATGAAACAGGAGAAAAAACATCTCAGGAAGTCAACGAAGGGGAGTCTCAAACAGGTGAATCAGTTCCTGAAGTGGATGAAAAAACGCAGAAAAATGAGGCACTTGGAGAAAACAGTGAAAGCGTTGAATCCGAAGAGGATGTTAAGCTCGCTTCGAATGATACCGCTGCGGCTGCTTCGACAGATGTTATCGGGACAGAAAAAGAACATGAAACAGGCGAAGAGAACAGTTCACCTGACCAAAAGAATCAGATAAAAGCTGAAGAAAAGGCAGCAATTGAGGATGCTTCAAGCAGCACTTCCGGTAATACGGATACTTCAAATGATTCTGAAACTTCAAATAATACTGTTGCTGCTAGTAATTCAGAGACAACGAATAATACTGTTGCCACAAGTAATACTGAGACTACAAGTAGTACTGATTCTGCAGATATGGCCAATACTTCTTCACAGGAAGCAACGCCCGTATCTTCTGATGTGAATTATGTTGTTGTTGTGCTTCCAAGCGGAAGCGAGTCGGATACATGTGCCAGAATACTCAGAGAGTCAGGCATTATTGAGGATGGTATAGCTTTTAATAAGTATCTTGTAAGTAGTGGACAGGACAGAAAAATCCGTTCAGGAACCAAACAAATACCCAAGGGAGCTTCTTTTGAAGAGATTGCTTCGATAATAACCAAATAATTGCTTGTCAAAAGCCCAAATTCATGGTATTCTAATGAAGCTGTGAGCGTTTTGGGCTTTTATTATGTCCTTTTTTAGGTCACAGTGTAGCAAATAAACACGTATATCCACTTTTCATCCGGTGTTCATTATGGATAGGATGATAGCTTTTCGGAGGAATTAACGCGCCTCCGGTCAAAAGAGCAAAGATATACGGAAGAATTAACCAAATGGAGGTAATAACATGAGCGTTGTATCAATGAAACAGTTACTTGAGGCAGGTGTACATTTTGGTCACCAGACAAGAAGATGGAACCCTAAGATGGCTCCTTACATCTTCACAGAGAGAAATGGTATCCACATCATCGATCTTCAGAAGTCAGTTGTAAAGGTTGACGAGGCTTATAAGGCAGTATTTGAGATCGCATCACAGGGTGGTACGGTTCTTTTTGTTGGTACAAAGAAGCAGGCACAGGATGCAGTTAAGTCTGAGGCTGAGCGTTGCGGAATGTACTATGTAAATGAGAGATGGCTTGGCGGTATGCTTACAAACTTCCGCACAATCCAGAGCAGAATTGAGCGTCTTAAGAAGCTTGAGAAGATGCAGGAGGATGGTACATTTGACGTTCTTCCCAAGAAGGAAGTTGCTCAGCTTAAGAAGGAATATGATAAGCTTAACAAGGTTCTCGGCGGTATCCGTGACATGAAGAGAATCCCTGATGCTATTTTTGTAGTAGATCCTAAGAAGGAAAGAATCTGCATCCAGGAAGCAGAGGCACTTGGAATCACACTTATCGGTATTGGTGATACAAACTGTGATCCTGACGAACTTGATTTCATCATCCCTGGTAACGATGATGCTATCCGTGCAGTAAAACTTCTTGTTGGCAAGATGGCAGATGCTGTTATCGAGGCTAATCAGGGTGCTGAGAATCTTACATCTGATGAGCAGGTTGCTGAAGAAGAAGCAGCTGAGGCTACAGAGGAATAATTTTAATTCAAAAGTTATAAATATTATAATCGGAGGATAATTACACATGGCTATTACAGCAGCAATGGTTAAAGAGTTACGTGAGTCTACCGGTGCAGGTATGATGGAGTGTAAGAAGGCTCTTACAGAGACCAACGGAGATATGGATGCAGCAGTAGAATTTCTTAGAAAGAATGGACAGGCTAAGGCTGAGAAGAAGGCTAGCAGAATTGCAGCTGAAGGTCTTACAAGAGTTGCTGTTAAGGATGACAAGACAGCTTCTGTAGTAGAGGTTAACTCAGAGACTGACTTCGTTGCTAAGAATGAGCAGTTCCAGAACTATGTTGAAGCAGTAGCAAAGCAGGCTGTTGAGTCTGACGCAAAGGATATGGACAGCTTCATGGCTGAGAAGTGGAATGCAGATACTTCTAAGACTGTTCAGGAAGCTCTTATTGAGATCACAGCTGTTATCAGCGAGAAGATCAGCATCCGTCGTTTTGAGAAGGTTGTAGCAACAAATGGTATTGTTGTTCCTTATGTTCACGGCGGCGGAAGAATTTCTGTTCTTGTTGAGGCAGATACAGATGTTGTTAATGATAACATCAAGGATGCTATAAAGAACATTGCTATGCAGATTGCTGCTCTTTATCCTAAGTATGTTGATATGAACGATGTTTCTGAAGAGTTCAGAAATCATGAGAGAGAAATCCTTCTTGCTCAGGCTCTTAAAGAGAACGAGGAGCTTCCTGAAGGAAAGAGAAAGCCTCAGCAGATTATCGAGAAGATGCTTGAGGGACGTCTCCAGAAGGAACTTAAAGAAATCTGCCTCAATCAGCAGGTTTATGTTAAGGCTGAAGACGGCAAGCAGACTGTTGCTCAGTATGTTGCGCAGGTTGCTAAGGAGAACGGAGCAAACCTTTCAATCAAGCGTTTCGTTCGTTTCGAGACTGGTGAAGGCATTGAGAAGAGAGAAGAGAACTTCGCAGAAGAAGTTGCTAAGCAGGCAGGAATGCAGTAATTCCTATCTTATTTCTTACTAAAGAATGAGAAATTCATCGGTGGATTTCTATAAGATTAATTATGATCGCCCTTGCCGTATAAAGCGGCAGGGGCTTTTGTAAATAAGCTATTAGTTTTGTTGGAGGAAGCTTAACAGATGGGATTGGTAGGTCTTAAAGGGACTGCTAATGGAATTATCCTTGAATTAGATCCGAAAGCTTCATTTGACCTCCTTATAACAGAGGTTGCGGGTAAGTTTCGGGAATCACGCTCGTTTCTGGGTAAGGCCTCTATGGGGATGATAATCAGAGGCAGAAATCTATATGATAAAGAGGAGAATGAAATCCTCAAGGCTATTTCTGATAATTGTGATATTAATGTTACCTGTGTTCTTAGGGAAGATCCTGTGACCGATAGGATTTTTGCTAGTTATGTAAAAAAACCTGAGGCTTCTTCTAATGAAGAAATACAGGAAAATTTGTGCAATGATGAAGAAGTGATTACAGAAGAAAATATTCAGGCTGCCAGAGATCAGGCTGTAATCTATACAGGAAGCCTGAGATCAGGGCAATCTGTGAAATACAATAAAAGTGTTATTGTGCTAGGAGATATTAAACCGGGTGCATCAATAACATCTGATGGAAGCATTTTTGTAATGGGAGCCTTTCGAGGTAGCGCGTTTGCCGGTGCTTCCGGAGATGACACTGCTTTTGTTATGGCTTTGGATTTTGATCCATTGCAGGTGAGAATAGCCAATACAATAGCTATTTCACCTGATTCTGATGAAGGACCTAAGATAAAGACCAGAAAGTTTATTAAAACTCAAAATAACAAATCAACTGAAGTAGCATATATTTTGAATGGACATATTGTAAAAGATGTTTACGGCGCTGCTTTTTTGCGCGATAATCGTTTTGTATAGAAAATAAATTGATAATATGTTTTTCTATAAAAAATTAAACGGAGGATGGAATGGGAGAAGTAATAGTGGTAACTTCCGGCAAAGGCGGAGTCGGAAAAACAACAACTACAGCCAACATAGGTACTGGACTTGCTAAATTAAATAAAAAAGTTGTCCTTATTGATACTGATATTGGACTTAGAAACCTTGATGTAGTCATGGGACTTGAGAACCGAATTGTCTACAATCTTGTAGATGTAGTTGAGGGTAGCTGTAAGGTAAAGCAGGCAATGATAAGGGATAAGCGTTTTGATTCACTTTTCCTTCTTCCTGCAGCACAGACCAAGGATAAAACCAGTGTAACACCGGATCAGATGAAAAAGCTTGCAGATGAGCTCAAGCAGGAGTTTGATTATGTAATCATGGATTGTCCTGCCGGAATAGAACAGGGATTCAAAAATGCCATAGCAGGTGCTGAGAGAGCAATAGTGGTTACAACACCTGAAGTATCGGCTGTCCGTGATGCTGATAGAATTATCGGATTGCTTGAAGCAAATGAAATAGGCAAGACACAGCTTATAGTTAACAGGCTCCGTCCTGATATGGTTAAACGCGGTGATATGATGAGCGCAGAGGATGTTATTGACATTCTTGCAGTTGAACTTCTCGGAGTCGTACCGGATGATGAGAATATAGTAGTTGCAACCAATAATGGTGAACCTCTTGCCGGTGATAGTTCACTTGCAGGACAGGCATATATGAATATTTGTCGCAGAATTCTTGGCGAATCTGTTCCTTTTCTCAATCTTGAGGACAAAAAGGGCTTTTTTGCAGCTATCGCAAACGTTTTTCGTAGGTGATAAGGGGGGGATTCCATGAAACTGACTGATATTTTTAAGAAAAAGTCCTCAAGCCAGGCGGCTAAGGATCGTTTAAAGCTTGTTCTTGTTTCAGACAGACAAAGCTGCAATCCTGAAATCATGGAGAGAATAAAGAATGATATCCTGGATGTACTGTCAAAGTATGTTGAAGTTGATCAGGCAGGCCTGGATATTAAATTCACTCAGATGGATACAGAGGGTACTGATGCTGATAGCAAGAGCGTTCCGGCTCTGTATGCGAATATACCGATTCGCAATATGAAACATACGGTTAAAGATTAAGAAGAATTGGTAAAAGGATGACCTTTAGGGTGCATCCTTTTATGTTGCAAACGTTCTTTTAAATTTTGATTATATTTTTATTAAAGCAATTGAAATAAACATATTTTATGTTATTATACATAATATAGTATTATTGTGTACAATCAAATATATTATGTGCATATTTAACAACAATCAGGAGGAAAAAATGGGTACAGATAACTATGATTCTTTAAAATTGGAAAATCAGCTTTGCTTCCCGCTTTATGCATGTTCAAAGGAGATAATCAGAGCTTATAAACCTTTTTTAGACAAGGTTGATCTCACATATACTCAGTATATTACCATGATGGTATTATGGGAAAAGAAGGAGATGAATGTAAAGACTCTTGGAGAGTATTTATATCTTGATTCGGGAACGCTGACTCCTGTGCTGAAGAAGCTTGAGAGCAAGGGGTACCTTAAAAGAACAAGGTCAAAGTCTGATGAGAGAAATCTTCTTGTATCCATTACAAAAGAAGGAGAAGCGCTTAAAGAGCAGGCTAAGGAGATTCCGGGTAAGATCGGGAGCTGTGTAAAACTATCAGAACATGATGCCAAAGAGCTCTATAGACTTCTTTATATGATAATAGAAAACGTGCGATAAAATTTTTATGAATTTTATTGTCTTTTTTCTAACATTTTTTATGAAAAATACAACGTTTTGTGGTAGTATATCTAAGGCGTGTTTTGTGCGTGTTTACAATTATTTCGCCAAATAAATTATTATCCTGAAAGGGGTGGAGATTCCTTGACTATTTCAATTCTTAAAGCAGTGAGTTTCCTTATACTTTTTCCTTTTGTAATTGCAGTTCTCATGTTCTGCATAAGGAATTCATCACTACTGCGCAATTTCGTTGCAATCGTAGGAGGCTTCAGTGTTATGGCTACCGCCATTATGGTAGGCATCAGAGTTCTTTCCATGAAGGGAACTACTCATAATACATATCTTACTGCGACTGCTCCGCACGACCATATTATTATGGGAGGAGAAATCCTTCTTATGTGTGTCGTAATTTTCCTGAGTATTAAGTATAAAAAGTATTATGCTATACTTTTATCCATGCTTGGCACAATTCCTGTTCTTGCTATGGATCTCTCAGGCTATGCTGTTGAAGGCTATGCTCATATCCGAGTTGATTTCCTTTCTGCAGTTATGATCCTCATCGTTGGCATTGTAGGTATCCTTATCTGCATTTATGCTGTTGGCTACATGAAGGATTACCACAATCATCATACTGATGTTGAGGACAGATCAAACTATTTCCTTGCACTATTATTTGTGTTTATAGGTGCTATGTTTGGTCTTATTGTTTCTGATAATCTCGGATGGATTTATTTCTTCTGGGAAATCACAAGTGTTTGCTCATTCCTTCTTATTGGGTACACCAGAACAGAAGAGGCTGTAAACAACAGCTTCAGAGCACTTTGGATGAACCTTCTTGGAGGATGTGGTTTTGCAGCTGCTCTTCTTATCAGCAATCTTAAGCTCGGTATTGCTAACCTTAGCCAGCTTACAGCTATTATTCCGAGACAGAACATGTTTGTAATGGTACCTGTTACACTGATCGCTTTTGCAGCACTTACCAAGAGCGCACAGTTCCCGTTCTCAAGATGGCTTCTTGGAGCGATGGTTGCACCTACTCCCAGTAGTGCACTTCTTCACTCAGCTACCATGGTTAAGATCGGTGTGTACATGCTGATCAGACTTTCACCTATGCTTAACGGAACCTTTACAGGTGTAATGATCACTGTTATCGGTGGATTTACATTCTTTGCAGCATCACTTCTTGCAATTACTGTTAGTGATGGTAAAAAGGTTCTTGCTTATTCTACAATTTCAAACCTCGGACTTATCACAGCCTGCGCAGGCACAGGAACAACAGAGGGTGTATGGGCAGCTACAATGCTTATTCTTTTCCATGCTGTTTCTAAGTCACTTCTGTTCCAGACGGTTGGTGATATCGAGAACTGCATGCATAGCCGTGATGTAGAAGATATGCATGGCCTTATTATCAAGCTTCCCAAGCTTGCATTTATCATGATCATTGGTATCTGTGGCATGTTCATGGCTCCTTTTGGAATGCTTGTATCAAAGTGGGCAGCACTTAAATCATTTGTTGATTCTAATTCAGTATGGCTTGTTCTTTTCCTTGTATTTGGTTCAGGATCTACGCTTTTCTATTGGGCAAAATGGCTTGGAAAGATTTGTACTGTAATTCATCAGTCTTATGAGCTTGAAGACATCACTCCCAAGAGCGAGATGATCTCACTTGTACCGCTTACATGCATGATAATTGTTATGTGCTTTGCATTCCCCAAGATGTCAGACATTATGGTTCAGCCCATACTTAATGAGGCTTTCCACAAGAATATCCCGAACGTTATCGGTGGTTCTGATGTGATCATTATGATGATAATGGTAGCTATGATATTTGCTATTCCGATTGGAAGCAGAATTCTTGCTATTGGTAAGAAGAGCAAGATGACTATGTCATACGTTGCCGGTGTTAATGCCGGTGATGACCGTCATTATATCGATTCATTTGGCAAGGAGAGAGCCCTCTACATGTCAAACTGGTATATGACAGATTATTTTGGTGAGGACAAGCTTCTTGCACCCAGTATTGTGATCTCTGCAATTATTGTGATCGTAATGCTGATTATAGTATGCGGAGGTGCTTTCTAATGGCAATGACAATCACTATTAAGGTAGTACTTTATATTTTACTTGCTCCGATCCTCGGAGGACTTATGGAAGGCATCGACCGTGTTGTTTCTGCACGTATGCAGAGAAGACAGGGACCGCCGCTTCTCCAGCCTTTTTATGATGTTTATAAGCTTCTTGCAAAGCAGACGACTGTTGTTAACAGTATTCAGGTTCTGTTTGTGATTGCTTATACGATATTTACAATATTTACAGGTGCACTTTTCTTTGGCGGCGGTGATATGCTACTTGTATTCTTCGCTCTGTCCATGTCAGAGGTTATGATGGTACTTGCTGCTTATTCTACAAACGGACCTTACAGTGCACTTGGTGCTAACCGTGAACTTTTGCAGATGATGTGCTATGAGCCCATGATCCTTCTTGTTGCCATTGGCTTTTATGAGGCAAACGGAAGCTTTATGGTTAATGACCTTATTCAGGCTGAAATGCCGGCTATCTGCAAGATTCCGGGTATGCTTATTGGATTTTTGTTCATACTTACAATTAAGTTCAGAAAATCTCCTTTTGACATGAGTACATCTCATCACGCACACCAGGAAATGGTAAAGGGGCTTACATCAGATATTTCAGGTACCAACCTTGCTTTCTATGAGATAGCAGAGTGGTACGATGAGGTTCTCATGATGGGTATTGTTGCTATGTTCTTCATCTATAAGAACCCCATAAGTATTGTCTGGGCTCTTATTGCATGTGTGATTTTCTATCTTATGGAGACGCTTATTGATAATGTATTTCCCCGTGTTAAATACATGGCAATGCTTGTTTCTAGCTGGGTCGTTATACTGGTAACAGCAGGAACAAATCTTCTTATCTTAAGCGTAATAGGTAAATAAAAGGAGAGACTATGAAAATTTCAAAATCACCCTGGGTATTACATTATGATGGATCCAGTTGCAACGGATGTGATATTGAGGTTCTTGCAACTATGACTCCTCTTTATGATGTAGAAAGATTCGGAATTATAAATACAGGTAACCCCAAGCATGCAGATATACTGCTCCTTACAGGTGGTATCAATGCTCAGACAGCGCCTGTAGTCAGACAGCTCTATAATCAGATGCCTGACCCGAAGGTTGTTATTGCCTGCGGTATCTGCTCATGTGACGGTGGTATTTTCAAGGAGTGCTATAACATTTTAGGCGGTTCCGATAAGGTTGTTCCGGTTGATGTTTATGTTCCCGGATGTGCAGTAAGACCAGAAGCGCTTATAGATGGTGTTGTTAAGGCTCTTGCAATTCTTGAGGAAAAGAGAGTTAAGGTTAAAGAATCAATGAAGCAAGGATATTGCACAGTTGATTATAGTAAGATTGCTGTCCGTATGAAAGCAGAGGACTATGATCCTGCCAATCAGTATGATGCAGTTCTTACAGAGGAAGCTCTTCGTGAGCAGGCAGAGGCAAAGATTGCTCAGACTGCAAAGCCGGCACCGAAACCGGCAGCTCCTGCTCAGAACGCAGCAAATAAGCCTGCTGCAGCTGCTAATCAGGCAGCACCTAAAAAAGATGAAGGAGGAAACGCCTGATGAATATGGATTTGAAGATTGTTAAGGCGGAAGAAATCATCGACGAAGCTCAGAAGCTCAAATTCGATGGCTATCATCTTATGCAGCAGTGTGCTACAAGAACCGCTGAAGGCTACGAACTTGTATACAGCTTTGGCAAAGCTCTTGAGGTTTGCCAGGTTAAGATTATTCTTGCTGAAGATCAGCCGATAAACAGTATAAGTCATGTATTCCCTTGCGCTTTTCTTTATGAAAACGAGATGCATGATCTATTCGGAATAGATATTCAGATGATCAGTCTTGACTATAAGGGATCATTCTATAGAACAGCTATAGAGACACCTTTTAAGTAATCATTAGGTTTACTTTGTTATAAGTTTAAGATTTTAACGTAAATAGAAAGAGGAGATTCTATGTCAACTAGAAGTGTTATTCCTTTTGGCCCTCAGCATCCGGTTCTTCCGGAACCCATACATCTTGACCTGGTATTAGAGGACGAGAAGGTTGTTCAGGCTATTCCTTCCATCGGTTTTATTCACCGTGGTTTGGAGAAACTTGTAGATAAAAAAGATTTCCATGAAATGGTTTATGTAGCAGAGCGTATTTGCGGTATATGCTCTTTAGGTCACGGACTTGGTTACTGTGACGCTGTTGAGCACATCATGGATCTTGAAGTACCTGACAGAGCAAAGTACTTAAGAACAATGCTCTCAGAGCTTTCAAGAATGCATTCTCATATGCTTTGGCTTGGTTTGCTTGCTGATGCATTTGGATTTGAGTCACTTTACATGGAATGTTGGAGAATCCGCGAAGAGATTCTTGACATGTTCGAAATTGCTACAGGCGGACGAGTTATCTTTTCAATTATGAAGGTGGGCGGATTAAGACGCGATATTCCTGATGATATGCTTAGAGATTTTCGTCAGAGACTTGATAGCATAAAGGAAGGCCTTGATATTGTAGCTAAGCCTTTCATCGATGACGTTGCTGTTAAGAACCGTCTTGTAGATGTCGGCATTCTTACACCTGAGAAGGCAGACTTGCTCGGAACAGCTGGTCCTTTCCTTCGTGCAAGCGGCATCGCAAGAGATATACGTCAGACAGGCTATTGTGCATATGGAGAAATTGATTTTGAGCCTATCATCAGCACTGGTTGCGATTCATATGCGCGTACAGAAGTACGTATTAAGGAGCTTTATCAGGCGATTGATATCATGCGTCAGTGTATTGATAAGATGCCTGCAGGTCCTGTAGATATACCTGTAAAGCCTAACCAGTTCCCTAATGGTGAATATATGGCTAGAATTGAGCAGCCCAGAGGTGAGGCTCTCTACTATGTAAAGGCTAATGGAAGCAAGTTCCTCGATCGTATGAGAGTTAGAACTCCCACATTTGCTAATATTCCTGCACTTGTTGATGTTCTTGCCGGCTGCGATCTTGCAGATGTACCGATTCTTGTTCTGACTATTGATCCTTGTATCAGTTGTACTGAACGCTAACGCTAATGAAAGAAGGTAGGAAGATTTGAGTCTTATAAATTTTAATACACAAGTAATTAAAAACCTTTTCTCAAAACCTGCGACTCGTAAGTATCCTTTCGAGCCAAAGAATTATCCGGAGCGCACACGCGGTCATGTACAGAATGATATGGACGTATGTGTACTTTGCGGACTTTGCTCTATAAAGTGTCCTACACATGCTATTACTGTAGATAAGACTGAAAAAACATGGTCAATCAGACCTATGAGTTGTATTCAGTGCAGATGTTGTGTAGATAATTGTCCTAAGAAATGTCTTTCAATGGATACACATTTCACAGAGCCCGGATCTGAGAAGGTTACAAAGACCTTTAAGCAATCTGAAAAGGCAATAGCCGCACAGGAAGCTCTTATGAAGGCAGCAAAAGAGCGTGCAGCAGCCGCTGCGGCAGCAAAAGCAGCAGCTGCAGGAAACGCAGCTAATGCAAATGCTGTACAGCCAAAGACAGCTCCTACAGGAGTTGAGAAGGCTGCCGCTGCAGCAAATGCTCCTGAGAAAAAGGACGAATAAAATGAATGCACTTATCCGCGTTACAGGAGCTGTACAGGGAATTGGGTACAGACCATTTGTAGCTGAGCTTGCAACTAAATATGAGCTCAAGGGAGAAGTGAAGAATCTTGGTGGTATTGTAGAGATAATTGTTTTGGGAGATGAGGAAAATATAAGTTCTTTTTATGGAGAACTTAAAAAGTCCTCACCATCCGGAAGCATCGTAATAAATGTATCTTTGGAATATCTTAAAGAAAACGAACCGGAAGGGCTGATAGGCTATTCCGGTTTTCGTATTGTAGAGAGCAGTGATAATTTCGAGAAATCATATCTACCTGTATTTCCGCCGGATATCGCTATATGCGACAAATGCCTGGAGGAAATGCATGATGAACAGAACAGACGATTTGGATACCCTCTTATAAGTTGTGCCTCCTGTGGCCCAAGATTCAGCATTTTAAGAAAACTTCCCTATGACAGAAAGACGACCACGATGGACGTCTATTGTTTGTGCCCTGAGTGTAACAATGAGTATCAAAAGGGCAGGCGGCGTCATGCACAAACCATATCCTGTCATAGCTGTGGGCCTCAGCTGATTTTTGATGCATTTGATAGTGAAGGCAAGGATTTATCAGATACAGCAATAAGTGAAGGCCATGATCTATCGGATACAGTAATTATTGATAAAGCAGCACGAATAATCCAAAATGGCGGAATAATAGGAATAAAGGGCATAGGTGGTTATCAACTTGCTGCGGATCCTTACAACTATGAAGCTGTTAAGAAACTAAGAGAGATAAAGGGAAGAGAACAGAAACCCTTTGCTGTTATGTTCAGCTCAGTGTCTGAAATAAAAAGACTATGCAAGGTATCAGAAAAAGAAGAAGAGTTTCTTTTATCTTCTGCAAAACCTATTGTTTTACTGGATAAGAAGAACTGTGATTTTTCTGAAAACGTTTGTGGGAATTCAGGTCAGATAGGTGCCTTTTTACCTTCAAGCGGATTGCATGTGCTTCTTACTGAGAAAACAGGACCACTTATTGTAACAAGCGGCAATATATCAGGAGAACCCATGATTATTGCTGATGACATTTTTAGAGACAGATTTTCAGATAAAATCGATGGCGTTATATGGTATAAGAGGGACATATTGAGACCTCTGGATGATTCTGTTATCCAAATGTATAAAGACTCTGAAGGGAATGATGAACCAAGATTTATAAGAAGAGCAAGAGGATATGTTCCCCTTCCGCTTTTCCTGAATAATACATTGTATGATGGTATATTATTTGAAGCATACGGAGCAGATCTTAAAAATACTTTTTCCATAGGCTATGGAGACAGAATTATTACAAGCCAGTTCCTCGGGGATATGGAAGACTACAAAACAGTAAAGCTTCAAAAAAATGAGCTTAAGGAATTTTGTGAAATTTTCAGAGTGGATAATCTGGAAGCAAAGAGCAAACTAATTATCTGCGATAAACATCCGGGATACCATACAACAGAGCTGGCAGATTCTGCATATAAAGCCGCTGAAACTGTTAAAACGAGACTGATAACTATCCAGCATCATCATGCGCATATAGGCTCTGTGATGGCGGAACATGGCTTGAAGAACTGCATAGGCGTAGCCTTTGACGGCACGGGCTATGGCACTGATAAAACAATCTGGGGAAGTGAATTCCTTGTCTGCAATGAAGTGAATTTCTTACGCGAAGGACATTTAAAGCCTATTAGAATTGTAGGGCAGGATGAAGGAATGAAAAATGCAGCGATTTCTGCTGTATGCTATTTACTTGATTCAGGTCTTGAAATTCCCCGGGGAATTATGGATGACTCAGAGCTAACATTGATAAGGGCAGCACTTGCTAATAATATAAATGCATACCCAAATTCCGGAATGGGAAGACTATTTGATGCAGTAAGCTGCATTTTGGGAATATGTTCATATAACTCCTATGAAGGAGAATGTGCGGTGAGATTGCAGAATGCTGCCGAAAAATATTCAGATATGAATGTTTTTTCAGACAACGATGCTATAATTTTACCTATTAAGATCAGTGATGAAGATAATGTTATGGATGTTACTGATATGCTTAAGGAATTGCTTTCTTTACGAGATGAGGAAAGCAGAGAACTTCTGGCTTATTCATTTCATAAAGCTATAGCAGAAGCTGTAAAAAGAATAGCTATAAATATCAGAAGCAGGCATAAAATATCTGATATTTGTCTGTCAGGCGGTGTGTTTGCCAACAGATTATTGCTTTATCTGTGTGATAAAATGCTTAAAGAAGAAGGTTTTGTGGTATACTATAACCGCATTTTACCAACAAATGATGGAGGAATAAGTGCAGGTCAGGTATACCTGGCGAATTTAATGATAGAAAATAGTTAGAAGTATATAAATGCCATTTTTAATGTAAATTGAAGTGGTGGGCATTGCTGTTTTATTATGAAAGGATTTTTGATATGTGCGTAGCATTACCCGGACGCGTAACTAAGATAAATGGTACAAAAGCAACTGTGGATTTCTCAGGAAACACGGTTGAAGCAGAGGCAGGTCTTGTGAAGATCAAGCTTGGAGACAGAGTACTTGTTCATGCAGGTTGCATCATACAGACCATGAGTGATGCAGAGGCTGATGAGATTGAAGAGATGTTTCGTGAAATTGAGGACCTGTAAGACGATTTATGGATAAGTTAGAGTTTATAAAGGAACAATTGAAAAATTATGACGGAGAGGACCTTCGATTCATGGAAGTCTGCGGCACACATACTGCGGCAATATCCGAAAATGGAATTCCCAATCTGCTCTCGCCTAAAATTCACCTGATTTCAGGCCCGGGCTGCCCTGTTTGTGTTACGGTGACGGCGGTTATAGATAAGCTGACGGAACTTTCTCTTACGGAGAATACCACAGTGCTTACCTTTGGTGATCTTATCAGAGTTAAAGGATCAAAAATGAGTCTTGCTGATGCAAGAGCCAACGGTGGCAAGGTGGAGATGCTTTATTCACCTATGGATGCGATAAAAATGGCCCAGAGCAATCCTGACAGGAATTATGTATTTGCGGCAATAGGATTTGAGACTACGACTCCGGTATATGCCATGGTTCTTGAAAATGCAATTAAGGCAGGTGTTCATAATCTTAAACTTTTGACATCACTAAAAACAATGCCTGAGGTTATAAGATGGGTATGTAAAAATACGGATAATATTGATGGATTTATAGCTCCGGGACATGTTTCCGTAATCACGGGATCAGATCTTTTTAAGGAATTGTCCGAAGAAACAGGACTTCCTTTTGCTGTAGCAGGATTTGAAGGAGCAGGGCTCCTTACAGCTATATATGCTCTTGTAAAAATGAAGGGTAAAGCCGGAATAAAGAATTTTTATAGGAGTGCTGTAAGTGAAAAAGGAAATGAAGAAGCCAGAAAAGCAGTTAACAGATTCTTTGAGCCATGTGATGCTTCCTGGAGAGGGATGGGAACCATAGAGGGCTCCGGAATGAGACTTAAAAAAGAGTACTCAGAGTATGATGCCGGAAGTTATGGCCTTGATGAGGATCATATGCCTCCGGGGTGTAGCTGTTCGAGAGTTCTGACAGGTGAGATATCGCCTGATGAATGTCCTTTATTTGGAAAAAAATGCACACCTGAGGATGCCCATGGAGCATGCATGGTGTCTACCGAAGGAAGCTGCTATAACTATTTTATATCCGGAAGAAGGAAGAGATAATAATGAAAGTAACTATGGCACACGGAAGTGGTGGAGCATCCACCTCTGAGCTTATTGAAAATATATTTGCAAAACATTTTAAGAATGAATATCTGGACAGAATGGAAGATTCTGCGGTTGTTCCGGGGCATAACAGACTTGCTGTTACCACAGACAGCTTTGTTGTAACACCTTACTTTTTCCCTGGTGGCGATATCGGAAGACTTTCTGTTTGCGGAACAGTCAATGATCTGCTTATGAGCGGCGCTCAGCCCAAATATATTACATGCGGCTGCATTCTTGAAGAAGGAATGGACCTTGATGACCTTGATAAAATTATTGAGTCCATGGCTAATACTGCAAAAGAAGCAGGTGTCACTGTAGTTACGGGTGACACAAAGGTTGTTGAAAAACGTGGAGATTTTGGCGGTATTATGATCAATACTTCCGGCGTAGGATTTATGCCTGATGGGATAGCATTATCACCGGCAGGATGTAAGGACGGAGATGTACTTATTGTTTCAGGTAACCTTGGTGACCATCATGCAGCGATTTTATCAGGCAGAATGAATATTACAAACAATATTCTGTCAGACAATGCTCCTCTTACAGAGATGGTAAAAGGGCTTATAGACAATCACATAGATGTTCACGCAATGAGAGATGTCACAAGAGGAGGCCTTGGAACTGTTCTGCATGAGTTTTCAGGTGCATCTGATTGTGAGATACATATTTACCAGGACAAATTACCTGTTAGCTGTGAAGTCAGGGATTTTTGCAAGATGCTGGGACTTGACCCTGTATATATGGGGAATGAAGGAAAAATGATCTGCGTTGTTTCCGGAAAAGATGCACAGGAAGCTTTATCAATAATAAAAGCTTCAAAATACGGAGAAAACGCAGCTATTATCGGAGAGATAAAAAAAGCCGATAATAATGGTGTATTGCTTCATACTGCTATTGGTGGAGAGAGACTTATCGGCCCTCTTTACGGCGAGGGACTGCCAAGAATCTGCTGATTTATTACAGACTCTTGACCGGTTCAAACATAAATATAGCAGTACCGATTCTAGTTTTGTTGTGGTATAATGCACTATATGTTTTGTCATGATTCATGAATGTTGTCGGATTAAGCGATAGCACGGAGTTTTTTATGAAATTTACAAGAGTTAATAAGGATACTGTTAATTGCATAATTACTGAAGATGATATGGATGAGCAGGGATTAAAGCTTGAGGATCTCTTTGATAAGAGTAAGGAAGCTATGGATTTCCTTCACGATGTAATGGAGAGGGCCGTTGAGGAGGTTGATTATAAGCCTCAGGGTGCTTTTACACCCATGCAGATAACTGTTCTTCCTGATCACTCAATTTCACTTACACTTTCTGAGAATGCTGATGGAGCTTTTGCTGATATGCTTAAGAACCTTACTGAGAAGGCCGGTCTCAGATTCCCTAAGAACTTTCTTGAGGAGCTTGGAGATGTACCTGAGGAAGACCGTATTCCCAAACTGAGTGAGTATCTGCAGAGCCTTAAGGATTTTACAAATTCTGTTAAAAACATGGTTGAGAAGGCTTCAAGCGATAAAAAAGATGCTGACAATATTCCTGTTCAGAAAAAGGGTGCAGTCAGACGTACTAAGATTGAAAATGATCCCAATAATAATCCGGAAAAATCAAGGAATGAACTTGAACAGATAGGATTCAAAACTTTTGTATTTGAGATAAAGGATATTAGGACTGTTATTTCGCTTTGTAAGCAGATTCCCGGTAAGATAAGCATGGGAAGTACGCTTTACAGGAACCCTTCCGATAATGTGTATTATATGGTATTTGACAGGAAGGATGAAGATGCAAGGACATTTGCAGCGATATTTTCAATATGCTACGAGTTTGGCAAATTTGTCACCACAAAGGAAAATATAATTTGTCATATGGATGAGAGTTTTGATACAGTTTTAAAGGATAATGCAATAGAGACACTTTGCAATTTATAAAGCCTTTACTGATAATAATTGTCTGCGATTTATAGTGGTTTTAACGGGACGACTTCATTTGAAGGGCGTTCCGTTTTATAATATGAGGTTTTCACAGTGCCGGATAATGGAGAAATAAGACTAAATAAATATATCGCCATGTGTGGAGTCTGCTCAAGAAGAGAAGCGGATAAGATAATAGAAGATGGCAGAATAAAGGTAAATGGGTCAATCGCATTAACAGGAACGAAGGTTACCGATTCCGATGAGGTTTTATTGGATGAAAAAAGGATATCGCTTACCTTTGACAAGGTGGTTCTTGCGTATAATAAGCCTGTAGGAGTAGTTTGCACTGAGCGGGATGAACACGCTGAGAGAACTATTATTGAAGACCTTAATTTCGATGGCCGTGTTACTTACGCGGGACGACTGGATAAAGATTCGGAAGGGCTGATGATCCTAACCAATGACGGGGATCTGATACAAGCCATGATGAAGGCAAGGAACGGCCATGAAAAGGAATATGTTGTAGAGGTTGACCATAAGATCAATGATAGCTTTATAAGTGGTATGGAAAAGGGCGTTTATCTTGAAGAATTGCAAAAGACAACAAGGCCTTGTAAATTGACAAGGATAAATGACAAGTGCTTCAAGATAGTGCTGACGCAGGGGCTTAACCGGCAGATAAGGCGAATGTGTAAGGCTTTTGGATATGAGGTCTTAAAGCTTAAAAGAATAAGAATCATGAATATTGAACTTAAGGGCCTTAACTATTCTGAGCATAGGAAAATTGAAGGCCGCGAGTTACAAGAGCTTTATAAGGAAGCCGGATTAAATGATTTACAGGGGAGAAAAAATGGCAACAAGTGAAATAATAGCAAAGTACAATGAACTGGCTGATAAGATCCGTTATCATATGGAACTTTATTATAATCAGGATGCACCTGAAATATCTGATTTTGAATATGATCAGTTAATGCAGCAATTAAAGCAAATGGAGAGTGAGTATCCCGAGCTTATAACTAAGGACTCACCAAGCCAGATAATTGGCGGAACAGCTAAGAGAGAAGCAGGGGTCAAGGTCACACACAATGTTCCCATGCTTTCCATAGAGGATGTATTTGAGAAGGATGCTGTTACTGCCTGGATAAATAAGGTTCATGACAAGCACCCTGATGCTGAATTTTCAGTGGAGTATAAGATTGACGGACTCAGTATGACACTTCGTTATGAAAAAAATCCCGATAAACCGGGATATATGAAGCTTTCACTTGCAGAGACAAGAGGAGATGGCAGAATTGGAGAAGACGTTACCGTAAATGCACTTGTTATTCCTGACGTAAAAAAGGAAATAAAATATGACGCTGATTACTTGGAACTTCGAGGCGAGGTATACATGTCTCATGAGGATTTTGACAGGTTCAATGAACAACAGGAAAAACTTGGGAAAAAGCTTGCAGCAAATCCCAGAAACCTTGCAGCGGGAACTTTAAGACAGCTGGACAGTGCAGTTACTAAAGAGCGCGGCCTTAGAATGTTTGTATTTAATGTACAGGACGGACCTGCAGAGCTTATGCAGAGTCATTGTAATGCACTTGATACGCTGGAAAGTCTTGGAATACCTGTAGTTAAGCATATGTGCTGTAAATCTGCAGAAGATGTTCTTAATGCGATTGATACGATTGGTGATGACAGATTTGAACTAACTTTTGATCTGGATGGCGCGGTTGTTAAAGTTGATCACACCATGTGGAGAGACGATTTTCCCGCGGGAAGCAAGTATTCAAGCGGGCACATAGCATATAAGTATTCACCAGAAGAAAAAGTTGTGGTAATGGATGAAATAATTGTAGATGTAGGAAGGACAGGCAAACTGACATTTACAGGAAGCTTCCATGACAGGGAGACAGGTAAACCGGCAAGACTTTGTGGTACATCAGTCTCAAGAGCTACTCTTCACAATCAGGATTACATTCGTGATATGAAAATCGGCATAGGTGGTGCCTATAAGCTATTTAAGTCAGGTGAGATTATCCCTAAGCTAAACGGATGTGTGGAAGAACCTGAGCAGGTATATACAGCACCTGGGAACTGTCCTGTATGCGGACATAAGCTTGTAAGGGAAGAGGATACGGCTGATATCAGATGCGTCAATCCTACATGCCCGGCACAGGTTACAAGAACAATTGCCTATTTTACTTCAAGGGATGCCATGAATATTATGGGGCTTGGCGATACACTTATTGAGGCTCTTGTAAAGGACGGCTATCTTAAAAGCTATGCGGATATATATGACCTTGAAAAACATCGCGATGAGATGATTGAAAAAGGAATTATCGGTAAAGAAAAGAATACCGACAAGCTTCTCGGTGAAATAGAAAAATCGAAAGATAATAATCCGGTGATGCTTCTAACAGGCCTTGCCATAAGGAATGTCGGAAAGGCTACTGCAAGAGAAATAATGAAGCATGTAGATGATATTACTGAGCTATTTAATGTTTCCGTGGACGGCTTTTTATCTATGCCGGATATAGGCGAAACTACAGCTAATGATCTTTATGACTTTTTCCACAGCGAGGAGAACAAAGAACTTATCCTCAGGATGCAGTCTGCAGGGGTTAATATGACGGTTGTTCCTGATGAGGGTGCTTCAAATAAGCTTGAAGGAATGACTATTGTTGTCACAGGTACGTTACCTACCCTTGGAAGAAAAGAGGCTGAGGAACTCATTACCAAAAACGGCGGTAAAGCTGCAGGAAGCGTATCCAAAAAGACTACAATGGTTCTTGCCGGAGAAGCAGCAGGTAGCAAGCTTACAAAGGCACAGGATTTGGGCATTAAGATTATAAATGAAAATGAATTTTTGGAACTGATAAAATAATTACTTTTAGATAACAGACTCCGGGTATGATCAAGGCGTCAATAAAATGACTTATAAAAGGGGCGAGGAGGACTTGAAATGCCAATAAAGATTATGAATGATCTTCCTGTAAGGGAGATACTTGAAAAAGAAAATATTTTTGTTGTTGATGAGAACAGGGCTATGCATCAGGATATTCGTTCTTTGAATATTTGTATTCTTAATCTGATGCCTCTTAAGGAAGATACAGAATTACAGCTTTTGCGTTCGCTTTCAAATACACCTCTTCAGATAGATGTTTCATTTATGAGAGTGAGCAGTCATAAATCCTTAAATACGTCTCCAAACCATCTGAACAGGTTTTATCATACCTTTGATGAGCTTAAGGAGAATACATACGACGGACTGATAATAACAGGTGCTCCTGTTGAACAGATGGAGTTTGAGCAGGTTGATTATTGGGATGAACTGTGTCAGATATTTGAATGGTCCAAGACAAATGTAACTTCAACCTTCCATATCTGTTGGGGCGCTCAGGCGGGCTTGTATTACCACTATGGAATTCAGAAGAGACCCTTGGCAGAAAAATTGTTTGGATTATTTGAGCATAGAGTTGAAAATCGTAAAGTTCCGCTTGTTCGAGGCTTCGATGATATATTCCTGATGCCTCACTCAAGACACACGGAATCGCCTGCTGCCGAGATTCATGCATGTAAGGATCTCGTTGTTCTTGCTGAGTCAATAGTGGCCGGAGTTTTCTTATGTATGTCACGTGACGGCAAGAACATTTTTGTGATGGGACATGCCGAATATGACAGGCTTACTCTTCACAATGAGTATATCAGAGACCTTAGCAAGGATTTACCTATACATGTTCCGGAGAACTATTATCCTGATGATGATCCTGATAACACCCCTAAGCTGACCTGGAGATCGCACTGCAATAATTTATATTCCAATTGGCTTGATTACTATGTATATCAGGCTACTCCATATAAATGGGGACAGATACTTGACGATGACAGAAAAAATAAGGCAAGAAATATCCTTACAAGTGAAACCTGACTGTAAAACTACTACCATATATAATATTCGTTTTTTGTAAAAATTATAAAAGAATAAAAAAATAATTAACAAAATAGTGATTGTAACACTACGCAAAATTGTTTTGCTATAATTATTTTGAGCTTTAGTTTTACTTTAAATGGAGTATTGTATGGCATATAAGGGCAACATGATCAAGGTATTGTTGAATATTATGCAAATGCTGGACGAAGAGCAGATAGAGAGTGCTCTTACTGAGGCATTTGAGGCCTTGGTGGACGCGGTTCATGCAAACTCAGGTATTATGTGGCTGATGGACCATCAATCACGAACCATAAATAGCATTATTTCTACGGATGATATAAAGGTGACCGGCTTTTCTATCCCTTATGGGAAAGGAATAGTCGGTGAGGTATGCGAAAACGGTGATAAAGTATTAGTAAAAGATGGCTTTAATGATAGTCGTTTCCCCGGCGGGAAGGATGAAGTCACAGGCTTACTTACTCAGAATGCACTTTATTATCCCATGGTATTAAAACAGCAGGTTGTTGGTTGTGTAGAGTTACTTAACAGAACCCTGCCCGAAGAGTTTACGAAGGATGAAATTGCAATTGTAAGTTCATTCTCAGGCTTGTGCGCGATGATAATTGAAGAAAAGGGAGTATCTTATTCGCCTGTCATAAATAAAAAGGCTGTAATGACACTTCGTGGAATTAAAAAGGATTACATCGTGGGAAATCAGGTCATTCATATTCTTAAAGGCATTGACCTGGATATATATGAAAAAGAATTTTTGGTTATTCTTGGTGAGAGTGGCTGCGGAAAGTCCACTCTTTTGAACATCATTGGTGGGATGGATTCTCCAACAGATGGAGAGATACATATGGATGGGAAGGATTTTTCACATCCTACTCGAAAAGAGCTTATTCAGTTTAGAAGAGATGATATAGGTTTTATTTTTCAGGCCTATAATCTTATGCCGAACCTGACTGCTTTGGAGAATGTAAAAATAATCGCCGAAATATGCAAAAATCCAAGGGATTCCAAGCTGGCTCTGGATATGGTAGGACTAACTGACAGAGCAAATAACTACCCTTCCATGATGAGTGGAGGGCAACAGCAAAGAGTATCAATTGCAAGAGCTATAGTAAAAAATCCGAGAATTATTCTGGCAGATGAACCAACGGCGGCTCTTGATTTTACAACCGGACAGGAAGTATTACAACTGATTGAAAGCATTATTGAAGAAGGTCTTACTACAGTTGTGATGGTAACTCATAATGTTGAAATTGCCAAGATGGCAAACAGAGTTGTACATGTTAAAAATGGAAAAATAACAAGTATTAGAACTAACTCATGGCCGCTTCATGCGGCAGATTTGGTATGGTAGAAGTGCTTTGACATGAGGGGAGCCGGGGAGTATGAAAGAATCCTGGGCAAAGGATGCTCTACGCAATATCAAAAAGAGAATTATCTCGTGGCTTTCTATTGTCACGATTGTAGTCATAAGTGCCGGTATTATTCTGGGCATTTGTTTTCCCATGTATTCATTAAAACAAATCGGAGATGAATATTTTAAGGAGCACAATTTCAAAGATGCAGATATAGCATCAGGTATTGGAATCAAGGCCAAGGATGTAGATATCGTAAAAGCAAATGAGACTGTAAAGGATGCAGAGGGTGTTTTGAACCTTCCCGGAAAAGCCTCTCATAATGAAAAAAGCTGCAGTTTAAAGGTTATATCATTAACAGAGAAAATAAGTGTTCCTTATGTTAAATCAGGAAGCCTCCCTGTTAAGAAAAACGAATGTGCTATAAGTCCGGAGGTTTCGGATTATCTTGGAGTTTTTGTAGGGGATACCATAAACTTAGAACTAACAGGAGCAAGGTTTGAAGAAGCTCTTTGGGAAAAAAGATATACTGTCACAGGGATAGCCGAGCACCCTGATTATTTTGGAACAAACAGGGATGGCTTCTGCATTCTACCGTATTCAAGCTTTGATACAGATGATCTGGCTTTTGATTACACAAATATCTTTGTTGATGGAGATATTCCGGATAACTTTAATACAATGCAGAAGGAATACTTTGACAGCGCAGATATAGTGAAAAAAGAGCTGAACAACGATGTCGAGGTACTGTCTGTTTCAAGAAAAAAAGAGTTTGATAAAGAGCTCGATGATGAATACTTAAAGGCGGAAAAGAAAGTAAATGATGAACTGGCTGATGGTAAGAAAAAACTTGATGATGCCACAAATGAATTTAATGAAAAAATAGGTGATGCAAAAAAACAACTTGAGGATGGCGAAAAAGAACTTGCCGAAGCTAAAGAAAAAGCTCAGAAAGAGCTGGCAGATGGTGAACGGAAAATCAGAGAAGGAGAAGATGAATACAATACTAAAATAGCTGATGGAGAAAAGCAGCTTGCAGATGCTAAAAAGCAGTTGGAAGATGAACTTAATGATGCAAAATATAAGCTTTTTTCCGGTTTTTTGGAGCTTGATAATGCTGAAAAGACCCTGAATGAAAAAGAAAAAGAGTATGAAGAAGGTGTTAAAAAGCTCGAAGCAGGAAGAGAAGAATTAAATAAAGGCTGGGATGAATATGACAGCGGTATATATCGTATGGAAACATATCTTAGTGATTCAAATCTTGACGCAGCTATAAGTTCTTTGGAGCTTGCCTCTCAAATTGCAGGCGATAGTACTATTCCTCCTGAAATTATCAATGAACTAAGAGCTGCAAAAGGATACAGCATCATAAAGCGCTTTGGCAAAGTGATTGAGATAATTGACAAACTTCCTGATGAAATGAAGGAGCAAATGCTGAAGAGCATGAACCTTGGAGAGGGTGAAACTGATCTGAAAGGCATGTATGAGCAATTAAAAGGTGCTGAGGATAAACTAACGGAAGGAGAGGAGCAGCTAAGAAGCGGAGCTGATGAACTTGCTGAAGGAAGGAGACTTCTTGATCAGGGGTGGTTTTCATTGGAACAGGGCAAAAAGGAGTTGGCGGAAGGCCAGGCAGAGCTTGAAAAAAAGGAGCCTGAAGCAAGGCAGCTTCTGGCGGACAAAGAAAAAGAATTTGAGGAGAAGAAAAAGGAAGGCGCTGAAGAAATAGCGAAAGCTAAAAGAACCTTCAAGGCTGAAAAGGAAAAAGCACTAAAAAAGCTTTCAGATGCGGAAGAAGAACTCTCTGAGGGCAAAACAGAGTTTGAAGAAGAAAAGAAAAAGGGTGAGGATGAGCTTAGAAAAGCCAGAACAGAATACGAGGATGGCAAAAGGGAAGCTTATGATAAGCTGACAGATGTAAAGAAAGAGATTGAAGAAGCAAAGAACTCTGATGGAGAGTGGCTTGTTCAGATGAGGGAAGCTAATCTGAACTTTATTGAACTTAAATCAAATGTGGATGTACTTACGAAATTCATGTTTGTATTTATGCCGATTTTTGGAGGCATAACTGTTATAGTCTGCTTTTTTACAATTGCTATTATTGTAGAGGAACAGAAAAAGCAAATAGGTGTACTGAAGGCCTTTGGTGCTCATAAAAGTGAGATAAGAAAAAAATATATTATATTTGGAGTGTCAGCGGCAGCCTTTGGAGCAGTACTGGGGGTAGTGGGTGGACTTGCACTTGAAGCTCTTATTTTGAACACAATGAGAGATATGTTCATTTTTGATGAACTAAAGCATACAGCTAATCCTGTTCCGGTAATTGCTACTTTCGTGATAGTGGTATTCCTTACAACCTTAGTTGTCATATGGTCTTGTGAAAAATTTATTTCCTGTAGTGCAACAGGACTTTTAAGTGGAAATGAACCACGTAACAAGGGGCGTTCAAAAGCGGCAAAAAGAGAAAGTAACAGTATTTATGTAAAAATGATCATCAGCAATTTTTACACAGATATGGGAAGAGTTATTATTACAGTAGTAATAGTACTATCCTGCTGCATGCTTATAGGGCTTGGAATAACCCTGAAGAAAGCTTTTGACAAATCACTCAATAAACAGATAAATGAGCTATGGAGCTATGATATAAAAGTTGTTTTGAAGCAGGATGTGACAAATGAGGAAAGAGACGAAGTATTAAGAAAGATAAGGAAATATAAGTACTATCCCGTATATAAGCTTGGCGCAGTTCTGAAAACTGATAACAAGGAATCACTTACTGAAGTTTACCTGGTAGATGATGAAACAATGATAAAGGAATTCCTGAATATTATTACAAGGGATGGAAAAGATCTTACATTGCCCGAGGAAGGCATAATCGTGACTGAGGAGATGGCAGAGAAAGATGGGCTAATAGTGGGGACTTCCATAAATATGGTAACTGATGAACTGCAAATTGAAAAAGTGGAGGTTAAGGGAAATTTTCTTCAATATTTTGGAAAATGCGCATTTATGTCCAGAGATTATTATGAGAAGATTTTTGATCAGGATACTGAGGATAACTGTTATTTTATTAAGGCAGGAGAGGATACGGAAGCACTATATGAGAGTCTTTCAGGGCTTGCTGTAGTAGATGATGTCTCAAAAGCTGACAGTATTAAGGAAAAGAACAAGACCATGCTTGATCTGTTTGATATAGTTGTCTATCTTGTGCTTGCTTTTTCGTTTATCCTTTCATTTATGATACTTCTTAATCTTAGCAATATATTGGTTCTAAGGAGAATGAGAGAACTTCTCACAATGCGTGTAAATGGGTTCTCTAATAGTCAGGTAATAGGTTTTCTTGCAGGGGAAGTTGTAGTTACTACGACTACAGGTGTTTTACTTGGTATTGCGATCGGCATACCGATATCGATGCTTAGTGTTAAAATGATGCAGACTAATGGCTTTAGTTATGTACTTGATGTATTCCCAATAGCCTGGGTAGTTGCTGCATTTAGCTGTTTTGCTTTTGCGGGGATTATCAATTCAATAGCTTTTAGGAAAATAGGTTTGGTTCCGCTAACTGACATTACCAAATACTGATGGTAAATATTTAGAACTTTATATAAAAGATTTATAAAAAATAGGTAAGAACCTCCGCAAACGATAAAAAATACGATAAAATGTAATATATCGATGATAGAGGAACTAGCAGATAGATATATCTGCGGAAAAGGGGTATGCAATGGGTTTAGATCTTGAAGAGGAAGGAACTGAGGTAAAAACCACTACAAAAACCAGAACAAAGAGAACAAAAGAGCTTCTTGAAGAAAATGCTAAGCGAATGGAAGAGCTTAAGGTTGAACATGAGAACTTGAAGAAAGAGATTGAGGCACTTGATGCTGAGGCTTCAGGTCTTGGAGATAAAGATGCTATCAATTTAAAAATCTCACATGAAAAATTTGGAGCAGGAACCATTGTGAAGCAGGATGGAAAATACATTGAAGTAGAATTTTCCGATGTTGTTAAAAAGTTTGTGCTTCCGGGTGCTATTGCAGATGGATATCTCAAGATTGATGATGAAAATCTTCTTGATTACTTTAAGAAGAGAAATGAGGTCCATAACAGATCGCTTAAGACTCATCTTGCACTTCGATCGAATGAGTTTGCCATGGAGCGATTGCAGGACGATATAGATAAATTAAATGAAAAAGCCAAATAAATAACTTATTTATGCTTAAGCCAAGGGCTGCCACATTATTGGCAGCCCTTGAGATATGTATGGGTGATAAAGAAACACTCTTTTTTGACAGGAGCAGGCATGACTGAGGAAACAATAGCAAAAATCAGGCGATATAACAGTAATATCGAGGCAGGTGGAAAAGGCGTAATTGCATTTGGAATTTGGACCGTCATAAAGACTTTTATTACTATTATACTTGACTCGGGCTTTGTTCAAGACTCTATTAGAGATGTTGCTCCGGAATATTCGGATATATATTTGCAGGGTACTATTGTTGTAATTATTTCAGTTTGCATAATGATTCTTATATTGAACAGCTATGTAGGGTTATGTGCCATCCGATACGGAAGAGGAAACAGAAAGAATAAGCGGTTTGTATTTTGGACTGTAGTACTTGCTGTGATATACTGGGTGTTTGTTGTTTCTGATCTTAATAATATTGCAGGATTTGAATTTCGAGAGATTGCAGAGCTAATGGCAGATTTGACATTGTTGTTTATTTTGGCGGATATATTATATTCTATGCACATGGCTCGTATAACTGTTAAAAAGGAGCAGAGTTAATATGCAGGAAGACTTTCACTACTATGCTACATATTGTGCTGCATATCTGGCAGGTTATTCTCATAAGGAATGCCTGACCATATGTTATTGCGCTCAATTTGTGGACTGCTGCTCAAAGACTTATCTTTCAAGAATAAAAGCACCTGATATCGCTGCTACAACGCAGCTGCAGTTGGAAATGATGGATACAAGGACTGATATAATCGGTCTTCAGGATATAACAAGAATATGGGCTTCATTTCATTTCCTTCCGTATGATCTTTATGCTGAAAAAAAAGGATGCTCCAAAGCATACCTGAATAAGTACAGGTTGATATGTAAACCAAACGGTGATCTTCTTGTAAAGACAGTTGAACTTGCGAAGGATAAGAGTCTTCAGGCTGTTGGAATCGCCATGCATGTGCTTGCAGATACCTGGGCGCATATGTATTTTGCAGGAACTCCTTCACTTGTGATAAACAATACAAATCGTGAATTCTTTGAAGTGATTCCTGGTGCAGGCAGAGATATAGAGCAGCGTGTTACTTTTGTCCATAAGCCATCAACACCGGACGATATTGCCAATGGCATTTATACAAACAGCCTCTACCAGAGTCAGGAAAACTCGGTTATGAATCTCGGACATGGCAGAGCCGGACATTTTCCGGATTACAGCTTCGCAAAATATAAGTATCTTCCTGCATGGTATGAATATAAACAGATTTTTAAGGATAATCAAAGTGATTATTATAAAGCTTTTGCGCAGATGATTTATGCTATGAAGTACATAAGAGGGGATATCGACAAATTCGAGAAGGATACATATGCATATGACATAATTGCCCCTTATGAGGAAAGAATAAGAGGAATTATAAGGAAACGGCAGCTTAATGCTTCAGAAGACTGGAAACAGTTTGGCGAAGAATTGTCTGGAGAAATAATAGAGGATTTTGATGTAGATAAATACAGATATGAATATGCAAGAACCTCTTTAAAAAGGAAAAATAAAACATTTCTTGGGAAATTTTTCATAGGTGCAATAGCTCAGAAGGGTATGGTGACCAATGAGATTTATCAATCTAAGAACATGTTGGCAGGATTTTCAAAGGTGCTGATGAGCAAAAAGCTATTTTTTACGGCAGAAGAGGGATTAGAAAATGAGCAGGGGACAACGGATTAGTTCTATTCTTTATGGAATAGCCACAATCATTACTGCGACTTTACTTTTAATATATCGGAGTCATGCATATGAGGTGATCATTTTGGTTCTTGGTATAGGTTTTATCATATCAGGAATCAGACAGCTTTTTTACTATTTCACCATGGCCAGATATATGGTAGATGGAAAAGGCATTCTTTACAGAGGAATTATACTCATAAACTTTGGAGTTTTAACTACTTCGATTTCCAATGTACCTAAGATATATATTCTCCTTTATCTTGCAGCGTTAAATGGATTTTCCGGTCTTGTTGAAATTCTACGTGCAAATGAAGCAAGAGTATACAGAGGACAGGCATGGAGATTAAAGCTTACACATGGGATAGTAAACGTGACGCTGGCAGTTATATGTATACTTTTTGTAAGATGGCAGAATACAGCAGTATACATATATAGTATAGGCCTTATTTATTCAGGGCTTGTTAGAATAGGCTCTGCTTTCCGCAGAACAACATTTATGTTTATCAGATAAAAAAGCTTGCAGAAACCGTATTTTTACGGGCTGCAAGCTTCTTTATCTTACTGGAAATTGCTAAGCATTTTCTGCAAGAATTATAAAATTCATTATGATATAGCTTTATTTGCAATTGAAGTTTCTTCGTCGTGAGCTTTTTTATGTGCAGTAGAGAGCATTAGTTTTATTCTGTTAAGCTGATTAACTTCACTTGCTCCTGGATCGTAATCTATAGCCACGATATTGCATCCGGGGTAGAGCTTTCTCATCTGCTTGATAACACCTTTTCCTACTACGTGGTTAGGAAGACATCCGAAAGGCTGAGTGCAGACAATATTTGAAGCACCTTCCTTAATAAGCTCAACCATCTCACCTGTCAGAAACCATCCTTCACCTGTCTGGTTACCGATTGATACTATAGGTTCTGCATACTTAACAAGTTTATAAATGCTTGTTGGTGCATCAAAATGCACACTCTTCTCAAATGCCTTAGCAGCGCCGCCGCGAAGCTTTTCGAGTGCCCAGATTCCGGTCTTGCAAAAGGCCTTGGTCTTTTTACTTGTACCAAGATGATCAGCTTTATATACCTGATTATAGAAGCAGTAGAGCATGAAATCTAAAAGATCGGGAACAACAGCTTCTGCACCTTCAGCTTCAAGAAGTTCTACCAGATGGTTGTTTGCAGCGGGAGCGAACTTAACAAGAATTTCTCCTACCACACCAACCCTGGGTTTTATTTCATCAGTAATCTCAATTTTATCAAAGTCTTCAACAATTTCTTTACACATGTGCTGGAACTTTGTAAAGCTAAGATGCTTAGCGGATACAAATTCGATGCACTTCTTTTTCCACTTTTCATGAACAGCGTTTACAGAACCCTGTACTTTTTCGTAAGGTCTCATGCGATAAACGCATCTCATAAAGACATCTCCGAATACGGCAGCATATGCAGCTCTCTCAAGCATCTCGAAGTTCAGATGAAAACCGGGATTATGCTCAAGCTTGCTTAGGTTTACGGATACTACAGGTACCTGCTCCATACCGGCTTTTCTAAGTGCTCGTCTGATGAAACCGACATAGTTTGTTGCACGGCATCCGCCACCAGTCTGACTCATGAGAACAGCTGTCTTATTGAGGTCATATTTTCCTGAATGAAGCTCATCCATTATCTGACCGACAACCCAGAGCGAAGGATAGCAGGCGTCATTATTAACATATTTTAATCCCATATCAATTGCGTGCTTATTATCATTCTGCATTACCACGATATTGTAGCCGCAAGCAGAAAGTGCCGGTTCTAATATATCAAAGTGAATCGGTGACATCTGAGGAACGAGGATAGTGTAATCCTTGCGCATGTCCTCTGTGAAAAGTCTTCTGTTAATAGCTGTAGAGCCGATGGTTCGATCCTTTTGCCCTTTTTGCATACGAACACGGATTGCAGCAAGAAGAGAGCGCACACGTATCCTTGCGCTACCAAGATTGTTTACCTCATCTATCTTAAGGCAGGTGTAAATCTTATCTGAACCTGAAAGGATATCATTTACCTGATCTGTTGTTACAGCATCAAGACCGCATCCAAATGAATTGAGCTGGATGAGATCAAGATCATCTCTGGTGCGAACAAAACTTGCTGCAGCGTAGAGACGTGAATGGTACATCCACTGATCTGACACTATAAGCGGCCTCTCAGGTGTACCAAGATGCGATACTGAATCCTCGGTAAGTACAGCAACTCCGTAAGAACATATCATATCCGGGATACCATGGTTAATCTCTGGATCCACGTGATAGGGACGACCTGCAACGACGATGCCGTGTTTGTTATTTTCCTTCATCCAGCGAAGAGTCTCTTCACCCTTTTTACGAATGTCATCACGGGCATTTTCCATCTCATCCCATCCGCATTTTGCAGCTTCTACTATTTCCTTTGCGGGTATTTCCGAAAACTCTTTTACAAGTGCATCCGTAGCTGTCTTGAGGCTTGAAAATGACATGAAGGGGTTGCGGAATTTAACCTTGCCCTCTGTTATAGCTTCCACGTTATTCTTGATGTTTTCAGAATAAGAAGTAACTATAGGACAATTGTAGTGGTTTGTAGCTCCTTCAACCTCGTCGCGCTCATAGAACAGTCCGGGATAGAAGATGAAATCTACATTATTTCTGATAAGCCATTCTATATGTCCGTGTGAAAGCTTAGCAGGATAACATTCAGATTCACTGGGAATTGATTCTATACCAAGCTCATAAATCTGATGTGTTGATCTTGGTGAAAGAATTACACGGTATCCAAGCTTTGTGAAAAAGGTAAACCAGAAAGGGTAGTTCTCATAAAAATTAAGAACTCTGGGGATACCTACGGTTCCACGCTTTGCTTCCACTTCAGTTAATGGTTTATAGTCAAAAATTCTCTTATATTTATAGTCAAAAAGATTAGGAATTCCTGCAGCATTTTTTACTTTCCCAATACCGCGCTCACATCTGTTACCGGATATGTGTTGACGTCCTCCGGTAAATTTATTGATGGTAAGACGACAATGGTTAGTACAACCCTGGCAGGTAGTCATACTTGTTGAATACTCGAGATTATTGATCTGATCAATAGTGAGCATTGTGGTCTTATAGTTTGATTTCTCATGGAAACGGTTGCGCGCGATAAGAGCAGCACCGAAAGCACCCATGATTCCGGCGATATCAGGTCTTGTAACCTGAGCACCGGAGATTTTTTCAAATGCCTTAAGTACGGCATCATTATAGAAGGTTCCACCCTGAACTACGATGTGATCACCAAGCTCCTTGGCGTCAGAGACTTTGATAACCTTAAACAAAGCATTTTTAATAACTGAATATGCAAGTCCTGCGGATATGTCAGCTACAGAAGCGCCTTCCTTCTGAGCCTGCTTTACACGGGAATTCATAAATACAGTACAACGTGTTCTAAGGTCGATGGGAGCTTCAGCAAAAAGAGCTATCTTTGCAAAGTCCTGAACACTGTAATTAAGTGATTTTGCAAAAGTCTCTATAAAGCTTCCACAGCCTGAGGAGCAGGCTTCGTTAAGCTGAACGCTGTCGACTGTATCATTTTTTATATGAATGCATTTCATATCCTGGCCGCCGATATCCAGAATGCAATCAACCTCAGGATCAAAAAATGCTGCGGCATTGTAATGAGCGATAGTCTCTACTTCACCATCATCAAGCATAAGGGCAGACTTAAGAAGTGCTTCGCCATAACCTGTTGAGCAGGAGCGGGCAATAGTTACACCCTCGGGCATAAGCTTATAAATCTCCTGTATTGAGCTGATAGCAGTTTTAAGAGGACTTCCGTTGTTACTGGAATAAAATGAATATAAAAGATCGCCGTCTTCAGATACAAGAGCACACTTTGTTGTGGTTGAACCTGCATCTATACCCAGGAAAGCATTGCCCTTATAATTATCGAGCTTTGCAGTCTTAACACGATAGTTATTCTGACGGTTAAGGAATTCATTATACTCATCCTCAGAGTCAAATAAGGGATCAAGTCTTGAAACCTCGGCTGCCATAACAATCTTATGATTGAGTTTACCGATCATTTCTACCATTGAATAATGGCAATCCTCTTTTGCGTTCATGGCAGAACCCATTGCGGCAAAAAGATGAGAGTTATCTGCATCGATAATATGCTCATCGTCAAGCTTAAGAGTGCGGATAAATGCCTGCTTAAGCTCGGATAAGAAGTGGAGAGGGCCACCAAGGAATGCGATGTGTCCTCTGATTGGCTTACCACAGGCAAGCCCACTTATAGTCTGATTGACAACTGCCTGGAAAATGGATGCGGCAAGGTCTTCCTTTGTAGCACCTTCATTTATAAGTGGCTGTATATCGGATTTTGCAAATACACCACAACGAGCAGCTATGGTATAAAGTGACTGATAATCTTTGGCATATTCGTTAAGACCTGAGGCATCGGTTTGCAGAAGAGATGCCATCTGGTCTATAAAGGATCCTGTACCACCGGCACAGATACCGTTCATTCGCTGCTCAACATTGCCGCCTTCAAAATATATTATCTTGGCATCTTCACCACCAAGTTCTATAGCAACGTCTGTCTTAGGTGCGAGTGCTTTTAAAGCTGTGGAAACAGCAATGACCTCCTGCACGAACGGTACGTCAAGATGACTAGCAAGCGTAAGTCCGCCTGACCCGGTAATAACAGGGTGCAAAGTGACATTACCGCTAATCTTTGCTGCATCCTGAAGGAGAGAAAGCAAAGTCTCCTGAATATTGGCAAAGTGTCGTCTGTAGTCTGAAAATACTATATTTCTGTCAGCATCCATAAGTGCGATCTTGACAGTAGTAGAGCCGATATCAATACCCAGTGTGTAATCCTTTGAAATCATAAAAATCTAACCTCTAAAAAATCTAACAGTTTTTACTTATTTATATGCACAAAAAATGTGCGCATTACGCTACATTATAATCTAAGCATGTTCAAAAATCAATTATACAAATACCGATGCAAAAGGGCATAAAATGTGATAAACTCTTATGGAATGTTTGAAAAAAATAGAAAAAAACTAAAGTTGCAAGAAACTGAAAAATAAATTTAAGTTTTTATATAGGAGACGTATGAGTAATTTTGAAAAAAAGTTTGGCAAGTATGCCATTAAAAATCTGACAATAGTTCTTATTATCTGCTACATTATAGGATACATTTTTACATTTGCTCCGGTTGGTTCGGGGATACTTGAATATTTAACGCTCAATCCGGCTGCAATACTGAGAGGACAGGTATGGAGACTGATCACATGGATACTTATCCCTCCTACAGAGAGCAATCTATTCTTTGTGCTGATAATGCTGTACTTTTATTATTCGATTGGAACAACTATGGAGAGAGTCTGGGGAGAATACAAGTATAACTGCTATATCTTTACAGGTCTTCTTCTAATGATAGTCGCGTCCTTTTTGTCATATGGTTATCTGCTAATAAAATTCGGAAGCAGCTACAGCAGCGTGGAAATAACGGCAGCTATGCAGATTGTTTCACATGTTTTTAGTACATATTATATCAATATGTCTATTTTGCTTGCATTTGCTGCTACATTTCCTGACAATGTCGTACTCTTTATGTTTATTATTCCGCTTAAGATGAAATGGCTTGGCATTGTTTATGGGGTATGGCTTGCCTTTGAAGCAATTTCAGCTGCTATCAGCGGAAACATTTATTTGTTCTTTGCAATTACGGCCTCTCTTCTTACATTTGCCATTTTCTGGTTTTCAGGCGGAAAACTTATGCATCTTCGCCCGAAGGAGGTTAAGAGAAGAAATGATTTTAAAAAGTCTGTAAGGATAACTCCTCGCGGAATAACTAAACACAAATGTGCGGTTTGCGGAAGATCGGAAGAGGATGACCCTACATTGGAGTTCAGATTCTGCTCAAAATGCAATGGGAATTATGAATATTGCCAGGAGCATCTTTTTACGCATACACATGTCAAATAATTGATTTTAAGTGTAAAAACATTTATCTAGGAGAAATATATGTCCAATCTTGAAAATAAAGAACAGGAATTTGCAAAACGATTGGGGGATCTTACCAAGCATGCCAGAAGGCAGGGCGGTACTGTGGCTGAGGAAGAGATAAGAGATACCTTTGATGATCTTGAACTTAGTGATTCCCAGTATGAACTTATATATGATTATTTGAAAAAGCATAATATCGGAATCGGAGAAGCTATTGATTCTTCGGAGTATCTCTCTAAAGAGGAGGCAGGTTATCTGGAAAACTACCTTGAAGAGATCAGCCTTTTACAGCCTGTTTCAGACGGAGAAAAGGAAGCTATTGCCATCTCGGCCATGGCAGGAGAAGCAGACGCTCAGAAGAGACTTGTAGAACTCAGTCTTTCCATGGTTACAGATGTGGCAAAATTGTATGCGGAGCAGGGTGTTTTGATTGAGGACCTTATCGGCGAAGGAAATATAGCCCTTATGAAGGCGGTTTCTGAGCTCTCTTCTCTGGAGAATCATAAGGAATGTGATGCTTATCTTGCTCAGCGTGTTATGGATGCCATGGAAAATCTGATTGAGGATGACGCTGCTGAAACCGCAAGAGTGCAGAAGGCTGTTCAGCTTGTTCAGGAGGTGGCTGATAAGGCAAAGGAACTTGCTGATGAACTTAGACGCAGCTGTACTGTTGAAGAACTCGCCGAGGAGACCGGATGGGATAAAGAAAAAATTCTCGAAGCAATAAAAGCCTGCGGCAATCAGATTGAAGACTTGGATTATAAACCTGAGAAAAAATGATAATTTGAGAAAAGATATTTATTTAGATAATTGTTGTGGGAAACAATCCAAACAGTAATATAATGAGGTATATTTATAGGACACCTGATCTGATAATATATCTTCAGAGCGAAACGTAAGGGGACAGGCGCTTGTATAACATTGTAAATGAAGACGATTTTAAGTACACAATGCAGGATGTTTCAAGGTATTACCTTGGAGCACGACTCAGCTATAATGAGATTCTGGCTGATGAGATGGCGCCTTTTAAGTTTAAGACTATTGTGGAGAGATATATTGTTAGAAATATAGACGAATCCACAACCCTGGAAAGTCATCTTTATCATCTGACACAGGAGGATCCTGAGTGGCGTGTCTACAAACAGCTCAAGGCCAAGGTAAGAGTAAGTCAGTTGAGAAAGGGGTCTGAAGATCATTATCAGGAGAAAGTGTATACCATGAATCAGCTTTCTGCATTTTCTCTGCAAGAAAAAGAAAATGCAGGTATGATAATCAGAGAACTGATTATTTCCAAGCTAGCGCTTCTTGCATTTTCAGTATGATTTTTACGTAGTATTCTGTTCTAAGACTATTCTGAGATTGAAAGACTTGACTTTTCAGCCGGTAATGTGTAATATACGAAGGTCTTATTTCCGGCGTATCGCCAGATTTTTCCTTTTTTTATTTTTTGTAAATCGGGATTTTTTTATTGACACAAACGAACATTTGTTTTATTATTATCACAGAACGCTTGTTCTGTAAAGAAAAGGAGAGAGAAATAGTATGGAAAGAGAAGATAAGCAGAAAGCATTAGAAGCAGCACTCGGTCAGATTGAGAAGCAGTTTGGTAAGGGTGCGGTTATGAAGCTTGGAGATCCTGCAGCACAGATGAGTGTTGAAACTACACCTACAGGTTCACTTAGTCTTGATATAGCACTTGGCCTTGGAGGAATTCCTAAGGGAAGAATAGTTGAGATTTATGGTCCCGAGTCAAGTGGTAAGACTACTGTTACACTTCATATGATCGCTGAAGTCCAGAAGAGAGGCGGAATTGCAGGTTTTATTGATGCTGAGCATGCTCTTGATCCGGTATATGCTAAGAATATAGGAGTTGATGTCGATAATCTATATATTTCACAGCCTGATTCAGGTGAACAGGCTCTTGAGATTTGTGAGACAATGGTTCGCTCCGGCGCTATAGATATTGTTGTAGTTGACTCTGTCGCAGCTCTTGTACCCAAGGCTGAAATTGATGGTGATATGGGCGATTCACATGTGGGCTTACAGGCAAGACTTATGTCTCAGGCTCTCAGAAAGCTTACAGCAGTTATCAGCAAGTCTAATTGTACTGTAATCTTCATTAACCAGCTTCGTGAGAAGGTTGGCGTTATGTTTGGCAATCCTGAGACCACAACCGGTGGACGTGCCCTTAAATTCTATTCTTCAGTACGTATGGATGTCAGAAGAATAGAGACTCTTAAACAGAGTGGTGAGTCCATAGGTAACAGAACAAGAGTTAAGATCGTAAAGAATAAGATTGCTCCTCCGTTTAAGGAAGCTGAGTTTGATATCATGTACGGCAAGGGTATTTCTTACACAGGAGATGTACTTGATCTTGCAGCTGCAGTTGATATCGTTAATAAGAGTGGCGCATGGTACCAGTACGGAAGTGACAAGATCGGTCAGGGTCGTGAGAATGCCAAGACATATCTTGAAGAGCATCCTGATATCCTTAATGAAATCGCTGCTAAAGTTCGCGCTCACTACGGCCTTCAGGGCGATAGTGATGTTCAGGAAGAGGCAGCTCCTGCTACAGCTAAGAAATCAAAAGCATCAAAAACCGAAGAGGCTTAAATATCATGACTGTTACGGATATAGTACCGTTCGACAATAAGAGATCCAAAATATATATTGACGGTGAATTCGCTTTTATCCTGTACAGAGGTGAGATTAGAGATTATAAATTAAGGACAGGCGAGGAGATTTCTTCGCCTGTTTTTGATGAAATCGCTAATGAGGTTATTCCGAAGAGAGCAAAAAAAAGGGCCATGAACCTTCTTCAAAAAAGAGACTATACCGAGTATAAACTCAGGGAAAAGATGAAAGAGGGGTGCTACACTGAGGCTGTTATAAACGATACGGTGGAATATCTTAAATCCTACAGGTACCTGGATGATGAGAGATATGCAGACGAATATATACGTTATCATCAGGAGCTTAGGAGCAAAAATAGGATAAGACAGGATCTTTTACAAAAGGGAATTGATTCAGAGCTGATAGATAATCTTATGAGCAGCGCGTATGAAGATAATGAACAGGATCCCGAGCTTTCACTATGTATAAACCTTCTTAAGAAAAAGCATTATGATAAAGACAACATGAGCTATGAGGAAAAGCAGAAAATAATGGCTTTTTTATATCGAAAAGGCTTTGGCAATAGTGTCATCAACAGAGCGATGTCTCTTGACACAAGCGGCATCTGAGCGTAAACTGAATATGTTGTTATATTGTATGAAATAGAGATATTTTATATCATTTTATACAAAATATCGTACAATGAAAATTAAATAAGGAGGTGCTCCTGTATGCTACCAGTTATAATAGCAATAGCAGCAACTCTTGTCGTTTCGATACCAGCAACCGTATTCGTTATGAGCTCACGTCAAAAGAAAATTGATGCTGAGAATGAGGGGAAGATCGGTACAGCTGAGGAAAGGGCAAGAAAAATCATCGACGATGCTGTAAGAGCTGCCGATGAATCGAAGCGCGAAAAACTCCTGGAAGTAAAAGAAGAATCACTGAAGGCAAGAAACGAACTTGAAAAAGAAGTGAGGGATAGGAGAGCTGAGGTTCAACGTTCAGAACGCAGAGTTCAGCAGAAAGAAGAGAACGTCGAAAAGAGATCAGAAGCAATTGAGAAGAAAGAGGCCGGTTTAAATGCTCGTGAAGATGCATTGAACAAAAAAACGCAAGAGGTTGCAAGGCTTGATGAGCAAAGGAGACAGGAACTTGAGAAAATCTCAGGCTTAACCTCCGAGCAGGCAAAAGAGTATCTTTTGAAGATTGTTGAAGATGACGTCAAGCATGAATCAGCTGTCATGATCAAAAACATGGAAGCAGAGGCTAAGGAAGAAGCAGATAAGCGTGCCAAGGAGATAGTTGTAAATGCTATTCAGAGATGTGCTGCAGATCATGTTTCAGAAACTACAATTTCTGTAGTTCAGCTTCCCAATGATGAGATGAAGGGTAGAATCATCGGACGTGAAGGTAGAAACATCAGAACTCTTGAGACAATGACAGGTGTTGATTTGATAATTGATGATACACCGGAGGCAGTTGTTATTTCAGGTTTTGATCCTATCAGAAGAGAAGTAGCCCGTATAGCTTTAGAGAAGTTGATAGTTGATGGCCGTATCCATCCTGCCAGAATCGAAGAGATGGTTGAAAAGGCTCAGAAGGAAGTTGCCAATAAGATTAAGGAGGAAGGTGAGAACGCTGCACTTGAAGCAGGTGTTCATGGACTTCATCCTGAAATTATCAAACTTCTTGGCCGTATGCGTTTCCGTACAAGTTATGGACAGAATGCACTTAAACATTCCGTTGAAGTTTCACAGCTTTGTGGGCTTATGGCTTCAGAACTTGAACTTGATGTTCGCATAGCTAAGAGAGCAGGTCTTTTACATGATATCGGTAAAGCTGTCGATCATGAAATGGAAGGCTCACATATTTCACTTGGTGTTGATATATGTAAGAAGTATAAAGAAACTCCGACAGTCATCAATGCAGTTGAGGCCCATCATGGTGATGTAGAACCTCAGTCACTCATAGCTGTTATAGTACAGGCTGCAGATACTATTTCCGCAGCAAGACCGGGTGCCAGAAGAGAGACACTTGAGACTTATACCAGCAGATTGAAGGAGCTTGAAGAGATCACTAATAGCTTCAAGGGCGTTGATCATTCTTTTGCTATTCAGGCCGGAAGAGAAGTCAGAGTAATGGTTGTTCCTGAACAGGTTAGCGACTCCGATATGGTATTGATGGCAAGAGACATTGCCAAGAAGATTGAGAACGAGATGGAATATCCCGGACAGATCAAAGTTAATATCATTCGTGAGAGTAGAGCAACTGATTACGCTAAGTAATTTTCTACAAAATGAAAAATTAAACCGACATACATATTTGCTGTATGTCGGTTTTTTTATATATTTATACAAATTTTTAATTGTTTTAATGGAAAATAAACGGAATATAGATGATAATGTTACTAGTTATGATTTCATTTCGGATGTATGGATGAACTATGAAAAAAGTTGATAAATATAAAGTTTATACTTTTATATGTATAATTATATGCTCATCAGTTAATGTTACATGTTCTTATTTAGCTAAAGCATTTAATATACCTCTGTATCTTGATACCATGGGGACTATTTTGATAGCGCTCGTTGGTGGATATTTTCCTGGTATTATTACTGCTGTAGCCACAAACCTTATATGTAGCATTAATTCCGCTGACTCAGTTTATTATACCGTTATAAGCGTTATTATCGCACTTATTTCTGCCAGCTTTTCTAAGAACGAACGCTATAAGAAAAAAACAAATATTGCCTGGTTTATTCTTGAAATAACACTGATTGCAGGATTCTTAGGTGTTGTTTTTCAAATACTGCTTCTCGGTAAACCTCAATTTGAATATGTTGCGGATACAGCACGGCTTATGGCTGATGGCGAAAATACTTTATACTATGTCTTTGCTTTCTTTTTGATCCTGGTTATAAACTTTATCGACAAAGGCATTTCAGTCATCATAGCGCTTGCTGTTTATAATGCTGTTCCCAAGTATTTAAAAGATGGGATCTGGAATAGCAGCTGGAAACAGAATCCTCTTTCGAAAAGTGAATCAGCCACAATCAATTCATTTAATAAAAATGTAAATAATTCTTTCCGCATCAAAATCACAGGGATGCTTATTTCCATTACATTTGTTTTAACTATTACATACAGCATTTTGAATATCAGGATTATCTACAATACATCCCTTGAAGAAGGTAAAAACCTTGTTCTGGACACTACTGATTTTGTCGTTAATTCGATAAATACTTCTAATTTTTCTAAGTATTTGGAGGATAATGAAGAGGTAAGAAAATATAATGATGAGGAATACAACCGCATAAATGATTTTTTGCTCAAGATAAAAAAATCTTTTCCTGATCTCGCATATTTATACATTTATAAAATTACAGAGGATGCATGTTATGCTGTTTTTGATACGGACGAAAATTTTCAACAAGAGGGATATGTAGGAGAAAGAGAAGAATATGATGGTGCATTCCTAAAGTACAAGGATAAACTTCTTAAAGGCGAAAAAATAGGCGTAATAAATGTTGATAGCGTATATGGCAATTTCGTAACCGCATATGAGCCGCTTTACGATGAGGACGGTAATACGACTACATACTATGTTGGAGCGGATATTTATATAGAGAACTATGTAAATTATGTAAGAGATTATTTAGTTAAAATTATTCTGATTTTTTCAGGTTTTTTCATCCTTGTTTTAGCATTTGGTTTTTATTTCACTGCTTATAATTTCGTATATCCTATAGGAAGCCTGGAGAAGTCCATGGACTCTATCATGAAATCCATGGATGATCAGGACCAGCTTGAGAAAAACGTTAAAAAGTTACAAAAGCTTGATATAAGAACAAATGATGAAATTGAAAAACTATACAGAGCGCTTTGCAATATGACCACTCTGACGACAGAACAGATGAGAAATGCATTGTCGTTGACAAATTCAAACAAGAAAATGCAGTCAGGTCTGATCATTACTATTGCTGATATTATGGCCGGACGTGGCCTTGATTCCAAGACACATTATCAAAGAGTTAATGCTTATGTACGAATGATGTTAAATGAGCTTAAGCGTAGAGGATATTATGCTGAAAAGCTAAGTGATAAGTATATGTATGACGTAGAAACATCTGCGCCTTTATATGATATTGGAAAGATAAACATTCCTGAGGCAATTCTGAAAAAGCGAGGAAAGCTTACAGATGAAGAGGCTGAAATACTTAAAGGACATACTGAAGCAGGAAGGAAAATACTTGAAAATGCTATTAGTACTGTGGAGGGTGAAAATTACCTCAAGGAAGCGAGGAATATGGCTACCTATCATCATGAGAGATGGGACGGACTCGGATATCCTGAGGGATTGCATGGAGAGGTTATACCTCTTTCAGCGAGAATAATGGCGGTAATCGATCATTTTGAGGATCTTACCACTTCTTATGACGACATGGAGCCGATTTCGATAGAGCGCGCAATGGAATTACTTAAAAATGATGCAGGAACCAAATTTGATCCAAAATGCGTTGAAGTATTTACTGAAGCCGAAGCAAAGGTGAAAAAGATTTTTGGAAAATTCCAGGAGCCTTAGACATATTATGAGGATGTGGAGATGGGTTAAAAAATCTATATTGACCATATTTCTGGCTGCTACTTTTGGCAGCTGTCCTTTCTATGCCTATGCAGCTGAGAATATTGATTTTTCGAGGCATGAGAGCTTCACATCCCTGGGTGGAGGTTATGCTGCAACTGATCAGATATCAGGCGCAAGATATATGGCTGTTCTGTATGATGTATCAAATGGATTGCCCTCATCTGAAGCTTATTGTGTATTTGGCTCGAGTGACGGATATGTATGGATTGGTGGGAACAGCGGTGTTGTAAAATATGACGGCAAAAACTTTGATAAACTCCCTGTTTCACTTGGCTTTACTGGGGCAAGAGTATTTTTTGAGGATAGTAAAGGAAGAATATGGGTAGGAACTGATGACAACGGCGTTGTTGTTATAGATGGATACACCTATATTCATTTTACGAAGGATGATGGCTTAAAGTCTTCCTCCATCAGGGCGTTTGCAGAGGATAGTAATGGCAATATTTATATCGGCTCAACTGATGGACTAGGCTATCTCGATAAAAAATTCAGATATCACAACATTGATGACAGCAGAATAAATGGACAGAGAATTCTTAAGCTTGAAGCGGATTCCGAAGGGCATATATACGGACATACCAAGGATGGGTGTGTTTTCCTGCTTGGAGAAAACGGTATTTCAAGATTATTTACCAGTAAAGAGCTCGGAACAGGGAAAATAACAACTATTCTTGTAGATCCTAAGGAAACCGGGAAGATTTACTACGGCACAGACCAGAATTATTTATATTATGGCAATTTTGGTGAGGGTGCCATTGATATGAAAAAAATAGTAGTTGCACCAATCAAAAATATTCACTGGATGTCCTACAATTTTGACAGAGTTTTGATTTCTTCTGAGTCAAAATTGGGCTATCTGGATGAAAAAAATCATCTGACAGTACTGGATAATCTCTCTGATATTACAGGTATGGAGATGATGACTTCTGATTATCAGGGGAATCTATGGGTTGCGTCTTCTAAATATGGTGCAATAAAACTCGTATTCAATAATTTCCTTAACTATACAAAAGCATGCAAAATTCCGGATCAGCTGATAAATGCATTGTGTATTCACAAAGGCGGCTTATATATAGGTACAGATAATGGCCTCTTACTTATCGGCGCAAATCAGATAAGTATGAGGAATGACATAGTTTACCACATAGGACAAAGCCGGGTTCGCTGCCTGATGGAAGACAGTAAGGGTAATTTGTGGATTTCAACCTTTTCGGATATCAGGGGACTTGTTTGTGCCGGCAGTGATGGCACAATTACAGATTTCACAACCAAGGCCGGAATGCCTGATAATGAGATTAGATGTACCTATGAGCTTAGTGATGGAACTGTTGTTGCAGCAACCAATGGTGGGATAGCTTACATAAAGGACGGTAAAGTTGTTAAAACTATCGGCCAGGAGCAGGGCATGAAGAATGGTGTGATCATTACGCTCTGCGAAGGAGATGATGGGAAGATATATGCGGGATCAGACGGCGATGGCATATATGTGATCGATGGGGAATCCATATCAAAAATTGATACGGATACTGACAGCAATCTGACAAGTGATGTTATTAAAAGAATTAAGAAGGATGAAGAGGAAGACATTTACTACATTACGACTTCCAATTCCATCATGTACATGAAGGATGGAGTATTAAAAAATGTTACTACTTTTCCTGATAATAACAACTACGAAGTATTCAACGATTCAATAGGTAATCTCCAGATTACGTCTGCACAGGGATTGTACGTAGTCAGTAAGAAAGACTTTTTGAATGATAATATTAAAGAATACCGGTTGTTTACGCTTTCCAACGGACTCACAAGCATTCCTATTGCAAATGGACGAAGCTGTTTTGATGATAAAAAACTGTATATAGCAGGGCAGACCGGTGTATGCAAGGTTGACGTGGGAGCTTTTATTGATGAGATGCCTGATATAAAGACCTGTCCGGCTGCAGTATTATGTGATGGTGAATCTGTTTTACCTGACGAAACCGGAACATATGTCATTCCTGCAAACTGTAATCGTCTAAGTATCCTTGCTTCGATTCTTGATTATACGTTCTCAAATCCGACTGTGCATGTCTACCTTGATGATGCGGGAGACGAAGGAATAACCGCTCAGAAGGATAAACTTACCGCGCTGGAATACACAGGACTAAATTACGGAGATTACACTCTTCATATCCAGGTACTGAACAGAGTTAATGGCAGTGTTTTGTCTGATTCTCAATATAACATTCGAAAAGAACCCAGATTGGCGGAGCTTAGCTTTTTTAGAGCTATAGTTGTGGCCATTCTTATTGCGCTATCTGGGCTTATAGTATGGCGTGTGATGAAGGGGACTATCATCAGAAAACAATATATTGAAATTCAGGATGCAAGGGATGAAGCTGAACGAGCCAATATGGCGAAATCGCGCTTTTTGGCAAACATGTCGCATGAGATAAGGACACCTATAAACACTATCCTTGGAATGGATGAGATGATCCTGCGTGAGAATGCAACAGGAGTTCCCAAGGGGTATTTTTTGTCTATCATAAACTATGCGGCCGATATCAAGTATGCGACTGAATCTCTTCTTGGTCTTATAAATGATGTTCTTGATATATCAAAAATTGAATCAGGTAAAATGCATCTGGTAGAGCAGGAATATGATGTTAAAGACATGCTCCGTGCCGTTATAACTATGATAAGGGTTAGAAGCGATGCAAAAAATCTCTACTTTGATGTTGAAATTGACCGGAATATCCCACAGAGACTATATGGTGATGATGTAAAAATAAAACAAATAATCCTTAATCTGCTGACCAATGCTGTTAAGTATACTGATGAGGGAGGTTTTACACTTAAAGCTACAATAGAAAACTTAAATGATCTTTCCTGTGCACTTAGAATATCTGTAAAAGATACAGGTATAGGAGTTAAAACAGAGGATCTTGATAAGCTGTTCACAGCATATGAAAGACTTGATGAGGAAAAGAATAGTGCTATTCAGGGAACAGGACTTGGTCTTGATATATCACGTCAGTTTGCTGAGCTTATGAATGGTAATCTTTGGTGTGAGAGTGTTTATGGTGAGGGAAGTGAATTTATATTTACACTTTCGCAAAAAGTAATAGACAAAACACCTATAGGAAGATTTACAGAGGAGGATGACAATGCGGCGATAGGACCATATGTCCCGCAGTTTATAGCACCAGATGCAGATATACTTGTTGTGGATGACAATCCTATGAACCTTGCCGTTATTAAGGGATTATTGAAGCCTACAAAGGTATTTGTTACCACAGCTCAGAGCGGCGAAGAATGCCTTGAGAAACTTAAAACAGGAAGCTTTAATGTGGTCCTGCTTGACCATATGATGCCGGGAATGGACGGGATAGAAACCTTGGCTGAGATCCGTGAGGATTATCCGGATTTACCGGTATATGCTCTTACAGCTAATAGTACAGCCGGAGATGATTTCTATAAATCTAAGGGATTTAACGGCTATCTGTCAAAACCTATAGATTCAGTACAGGTTGAACGCGCTATAATGAGTCATTTACCTGAAAACATTCTTATGAAGCCAGCTGTAACAGATGCGGTTGTAGAGAAAACCGAGATAAGTGAGGATATGAAGTGGCTCTATAATATCGACGGAATCTCTGTTGAGGAAGGTGTTAAGAATTCCGGAGGAGCCTTAGCCTATATTTCTTCCATAGAGCTTTTCTATGACACTATTGAGTCTAATGCTGAAACTATAGAAAAAGCTTATAAAGATGGCGATATCAGACTTTATACGGTTAAGGTTCATTCACTTAAATCATCCGCAAGAATAATAGGAGCGATGAAGCTCTCTAACGATTGTCAGCTTCTTGAAGATGCGGGAAATAAGAAAAATCTGGAGTACATCGGGGCTCATACGGATGAGATGCTATTTGAATACAGAGCATTTCTTCTTAGTCTTGCTGATATCAAGAAAGAAGAAAACTCTGCTGATGACAATAAACCGGAAATAACGGATGCTGAGCTGTCAGATGCCTATGAAGCTCTAAAGGAACTTATTCCGCAGATGGATTATGACGGAGTTGAAATGATTCTTGGAGAGTTAAAGGGCTATAAGCTTTCGAAGGATGATCATGATAAGGTGGCAGCTCTGACAAAAAATCTCAAAGTATTTAACTGGGATGAAATGGAAGAAATATTAGGATAACAAGGAGAAGGGGATGTTTGATTTTCTTCGAAACCATCAAGTAGATATGATGATCGGGTTGTCCAGCATCTGTGCCATAATTGCGCTTTTTACTGCTATATCCAAGACTATGTCAAAAAGCAGAAAAATTGCGCTTCTTATGATGCAGATTAGCTCGGCAATATGGCTTACTGCTGACAGAATAGCATATATTTATCATGGAGTCCCGGGGATAGAAGGATATTGGGCGGTTAAAATCAGTAATTTCCTTGTTTTTACTTTTATAAATGTTGTCCTTTTATCGGTAAGTTTGTACATTGGGGATGTTATATCCGATGAAGGCAGCATGGATCATACACCCACGGCATTGAGGATAGCAGAAGCACTCTCTGTGATTGCAATATGCCTTGTTGTGCTATCACAATTTACAGGTTTGTATTATACATTTGATGAGAATAATGCTTATCATAGATCCAGGTTTTACACTGTGAGCTATGTTTTTCCGTATCTTGTTCTGATGCTACAGCTTGTGGTGATGTTCAAGTACAGAAAGAGATTCAGAAAGATAATTGCAACATCTGTAATTCTGTTTGATGCTGTCAGCCTTTTAGCATCACTTATTCAGCTGATTGCATATGGAATCTCGCTTATGGATATGGCCGCTGTTGCGATGGTCATCGGCCTTTATATTTTTGCACTTATTGATATGAATGAGCGTGTGGCACAGGCAAATGAGATAGTTGTTAATCAGCTGAAAAATGAACAGCAGAGTATGAAAAACCTGTTTGAACAGACTGTGACATCGCTTGTAGAAGCTATAGATGCGAAAGATAATAATACATGTAATCATTCAGTAAGGGTTGCTGAATATGCCAAAGAAATAGCCCGATTATCCGGTATGGATGAAAAAAAGTGTAATGATGTCTATTACGCTGCTTTGGTCCATGACGTCGGCAAAATTGGTATAAAAGATGAAGTTGTACAAAAGGATATGGGGCTTTCCAAGGAAGAGGATGAGATAATGAAAGAACATACACGAATAGGGGACAAGATTCTTTCAACAATATCTGAATTTCCTTTTTTGAGCATTGGCGCGAAATTTCATCATGAAAGATATGATGGAAAAGGCTATCCAAGTGGACTGGTGTCTGATGAAATACCTGATATTGCAAGAGTAATAGCTGTTGCTGACAGATATGATGAGCTTACGTCCAACATGAGCTATCGTGAGCCACTCCCTCAAAGTACTGTAAGAGAAGAAATACTTAAAGACTCAGGAAACAGTCTTGATCCGAAGTATGCGGAAATCATGGTTAATATGATTGACAAAGACACCTCTTATCTTATGAGAGAGGAGGATGATGACGGTAATAGTATTGATCATTATGATCTTACTAAGATTAAAAGCATGCATTTCGAAGAGTATAAGGATAATATTACGGATGGCGTTCATATAACAGATCATATGACCAAGATATCTTTTAACATAAAATCAGATACCGGTTTTGATGAAAAAATATCAATGCCTTCGATTATTCTGTTTGATTCGTTTGATAGCTGCGTTCACAAGGATGACAGAAATATCAGAATTCTTAATTATCTTGAATATGCTGAAATCTGGCTTGACGGAAAAACAATAAGTACGGCAGCCAGGAATATAAAAACGGATATAACTGATGCAGGTGCTGCATCGCAGATCTGCGAGATAGAAGCTGTAAGAGTTAAGGATCACGTTCGGATCAGGATAAGAAATGCTGATAAGAAGGTTGATGTGATAGTAGCGCTTCAGGATGCTGTACGGTATGCATATATAGGCATCACGGGTGAACATTGCACAATCTTCAATGTAAAAGTGGAGGTTAATGACGAAACAGTTGATGATAACTATATTCCCAGGATAGCAGAGGAGAAAAACTATATAAATCAACTGGAAGGTGATATCCCTAATGTGCAGATAAACGGATACAGAGCCTCTGCGTCAAAGGCGATTCCGGTACACGATGGAATGAAGCTTAGATTTTACACAAGAAGTCTTCCTACAGCAAATCTTATCTGGCATTGTGCTTATATTTTGTTGTTTTCTGCTGATGACGAAAAGCAGGATGGAGTAAATTATAAGGAATATGCATGTATACGAATTGACGGAGAGGATGCAACCAAAGAGAAGATTGCGGAAAATGAACTTGAAGTTTATAAGGATGATGAATTTTGCGGATGGGATAACTGGAAAGCAAAGAATAAAAAAGGGTTTGAATGTGAGGTTTTGTTTGGAAGAAAGAAAAACCGGATTATCATGTCTACAAAAAATGCAGGGATATCAGTCAAGTGCACAACAATAATTCCTCCTGAAGATAAAAATGTGCTTTTGGCACTTACGGGAGATCAGTGTACACTCACTAATATTTTAGTATTTTAAGAATATTTATAGACCTTTGCCAAAAGAATATATATAATCAATTAAGTAGTATAAAATTCAAAATAAAGAGATAAAAAATCTTATTATTTTATAGTAAGGAGGAGTTATGCAGGAATCGGGTGAAGATTATATTGAAACAATATACCTCTTAAAAAAGAAAAGAGGCTATGTCAGGTCGATAGATGTTGCTAACGAGTTGGGTTTTTCCAGACCAAGCGTATCACGAGCGGTTGGTATTTTGAAGGACGACGGATTTTTAACTGTTAGCTCTGATGGAGCTCTTGAGCTTACCGAAGAGGGCTTGAAGAAAGCTAAGAGCGTATATGACAGGCATAAGAATCTGACTAAATTTCTTATGCTAACAGCCGGAGTAGGTGAAGATATTGCGGAAAATGACGCATGCAGGATAGAACATATTATTAGTCCTGAAACCTTCAAAGGAATAAAAAAATATTTAAAAGAGCATAAAGATGAACTTTGATAACGAGTTTTTAAATAGAATTAAAATAATTCTCGGGGATGAGTATGATGATTTTATAAGTTCACTTTCAAATGAAAAAATCACATCGCTTAGAATAAATTCTCTAAAGAGAAACACGGATGGTAATAAAGATGCCAGGACAGTTCTTTCAGATGATGGAACAAGGTTTACAACTGATATAAAATGGGAGCCTTACGGATATATATATACAGAAGGATACCCCGGAAAACATCCGCTTCATGAAGCAGGAGCGTATTATATTCAGGAGCCAAGTGCCATGTCACCTGTACATTATCTTGCGCCGGCACCGGGTGAAAAAATACTTGATCTGTGTGCAGCACCGGGAGGCAAGAGTACTCAGATTGCTTCATATATGAAGGGTGAAGGAATACTTGTTTCTAATGAAATTGACAAAAAGAGAGCTCAGATACTTTCTCTTAATATGGAGAGATGTGCAGTTGCCAATGCTCTTGTAACCAATATGGAGCCGGGAAAACTTTCAGAAATATTTGAAGGCTATTTTGATAAGATACTTGTGGATGCCCCCTGCTCCGGTGAGGGAATGTTTAGGAAAAATGATGAGGCTATAGAAAACTGGAGCACTGAAAATGTGAGCTTATGCTCTAAAAGGCAGACAGATATTTTGAAGGATGCCGTTAAGATGCTGGCGCCCGGTGGCAGACTTGTTTATTCTACCTGCACCTTTGCTCCGGAAGAGGATGAGTACCAGGCTGCAAAGCTTTTGTCTATGGGACTTAAGCCGGTTAAAGTTGATCTGTTTGAAGATATGGTCAGCGGTGATATAGAAAACCTAAAAAAGGTTTTGCTAAATTGTGAGAATCTTATCGAGGATAAGGAATTTGTTGACAATCTCCCTCAATATATTTCAGATGATATAAAAATTTGCTCAGGCAGATTGTGGCCTCATAAGGTAAAGGGTGAAGGCCACTTTTTTGCGGTATTTGAGAAAGAGGGAGAAATTACCAAAGGCACAAAGCTATATGGAATTAATGGCAGAATACGAGAGGCAGGAAAAGCAGAGCTTAAGCTGTTTTCTGAATTTGCAGACGGATTTTTATCTGATAAGGGTAAAAAACTAAAGGGAACACCCTTTATGATGGGAGACCAACTCTATCTTGCACCTGAAGGAATGCCGGGCATTGGAGGAATAACTGTCATGAGGCCGGGGCTTCACCTTGGGACTGTGAAAAATAACAGATTTGAGCCCTCTCATTCACTTGCACTCACGCTTTCAAAAGAAGATGTAAATTACAGCTATGAACTGGTGGATGACGCTGATAACGATGATAAGGAGAAAAACTCCCGGAAGGCCATGGAATTTATTGGAGGCATGAGCTTTAGAATTCCTGATCTGACAAAGGGTTGGTACCTTATGACAGCATACGGCTACAGTCTTGGATGGGCAAAATATGCCGGTGGTGTTTTAAAAAATCATTATCCGAAAGGACTTAGAATTTACACATGATAAAGCTACTTAAATATTTAAAAATGTATTCTTTGGAAGCGGTCTTGGGACCGCTTTTCAAATTGCTTGAAGCAACTTTTGAACTGATTGTTCCACTGGTTGTTGCAGCGATAATTGATAATGGAATAAAAAACAGCGATAAGCCTTATGTAATTAAAATGAGCATGGTATTGATATTACTTGCAATTATCGGCTATGCCTGTGCTGTGACTGCGCAGTATTTTGCTGCAAAGGCTTCAGCTTATTTTGCAGCTGCTGTCAAAAAAGACCTGTTCAGAAATATCCAGAATTTATCATATGATCAGATTGACACGATGGGGACAACAACACTTATCACCAGAATGACAAGTGACATAAACCAGGTACAGCAAGGAATTAATCTTACTTTAAGATTACTGTTGAGATCTCCTTTTGTTGTATTTGGTGCCATGATTATGGCATTTACCATTGATTTTCATCAGGCACTGATATTTGTCGTAACTATAGCAGTTTTATCGGTTGTGGTATTTGGAATAATGCTTTGGGGGATACCCAGATACAAAAATATTCAGGAGCTTTTGGACAAGGTACTTGGACTTACAAGGGAGAACCTGTCAGGTGTGAGAGTGATAAGAGCCTTTGGCCTTGAAAAGTCTGAGGCAGAAAACTTTAACTTCAGAAATGAGAAACTTACAGGACTTCAGGAATATGTTGGCAGGATTTCAGCCCTTATGAATCCTGTAACCTACGTTATACTTAATTTTGCAATAATTATTCTGTTGAAGACAGGTGCAGACAAGGTGTACACGGGACTTCTTACAACAGGAGCCGTTGTTGCCCTCTATAATTATATGTCTCAGATACTTGTTGAGCTTGTAAAACTGGCAAATCTTATCATGAATATTACAAGATCTTTTGCATGCGGCAACAGACTTCAGCTTATGCTGGAGGAAAAGAGCTCTATGATTGACGGAAAGCTGGATGCAAGGAAGGCTACATGTGATGAAGATGAAGCCGTGATAACCTTTGAAAATGTATGTATGAGATATGTCGGTGATAGCGAGGACTCACTTGAAGGTGTATCTTTTTATGCAAAGAAAGGTGAAGCTATCGGCATTATCGGTGGTACCGGCTCCGGAAAAACTACTTTGATAAATCTGATTCCGAGATTTTATGATGTCTCCCATGGAACAGTTATGTTCAAGGGAAGGGATGTCAGAGAGTATACAACTGAATCCCTGAGAGATGTAATCGGAATTGTTCCACAGAAGGCTGCTCTATTTAAGGGAACTATTCGTGATAATTTAAAGTGGGGCAATAAAAATGCTTCTGATGAAGAGATTATGGAAGCTGTAAAAACAGCACAGGCTTTAGAGGTTGTTAAGGAAAAGAAGGGCGAATTATCAGCAATGGTAACTCAATCAGGCCGCAATTTTTCAGGTGGTCAGAAGCAGCGACTTACAATCGCTAGAGCCCTTGTTAAGAGACCGGAGGTTCTCATACTGGATGACAGCTCATCAGCTTTGGATAATATGACAGACAAAAATCTGAGGAAGGCAATATCAGAGCTCCCATATAAGCCTGTTACCTTTATTGTTTCACAGAGGGCAGCCTCTGTAAGATTTTGCGATAAAATAATAGTACTTGATGATGGTAAAGTGGATGGAATAGGTACACATGAACAGCTTCTTGAAAAGAGTGAGACTTATAGAGAAATCTTTGAGTCTCAGTTTGGAAAGGAGGCTGTAAATGAGTGAGCTTAAAAGAGTTTTAAAATATGCTTCGGCCTACAGGATACTTATTTTTTTGTCAATCAGCTTTGCTGTTGTTTCCGCGATTCTGGCTCTTTATGCACCAATTATAGCAGGTAATGTAGTTGATTGTATTTTTGGAAAAGGCAATGTTGATTTTGAACTTGTAAAAAAACTGCTTATCCGAATGGGCATAGTAGTGCTTGTGTCGGCACTTTGCCAGTGGTTTATGTACGGAGTTAATAACAAGATCACATTCGGCGTTGTGAGAGATGTAAGGAAGGATGCTTTTGATAAGCTGCAGATACTTCCTTTTGAATATCTTGATTCACATCCACAGGGCGAGGTAGTGAGTAGGATAATCGCTGATGTAGACCAGTTTGCTGACGGACTTCTTATGGGATTCACCCAGCTATTTACAGGGATTGTCACTATACTTGGAACGCTTGTTTTCATGTTCTATCTGCAGTGGAAGATTGCTGCGATGGTTGTGATACTTACTCCCATATCGCTTTTTGTTGCAAAATTTATAGCCACAAAATCCTATACGCTTTTTAAACAGCAATCTGAATCAAGAGCAGACCAGACTGCACTTATAGACGAGATGATAGGTAATCTTAAGGTGGTTAAAGCCTTTGGACATGAGGATGAAAATCAGGAACTTTTTGACAAAATAAATGACAGACTTGCATCAACAAGTCTTAAAGCTACATTTTTCTCATCACTTACAAATCCCAGCACCAGAGTTGTAAACAATACGGTATATGCCTTTGTTGCTCTGTTTGGTGCATTTGAGTGTATAAGCGGCAAAATGAGCGTCGGAGAGCTTACGATTTTCTTGAGCTATGCCACGCAGTATACAAAGCCCTTCAATGAGATATCGGGAGTTGTAACAGAACTTCAAAATGCTCTTGCCTGTGCAAGAAGAGTATTTGATTTTATTGATGAGAAACCTGAAACACCTGACAACAATAATGCCCCCGTTATTTCCTCAGTAAATGGAAATGTTGAGATCAGGGATGTTGATTTTTCATATGACAAGGATAAGGAACTTATTAAGGATTTGAACCTATCAGTCAGTGAAGGCCAAAGGATTGCCATAGTCGGACCTACCGGTAGCGGAAAGACAACAATCATCAATCTGCTGATGCGTTTCTATGATGTTGATAAGGGCCGGATCAGTGTTGAAGGACATGACATAAGAGATTGGAGAAGACAAAATCTTAGAAGTAACTATGGCATGGTGCTTCAGGAGACCTGGCTTCGCGCGGGAACCATAAAAGAGAATATCACTTTGGGTAGAGCCGGCTTTACTGATGAACAGATAATCGAGGCTGCAAAAAAATCTCATGCTCATAGCTTCATTAAAAAGCTCCCTGATGGTTATGAAACTGTAATAGGTGAGGATGGCGGAATGCTGTCACAGGGACAAAAACAGCTTTTGTGCATTACGAGAATTATGCTGGATGTGCCTCCCATGCTTATTCTTGATGAGGCAACAAGTTCAATTGATACAAGAACAGAGATGAAGATCCAGAGAGCTTTCCGGAAAATGATGGAAGGCAGAACAAGCTTTATAGTAGCTCACAGATTGTCGACCATAAAAGAGGCAGACAGGATTCTTGTTATGAAGGATGGCCATATAATAGAGCAGGGAAATCATAAGTCACTACTTGACGAAAATGGCTTTTATCGCAAGCTCTACGAGAGTCAGTTCGAGCAATAAATACAATTTGAGTCTTTTTACTGTTATCGTTTTTGGTGGGATATTTTTGCTAAATGCGTTAAAATGGTTTTGTTATAGTTTTAATTGTGATAACATATACACTTATTTAGAAAAAATGTTTGTGATTTATATCAGGAGAATGATATGGGCAAGAGACCAATATATGTTATAGGGCATAAGAATCCGGATACAGATTCCATCTGTGCTGCAATTTGTTATGCCAACTTAAAAAATAAGATTGCCGGCGAGACAGTATGCGAGCCGAGACGTTGCGGACATCTTAACGAGGAAACACAGTTTGTACTTGGCAGATTTGGAATTCAGCCTCCAAAATATACGAAGGATGTCAGGACTCAGGTATGCGATATGGAAATAAGAGATCTTCGTGCAGAGGATGATCATATTTCTCTTAAGCGTGCATGGGAGAGAATGAAGGAAGAGAATGTAGTTACCTTGTGCGTTACCCAAAACGGTAAGCTTACAGGACTTATTACTACAAATGATATCATGGAGACCTGCATGGATGTTCATGATGCTACTATCCTGTCTGAGACAAAAACATATTATGGCAATATAGTTGATACTCTTGATGGCAAGATGCTCGTTGGTGATATGTCTGAGCAGATTACTTCGGGAAAGGTACTTATTGCTACTGCATCTCCTGAGATCATGGAAGAGATTATTTGTCCCGGAGATATTGTTATCTGCGGTAACAGATATGAAACTCAGCTGGTTGCGATTGAGAATAAGGCTGCATGTATTGTTGTTTGTATTGAAGCTAAGGTTACTAATACGATTCAGAAGCTGGCAGAGGAGAGAGGCTGCAGGATAATAACAACTCCTTATGACACATTCACAGTAGCGAGGCTCATAAATGAGAGTGCCCCTGTGGGATCTATCATGAAAAAAGAGCACCTTATTACATTCCATACCAATGACTTTATCGAGGATATTCAGCAGACTATGGCACAGGTAAGACACAGATATTTTCCTGTTCTTGACGAGGAAGATAACTTTGTGGGAATGATATCACGCCGTAATTTACTTGGAGCCATGAAGAAACAACTGATTTTGGTTGATCATAACGAAAAGAGTCAGACTGTAGATGGCGCTGAGAATGCTGAGATCCTTGAAATTATTGATCATCACAGGCTTGGGTCATCTATTGAAACAGCTAATCCCGTATTTTTCAGGAATCAACCACTTGGTTCATCCTGTACAATAATCTATTCAATGTATAAGGAAGCGGGAGTTGAGGTTGATAAGACTACAGCATCACTTATGCTGTCTGCAATAATTTCTGATACACTCATGTACAGATCACCTACCTGCACTGAAATAGATAAAAAGGCAGGTGAGGAACTGGCATCTATCGCGCAGATAAATGTGGAGGATTTTGCAAGGGAGATGTTCCGTGCAGGCTCAAACATGGGAAGTAAAACACCTAAACAGATAGTGCATCAGGATTTCAAGAAATTTACAGTTGAAGATAAGACCATCGGAATTGGTCAGGTTAATTCCATGAGTGCTGAAGAGCTTGCGGAGATTAAGGAAAAGGTTCTTCCTGAACTTGGAGAGATTATGGTAAGCGACGGACTTGATATGATTTTCTTTATGATGACTAATATTATTACCGAATCTTCCATTGTTGCCTTTGAGGGCAACAAGGCAGAGAGTATCATAGATGCAGGTTTCCATGTAACAGCAGGGAGTGATCATCTAGCACTTCTTAAGGGTGTTGTCTCCAGAAAGAAGCAGCTTTTACCTACAATAGTTGAAGCTTTGCAGCAGTAAATGCATATATGTTATAATACCCTCAGTAACATTTTTCTTGTTATTGAGGGTTTTTTATGAAGTATTTTTGTATGAGGGGTACAATGAGAAGACTAGCTGCATTGATGACAGCTATGATTTTATTTTGGGTTTCCGGTTCCGGAACTCTGATTTCCCGTGCAAATAGCAGTTTCACTGAAGCTGAACAATATATACCTGTAACGGAAGCTTTTTATCAGGTTAATCCACTCTATGAGGGCTTTATTTCGGCTGAGGATATTTATCATGGACCTCCGCTCGAGGTTAGTATGGCTCAGGTGGTAAAAGCTGAAAATAAAGTAACATCTGTGGATGAGGCTGCAACCATGCTTCGAGCAGCACTAAAAATTAAAACTAAAAATATTTATATTAATTATTCGTTTCCCGGTACTTCATATACCGGTTCAGATCTCGTAAACATCGCAGATAATATATTTAGTCTGGCACTGGAACACACAGGTAAAGGAGATGAAGGCGATTACTTAAAGTGGGGATACAGCGGAAGAGGAATGCAGGTTGGATATAGCTATTCAAACGGCAATACGATGGGTACCTTTTCCTATACAATGACATATTATACTTCTGCGGCGCAGGAGCAATCTGTTACTGCAAAGGTTAAGCAAATTTCTAATAATCTGAAACTATCAGGGAAAAATGAGTACGATAAAATACTTTCTGTATATGAGTATATTTGCAATAACGTAAAGTATAATTACGGAAACTCACAAATGAAGTATACCTGTTATGCGGCAGCTATAGAAAACAGTGCGGTTTGTCAGGGATATGCATTGCTTGTATACAGATTATTAAACGATCAGGGTGTTGGCTGCAGAATGATTGCGGGCAATACAAATAATGGTCAGCATGGATGGAATATAGTAAGAGTAAATGGCCTTTATTATAATGTGGACTCAACCTGGGATGCAGGAAAATCAAAGGATCAGTACACTTATTTTATGAAATGTGATTCCGATTTCCCTAATCATACAAGATGGGCTCAGTATGCAGGAAATGATTTTTATGGAACATATCCCATGAGCTCTGTCAGCTACGATACCGGAGATGTAGGTTCTGCTAATCAGATAAAATCCGTTAAGCTTGAAAAAGAAAAGCTTTCCATAAAGACCGGCAATAGCAGTAACTTGACGGTGAAGGTAAATCCTACCAAGGCATCCTCTAATATAGAATGGGAGAGCAGCGATAAGGATATAGCCACTGTCAGTTCCTCAGGTAAGGTTAAGGGAATATCACCGGGAACATGTAAAATCACAGTATCATCTTCTGACGGAAAGCATAAGGATACCTGTTATGTAACAGTGACCGGTAACTCAGCAGTAAAATCACTTAAGCTTAATAAGAAAAAGGTTACACTTAATAAAGGAAAGAAATTTAAGCTTGTAGTTACAATAAAGCCTGTAAGTGCAAAGAATACATCTTTAGTGTGGAAGAGCAGCAATGCCAAGATAGCGAAGATAACAAAAAAAGGTGTTATAAAAGCTAAAAAGAAAGGTAAATGCATAATTACCGTCACTACAAAGGATGGCAAAAAGAAAGCAACCTGTAAGGTTATAGTTAAGTAGAGAATAAAGAAGTAAACAAAAATGGACAAATGCCAAAGCATCTGTCCATTTTTGCTTAATGTGAAATGGGATACGTTTAACTGACAAAAAACTTGTCAGCGATTGTCTCCATATATATCTCGCGCTGCTCTGTAGGAACATCGTATTCATCCATGGCCTTGGATACTGACCAGTGATTGTTGCCGATAGAGCGAAGCATATGCCTGATCAATGTATAGTCAATAAGCTTGTCATTCTGAACATCGCTATTAAATTCCTTGGCTAATAATGTTGACATATAACACCCCCGAATAAACTTAAATCATTGTATAAAATACATGTAGTTGATATAAATCCCCATCAACTACTATATATTGTATTACATATCCGGAATATTGCAACAAGATTTTGATGTTTTGATTAAAACTTTTTTTCAGTTTCCTACAAATCCAGCAGCCATGCAGATAGAAATGTTTTCGAAAAAATGAATAGTAATTTTATGTTTTTTTAACCGTTTATCCATAGCCATTAACTTGTTAACTGAATGGAATTTTGATAAAATTATTATCGGAATAGTGGTTCTGTAATATATATGAGGCTGTTATGCAAAAGACATATATAGTGGAGAGAGACGGGTATCACATTTCTGGGGAAATATATTTGCCGGATGATTTGAAGGGAAGATATCCCATAGTAATCATGGCACATGGCTTTGGAGGAAGTCGTGAAGGCACAAGACCTTATGCCGAAATGCTTGTCAGGGAAGGTATTGGTTGTTATATTTTTGACTTTTGCGGTGGCGGGCTTTCATCCAAAAGCGACGGCAAGATGACTGAAATGTCGGTTTTGACTGAAAGTGAAGACATTGAAGCTGTAATTGAGAATATAAGAAAAGCTCCTTTCGCTGATAGAAAAAATATATTTCTGATGGGAGAAAGCCAGGGAGGGGTAGCTTCTACTATAGCAGCGGCCCAGTCACCGGGGGAGATAAGAGCGATGGTGCTTTTGTATCCTGCATATATTCTTTTTGATGATGCTAAGCGCAAATATCCCAAAAAGGAAATGATTGAGGATTCCACTACTGTTTTTGGACTTCCTGTAGGAAGAAAGTACTATGAGGATGCTTTTTCTCTTGATATCCATGACTGTATGAAAAAATATCATGGAAATGTACTGATCCTTCACGGAAATGTTGATCAGGTGGTTCCGATGTCTTACAGCATCGATGCAAGAAAAAAATTCCCTGCTGCAAAAATAATACAAATAACGGATGCCGGTCATGTTTTTTATGGCAAAGAGGTTGTGAAAGCCGGTAGAGAAATGATATCATTTATACAAGAAAACGTGGATTAAATCTGCGACAAAGGGGGCAGCTTATGATTAGCATATTTGGAAATAAATTACAGGATATTGATGTTGATGATATCAGACAGAGCGCTGAAAAGGCCATTACCTTTACAGGGGATAAGGCTAAAAGCGCATATAATTATGCTGCTGAGCAATTTGATAAGCTTGAGGATGATAAGAAAAATATGATAATTCTCGGACTGTCTGTTTTTGCTTTAGTAGTAATTGTTGCAGGTATTTTCTATCTTATCGGGAAAAAAGCAGGCAGAAAAGAAGTGTCCTTTGAGTACGAGGAATGGGACAGCTGAAAATGAGAAAGAACTTATGCAAATTCATGCTTGAATATCCATTTTTGATGTGTTAACATATGTGAGTCGCAGATTTTTGCAGATAAGCCGGCGTGTCGGAATGGCAGACGATGCAGACTCAAAATCTGTTGTCCTCACGGGCGTGTGGGTTCAAGTCCCACCGCCGGCACTATTTATATCCTGACGTTCAAGCTATATTTGAATGTCGGGATTTTTGTTTTTATCGGGAAGTTTTTTAAGGAATTTTTTCCTTGGTTGTGGAAAATCACTCTCTGTGTTTTTGACGAGGTGGCCTATGAAGCTTATTCCTGTCGAAGAAATTCAGCAAGGGATGGTACTTGCGCAAAATGTTTATACACTTGATGATCAGCTTGTGCTTCCCAAAGGTACAAGTTTGGATTCTAAGGCAATAAGAAGACTTCATAATTACAATATTTTTAATGTATTTATAAATGAGGATGATGTTCCTGCTGAAAAGCCCAAAAGCTCAAAGAAAGAATCTTTCAGTACACAGCTAAAGGAAAGTAAAGAATTTAAAAAGTTTAAAAAGGCTCTTGAAAATGATGCCAAAAATCTTGAGACCAATCTTAAAGAGGCATTCACATCTGATGAAGCAATTAAAACTCAAAGCCTTGTAGCACCTGTTCTAATGCTTTTTGACCAGAATGACACAGGTGCCGGAATAATGGATATAATTCATAATCTTCGCGGGTACGACGATGCAATTTACATGCATTCTATAAGTGTTGCATTGATTTCTAATATGATCGCACGTTGGATGAGAAAAAGCGAAGAAGAAATCAAAATTATCACAACAGCCGGCCTTGTACATGACATTGGCAAGATAATTATTCCACAGTCTATTCTTAATAAAACTTCACCACTTACACCTAAAGAAAATGAGATTTTAAAAACACATACACAGCTTGGATATCAGCTTTTAAAGGATAAGGACATTGACTTCCACATAAAGAATGCTGTTTTGATGCATCATGAGAGATATGATGGTTCCGGATATCCCTTTGGCCTTAAGGGAGAGAAGATAGATTCTGTAGCAAAAATAATTGCTGTTGCTGATATTTATGATGATTTGACTTCAAAGAGAGCAAATCATGCACCGGTAAGTCCATTTAAAGTGATTGAGGCTTTTGAGGCAGACGGACTTGTAAAATATGATGCTGATGTAATTCTTACATTTCTTAATCACATTGCTAATACGTTTCTTGCTAATAAAGTGAGACTAAGCAATAATCTTGAGGGAGAGATTGTTTATATCAATCCCGATCATTTGGCGCGCCCAACAGTAAAGTGCGACGATTCATTTATTGACCTTTCCAGGACTAAGGATATTTATATAACAGAGATTATTTGAATTTTTGGTATTTTTGCACAAATTATGAAAACGAAAATTAGAGAATAAGTTTCTTGCTTGAAAAATATCAAAGTGTTACTATAACTAAAAGGAAACGATAATATTTTACACAGTTTCCATATCCGTAAAGTTACGTGATTCTTCGGGATGAGAGAATGAGAAAAAGATTATATTTAAATAATGATTGGAAATTTAAGACTGAGTTTGATGAAGAAATGGCAGAGGAAGGGTATAATAACCCTTCACTTGAAATAGTCAGGATACCGCATACGGTAAAGGAGACCCCATTTAATTATTTTGATGATGCTATTTATCAAATGGTAAGTGGCTACAGAAAAGTATTCAGGGCTGATCAACGCTTTAGAGATAAGAGAGTTATTCTTCATTTTGAAGGCGCGGCTCATGAGGCGACTGTTTTTTTTAATGGAGAGAAACTTGGAACTCATTCATGCGGCTATACAGCATTTGAATTCGATATTTCAGACAAAATCAATACAGCCGGAGAGAACATTATAGCTGTAAGACTTGATAGCAGAGAGAGTCTTAATGTTCCGCCATTTGGATTTGTTGTTGATTATATGACCTATGGAGGAATATACAGAGATGTTTATCTTGAAATAACAGACAAGACATATGTAGAAGACACCTTTGTCTATACTGATGTTCCGGAAGTTTATGAAGAGAATACTCCAGAGCAGGATGTGAGCCCAAAATCCGTTGGAGCGTTTCTGCACGCAAAAATAAAGATAGGCGGAGATGTGAGGGGGTGTGTTATTACTGAATCACTTAAACGTATTTCCGGTAATCATCCCGATAACTGCAAGGATGAATATGAAGAAGAGAAGGAGCTGAACAAGGCTCCTGCTAATGAAGATAATGTGCTTGATTATCATACACTTCCCATAATACTGTGGGATATTAATAATCCGACACTTTATGAATTTACGGTAAGAATTTATAAAGACGAACAGTTGATTGATGAAAAAACGGAATTTATCGGATTCAGAAACGCTACCTTTAAGAGTGAGGGCTTTTATTTAAACGGAAGAAAGCTTAAGCTTCGGGGACTGAACAGGCATCAGTCATATCCTTATGTTGGATATGCAATGCCTTCATCAATGCAGCAGGAGGATGCAAGAATATTAAAGGAAGAGCTTAGCCTTAATGCTGTAAGAACGTCTCACTATCCTCAGTCACAGGATTTTATCGACAGCTGTGACAGACTGGGCTTGCTGGTTTTCACAGAGATTCCCGGATGGCAGCACATTGGAGATGAAGCCTGGAAAAAGCAGGCAATTGAAAATGAAAAAGAAATGATCTGTCAATATAGGAATCATCCCTCCATCATCATGTGGGGAGTTAGAATTAATGAGTCAGCGGATGATGATGAGTTTTACCTTGCTACAAATGATGTGGCACATCAGCTTGATCCTTCAAGATCCACAGGAGGTGTAAGAGCTTCTGTGAAAATGAGCCTTCTTGAAGACGTATATACTCTTAATGATTTTTCACACAATGGAAAAACGCCCGGATGCATCAGTAAAAAGCAGGCAACCCCTGATATGAGTAAAGCATACATGGTGACGGAGTATAACGGCCATATGTATCCCACAAAGAGCTTTGATTCTGAGGATACCCGTGTTGAACATGCTATGAGACATATACGCGTTATGGATGCCATAGCAGGTGAAGATGACATCGCAGGTGGATTTGGCTGGTGTATGTTTGACTATAATACTCACAAGGATTTTGGCTCAGGAGACAGGATTTGTTATCACGGTGTAATGGATATGTTCAGGAACTCAAAACTTGCATCCTATGGATATGAGATGCAGGGGGACGACCACTATGTACTTGAACTGTCATCATCGATGGATATCGGAGAGCATCCCGAATGTATCAGAGGTGATATCTGGCTGTTTACAAATGCGGATTCCGTAAAGATGTACAAAAATGATGTATTTATAAAGGAATACTATCCGAAGGATACTCCTTTTAAAAATATAAAACGTGGACCTATTCTGGTTGATGATTTTATTGGTGATACTCTTGCAGAAAACGAGAACTTTTCCACAGGATTTGCCAATAAAGTAAAACACGCCCTTAATACTGCTGCCAGATATGGAATGGGCAGACTTACACTTGGAGATAAACTTACAGGTGCAAAGATGATGGCGATTCATCATATGTCTGTAAAGGATATTGTTGATCTGTATCAAAAATATATAGGCGACTGGGGCGGAGAAGCGACATCCTTTAAGTTTGAAGCCGTTAAAGATGGTGTTGTTGTAAAAACATTAATTAAAGAGACAGTAAAGGATATTTCTCTTGAAGCAGTCATAAGCCATACAGAACTTCATGAAGGTAAGTCTTATGATGTAGCTTCTGTCAGGTTCAGAGTTGTTGATCAAAACGGAAACGTGCTACCTTTCTTTGCAGAGCCTGTAAAGTTAAAAACAGAAGGGGCAATTGATCTGATAGGACCTAAGGTAGTGCCAATGAGAGGCGGTATGGCAGGTACCTATATAAAGTCAAGAAGACGTCAGGGCTCTACAGGAAAACTGATAATAAAGCTCGATGCTGCAGGAAACAAAATAAGAAAAGAAATCGCATTTAAAATAAATGAAGAGGTAGGGATTTATGTCTGATAAAGCTAAGGTGATTTTTGGAAATATTATGCCTGAAAGCGTTTACAAAAAGGCTGTAAGAACAAAAGAAAAGAATATGAGAAAATTCGGAGATGATTCAAAAGCTGATTATCCCATAAGAATTACGGAAAATGCTTATATAGGGGAGAGCCTTGGAGTTAAGAACATAGAGGTTTTGCCTGAAGGAACTGATGTGTCCGGAAGTATTCCGTTTGATGTTGAAAAGGGACTAATTGTCGGAAACATCAGAATGGGATTTGGACATTACAGAATAAGTATGGCCATGGCATCATGCGCTAAGTATCTTGGATATACTCCGTACTGGATGGATCTTAATTCATATCCTCATACGACCTGTACAAAAGTAATAAGTGCTCAGAATGACTTGTATTCACTTGGATCACGACTTTCAAAGAATCCGATTTTTAATAAATTTGTCTGGGAACCAATAAACTATGAAGGCTTCAGAGCTTTATCCTACAATGCGGCAGATCAGAAGAATGCTGAGCTAATGGCTCCTGTTTACAGAAATGTTCCCAAAGATATTCCTGTAATCGGGACTCATGTATGGCCAGCTCAGGCTGCAATTCATGCAGGTATGAAGTATGTGGTTAATGCTATTCCTGATAACTGGCCCATGGCTCTTCATTTTTCAGAGGGCTCTGTTCATACAATACAGTGTAGAAATGCATATATGGGATACAGAATCCTAAATGGAATGAATAAGAATGCTGTCTGCAAACCGATGCCGCAAAATGATCTGGTATATACAGGTCACTACATTGATCATGAACTGGTGTCAAATATTGAAGCTGACTGTGCGGCAAGAGTCTCAAGAAAGCAGAATAAAAAGGCTTTAAGATTTCTTCTTACCATAGGCGGTGCAGGTGCGCAGAAGGAGATATTTGCTGATATTATAAGATATCTTCTTCCAAAGATTGCATCCGGTGAAGCTGCTCTTTATGTAAATGTAGGCGACTACAAGCAGGTATGGCTTGATCTTAAAAAAGAAATACCTGAGATGAATGCACATATCACAGAACATCTGGGCGACTTTAAGGAAACAGAGAAATTTGCCATGGAGGCACTTGATTCTACTAATGAAGTTACAGGTATTCATGGCTTTTATCATGAGAATATTTTTGAGGCGGTTTATTGTACAAATCTTTTAATGAGAAGCTGTGATGTTCTTGTGACAAAACCGAGCGAGCTGGCATTTTATCCTGTACCGAAACTGTTTATAAAGAGAGTAGGAAAGCATGAGATGTGGGGTGCAATTCACTCCGCAGAAGTGGGAGACGGAACTCTTGAATGCAGAGATATACCTCACACTCTGCAGATGCTTGATCAGTTTCTTGACACAGAACTTCTGAATGAGATGTGTGAAAATATCATCGAAAATAAAAAGGCAGGCTTATACGACGGAGCCTATAAGGTTGTAAAGCTTGCAATGGATATGAAAAGTAAATAAAGCCCATTTTAGCGGCATTCAAGGATCCCACAGCATTATTAATGTTGTGGGATTTGCTATTATGGTGTATGCTATATATTGATTAGTAGTATGCTTAAAAGCATTATGTCTATACAAGATATAGGGTTTTATAAAAGCCGAAAATATAGAGGATACTATGGATTGTAAGGAATTTCAGAGAATGATACCGGGCTTTTTAGCAGATGAACTGGACAATTATTCTCTTGAATCTTTTTTGACACATATGGAAAAGTGCAAAAACTGTAAGGAGGAGCTTACCATTCAGTTTCTTATTGAAACCGGTATACAAAGGCTGGAGGATGGAAGCACATTTAATCTTACAGATGAGCTGCAGACAACCACGAATGATGCGTGGCAGAGACTTCGTGTCAGGAAGAGGCTTTTAAATACTGCATTTTTCTTGCAGATTGTTGTTGTGGCTGAAATTATTGCTGCAATAGTGCTTGCAATAGGACTTCGTTGAAAACGAAGATTATTATATACAGTAAGTTGGGGACATTTTGAAAATGGGGAAGAAATTATTACTTATAGACGGACACAGTATATTGAACAGAGCTTTCTACGGCCTTCCGGATCTTACCAATTCAGAAGGCAAGCATACAGGTGCCGTTTATGGATTTTTGAATATTCTGTTCAGACTCATTGATGAGGAGCAGCCTGATTATGTGACTGTTGCCTTTGATGTTCATGAGCCAACTTTCAGACACAAAATATATGCTGAATATAAGGGCACCAGAAAGCCCATGCCGGAAGAATTGCGTGAGCAGGTTCCTCTGATGAAAGAGGTGCTCGACAGTATGAAGGTCTGTCGCATGGAAAAACCCGGATTGGAAGCAGATGATATTCTGGGAACTATCGCTAAACGCGGCGAGAGAGAAGGAATGGAGGTGCGCCTTGTTTCCGGAGACAGAGATCTTTTACAGATAGCAAGTGAGCATATATGCGTAAGAATCCCAAAGACAAAAGCCGGAAAAACCGAGATAGAAAATTATTTTGCCAAGGATGTTGAAGAACTTTATAAGGTTAATCCGATACAGTTCATTGAGCTTAAGGCTCTGATGGGCGATTCTTCAGACAATATTCCCGGTGTTCCCAAGGTTGGTGAGAAAACTGCTATTGAGCTAATGACTACATATGGCTCAATAGAGAATATTTATGCAAATCTTGAGAATATAAGCAAGAAATCCATCAGGGAATCTCTTGCAGCTAACAGGGAGCTTTGCGATCTTAGTAAAGTACTTGCAACAATAGATGTAAACGCAGAATTTGACTATTCGTTTGATGATGCCGGTATTGAAGATATTTTTAACAGAGATGCCTACGATATGTTCAAGCGACTGAATTTCAGAAATCTTTTGTCAAGATTTGAAGGTGATGTCACCAGAACCGAGACGAAGTTTGAAATAATTGATATATCCGGTAAGGATAAAGTAGAAGATGCTTTTAAGAAGGCATACGAATATGCAAAAGGTAATTCTGAAAGATTTATCGGAATAGGACTTCTCTCAGATCCGACAGGCTGGGCAGGTAAAGCCGGAAAAGAAAACGTACAGCTATCACTTTTTGAAGCACTTGAAGAACCCAGGACTCTTATAGGAGTTGCTGTATGCATCTCAGATGAATCTGTAATTTATTTTGAGACAGATGATGATGTGACAGAATGTTATGTGGGGCAAAAACTGGAAGCTCTTTCAGCAGACTGCAGACTTTCTTTTTTTGATATAAAGCATGCATACAGATATTTTAAGCCCTTCGAGATAGATAATTATAATGATAACAGAAAGGCTTCATTTGATACTCTTATTGGGGCTTATCTGATAAATCCTTTAAAGAATGACTATCTGCCTGAAGATATAGCTACTGAATATCTGCAGCTTTCCATCAGATCGAAAGTTCAGATATTCGGAAAAGAAAATCCGGCATCCACAGAAAGGGAATTAAGAAAAGAGTACACAGGCTATCTTGCGTATGTTAACTACAAGGCTGCTTTTATTCTGGAAAAGCGCCTTGAAAATGAAAATATGCTGGGACTTATGGACTCAATAGAGATGCCTCTCACCTATATTCTTTATGATATGGAGCGCGAGGGTATTCTTGTTAAAAGGGATGAGCTTAAGCTATACGGAGACAAGCTCACAGGCAGGATAGAAGAACTTGAGAAGAGTATCCATGATGTTGTAAAAGAGGCTACTAACGGAGAGGTTACCGATTTTAATATTAATTCGCCCAAGCAGCTCGGAGAGATTTTGTTTGAAAAGCTCGGGCTTCAGGGAGGAAAAAAGACCAAAACAGGATATTCGACTGCTGCTGATGTTCTTGAAAAGCTTGCACCCGAAAATCCGATAATAAAGGACATTCTGGAGTACAGAGGACTTACGAAATTAAAAAGCACATATGCGGATGGCCTTTCTGCTTTTATAGGGGATGACGAGCGAATTCATACCAGTTTTAATCAGACTATTACAGCAACGGGAAGAATAAGCTCCACAGAGCCCAATTTGCAGAACATTCCTATGCGAACAGAGCTTGGAAGGGCAATCAGAAAAGTTTTTGTTCCAAAGGATGGATATGTATTTGCAGATGCAGATTATTCACAGATTGAGCTCAGGATACTTGCTCATATGTCCGGTGATAAGGGGCTGATCGAAGCTTATCATGAAGGCCGCGACATACATAGAACAACTGCATCCAAGGTGTTTGGTATTCCTTTTGAGGAAGTTACGGATATCCAGAGAAGAAATGCCAAGGCAGTTAACTTTGGTATTGTCTACGGAATCAGTGCATTTGGGCTAAGCGAAGATTTAAATATTTCAAGAGCTGATGCAAAAAAATATATGGAAGATTATCTTGCAACCTATCCCGGTGTTAAAGAGTATCAGGATAGAGCTGTAAATGAAGCAAAAGAAAAAGGCTTTGCGGTAACCCTGTATAACAGAAGACGCCCCATGCCTGAGCTTAAATCAGGTAACTTCATGCAGAGGCAGTTTGGAGAGAGAGTTGCCATGAATGCTCCTATTCAGGGCACGGCGGCTGATATTATTAAAATTGCAATGATACGTGTTTGGAGACGTATCAGGAAGGAAAATCTTAAATCCAGAATGATACTTCAAATTCACGATGAATTATTGATAGAAACAGCCAAGGATGAAGTTGATATTATCAGTAAACTCCTTGAAGAAGAGATGACTAAAGCGGCTGATCTTCTTGTTCCCCTTGAGGCTGAATGCCACACGGGTGCTGACTGGTTTGAGGCGAAATAAGTGACAAAGATTATAGGTATTACCGGTGGTGTTGGAGCCGGAAAGAGCACAGTTCTAAACTACATAAAAAGCAGATGCAACTGTAGGGTCATATTTTCAGATGATGTTGCAAACGATATTAAGCTTCGCGGAATGCCCTGCTATGAACCAATTGTGGAACTCCTTTCTGAGGATATCCTTGGCAGTGACTTTGAAATTGATAAAAAGAAAATGGGTGCCAGAATCTTTTCGGATGAAGAACTATTGAGGAAGGTAAATGATATTCTTCATCCTGCTGTCAATAAGTTTATTTTTGGGGAAATTGACAGAGAGAGAAAAGAAGGAAAATACGATTACCTGTTTGTGGAGGCCGCACTTTTAATAGAGAACGGCTATGACAAGATTGTTGATGAACTGTGGTATATATATGCATCTGTTGATGTTAGAAGACAAAGACTAAAGGAACAGAGAGGATACTCTGACGAAAAAATAAATGACATCCTGAATGGACAGCTAAGCGACGAAGAATTTAGAAAGTTTGCTGACTTTGTAATTGATAACAGCGGTGATGAAAAAGAAACCAAACGTCAAATTGATTTAAAGCTGGGGGAAAACTGATGGCAACGATGACAGAACAATCAGAAAAAAATGTAGTATTTGGTCTTGATATCGGTACAAGAAGCGTTGTGGGTACTGTCGGTTACATGGAGGACGAGGTATTTAACGTAATCGCTCAATGTGTGGAAAAGCATGAGACAAGAGCTATGCTTGACGGACAGATCCATGACATCGGTAAAGTCGGAGTAACTATCAGAAAAGTCAAAGAAAGACTGGAACAGCAGACAGAGATTCATCTCACAGATGTATGTATTGCTGCCGCAGGTCGTGTGCTTCGCACAATGAAAACCAATTTTGAGGAAGAATATACTGACAACAGAGAACTGACTCAGGAGGAAATATATAATCTTGAGTCCAAGGCTGTTGAGAAGGCATATCAGGAATTTCTGGCACAGAACCAGTCAGATATGAAATTTTATCTGGTGGGTTATTCTGTAATGCATTATTATCTTGATGATTACCAGATAGCTAATCTTGAGGGACATAATGCAGGAAGAGTTTCCATAGATCTTATAGCAACATTCCTTCCTGATGATTGCGTGGATGGATTATATAAAGCGTGTGAGAGAGCTGATCTTAAAGTTGCGAACATGACTCTGGAGCCTATAGCCGCAATGATGGTTGCAATTCCTACTCAATACAGAATGTTGAATCTTGCTCTTGTTGATGTTGGAGCGGGTACATCTGATATTTGTATTACAGATGATGGAACAATTACATCATATGGCATGCTACCAATTGCAGGTGATTCCATTACGGAGATCATTGCTCAGCACTGCCTTGTTGATTTTAATACCGCAGATCAGATCAAGATTGATGCAAGTCATATGGATCAGGTCAAGTATGTTGATATTATGGGACTTGAAAAGACTATCTCAGCTAAAGAAATTGCTAAGATGATTAAGCCTCTGGTAGAAAAAATGTCCAAGATGGTCACGCAGCAGATAAAGCAGCTTAATGGAAATAAGCCTGTAAGTGCTGTATTCGTAGTAGGTGGCGGCGGCTGTGTTCCCGGATACACAAAGGCTCTTGCTAAAGAGATGAAGATTCCGGAGGAACGTGTTGCTCTTCGCGGAGAGGAAGTAATGAAAAGTATCAGATTCCTTAATGAGGATGAAGGTATTGAACATGATTCACTTATGGTAACTCCGCTTGGTATCTGCGTAAGTTTCTATGAGCAGTCAAATAACTTTGTATTTGTTTCATTCAACGGACAACAGACCAAGATTTATGATAACGGCAAACTTGCTATCGTAGATGCTGCAATGCAGGCAGATTTCCCCAATGAGGATCTTTTCCCCAAGAGAGGTGATGAACTCAGGTATACTGTAAACGGACAGGAGAGAATGGTTCGCGGTGAGCCCGGTGAAGCAGCTGTTATCACCTTAAATGGCGCACCTGCTGATATACACACGAAGATCCATGCCAATGATATTATTGAAGTTACAAGTTCTACGGTAGGAAAAGCAGGAAGAAGTGAGATAAATGATATTCCTGAATTCAAGGAGAGCCTTAACATAACTGTTGACGGCAAGAACATAAAAGTTCCCAGAACCGCAGAGGTTAACGGCGAACGTCAGACCGGATTGTATGATATAAAATCGGGAGATGACATTAAGATACTTGATTATGAGACAGCAGCTCAGATTGCGCAGTTACTTGATATTGATCTTACAGAGTTCTCTGTTATAACTGTTAATAATGAAGTTGTCGATGGAGATACACCTGTATATGAGAACTTTAAGGTTGACTTCAAAAACGGCACGGATGCCATCATGGAGTATTATTCGAATTTCCCTGATGCCGATGAAGTTGCTATAGAGCAGGAAAATGAAGAATCATCTTATGATGCGGATGCTGATCTTGATCTTGAAAAGAATGAAGACGGGAGCTTTAGTTTTTCAGGAAATTCGACAACAACTGCTGTAAGGCAGACTGCTCCTGCAAGACGTGTTGTTACACATGATCTTCATGTTGTGGTTAATAATGAGCCTATTGTACTTCATGGAAAATCGGATTATATTTTTGTAGACATCTTTGATGTTATTGATTTTGATCTCAGTAAGCCAAACGGAAGATCTATCGTTACTACACTTAACGGCGGTACACCTGATTATATGCAGTCCATACATGAGGGCGATAAAATTGAGGTATATTGGAAGTGACGGGAAACTTTGAGTACAATCAAATGTGACATAAACGAAATATTATAATTATTTATTAAGATTAAAAACACATTTTCGTCACAGATTAAATATAATATGGAAACGGAGAATGCACTAAATGAGACTTGCGAGCCTCTCAAGTGGTAGTAGTGGGAACAGTATTTATGTGGGTTCCGATACCACACACATCCTTGTAGATACGGGATGCAGTAAGAAGAGAATAGTGGAGGGCCTTTCAAAGCTTGATCTTAGTCTTGATGACATTGATGCTATTTTTGTCACTCATGAACATTCGGATCACATAGCGGGACTTCATACTATATTGAAGAAACATGACATCCCGGTTTTTGCTACAAAAGGAACAATACAGGGAATACGAAATAGCGATAAAAAGGGCGAGATGCTTTCATCTGAATTTCGAGAGATAAGAGCTGATGAGAAGGTATCTGTTAAGGATATAATAATAAACCCTATGTCTATAATGCATGATGCACTTGAACCTGTTGGATACAGAATATCGTATGGGAATAAGAAGGTAGCGATAGCAACCGATCTTGGATGCTATGATGAATATACCGTTGATTGTCTTAAAGGACTTGATGCAGTGCTGATAGAGGCCAATCATGATGTGAGAATGCTTCAGAGCGGCCCGTATCCATACCTTTTGAAAAAAAGAATACTTGGGGAAAAAGGACATTTGTCCAATGAAAAAAGCGGGGAACTTCTTTGCAGAATCCTGCATGACAATCTAAAAGGAATCCTTTTGGGACACCTGAGTAAAGAAAACAATCTTCCTGAATTGGCATATGAGACAGTGAGGGTTGAAATAGAAATGGGTGAAAACCCGTATCATGGAAATGACTTTCCAATAACGGTGGCTGCGAGAAATGAGCTCTCTGCGGTTATCGAAGTGTGAAAAAAGTTAGGAGTAAAATATTATGAGTAAGATAATTATTACTGTTGTTGGCAAAGACACAGTTGGCATCATTGCAAAGGTATGCACATATCTTGCAGAAAATGATATCAACATTCTTGATATTTCCCAGACCATCGTATCAGGATATTTTAATATGATGATGATTGTCGATGTGGCAAAGAGTCAGACCGACTTTTCTGATATGTCCGATTCACTTGAGAGCCTTGGCGAGGATATAGGAGTTGTAATTAAGTGTCAGAGAGAAGAAATCTTTGATTCAATGCACAGAATTTAATTGCTCCTGCAAGACATAAATAAGGCGATTTTACCGAAAGGGAACGGATAAATGATCAACATAAACGAAGTTTCAGAAACTAATGAAATGATTGAAAAGGAAAATCTTGATGTCAGAACAATTACAATGGGCATCAGCCTTTTTGATTGCATAAGCTCAGATCTTGATATATTAAATAAAAACATTTATGAAAAAATATATGGCTCTGCAAAGGATCTTGTTCAGACAGGCGAGGACATTGCAAAAGAATTTGGCATTCCGATTGTAAATAAGCGAATATCAGTAACACCTATTGCTCTTATCGGAGCCAGTGCCTGCAAAACATCTGATGATTTTGTAACAATTGCAAAGACACTTGATAAAGTGGCCAAAGCAGTAGGTATTAATTTCCTTGGTGGCTACAGTGCTCTTGTGAGTAAGGGTATGACCAATGCAGACAGACTGCTTATAGAGTCTATACCAAGAGCACTTGCAGAGACAGATGTCGTGTGCTCATCAGTTAATGTCGGTTCAACCAAGACCGGCATCAATATGGATGCAGTCAGACTTCTTGGCGATGTTATTGTAGATACTGCGAAGGCTACAAAGGATAATGACAGTGCAGGCTGCACAAAGCTTGTGGTATTTTGTAATGCTCCGGATGATAATCCTTTTATGGCAGGAGCTTTCCATGGTGTGACGGAAGCAGACAGAATAATCAATGTTGGTGTCAGTGGTCCGGGTGTTGTTAAGACTGCACTTGAAAAGGTTCGCGGAGAGAATTTTGAGATTCTCTGTGAGACTATTAAAAAGACAGCATTTAAAGTGACCAGAGTTGGTCAGCTTGTTGCAAAGGAAGCATCTGAAAGACTTGGAGTTCCTTTTGGTATCGTTGATCTGTCACTTGCTCCAACACCGGCAATAGGTGACAGCGTTGCTGATATTCTTCACGAGATTGGTGTTGAGCATGCCGGAGCCCCCGGAACAACAGCAGCACTTGCACTTTTAAATGATCAGGTTAAAAAGGGTGGAGCCATGGCTTCCTCATATGTAGGCGGTCTGTCCGGTGCGTTCATTCCTGTAAGTGAAGACCAGGGAATGATAAATGCCGTAAATGCAGGAGCACTTACTCTTGAAAAGCTTGAGGCTATGACATGTGTATGTTCTGTAGGTCTTGATATGATCGCAATACCCGGTGATACAAAAAATACAACAATCGCCGGAATTATTGCAGACGAGATGGCAATAGGAATGATAAACCAGAAAACTACTGCTGTAAGACTGATTCCTGTAATCGGCAAGAAGGAAGGGGATACTGTTGACTTCGGCGGACTTCTTGGATTTGGCCCTGTTATGAGCGTCAATAAATTCTCATGTGATGAATTCGTTAACAGGGGTGGCAGAATTCCTGCACCGATTCATAGCTTCAAAAATTAAAATGATTGGAACTGACAACTATTTACAATGGATAAGTTCAAAAAAATTACCGATAAAGTATCGGAAGAATCTGAGAAACTTAATAGGTTTTTGCGACGAAATGCAGCTGGCCAGACTACTGAGAAGACATCTGTTGTTAATCGCATAAAAAAGAATTTTAAAAAGGGCAGAAGCACAAAGAGAGCAGTCAGAGAAACAGCTATATCCTGGGCATTTTTGATACCCAGCCTTATGGGAGTTATGACATTCTTTGTACTTCCATTCTGTGTTGTGGTTTTTTATTCGCTGGTTAATAACCCTATTCAGAAGGAGTTTGTAGGTCTATTTAATTTTGAAAGAGTTTTTACCAACAATGCTTTCAGACAGGCTGCATATAACACCTTTAAATTTTCGATTATAGCTGTTCCGCTTGCGGTGGTACTTTCACTTTTTCTTGCAGTTGTAATGGAATCGGGGATACCGTTTAAAAGCCAGTTCAGAAGCTTCTTTCTAAGTCCTATGATGGTGCCTATAGCATCAATAGTACTGATCTGGCAGGTGCTGTTTCACTTCAACGGCATCGTGAATGTTGTTGGGATGTATTTTGGCGGCCCCAAGATTGACTGGCTAAAATCTGACAAAGCGCAGATAGTTATTGTTATTTTGTTTTTATGGAAAAACCTTGGATATAACATGATCCTGTTTATGGCGGCTCTGTCGAGTGTGCCTAAGGATCTTATAGAGGTGGCAAGACTTGAAAGTGCCACAGATTCACAGATATTTTGGAATATTAAAATGAGATATCTGTCATCAACCGTTCTTTTTGTAACGATAATGTCTCTGATAAATTCATTTAAAGTATTTAGAGAGATTTACCTGATGACCGGAGATTATCCGTATAAGACACTGTATATGATGCAGCACTTTATGAATAACACCTTTGCTTCTGTTGATTATCAGAAACTTTCAGCTTCAGCTATTTTGATGGCTCTGGTTATCGTCGCACTTATGCTTATAATGTTCGTTACTGAAAACCGGTATGGAAAGGATATAGAAGGCTGATATGGCGCAACTTAAGCTGCCTACCGGTGAACAGCAGTTTTATGAACGGGCTATACGGAAGGCAAGAAGAAAAAAGAAAATATATAAATATGGTATTGTTGCAGGAACAATAATATGCTTCATATTTGCAGTACTTTTCCTGCTACCTACGATACTGACAATTACGAACTCATTTATGAGCTCATCCGAGATAAGTGCCAATTATGGCGCAGTATTTCAGACTACTGAAACCGGCGGAAAAGTATTTATTTCAAAGACGGTAAATCTGAAATTTATTCCGGATATCGTTTCCTTTAGTCAGTACTTTACGGTGCTATTTAAGTCACCGGAATATCTGGTGAAGTTTTGGAACAGTATGATTTATGTCATACCGATACTTATAGTTCAGCTAATGGTTGCCATGTTCGCATCCTATGGATTTGCCAGATATAAGGGCAGAGTAAGAGAAATTATCTTTTTTATATACATAATCATGATGTTGATGCCCTATCAGGTAACGCTGGTTCCGAATTATCTGGTTTCATCCTGGCTTGGAATTCTTGATACCAGGTGGGCAATATGGCTTCCGGGATTCTTTTCTCCGTTTGCGGTATATCTGCTTACGAAGTTTATACGCAGAATTCCGAATGAAGTTATGGAAGCTGCATCCATTGACGGAGCAAGTGAGTGGCAGATATTTTCACAGATATGTTTCCCACTCTGCAAGAGCGGACTGATATCAATAGGTATTCTTGTGTTTATTGATTATTGGAACATGGTTGAGCAGCCACTGATACTGCTTACAAATGACGAACTTCATCCGCTTTCGGTATTTTTGTCGAAGATCAATGCGGGAGAAATAAGCCTTGCATTTGCTGTTGCGGTAATTTACCTTGTACCGCCGCTCTTGATCTTCTTATACGGGGAAGAGTACCTGATTGAGGGTATTTCATACCAAGGCGGTATAAAGGGATAAAAATAAATTTTGCCATAAGGCATTTGCCCATATGATGAGGGGGCAAGCAAGATATTTAAGGGAAGAGGAAATAAGGTATGTCTGAAGTAAAGAATCAAAGACCAAAGAAAAGTCGTAAGGACATAATAAAGGATATTGCTATTGCTTTTTTGGCAATCCTGTTATTGCTTACGTTCTTTTCAAACACAATTATGAACTATTCACTGCCGGAGGTTGCTATTCAGCAGATCCAGGAGGGTACGATTTCACCTATTATTAGAGGTACCGGTACCGTTGAGGCTAAGGATCCTTACAATGTAAAGGTTTCTCAGGAACGTGTAATTAAGAGCGTTGCTGTTACAGAAGGCGCTAAGGTAAAAAAGGGAGATATCCTTTACTACCTTGAAGATAAGGAATCCACTGAGCTTACAGAAGCAAGATCCAAACTTGATGAGCTTATGCGTACATATGAGTCTTCACTTTTTTCAGGTGATCTGACTAATGAAGCAATCAATCGTGTCCGCGGCGGAAAGACTCTGACAATGGATCAGATTCAGGCTAAACTTAAGGCAGCAACTGACAGATATGATGCAGCTAAGCTTGCTGACGAAGAAGCTCAGGCTGCAATTGACGAGCAGTCACAGAACCAGGCATACACAGCTGCTCAGTATAATTATGATGAGGCTACACCTCAGTACAGAGATGCTGATATTACATACAGAATAACAGAGATTGATCAGCAATTGGAAATTGCAAAGGCAGATAGCTCTGATTCTTCAAGCTCTGATGAATCTGTTGCAAAGAAAGAATATGATAATGCAGAATCAGATTTAAAAGAGAAAAAGGAAGCAATGGAATCTGCAAAGTCAGCTATAACGACCACAAAAGAGAAGTACGACAATGCTGTTGCAAGATACAATAACGAACCCAATACTACAAATAAAAATGCGATGGATGAAGCCAAAAATGCCATGGATTATGCTCCTACCAAGTATGAGGAAGCTAAAGCGGCATATACTAGGGCTAAGGAAACATATAACAAGAAAAAAGAAAAATATGAAAAATCGCAGACAATTGCTGAAGTGTCAAAGACTGCAAATGAGCAACTGATTGAAGCTCTTGAAGCTGAGAAGAACCGACTTCTTCTTGAGCAGGCTAATGGAACAAAGGATACTTCTCAGATCACAACTCAGGCAGGTCAGGTTGATTATGACTACCAGAGAAAAGCTGCATCACTTCAGGATACTAAGAATAAGACTGCACAGGAGCTTGAAAGAGCAACTACCGATAGAACAGAGCTCCTTACAGAGATTTCAAAGGAAATCGAGCTCGATGGTCAGAGAGATGATATTGCTGAGCAGAGGGAAACTGTTGAGAAGCTTGAGAAGGAAGCTGTAGGTGCAACAATAGATGCGCCTGTTGATGGTACAGTAGCTGAGCTTGCACTTAAGGCAGGTGAGACTACAAATGCAGAGAATGCTGTTGCTGTAATCCAGGTTGAAGGAAAGGGTATGCAGACAAGCTTCTCAGTAACAATCGATCAGGCTAAGAGACTTAAGGTTGGCGATATTGCAGAGCCTCAGAATGCATGGTACTACACAGACTTTAAGGCTACTCTTAAGTCTATTACAAATGATCAGCAGAATCCCAATACTAAGAAAGTTCTTACTTTCCTCATTGAAAGTACTGAGGTACAGAACGGACAGTCTGTAAGTTTGCAGATCGGTCAAAAATCCGATACATATGATCTTACTGTCCCTGCAGGTGCAATCAGAGAGAGTAACAATGGTAAATTTATACTGATAGTTAAATCAAAATCCAGTCCTCTTGGTAACAGATATATTGCTGCAGAGGTACCGGTTGAAGTTCTTGGTACCGATGATACAACAGCAGCAATAAGCGGAAGCCTTGAAGGAGACGAATATGTGATCACGACATCAACAGCTCCAATTAAAGCAGGTGATCAGGTAAGACTGGCTAATAATCAATGAACAAGATAACAGTTAACTTAAATAATTTTTTCAAAAATCTGAAATTAAGACAGATCATATATTTTGCAATAATAGTAATGCTTGTACTTACAATATTTGGCCTGAACTTCTATCGGGAATTTATTGTCAGTAAGCTTTATGACCAGCAGATGGGTGAAAGATGGTCTGATGATACGAGATGCGGTCAGGTCAGTATGTTTTTTTCTGAAAGTCAGGGCATTGGTACAGATAAGGTAAAGGAGTTTGCTTACAATATCAATAAGGGACTTATTGCTGACGGACTACAGGAGGCTGACGCAAGTACTGAGGGTACAGGTGCGGTATGGAATTACTGTTATAGTTCAGTAGGCAGCGTTGACCTTACAAGAGATCTTAAGACTGTTACAGCTGTCGCAATAGGCGTAGGCGGTGATTACTTCCAGTTTCATCCTATGAGAGTTATGAGTGGTAATTATTTTACCGGAGATCTTCTTATGAAAGATCATGTAATTCTTGATGAAGAACTTGCGTGGCAACTCTTTGGATCTGACGATATTGTCGGAGAAAGCATTACAATAGGCGGCGTTCCTCACTATATTTCCGGAGTTGTAAAAAAGGACAGCGGCAAATACGTAAAAGCCTCAGGAATGGTATTTCCAACTGTTTATATGTCCTTCGAATCACTTGCAACTTACGGGAAAATTGATGCATCGGTATTAGCTACAAATGGAACGCTGGGACAGTTTTCTGTAGCGTCAAAAAACGATGACGAGTCTGAAAACGGAACCTCAGATGTTGAGCTGGAAGCTAAGGGCATTGTATGTATGGAAGTAGTAATGCCCAATATGGTAGACAATTATGCTAAAAATTTTGTCATAGATAAGCTTGGCCTAAATACAACTCAGGTAGAAGTGGTTGATAACAGTGCAAGATTTGAAAATCGTAATCTTATAAACATAATTGCGAAGTTTAATACCAGAGGTATGCAGACTAAGCCGGTTATCTATCCCTATTGGGAGAACAATGCCAGGGCTTATGAGAATGTTTTGGCTGTTGTATTTTTGATACAGATCATATGTGCTGTAATTATTTTTATCATGTTGGCTATAGCTGTTGTACAAGCTTACAGACATAGAAAGTGGACTGTGGGAATGCTTGTTCATAAGTTTGCTGACTGGAAGTATGATCTTGAATCAAATATTAAGTACCACAATGAAAAATGGAAATATTTTTAATGGTATTTAGTTTGGCTTTTTTATATAAGGAGGATAATTAATGAAAAGAATTTATCTAAAGAGAATTCTAAGTATTTCACTTGCTGCTATAATGACACTTAATATAGCTGCTTGTGGCTGTGGCAAAAAGAAGGAGGCTTCTACTAACAATGAAGAAGAAGCCGGCCATGATGCTACTGCTTATGTATTTAAAGACAATCCGATTTCTCTTGGAGAGGGCGTTGATATTTCAAATATCTCTACTCTGGGCAGCTATGGTGATAAGGTATATGCTCTCTTAAATACAATGGGTGATGATGGAAGTAATAAGAGCGTATTGTATACCTTTGATAAAGATGGCAGCAATGTAAATACCATGGATATTGCTGTTAATGATAATCTTAATGTCTCAAATATCACAGTAGCAGAGGATGGATCTGTATATACAATTCAGACTCAGTTTGGTGGTATGACAGGCGGATTTGATGACTTCAGCATTGGTAACGATGGTGGCGCAATGGGCGGCATTATTGAAGGCGGCGACGAAATTGCTGGCCCTACAGTTGAGTTTGATACCGAATCTGGCGATTCTGAATCCGTTGAGGAAGATATTGATCAGTATTCAGGTGAAGATGAAGAAGTTGCTGAAGAGGACACTTCAGCTGAGGATAATTCACAAGATGACACTGAAACTCAGGCTACAGATAATGATGCAGCTGCTACAGACAGCAGTGAAACAGATGCAAATACAGAAGGTGGCTCAGAAGGTGAACAGCCTGCTGACGGTGTTGCTATCGACGGATTAGATATTTCAAATGAAGATCCAATGGGTCAGAATGCTGAAAGCTCTGATATTTACTATCTGGTAAAGTATGACAGCTCAGGTGCTGAGGCTTGGAAAAGTCAGATTGATTCCAAGACGGATTCATATTTTTATATAAACTCTTTTGTTGCCGCTGATAACAATACATTAGTTGTATCTGATACCAATGGTCTTCACACTTATAGTGCTGAGGATGGAAGTAAGAAATCAGATTTTGATCTTGCAGGCGTTGTAGACAGTGAATATGGAATTTCACTCATGGTCTATAAGCTTGGAGATGGTGGATTTGGAGCAATGAATGTATCTTCATCCGAATTTTTCAAGCTCGATATAAATGCAGGAACTATTACACCGGTTGAAGGCTCTGAAAGTCCTTTCTATGACTATACATTTTATTCAGGAGCAGGAGCTAATGATCTGTTTGCAGTAAGTTCAGAGGGTGTTTTTACTTACAAGCTCGGAGAGCCTAAGGTATCCATGATTCTGAACTTTGTCGATTCAGATATTAATACATATGGCCTTTCAAATCTTGTAGCTATTTCCGATACTGAACTTGTTGCACTTATTCCTTCTGATGATGCAGGCTTTACATTGTCATATCTTACAAAGGTTGATCCTAAGTCTGTAAGTGAGAGACAACAGATTACACTTGGCTGTAACTATATTGACTATGATGTAAGATCACAGATTATTAAATTCAATAAGACAAATGAAGATTATCGTATTGTAATTAACGATTATTCAAAATATGATTCTGAGAATGATTATTCTGGCGGAGCAAACAGACTTAATACTGATATTGTTTCAGGTAATGCACCTGACATCCTTGTTTTGGATTCAGATATGCCCGTTGACAGTTACATCTCAAAAGGTCTTTTTGAGGATATGACTGACTACTTCAAAAATGATGAGGAACTTAGTAAGATCAAGTACATGGATCATGTAATGGATGCATTTAAGACCGATGGCAAAATGTACAAGCTGATACCCAGCTACTATGTTGAGACGGTTGTAGCAGCCAAGAAGGATGCCGGTGATGACTATACCTGGACAATCGATGAGCTTGAAAAGCTTGTAAAAGACAAGAACATTGAGCACAAGAATATATTTGGACCTCTTGCCAGGGATGAGGTATTCGAGTTGGCGCTCAGTCTTTCAGGATCGCAGTATATCGATTGGTCTACACTTACATGCAGCTATGATTCTGATGCATTTATTCATCTTCTTAAGTTTGTAAATGAATTCCCTGAAGAACTTGAAGAGGACGACTATTATAATGACACATCTTCATATTGGAGGCAGGGACTTTCTCTTGCTGACAGATTCTATTTGAACAGCTTTAGCGATTATAACTATGAGGCTAAGGGTACCTTCGGAGAAGAGATACAGACAGTTGGATTCCCTTCTGATAATGGAAGTGGCTCTGCACTTTATCCTAACCTTCAGCTTACGATGAGTGCTTCTTCAAAGGTTAAGGATGGATGCTGGCAGTTTATGAGATATTTCCTTACGGATGAATACCAGAACTCTATTGACGGATCTTGGCCTGTAAGTATGACAAAGATGAATGAACTCGCAGAGGCAGCTAAGAAAAAGCCTACATATGTTGATGAGGACGGAAAAGAAGTTGAGTATGATGACACATGGTATATCGGAGAGACTGAAATTGTTATTCCTCCTATGACAGATGATGAGATAAACGAGATAATTAACTTCCTTAACAGTATTGATCAGGTTGGAAACAGTAATGAGGAAGTTGCCAATATCATCTATGAAGAGGCTGCTGCTTACTTCAGCGGTCAGAAGACGGCAGAAGAGGTTGCTGATATTATCCAGAGTCGTGTCCAGATTTATGTAAATGAAATATCATAATAGTTAATTTCATTTTGATGTTCCGATTTAGCACTATCTTACATTAGTTATCGTGTGATATAGGCAGATGTCAGCTGTTTTACGAATGGGGAAGAACAGGAGGTGACTGGAATGTACAATGAAATTCTTGGATTATCACCAATGGTATTTTGGTTGATACTGACTGTAATATTAGCGGTTAGTGAAATACTTACACTGGGGCTTACCACAATTTGGTTTGCCCTTGGTGCTCTTGCCGCATTTCTCTCATGTTTAATGGGAGCGTCAGTTCCATTACAGATAGTTATTTTTATAATTGTTTCTGTTATCGCTTTGCTGCTTGTAAGACCGATTTCATTGAAGCTTCTTGGTGGGAAGATAGTTAAAACCAACATAGATGCACTTATTGGAAGAAAGGTCAATGTAAGTAAGGAGATAGATAACATTAAGGAAACCGGAAATGTTATTCTTGATGGAACTACATGGAATGCCAGAAGCTTTGAGGATGATGTGGTAATTTCATCAGGCGAAACTGTGGTTATTGAAAAAGTTGAGGGAAATAAGCTCATAGTTAAAAGAGCTTAAAATAAAAAGGAGGAGAGTTATGCCATTTTTTATTATTATTGTTTTAATACTTGTACTTATTGCACTTAATATCAAGATTGTACCTCAGGCTCATTCATTTATTGTTGAGCGTCTCGGTGCATACAAAGAGACATGGGACGTTGGTCTTCACTTTATGGTTCCTTTTATAGACAGGATTGCACGAAAGGTAGATCTTAAGGAACAGTATTGCGATTTCCCGCCTCAGCCTGTTATTACACAGGATAATGTTACAATGCAGATTGATTCAATCGTTTTCTTTAGAATTTCTGATCCTAAGGCATATGCATATGGTGTCAGAAATCCTATTGGAGCTATTGAGAACCTTACAGCTACAACACTTCGTAATGTAATCGGTTCACTTACTCTCGATGAAACACTTACAAGCCGTGATCAGATCAATGCTCAGATGCAGGATGCACTTGATATTGCTACAGATCCCTGGGGTATCAAGATTACAAGAGTAGAGCTTAAGAACATCAATCCTCCGGAACAGATTCGTGATGCCATGGAGAAACAGATGAAAGCTGAGCGTGAAAAGAGAGAAAAAATCCTCTTTGCTGAAGGTGAAAAACAGTCAGCAATTACTGTTGCAGAAGGTGAGAAACAGAGTAAGATTCTTCAGGCAGAAGCTGACAAGCAGGCTACTATCCTTAAGGCAGAAGCTGAGAAGGAAAAGAAGATCAGAGAGGCAGAAGGTCAGGCTGAAGCTATCAGAAGCGTGCAGAAGGCTAATGCGGATGGTATTCAGATGCTTAAGGAAGCCGGAGCTGATGAGTCTGTTCTTACAATTAAGAGCCTTGAAGCTTTTGAGAAGGCTGCTAATGGTCAGGCTACAAAAATCATTGTTCCCAGCAACATAGCCGGTGTTGCAGGACTTGCAGAGTCAATCAAGGAAGTTGTTACAAAATAAATAATAATTTTCTCATATAACAGGGGGAAAAGAATGCCGGATAATAAAGGAAGAGAAGCTCTTATTCATTCTCTGGCGCAGTCAATGGGAATGGGCGATGCTCAGAAATTCAAGTCTACTACCGGAAGATATAATTCTGAAACCGGAACTATTATGAGTAATGGAAGAGTTATATCAAGTGCTACGGTAATTCAGGCTAAAAACTATTTTACTTCCCAATATAATAAGCTTGCCGAAATGGATGATGAAGGAGCAAAACAGATGGCTACACTTTACGAAGTTGCAAAAGAAGCCATAGGAATCATGCTTGACAGCGGTAAAGCCGGAGACTGAAACAACGCAGAAAACCGGAAAATCAGGTTACAAAGCACTGAGAAAGATGCAATATTTGCTGATACTCAGTTGCTTTGTAGCCTGCTATTTAATAAAATCTTAAAAAAATTTCTATTGATATTTTTTCTTTTATGATGTATTGTGAACATTAGTCGAAAGTAGTTTAATCTAAAAAGCATTGGCTTGTCGACAATCAGACTTAAGTTATAAGTTATCGATTATTTTCCAAACGAAAAAACTAATTATTTAAAATAGTATTTTTTATATAAAAAAGAAAGGAACAAGATTTGAGAGAAAAATTAGAAACACTTACACTGGCTTCACTTCGCGACCTCGCTAAGCAGAACGGTATTAAGAGTGTAACGACTATGAAAAAGTCAGAGCTTATCGATGCTCTTTTGGAGCTGGATGAGAAACAGAAGGCTGAGCAGAAAGCACAGGCTGCAGAGAAAGCTGCGCAGGCTGATACTACAACCCAAAAGGCTGAAAAATCATCTTCTGAAGAAAAGGTTAAGCCACAGGGAAAAAAGCCCGGCCGTAAGAAGATTATTATGGCAGATAATAATCAGGGGCAGAATGATAACAAGGCCTCTGAAGGCAGACAGCCTGAAAACAGAAAGTCTCCTGAAAACAGACAGACAGAATCCAGAAAGAACCCTGAAAAGAGACAACCTGAACAAAAAGATGCACACAATAAGTCTGCTGAATCAGTTCAGGAACAGCCTGCTAAAAAGGACGCTTCTGTTGAGGATAATGAGATTGCTAACGGAGTGGACGCACATGGTATCCTCGAAGTTATGCAGGATGGATTTGGATTTATCCGCTGCGAGAACTATCTTCCCGGTGAGAATGACGTATATGTTGCTCCCGGTATGATAAGAAAGTATAACCTTAAGACCGGTGATATTCTTACAGGTATTGCAAGACAGAAAAAGGAAAATGATAAATTCGGAGCACTGCTTCAGCTAAATACAATAAATACTTACAAGCCTGAAGTTGCAATGGGACGTTGGGATTTTGAGAAAATGACACCCATTTTCCCAAAAGAACAGATAGTACTCGAGCATCCCGGTTGCACTATAGCAATGAGAATTATGGATCTTATTTCTCCCATAGGTAAGGGGCAGCGCGGTATGATCGTTTCTCCTCCTAAGGCAGGTAAGACAACACTCCTTAAGGATGTAGCTCTTTCAGTTAAGAAAAACAATCCGGATATTCATCTTATTGTTCTTCTTATTGACGAGCGACCTGAGGAAGTAACAGATATCAAGGAGAGCATTGAGGGACCTAATGCAGAGGTTATTTATTCTACCTTCGATGAACTTCCTGAGCACCATAAAAGAGTATCTGAGATGGTAATTGAGAGAGCTAAGCGTCTTGTTGAGCACAATAAGGACGTAATGATTCTTCTTGATTCCATTACCAGACTTACAAGAGCTTACAATATTGTTGTTCCGCCTTCCGGAAGAACGCTTTCCGGTGGTCTTGATCCTGCAGCTCTGCATATGCCTAAGCGCTTCTTCGGAGCTGCCAGAAAGATGAGGCAGGGTGGAAGCCTTACAATTCTTGCTACAGCGCTTGTAGAGACAGGTTCAAAGATGGATGATGTCATCTATGAAGAATTTAAAGGAACAGGCAACATGGAAATGGTACTCGACAGAAAGATGCAGGAGAAGAGAATATTCCCTGCAATTAACATTCCAAAGTCCAGTACCAGACGTGAAGATCTTCTTCTTAAACCGGATGAACTTGCTGCAGTTAATGCATTGCGCAAGGGCTTCAATGGCATGAAGGCAGACGAAGCTGTAGATCAGTGTATCAATATGTTCTCAAAGACACGTACAAATACAGAATTTGTTCGCATGGTAGAAAAGCAGATTGCCAGATATTGATTTTAGTTTAATATAAAATGTCGCCGGTGGGCGCGCGTATATTATATCTGAACCTCGTTGCAAAAAAAGCATAATCGGTTAAGATACAGCATATGCGCACTCGCGGGCGATATTCTTTTTTTATATCATAGGAAAATGCTTTCCTATGATACAAAAAAGCTCCGCGAGGATGCGCACTCGCGCGAAAGGAATATGTTGCATTCTGCAACCGCGCTCGGCGCGAGAATGTCGCAAGCGACATTCTTTTTTATTTAATAGGAAATTTCGCCTTGGCGGCGAAACCTTGAATTAAAAGGCCCGGCAAGACCGGGCCACGCAAAGCGGAGGTATGTTGGTTTTGAATTACCAATCTACCTCATCAAAGAATTCATCATCTTCATGCATAAAGTAATCCATGTCGAGAAGGTCTTCATCATCCATCTCGCGGATTTCATTCGCCGACATGCCTTCCGGCGGGTTTTGGATGTATTTCTCTCTAAGCTTTGCTATTAGTTCTTTACTGGCCATGGCTGTTCCTCCTAGCATGATTTTATCATGCGCAGGAATACGAGGGAACACTACTGATTTTTGAGGATGGAGCTCTGCTTTTGGGACGGCATTTTCCCATTGCCTTTTCATATAAGTCTTCGAGAGAAACACGTTTGTGGTTAAAGCGCAATTCGAGAAATTTCATGGTGCTGCTGCACTTTGGACAACTCAATGGGTCATATCCGAATGCTGTCAGGATGCCTGAACGCCATTGAAGGAATGATTTAAAGAATGGTTTTTTGGAAGGGTGAATCAGCCGGTAAAGTTTTTTGTCTGATTCTCTATGGCGACCATATACACCATAGTAACGTATCATTTTAAAGTCTTTTTCGGGTATGTGTTGTTATAAGACGTTTGATGAATTCCATTGAAGGTATGGTCTCGGTGACAAGGACTTCGTCCTCATGTCTGTTGTAATGGAAAGTAACAGTATCTTGTTCTTTATCGTAAGAGTCAATTCTTGAGAGACCGATTACAGGACGACCGAGGTATCTGCCTATATATTTGGCAACAGTACGTCTGTCAGCGAGAGTAGGTTTGCCATAGACATAGAAACCTTCTTTCTGATTTTTGTATGAGAGAGCTTTTTCTTTTTTGAACAATGCTTTCTTATTGGGGTCAGTAATACGGGCTTCCATCAGATTCAGAAGAGCAGTCTGAAAAGCATGGCGCATATATGGGTAACTGAAGAAGTTTACTTTGCGCCAAAAGCCGGTGTCTCCTACACCACCTTCAGATATGAGGCAGTGGATATGAGGATTCCATTCCAAAGGACGACCAAATGTGTGAAGGACCAGAATGTAACCAGGTGTAAAGTTCTGACTCTTGTTGATTTTGTAGAACATCCGGTTAATAACACTGCTGACAGCTTCGAAAAGACAGTTAAGAAGGTCGCGATCTTCGAGAAAGTAATGGCGTAATTCTTTTGATATGGTGAATACGCAGTGACGGTGCTGACAGTTTATGAGCTTAAATGACATAGCCTGAGCACGTTTTTGTGAATACATGGCACCACATGTAGGGCAGAATCTTGAATGACAACGAAAGGGAACAAATTTGAGAGTACCACAATCAGGGCAGCCGTACATAGCGCCGCCATAAGCAGGATCCCCGCAATTGATCATCTTATCGATGTTTTCCATTTCGGTCTTGCGGGGATGAAGAGTATATTGAATTTCTTCATAATGATCGCGGAACAGATCTTGTAGAGTATTTCGTTTCATATAATCATTATGAATGAGTTGAGGCAAAAAACAACCCCACCCCTCATGATTGAGGGGCAGGGGAGTTGAGGTGCCGTAGGCACTTTTTTATCGATAGCTTATTGAAATTCGGTATTGATTTATAAATCATTATAGGGTATAGTCTTGTATACATGGAAAACGTTTTCTTAAAGGAGACTATATGAATTTAAGTGCAATATACCATAGAATGTCAGAACAATACTGCTATCCCCTTGACCAGGATCAGCTGATAATCAATATTAAGACCGGATACGACGTTGATAAAGTATATATCTATCATGGAGATCCCTATGATGCGGGTATCATGGGTGGTAATGAGCGCTGGAGCGGTCATAAGGAAGAGATATATTTCAAAAAGAGATTAAAGGATCATATCTGGTGGACAACCACACTTCGCCCTGAGTATAAGAGATGTAAATATTATTTCGAGATTCATTCAGGTGATGAGTGCATCTATTACTTTGAGGATGGATTCCTCACAGATGAGGAGATGAACCAGGAGGGGAAGACTCTTTCCTATTTCATAATGCCCTGGATGAATGCTGCAGATGTCTGCGATACTCCTGCCTGGGTTAATGATACCGTGTGGTATCAGATTTTCCCTGAGAGATTCTGTAATGGAGATGAGAGCATTAATCCCTCGAATGTTCTGGAGTGGCAGACCGGTAAGGTGGGCATGAAGGATTATTACGGAGGGGACATCAGAGGTATACGCGACAGGCTCTCATATTTGAAGGAACTTGGAATAACAGGTATTTACCTGAATCCTGTTTTTGAAGCCCACAGTAATCATAAGTATAATACTTTTGATTACAAGAAGGTGGATCCTGCCTTCGGAACTAATGATGATTTGAAGGCGCTGGTCAGAGAGGCACATGATGCAGGTATAAGGGTTATGCTGGATGCGGTTTTCAATCACACTGGAGCAGATCATCCCATGTGGCAGGATGTGCTGAAAAATGGAAAGGACTCTGAGTATGCGGACTGGTATATGGTAAACAAGTGGCCTGTGGAACAGGGACGCGATACCAGAGATGGAAGATATTATTCCTTTGCTTTTGCGGAGTACATGCCAAAGCTCAACACCAGTAATCAGGCTGTTCAGGATTATCTTTTGGATATCATCAGATTCTGGATTGAGGAATTTTACATAGATGGTCTTAGATTTGATGTTGGTAATGAGGTGTCTCACTCATTCTTAAAGGCAGTCAGATACATGACAAAGCGCATGAAGAGTGACTTTTACCTGCTTGGTGAGATATGGCATGATTCAGTATCATGGCTGAGGGGAGATGAGTATGACTCAGTAATGAATTATCCGCTTTCTACAGCTATAGCAGATTTCTGGGTTTATAAAAACAGAGGTAAAGAGACTTTTGAATATGATATAAACAGATGCTTTACCATGTATTATTCTCAGGTAAACGATGTACTGTTTAATCTTCTGGATTCTCATGACACTAACAGACTTTTTGAGAAGGCTGAGAAAAATGTAGATATATTCTATCAGCAGCTGGCTGTACTATTTACAATGCCAGGAAGTCCCTGCATATATTACGGAACAGAAGTCATCATGGATGGAACATATGACCCTGATTGCCGCAGATGTATGCCCTGGGATGAGATAGATGCAGGAAAGAAATCAGCTGAGATTTCTGAAATAAAGAATCTTATTAATATGAGGAAAAGCCTGCAGGCTTGCAAGAGCAGGAATTTCCATTTCTCTGATGATATCGAAGAGAAAAGGGTAATAGAGTATTTGAAGATTGGTGAAAATGAAAGCCTTCAGATTTATCTTAACTGTGAGGAAAAGCCTGTGCAGCTCGATATAAAGGATTTCTCAGATATTGTTTACTCAAGAAAATGGGAGATGGACACGGAAGATATTGGAACCTTAGGGGTAAATGGAATTCTTATATTAAGGCATTAAGTATTTGGTGGCTGTCACGCTGGTTTTAGCGTGGCAGCGTTTTTATATCATAGGAAATTTCTTTCCTATGATATAAAAACGCTCCGCGAGGATGCGCACTCGCGCGAAAGGAATATGTTGCATTCTGCAACCGCGCTCGGCGCGAGAATGTCGCAAGCGACATTCTTTTCTTACATAAAAAAACACTCACCAAACAGTGAGTGGAAGTTTTGGGAGGAGGGGTTGTCAGGTGGGGAACCCGACAACCCGGTATGAAAAAAGTTTTGTTGGGGGAGTCAGAAGTTCTAACTCCTGTTAAATTTATAATATAGATTAAATTTGTACAGAATATGGACAAATCATAAAGTAAATATAAAATAATTCGAAATTAAATATAACTACTAACGTGATTTAGAATATTTTTTGTTTTTAATCAAGAATTAATTTAAAAGATATCTCACAAAGAGAGCGACTAAAACTAAAACATGCTATACTATATTTATAAATTTGAATGTATGAAAAAACATCTTTGGGGGGAACTCAATGATCCATAAAATTGATAACGTTTTTTCAAATATTTCTTCGTTAACAGGTGGAGCAATTGCTGCAGTTGCTGCTAAAGCCGCAGCGTCATCTCTGCTTCTGCGTATCAGCTATGAATCCATAGAATTTCATACCGATAATGGAAATATAATAAATGTTCCGGTCACATTGGTGGCTCATCCTGAAAATCCTGCTATGCGTGAATACTTTGTCGTTACCAGAAGATGCAACATAAATGGTCTTATGGGAGCGGGCGAAGTACATGTTATTGTTGAGCGCGTTAGAAGGATGTCGGATATTCCTGATGATATTTATATTAAACCTGAATACATAAATCTCTATCTTGACGGTACGGACGGAATTGAGGACATACCGGCAGGAGATGATGCGGGGCGAGTGGGGTTTCCTTATATAGACAAGGAAGCCAGAAATATTATTTTTGATGCTGTAGCTGATGCAATCCACTTTGCTGATATAATGCCTCTTATTAAGATTACAGTATATGTTACTTCCAAAGACAGACCGGGTGCGAAGTTCAGGATACTTGGCGGTAGTGGCTGTGTGGCCAGAATATCTCAGGATGATATTCTTTCTGAGATAGCAACTACTATTCAGGAGCAATATGAACAGGGAATAAGGAATGTCATAGCTGTTCCCGGAAATGCAGGACATAAATATATTCAGGATTTTGTTCATATATCCTTGGGATATAGCATTAGATGCAGAAACTATATAGGCGATACCATAGACATGGCATCTATGGTTGGCATGGAAAATTTCCTTCTTGTAGGAAGCGCCTCAAAACTCTTAAGACTGGCGGCAGGTATTATGGACACACATACCTGGAATGCTGATGGCAGAAGAGAGGTTTTGTCACTGCATACGGTACTGGCCGGTGGGACAATTTCTCAGGCGCGAATACTTCAGGACATCGCCACAACTGATCAGATGCTTTCCAAGCTTACTGAATGGGGGCTCAGAGATTCGGTGATGCAGAGCGTATGTATGAAGATTTCTGATTATGTTCAAAACAGAATAGGTGGTAAGACCATGAGATTTGGCGTTATTCCGGTACATCCCGAGTATGGAATCCTTGGACAAACACCGAATATCAGCGACGTTATGATAGCTGTCAGCAGGGAACAATTTGCATTGTCAATTAAGAAGTAGGATTGGTCTAATACGTTACAAATAGTAAGTTTTTTGATATAATATCTGTTATATGAATTTTAGATGAGGAGATGAAAAAAGGATATGCGTAAAGTTATTTTGACCGGCGATCGTCCGACCGGTAAATTACATGTCGGACACTATGTCGGCTCACTTAGAAGAAGAGTTGAACTCCAGAATTCAGGCGAGTTTGATGATATTTTCATTATGATTGCCGATGCACAGGCTCTAACAGATAATGCGGAGAACCCTGATAAAGTCAGAGAGAATGTTATTGAGGTTGCTCTCGATTATCTTGCTGTTGGTCTTGATCCTGCAAAGAGTACACTTTTTGTGCAGTCACAGATACCGGAGCTTACAGAGCTTTCTTTTTATTATATGAACCTTGTAACTGTATCAAGACTTCAGAGAAACCCTACGGTTAAGTCTGAGATACAGATGCGTAATTTCGAAACAAGTATTCCTGTTGGATTTTTCACATATCCTATAAGCCAGGCTGCTGATATTACTGCATTCAAAGCTACTACCGTTCCTGTAGGCGAGGATCAGGAGCCTATGATAGAACAGTGCAGAGAGATTGTACGCAAGTTCAATTCAGTTTATGGAGAGGCACTTGTTGAACCCAATATTTTGCTTCCTGATAACAAGGCCTGTCTCAGACTTCCGGGCACTGATGGTACAGCCAAGATGAGTAAATCTCTCGGAAACTGTATCTATCTCTCAGAATCACCCGAGATGATAAAGAAAAAGGTTATGGGAATGTTTACTGACCCCAATCATTTAAGAGTAGAAGATCCCGGAGAAGTTGAAAATAATCCGGTATTTATATATCTGGATGCTTTTGCAAAAGATGAACACTTTGCAGAGTTTGCTCCGGATTATGCTAATCTTGATGAGATGAAGGCACATTACAAGAGAGGCGGACTTGGTGATGTTAAGGTTAAGAAATTCCTTAACAATGTGCTCCAGTCTGAGCTTGAACCTATTAGAAAACGCAGAGAGGAATTCCAGAAGGATATTCCTTATGTATATGACGTTATAAAGAAGGGATCTGAGGTTGCTGAAGCTGTTGCTGCGAAGACTCTTAGTGACGTCAAAAAAGCTATGAGAATTGATTATTTCTCAGATGAGGAGCTCATAGCTATGCAGTCTGCAAAATATCAGGTTACCGAGGACTGATATTATTACTCTTATTTGAGTATAAAAAATCTTCCGATAATGGAGGCACTAAATGAAGAACATTCTATTTGTAGCATCAGAAGGAGTACCATTTATTAAAACAGGTGGTCTGGCAGATGTTGTTGGATCATTACCTAAGGACATTGATAAAAGATATTTTGATGTAAGAGTTATCCTGCCAAAATATACCTGCATGGCTCAGGAGATGAAGGATAAGCTTGAATATGTATCAAACTTCTACATGGATTTTCATTGGAAAAGCGAGTATGTAGGTATTTTCCATTCAGAGGTAGATGGCGTTCATTATTATTTTATTGATAACGAGTATTTTTTTGGCGGCATGGCGCCTTATGGCGGCGATGTGATCTGGGAGATTGAAAAGTTTACATTCTTCAGTAAAGCGGCTTTGTCAATACTTCCTGTTATTGGTTTCAGACCGGATATCATTCATTGCCATGATTGGCAGACAGGACTAATACCTGTATACCTTAAGGAGAGATTCCAGGGTAATGAATTCTTCCGTGGAATCAAGGCTATTATGACTATCCACAACCTTAAATTCCAGGGTAAGTGGGATGCCAAGGATGTTCAGGATATTACAGGCCTTCCGGATTATTACTTTACTCCTGACAAGCTTGGATATTATAAAGATGCTAACTTGTTAAAGGGAGGTCTTGTATATGCAGATGCTATAACGACTGTCAGCAGCACCTATGCTGATGAGATAAAGACAGAATTTTACGGAGAAGGTCTTGATGGGCTCCTTAGGGCCAGAACCAATGATCTTAGAGGTATTGTAAACGGAATTGATTACACTGAATTCAATCCGGAGACAGACAAGTTCCTTGAGTATCCTTTCAATGCTATTAACTTCCGCAAAGAGAAGGTTAAGAACAAGAGAGCACTCCAAAGAGAATTGGGGCTTCCTGAAGATGAGAAGACAATGATGATCGGTATCATCTCCAGACTTACTGATCAGAAGGGATTTGACCTTATTGCTTATGTTCTTGATGAATTGTGCCAGGATGCCATTCAGATAGTTGTTCTTGGAACAGGTGAAGAACAGTATGAGAACATGTTCAGACACTTTGCTTGGAAATATTCGGATAAGGTTTCTGCAAACATGTTTTACTCAAATCCGCTTTCACACAAGATATATGCTGCTTCCGATGCGTTCCTTATGCCTTCACTCTTTGAGCCTTGCGGACTTTCTCAGCTCATGGCTCTAAGATACGGCTCTATTCCGATTGTAAGGCAGACTGGTGGACTTAAGGATACGGTTGAACCATATAATCAGTACGAGAGCACAGGAACCGGATTCGGATTCCTTAATTACAATGCGCATGAGATGATGCGTACCGTTCGTGAAGCAGAAAGAGTTTATTACGATAACAAGCGCGAATGGAACAAGATGATAGATCGTGCAATGGCTGCAAATTTCTCTTGGGAGGTTTCTGCATCCAAATATCAGGAGATGTACGATTGGCTTAGACCTTAATTAAAAGATGAGTAAAAAGAAAAGTATTATAGTGCAGGGTTCAATCCTTGCTACAGCAGGTTTTATATCCAGAATAATCGGACTTTTGTATCAGGCACCACTTACCGGGATTATCGGTGATGAGGGTAATGGATATTATAGTACTGCGTATCAGATATATTCTATTGTATTGCTGATTTCGTCATATAGTATTCCCTCTGCGATGAGTAAAATCATATCGCAGAGGTTAGCGGTACATGAGTATCGCAACGCACAGCGAATTTTTCACTGTGCGCTTATTTATGTATTCATAGTTGGCGGTGTGGGAACCCTATTTGTTTTTTTTGGAGCTCCGTTATTGGTAGATGGGTATTCTATTCCTGTACTGCGTTTTTTTGCACCTATTATATTTATCTTTGGACCATTGGGGGTTCTTAGAGGATATTTTCAGGCTCACAGAACTATGGTTCCCACCAGTGTTTCTCAGCTGGTGGAACAGTTTTTGAATGCTTTTGTATCTGTTGGAGCAGCCTTTTTTCTCGTTAAACTGGCAGTTTCAAGAAACAGCGATGATTCTGTACAGGCCATGTATGGAGCAATAGGCAGTGCGTTAGGTACCGGATCGGGTGTTGTAATAGCACTTCTTTTTATGCTGTTTGTGTATAGCATTAATCGTGATGTGATAAAGAGGAAGGTTATTCATGATAAACATAAGGATCTTGGTTACAGAGAGATATTCTTATTGCTTATAATGATAGTCACTCCGATTGTATTCAGCACAGCTATATACAATTTTTCCAACACTCTGAACTATACATTATTCACCAAAATAATGACGTATAGTAGGGGAATACCACATAATGAGACAGTTACAAGGCTTGGTGTATATTCCAGAAAAGCTCTTGTAATATCCAACTTTCCAACGTCAATAGCGGCTGCAGCAGCGGCAACGATTATGCCGAGTATTTCCACATATTATGCGCAGAAGAACTATGATAGAACTGAGCAGATGATCAAGAAAGTATACAGAATGATCAATATGATAGCTATACCTTCTGCAGTAGGATTGTTTGTTTTGGCAGATCCGATTATTATGCTTATGTTTCCTCAGAAATCGACACTTCATGAGGCAGGTGTACTTATGCAGCTTCTGGCAATTACGGTGGTTTTCTACTCAATTTCAACTGTAAGTAATGCTATATTGCAGGGTATAGGAAGAGTAAATATACCTGCTATTAATGCAGCAGTTGCTCTTGTTGTTCAGACAATTATACTTGTTGTTTTGTTGTTGTATACGAATCTTGGAAATAAAGCTCTTGCTATCGTAACCATTGTGTATTCGCTGCTTATGTGCATACTAAATGAGCATGCTGTATCTAAGGCCATGGATATGAAGTATGATATTATGAAGATGTATATTATTCCTGTCGTGGCTTCGGCTATTATGGGATTAGTTGCCTTTTTCGTTTACAAAATAGCTGATATAGGGCTTTCTTTTATTATGGACAGAGATTATTTTGCTAATCTCATTGCTGTTGCCATTGCCATTTTTTCAGGCGTTATAGCCTATGCAATCGGTATGGTGCGAACTAAGGGCGTTACAGAGGAAGAACTTCTGGGATTTCCTAAGGGTGTAAAAATTGTAAATTTATTAAAAAAGACACACATAATGAAGAAATAATAATCTATAATATAATTATTCAAACTTTTGACTTGCCGGAGGGGGGCATATGTCGGAACATATGAATAACAAAGACAGAAAATTTGAAATCAGTGTTTTTTATGAAGTTCTTGTATTCTTTATCGTGGGTACAATCGTAATTGGGATTGTATCCTGGTTCACTATTTCTTCAATTTCCAAAAAAAACATCATGACTCAGAAGGTTCAGCAGGCTGAGAATCTTTTTGATGACCTTTCTGCGTATCTGAATCAGTACGAATCAATTGACTATATCATTGAATACTGGCTTAATCATTTAAATGATATGGATGTTGAATATGATACCAAAGATAAGTCCATTGTGAAGGCAAGGGCGATGCTTAAGAGAAATCCGGGTTTTTCAATGTCAAATGCTACCAAAGATGATATAGATAAATTATCAGAGGAAGATAAAAAGATATATGCAGAGGTTGTATACAACAATTGTGTGCTCCGAATGAATCAGATGCTTATAGCATACAAGATAAAATATATATATTGCATGGCAGCTGATAATGATCTGCAAAAATGTATTTTCCTTCTAAACGGTTCAGATGGTAAGAAGAAGAGAAGCAATAATTTTGGCGATTATTATATCCTTGGCACCACAGTCGACTTTAGTCAGAGCCAAAAGGAACAGTTAAAAACAACCATGCGTGATTCCTACAGCATGGCTGAATCTGACGGATTTGTTGATAGATATGAACCTTTATTTGATGTTGAAGGATATCATATTTTTCTTGGACTTACATATAGTATTGAGTCGGTTAATGAAGAGATATTTAGCGCTACTTTACAGGGCACCTTGTATGTGATTTTATTCCAGATTGTATTTGGTATTCTGTGCCTGGTATTTATAAAGCTATATGTAACTGTACCTCTGAGAACTGTCAAAAATAATGTCGATTATTATGAAGACTCAAAAGACAGTAAGGAAGTGGTCGAAAATCTTTCCAAAATAAAAATGAAAAATGAGATAGGAAGGCTTTCCAGAAGCTTTTCCAATATGGCTCTTGAGATCGATGATTACATAAAAGAGGTTCAGAATGTAACTGCGGAGAAAGAGAGAATTGGTGCTGAGCTGAATGTTGCAACTAAGATTCAGGAAGACATGTTGCCAAGAGAATTTCCGCCTTTTCCGGACAGGACTGAATTTGACATATTTGCAAAAATGGACCCGGCCAAGGAAGTGGGTGGTGATTTTTATGATTTCTTCTTTGTTGATAAGGATCACTTCGCCATGATCATTGCAGATGTATCGGGAAAAGGTGTCCCTGCTGCACTTTTTATGGTGATTGCAAAGACACTTCTCAAGATAAGAACCTGCTCAATGCGTGGCAATCCGGACGATATATTTTTCGATGTTAATAATACTTTGTGTGAAGGAAATGATGAGCAATTCTTTGTAACTGTATGGCTTGCTGTTATAAATCTTAAGACAGGAGAGGGCGCAGTTGCCAATGCAGGACATGAGCATCCTATATTAAGACACAGGGATGGTGCTTTTGAACCGGTTATTTATAAACACTCCATGCCTCTTGGAATGGTTGAAAATGCGAAATTCAGTGCACATGAGTTTAAACTTGAACCCGGAGATACATTATTTGTATATACTGATGGTGTGACCGAGGCTGAAAACATAAATCATGATTTATTTGGTATGGACAGAGTTGTTAATGCTTTGAATAAATGTAAGAGCGATGACCCACAAGATATCACAGTAACTGTTCGCAAGGATATAGATGAATTTGTCGGAGAAGCAAAACAGTTTGACGATATTACTATGTTGGCATTTTGCTACAAAGGGGAATAACATAATATATGAGCTCACTTCAAGCACAAAAAAACAGAGTCAGAATTCTTGATATTGCTAAAGGTATCGGCATTTGCATGATTGCTGTATACCATTTGGTTTACAGACAAAAAGACGGCATGGCTGATCAAGGTATAAGATCATTTATATGGTTTATTATTCCGTTTTTCTTTATTGTTTCAGGATATTTTTACAATACTGCGTATGATAACAGACTTGAGATATTAAGACATAGGATTATAACGCTCTTTGTACCTGCAGCAATAACCATGTGCTTTCTGCACTTAGTTGGCGGAATATATTTTATATTATTCCACGATTATACGGTTAAGGATGTTATTAATGATCTCATAGTAACTTTTTTTAGACCGGAGTTTACGCAGGCTTATTATAATGGCTTTACTGGTGGCATGTTATTTTTTCAGCTATCACCTGTATGGTTTATCTGGGCTATGATATGGGCATATTTGTTCTTTTATAATGTGTCGGTAACTGCTTTTAAAAGTACCAAGAATATGATAATTGTAGTTACTTCACTTATTGTTCTCGGAACATTACTTACGAGGTTATTTGCGCCTCTGCCCTGGAGTGCAGGAATGTCTCCGATCTTTGCGCTTCTTATTCTTATTGGAGCATGGATAAGAAAGACGGATTTATTTGATAAGATAATTAGTATAAACGTTGTTTTCGCCTTTTTCATTTCCCTTTTCTGCATTACAGTATTCTGGATTCTTTTTAAGGTCGGAGGAAATGATAACATTTATGCCGGAAACTTTGGCAATTTTGGGATAATGACTACAATTGTCTTTGTAGGTCAGTCTGTTCTTACAGGATTTGCATACATTTTCCTGTGCAGGATAGTATCAATGCTGTATTTTATTTCCGATATATTTTCCTGGATTGGAAAAAATACAATGGTTATACTCTTGTACCATTGCTTTTTTGGTATGTTTATCGATGATGCACTTGGCATCCATATGAAGCCGGGACCTTATTGGTATATTGACCCGCTTCCGCAGGAGGTTATAACAAAATCAATAATTGTTTTAGTTTTTGCGATACTTCTTTCCTGTCTGATTGTCTTTGTCAGAAGAAAAGTACTGTTTTATATAATTGAAAATTGTCAAAATGAATATGTTGGACATTTGTTGGACACAATGATTTAAGATGTTCTCAATAAAATTTGGTATGTTTATGCTATTGGGGACATTAAAATATGAATATAACGCTTCACAGTTTAATAGCGCTTAATCTGTCGCTGCTATTACAGCTTTTATGCCTTGCTGTAGTAATTTTTATTGACAAATATATAAATAAAGACAAACGGAAAATACTATTACAAAATGTCATTCTTATTTTTTCAATTGTGATAGTTACTCAGTTTGAAACCTTTTGTCAGGAAGATAACAGCATGGTGTTCATGCGGCTGATTTCCAGCATGTACTGTTATATAGTAAGACCTGTGGTCATAGTTCTGTTCATCAGACTTTTGACTGAGGATAAGAGACCATGGATATTGGCAATTATAAACCTGATGGTTTACTCTACAGCTCTTTATTCAGACCTTTCATTTACTATTACTAAGGATAATCATTTTAGCAGGGGACCTTTGGGTTACACATGTCATATAGTAAGCGGTATACTACTTGTATGGCTTGTAGTGCTTTCTGTTAAAGAATATAAAAATGAAAAGAAGATCATTAGTGTTATACCGGCTGTTATAGCATGTATTATTGCAATATGTGTGGGCTTTGATGTAAGCGGCATGTTTGATACTAGTATTTCATTTCAGACGGTTGCGCTTGTGACGGGTGCATTGTTTTATTATTTCTGGCTCCATCTGCAGTTTATAAAAAAGCATGATAAGGCACTTGAGGATGAAAAGAGAATAGAGATTATGATGTCTCAGATTCAGCCTCACTTTTTGTTTAATACTCTTTCTACAATACAGGCGCTATGCCTGACTGACCCGAAGAAAGCCTTTGCTTTGGCAGAGAAATTCGGCAGATATCTTAGAATCAATATAGGTGCTCTTGATAAAAATGAACTGATTCCTTTTGAAAAGGAGTTTGAACATACGAGAGTATACTCGGAAATTGAGATTACAAGATTTCCGAACATCAGGATTGATTATGATATTGAAGATGATAACTTCGAACTTCCTGCTCTTACATTACAACCAATTGTTGAAAATGCTATAAGGCACGGGGTAAGAATACGGAAAGCCGGAAGCATCTGGATAACAGTAAAGACAGAATCCGGTTTTCATGTAATAACCGTTCGTGATAACGGTAAGGGATTTGATGTTGAAAAACTAAAGACATCAGAGGAAGAGCATTTTGGCCTGAAGACAATAAAAGACAGACTAAATACGCTCTGCGGAGGAGAACTTACAGTTGAGAGTGTTATTGATGTTGGAACAACTGTAACGGTGAAAATACCTTGTATGGAGAAAGATGATGAAAGCGATTTGCGTTGATGACGAGACTTTGATTTTGGATCTTACTGTGGCTCTTTTAGAGGACTTTGGTTTCTTTGAAGAGGTTCAGGGTTTTACATCAGGTATTGATGCATTAAATTACATGAATGAAAATACAATAGACCTGGCTCTTCTTGACGTAGATATGCCTGAGATGGATGGAATGACTCTGGCCAAAACCATAAAAGAGAAGAGTCCGCAGACATCTATTATTTTTCTGACGGGATATTCGGAGTACGCAGTAGATGCATTCTCAATTCATGCAGAGGGGTATCTGCTAAAACCAATAGCAAGAGACAAGCTTCTGCAGGAAGTTCAGTATGTTATTGATAATAGGGATGATTCTGAATATTTGTGTAAGGCTGTGACCTTTGGTAACTTTGATCTCTTTGTCAAGGGAGAAACGGTTGTATTTAAAAGGTCCAAATCCAAAGAACTATTGGCATTTCTCATTGATAATAAAGGTGGAACCGTCACAAGAGCTGAAGCCTTTGCAGCTCTCTGGGAAGACGGTATGTATGACAGAGCTATGCAGAAGCAGATGGATGTGGTCATTCGTAGCCTGAAGGATACACTTAAGAATTATGAGATAAGTGACATTCTTGAAATAAAAAGCGGTGCTATGAGAATCTGCCCGGAGCTAATTGATTGTGATATGTATAAATTCCTCGACGGTGATGAAGATGCCGTAAAGTCATTCAGAGGTGTTTACATGAACTCCTATTACTGGGCAAGCACGACAGAAGGCGCGCTTCTTGGTGACAACTACGATTATTGATTTTTTCACAAGCCGGTATCCGATTGTTGGACATCTGTTGGACAAACAATAATATAATTAACTTGTGACTAAGTAGTTACAATTTTTCATCCATTCTTTTTCTTCATTTTTTGGGGCAGTTCGCTAACGGATGCGGACTGTCTTTTTTTGTAAAAAAATATATATGTTTAATTTGAATACATAGTATAATGGTAGCTGTGGCTTTTTAATTTTCTGCAGTTTACTAAAAAGTCTGCTATGAATTGATGTTTACAACGTGAGGGTGATTTTTACAGTTATGAAACAAAGTACTCTTGAAATATTAGAAGAGATAGATGGAATTTCCGTTAAGGATGGTTTGTTTTATTGCGGTACTGAAAAAGCTTTTTTGAAATTCTTAAACAGCTTTTATAAAAATATTCAAACAAAAGCAGGAGAGATTGAGGAGGCTTATAGAACAGGGGATATCAGCTTTTATACCACAAAGGTTCATTCCCTAAAAAGTACTTCAAGGCTTATTGGAGCTACAGAGCTTTCAGAGCTTTCATATAAGCTTGAAGAAGCAGGAAGAGAAAACAATCTCGATTTTATTAGTGAGAATACTCAAAAGCTGCTTGATATGTTCAGAAGCTATGAAAGTAAACTGTCTATACTGGACACACTTACTGCTGAATGTGAAAATAATAAGAAATCAATTGACCGGGACGAGCTTGAGGAAGCATACAGATCCCTTGCCGAAATTGTTGAGTCTGAGGATTTTGACTCAGCAGAGATGATTCTTGATGAGCTTGAAAAGTGCAAGCTGTCGGATACAGACAAAGAACTTGTTTGTAAGCTTGATAAAGCGCTTAAAAATTTTAAATGGAATGAAATGGAAGAATTACTGAAACATTAAATCTGTTCTGTCGGTATATACGGCAACTGCACCTGAATCGAAGCACCTTTGAATATCTTCATTGCTATTAACGGTATGGATGTATTTTGGGGTGTCTGTTTGTTTCATAATGTCTTCGAAAGCGGGATTATCTAGAAGATCTATATGGTATGTGAAGCCTACGAGATTCTTTTTTGCCGCTTTAAGAAGAGAATTCTTAGTAAGTTCATTTTCCGTGGCTTCGTAGAGAGTATAGATGATCAGGGGAAAACCTGCTTTTTTCACATCATCATATTCGGATGCATGATATATCTGAACTACGAAGCGGTCTGTGAGCTCAGGATATTTTTTTGCTATTGTTTTGTAGGTATCTATATCTGTTTCCTTTGTATCCGTAACAATCACCAAATCTTCATTTTTCTTCATGAATTCTGCTATATCGTCGAATGTAAGCGCGGTAAATTTATCCATTACCTTGCATTTCATGAATTCATCATACGTTGGAGCTTCGCCCGGAGTCATTTGTTTCCCGTCAAGGTAGAGATCTCCCCATGCATGACCGCATACAAGCACATGATCTGATGTATAATGAAAATCAACTTCTATTATTCTGTTGCCGTTTGCATAGGAATTTTCAAGGGCTTCTTTTGAATTCGTGTAATCATATATGGTTCCGGACTCATCTGCAATTTCTCCACATGCATGGATTATGAATTTTTCTTCTGAAAAAAGATTTCGCATGTTGGCAATCTTATTTTTTTGCTCATTATCAGAAGCACATCCTGTTAAAAAAGATGAGCATATGGATGCTATGATAAAAAAGGAAATAAGCTTTGAAAAGTTTTTTGAAAATTTTAATTTCATCTAGATTTTATCCTTAAACTAATTATTTTGTTCTGCCATATGGGACAAATGAAAATTCAGGATTTTTTTGATATTAAGTAACTTTATATGCTAAAATATTTAAGTTTGAAAAACATATATGATTATAACATTTTTTGGGGAGTATTCGTGAAAAAGAGTAGCTTTTTAAAGAACATAATTGCAACAGCCCTTATAGGCATACCATTTTTATTATTTTTTACATCCTGGTGGTTTTTTCATACCTGGAACTCCATGACGGTGAATGAACTTGTATTTAATGTGAAAATGTCTTTGTCAGGGGCATCACATGCAATGATAAAACTATTTATTATGAAGGCACTGCTACCTACAGTTGTGGTTTCTTTGCTTGTTTTTTTATTTCTTTCATTTTCAAAAAAGGAAGCTTTTGGAAGAAAAAGAAATCATATAGCGGGAGCATTAGGAGTAATAGCATTAGTTGCTGCATTGACATATACATGGATACAGCTTGATATGACTTCCTACATTGATCAGCAGATTCATGCTTCTACATTTATAAAGGATAATTATGCAGATCCTAATACTGTATCAATAACTTTTCCGGAAAAGAAAAGGAATCTTATATACATTTATCTGGAGTCAACAGAGGTTACGGATACAGATAAGGAGCATGGTGGCGGCTTTGACAAGAGCAGAATTCCTGAGCTTACAGACCTTGCTGTTGAGAACGAATGCTTCAGTGACGGGACTGACACTTTAAATGGCGGATTTTCAATGCCGGGAACTGATTGGACCATGGGCGCTATTTTTGCACAGTCAACGGGTCTGCCTCTTCAGATAAGTATAGATGCTAACAGTATGTCTGCGCAGGAGACCTTTTTCCCTACGGTCAAAGGACTTGGTGATATTTTAAAGAATGAAGGCTATCATCAGGAATACCTTTGTGGATCCAATGCGGCTTTTGGAGGTCGTGAGCTTTTCTTCAAGACTCATGGTGATTTTGATATTATTGACTACCCCTATGCCAAGGAGGTTGAATGGATACCTCAGGACTACGGCGTGTGGTGGGGCTTTGAAGATGAGAAGCTTTTTGACTTTGCAAAGAAGAGACTTCTTGAAATCTCTAAAAATCCTGAACCCTTCAACATGACTCTTCTTACAGTTGACACTCATTTTGAAGATGGTTACACTTGCAGACTCTGCGAAAATGAGTTTGATGATCAGTATTCCAATGTATTTGCCTGTTCCAGCAGACAGACTGCTGAGTTTGTGAATTGGGTTAAGGACCAGGATTTTTATGAAAATACTACAATTGTCCTTGTAGGGGACCATCCCACAATGGATGCTGATTTTTGTGCACAGATACCCAAAGACTATACCAGAAGGGTGTATACCTGCTTTATAAATTCCGATGCGCAAAATGCTTCTCATAATATGCGTGAGTATACTACTTTTGATATGTTTCCGACTACGGTAGCTGCTCTTGGTGCTGATATTGAAGGTGACAGGCTGGGACTTGGAACAAATCTGTTTTCAGACAAGATGACTTTACTTGAAGAATACGGAATGGACTATGAAAAGGCCGAGCTGGACAGAAAGTCTCATTTTATGAATGAACTTGCCGGAATTACAGATGAGATGGCTCTCGAACAGAATTACGAGGGAGCATCCTGTAGCTGCAGTTTTACTGAAGAAGGCGAAAACCTTAAGATAGTTGTTTCCGATATTAAGGGTGTTCTTGAGAAAATAGAAAAAATGGAAGTTGATGTCCGAGTGGGCGGTAACTACGACAGCCTTACAACTTATTTCATGGAACAAAATCCGGATGGAACTTATGGACTTGAAATTCCGCTTTCTGAAATTGATACATATGATACAGATTTTTATATTACCTGCAAGGGAGCTCTTGGTTCTTATATCAACCTGTTTTCACAAAGAGGTGACATACACTTAAAGCAGACTGATATTCAGGAATACCTCGAAGCAATCAAGGAATACGTAGAAAGTGGTGATTATACCTTATTTATCACAACCAGAAAAAGCGGTGCTATGAGACTTACAGACGCTAATATTGCAGCACTGAAAACTTTGGGAATAAGTGAAGATATCCCAAAGGGAGAGGATTTAACGCTTATTGCTGCTATAAACAGTGAAAGTAATGAAAGCTACGCGACTAAGGACAGCAAGGAAATAAAAGGAAAAATCAGCGATAATCTGTCCTATGATATTAAGGGAAGCTGGGACAGCTTTAATGATAGTGATTTTAAGCTTGAAATTAACGACAACGATATAATGATAGGAAGAAAAGGCCTGCACTTTGCGGTAGTTAAAAATTCCAATGGAAGAGTTGTGGACTATGTCAATTTTGATTTGCTTGACAAAGAATGCAGACGCTATTAAGAGGTAAAATATATGGCATTTGACGGAATTACAGTTGCCAATATTGTTCGCGATTTAAAGACAGAGCTTATTGGCGGTAGAATATATAAAATTGCTCAGACTGAAAAGGATGAGCTTTTGATCACAGTGCGTAAGGCTGTGGAGAACGGAGGCGGGCAGAGAAGGCTTTTTATGTCTTCCGATGCGTCACTTCCTCTCGTTTATATGACTGATGAAAACAAGCAGAGTCCAATGGTTGCTCCGAATTTCTGTATGCTTTTAAGAAAGCATGTTCAGAACGGTAAGATAATCGCTGTGCATCAGCCGGGGCTTGAGAGAATTATCAGAATAGAGATAGAGCACCTTGATGAAATGGGTGACCTGAGACATAAGACTTTGCTTATAGAGCTGATGGGAAAATACAGTAATATTATATTTGTTGATGAGGATAATAAGATTATTGATTCTATTAAACATATTCCTTCATCTGTCAGCTCTGTCAGAGAGGTCCTTCCGGGCAGAGATTATTTTGTTCCGGAAACTCAGAATAAGTTTGATCCTTTAGAGGTCTCCAAGGATGAGTTTATGAGCATGATCCCTTCAAAAGGACAGCCTGTGTTTAAGGCACTTTATACTACGTTCACCGGGCTTTCACCTGTTATATCACAGGAAATATGCTTTAGAGCGGGGATTGATAGTGATAAATCCGCCATTGCACTTGAAAAAGATGAGTCTGAAAATCTGTGGCGCTGTTTTTCAGAACTTGTGACTGACATAAAAAATGGCAATTTTTTACCTGAGATGATCTATATAAATGAAAAGCCCAAGGAGTATGCTTCAGTACCTCTTACCATGTATCATGGGGGATTGGATTCCGACTATAAACAATACAAAGAGATATCAGCCCTTCTTCTTGACTTTTATGCTGAAAAAAATGCTGTAACAAGAATCAGACAGAAGTCATCTGATCTCCGAAAGCTGGTAGCAACAGCACTTGAGAGAAATATCAGAACTCTTGATCTTCAGACTAATCAGCTTAAAGACACCGAGAAAAAAGAAAAGTACAGAATATATGGTGAGCTTCTGACGGTTTACGGATATGGGGCAGAGCCTGATGCCAAGTCTATTACTGTAAACGATTACAACACCGGAAAAGATGTTACCATTCCACTTGATAATACGCTTACGATTGCTCAGAATGCCAAGAAGTATTTTGACAGATATACAAAACTAAAGAGAACTGCTGAAGCACTTCAGACACAGATGCAGGAAGTGTCTCAGACAGTTTCACACCTTGAATCAATAGCAGCATCTCTTGATATTGCCCGGCAGGAGGATGACCTTACCGATATAAGGAGAGAACTGATAGAGGGCGGGTATATAAAGGGCAGTGCTGCTGAGAGAATAAACGGCAAGGGCAAAAATTCCAGGAATAATAAAAACGGGAAATCCAAAAGTAAGCCTTTCCATTATGTGAGCAGTGACGGTTTTCATATCTATGTCGGTAAGAATAATTATCAGAATGATGAACTTACATTTAAAATGGCAAATGGTGGCGATTGGTGGTTTCATGCAAAGGGCATTCCGGGATCTCATGTTGTTCTTATTACCGAAGGAAAAGAAGTTCCTGACAGAACCTTTGAAGAAGCAGCGGCTCTTGCAGCTTTTTATTCAAAGGGAAAAGAGCAGGATAAGGTGGAAATAGACTACCTTAGAAGAAAAGATGTTAAAAAGCCGGGTGGGGCAAAGCCTGGGTTTGTTGTCTACTACACAAATTATTCCATGGTGATAGGAACCGATATTTCAGGTATTAAGGAAATAGTATAAGGATAAACACATTGACGAACAAGGCTTAAACATTTTATTATAATAAAGGACAATTCTATTAAATTATGTGTGAAAAAATAGAAATGCCTAAAAAAATAAATGGGTGAATACCGGATTGTGAGGTTACATATGGTTTTCAGTATGACCGGCTACGGCAGAAGTGAAGTGGCTGATGAGAAGCATAAATTCACAGTTGAGATGAAATCTGTGAATAACCGTTATCTTGACATCAACATTAAGATGCCAAAAAAGTTCAACGCACTTGAATCCAAGATAAGGAATGAACTAAAAGCCTTTGTAAAACGCGGTAAAGTTGATGTTTTTATTACTTATGAGGATTTTTCCGAGGCAGACACCAAGGTAAGATATAATAAGGAAATTGCTGCTGAGTATCTTGAATATCTTAAGCAGATGTCCCGGGACTTTGGAATCGATAATGATATCCGTGTTTCTTCATTGTCAAAATATCCCGATGTATTTAGCATGGAGGATGTTGAGCTTGATGAAGAAGAACTCTGGGAGACACTTAAGAAAGCAATAGATGCTGCAGGCGAGGAATTTGCCAATACCAGACAAAAGGAGGGAGAATTCCTTCATAAGGACCTTGACGAGAAGCTGGCCGGCATGCTTGAAAGTGTAGAGTTTATTACCGAGCGATCACCTGTGATCATCGAGGAATACAGAAATAAACTCCGTGATAAGGTTAAAGAGCTCCTTGAAGATAAAGCTGTTGATGAGAACAGACTTATCATGGAGGTTACTTTATATGCTGATAAAGTAAGCGTTGATGAGGAACTTGTAAGACTTCGCAGTCATATAAAAGCTATGAGGGATGCCTTGAACAAAGGCGATGATAAGGAAGGAATCGGCAGAAAGCTGGACTTCCTTGCACAGGAGATGAACAGAGAATCAAATACTATCTTGTCAAAATCCACGGATCTTGAGATATCCGATAAGGGAATCAGTCTTAAAACTGATGTAGAGAAGGTTCGTGAACAGATTCAGAATATCGAATAATTTTTGGTAAGGACAGGTTTGAGAAATATGTCAAATAAAGGAATTATAGTTGTTGTGTCCGGATTTTCAGGTGCCGGTAAGGGAACTCTGATGAAGGAGCTTATAAAAAGATATGATAATTATGCATTATCTGTATCTGCTACCACCAGACAGCCCAGGCCCGGAGAAGAGAACGGCAGAGAATATTTTTTCATTACAAAGGAAGAATTTGAAAAGCTGATTTCTGAGGACGGGCTTGTGGAATATGCAAACTATGTGGGAAATTATTATGGCACACCCAAGAAATTTGTACAGGAAAAGCTTGATGCCGGTAAAGACGTAATTCTTGAAATCGAAATTCAGGGAGCACTTCAGATTAAGAAGAAATTCCCTAAAGCATTGCTTCTTTTTATTACGCCTCCTTCAGTTGAAGAACTGGAGAAAAGACTCAGAGGAAGAGGCACTGAAACTGAAGATGTCATACACGGAAGATTGCTCAGAGCAAAAGAAGAAGGACAGGGTATTGACGAGTATGATAATATAGTAATCAATGACAATCTCGATGCATGTGTAAAGCAGATGCATGAGATAATTCAGGCGGCACATTTTACACCTGATCGCAATAAAGAATTTATTGAGGATATTCAGGCCCAGCTTTCTGAATTAAAATAAACAATTTTATATATTTAATGGAGGAATAACATGATACATCCGTCATATGTTGATCTTATGAAGGTAGTTAATAAGGACGTCGAGGAAGGAAATGAGCCTATCATCAGCTCAAGATATTCTATAGTTATGGCAACAGCTAAGAGAGCAAGACAGCTTATTGCCGGTGATGAGCCTATGGTTAGAGTAAAGGATAAGGAGAAATTCCTTTCAATAGCTGTTGATGAGCTTAATGCAGATAAGCTTAGAATCCTTTCTGATGAAGAAAAAGAAGCACTTCTTGATTCTAAGGACGAAGGAGCGACAGAGGAAGCTTAATTCCTGAAAAAATCTATGAAAATATTATTTGTATCTCTTGGCTGTGACAAGAACCGTGTAGACTCTGAAGTTATGCTCGGTATGCTTTCGCAGAGAGGGCATGAATTTACAGATGATGAAGAAATAGCCGAAGCAGCAGTGGTAAACACATGCTGCTTTATTGGTGATGCGAAAGAAGAAAGTATAAATACAATCATCGAGCTTGGTGAGTATAGAAAGAGCGGGAAATATAAAGCTCTTATAGTTACGGGGTGCCTAGCAGAACGCTATAGGGAAGAGGTACTGAAGGAAATCCCCGAGGTTGACAGAATAATAGGTACTGCTTCTGTTGAACATATCGTAGAAGCACTTGATTCTGTTCTTGCAGAAAGTGAAGATGAGCCTGATAAAAAAGATATACCGGATGGCTCAGCATTTATATGCAATACAGGGGATAAACGCGTTTTTCTTGATGGCCTTGACAAAAAGCCATATGGAAATCTTAAAAGAATACAGACTACAGGCGGACAGTATAATTATCTTAAAATTGCTGAGGGCTGTAACAAAAACTGTACTTACTGCGTAATTCCAAAGGTTAGAGGAAGATACAGAAGTGTACCGATGGAGGAACTTGTTGCGTCTGCCAAAGCCCTTGTTGAACAGGGAGTTACTGAACTTATTCTTGTAGCTCAGGAGACAACCCTTTATGGAATTGATCTGTACGGTGAAAAGAAGCTGCCTGAACTTCTCAGGAAGCTTTCTGCGATAGAAGATCTTAAATGGATAAGAATTATGTATTGTTATCCTGAAGAGATCACTAAAACGCTCATTGATACCATAAAAGAATTGCCCAAGGTATGTAATTACCTGGATATTCCTATTCAGAGCGGATCGGATCATATCTTAAAACAGATGGGTAGAGCAACAAACAGGGCTGAAATAACAGAGAGAATAGCGCAGATCAGAGAAGCTATTCCTGATATCTGTATAAGGACTACTCTTATCTCAGGATTCCCGGGAGAAACAGAGGAGGACCACAAGGAAACACTTGAATTTGTGAAAGAGATGAAGTTTGACAGACTTGGCTGTTTTGCCTACTCGCAGGAAGAGGAAACGGTTGCCGGTGAAATGCCTGATCAGATATCTGAGGAGGTGAAAGAACAGCGCCGTAATGATATAATGGAACTGCAACAGGGTATTGCCTTTGAAGCAGCTAATAACAGAATCGGTCAGATTGTCAGCGCCGTTATCGAGGGGAGAATCACAGATGATGACGATGATGACTATGAAGGCAGTACTTATGTGGCAAGAACTTATATGGATGCGCCGGATGTTGATGGATATCTTTTTATAATGAATGTGCCATATGATCTTATGAGTGGGCAATTTGTTGAAGTGCTTATTACCGGCTCAAATGATTACGACCTGATAGGGGAGCTAATGGAGGGGGAAGACGATGAAGATGAATTTACCGAATAAGCTGACTATTTTTAGAGTTATTTTGATTCCATTTTTTGTTTTGTTTTTACTTGCAAATATTTTCGGCGAAGCTGACAAGTGGATAGCGGTTACCATATTTATAGTTGCTTCATTAACTGACCTTGCTGATGGCAAGATTGCAAGAAAGTACAATCTGGTTACTGATTTTGGAAAATTCATGGATCCTCTTGCAGATAAGCTTTTGGTGTGCAGTGCAATAATCTGTCTTATAGAGCTGGGACGTATACCTTCCTGGATTGTCGTAATTATTATAGCCAGGGAATTTATTATAAGTGGATTCAGACTTATAGCTGTAGAAAATGGACGTGTAATTGCTGCCAGCTATTGGGGAAAATTCAAAACAACTTTTCAGATGATAATGGTTATTCTGATGATTGTTAATATACCTCAGTTACAGATTGTTACAACTGTTATCATGTATATAGCATTAGCTCTTACAATCATATCCCTGTGTGATTACATTATAAAGAATAAAGATGTAATGAGTGGTGAGATGTGATAAAATCGAAAAAATATTTTTAATTTACTTGTGTAAAACTTAAAATGATGTTATAGTTTAACACTGTGTAATTTGAATGTTAAAAGGGGACGACATTTAATGATGTGCGTCTCCTATTTTTTACCCTTATATATTGGCTTTTAATATTTGCATTGATTTCTTTTTTAAAGTGTTTAACACGAAGCTGATGACGAGGGTAGTCAAAGAAAGAGGTTATATGTCAAATATTTTAGACGAAATCAAGAAGAATATTGAAGGAATTTCAGAAGCTGTTTCAGGTGGAAAAGATAAGGAACAGAGAAAATCCGAATACAAGGAAAAAGCTGCGAAAACAGTTGAAAACAAAGAAGAAGATAAAGTTCGCTATGACGAAGCGGAAGGAATCGACGAGCGCGTTTTAAGAGCAGTTACCGAAATGGGATTTGAGTATATGTCACCTATTCAGAAAGCTGCTATTCCCGTAATGATGAAGGGTGTGGATATTATCGGACAGGCTCAGACCGGGACAGGAAAGACCGCTGCCTTTGGTATACCGCTTCTGCAAAAAATCGACCCTGAGAGTAAACACCTTCAAGCAGTTGTTCTTTGCCCTACAAGAGAGCTGGCAATGCAGGCAGCTGATGATATCAGAAGTTTTGGTAAATATATGCACGGCATAAAGGTACTTCCTGTTTATGGAGGTCAGGACATTTCAAGACAGATACGTGCACTGTCTTCAGGTGTACAGATAGTAGTTGGCACCCCCGGACGTGTCATGGATCATATGAGACGCCACACTATGAAGATGAACGATGTTCGTGTGCTTGTTCTTGATGAAGCAGACGAGATGCTTGATATGGGCTTTAGAGAAGACATCGAGACCATCCTTGATGGGATGCCCGAGGAAAAGCAGACGGCTCTGTTTTCAGCAACTATGCCCGAGCCTATTTTACAGATCACAAGAAAATATCAGCATGATGCTGAGTATATAAAAATGACTCCGAAGGAGATTACAGTTAAGTCTATTGAACAGTATTTTTATTGCATTCCCACCACATTTAAGGAAGAGGTTCTGACAAGACTTATAGAATATCATCAGCCTGCAAGAAGTCTGGTATTTTGTAATACAAAGAAGAAAGTAGACGAGCTTACCGGTATTCTAAAAAATAAGGGTTACAGAGCTGAGGGGCTGCATGGTGACCTTTCACAGTATCAGAGAGATACAGTAATGAATCTGTTTAGATTCGGACAGGCAGATTTTCTTATTGCTACTGATGTTGCTGCAAGAGGTATTGATGTAAGCGGTGTTACAGCAGTTTTTAATTATGATATTCCGGAAGATATAGAGTATTATGTGCATAGAATCGGACGTACCGGAAGAGCAGGAAAAAGCGGTCAGTCATTCTCACTGGTTTCTCCCAGAGAGATGTACAAGCTTAGAGAGATAGAGAAAATCTGTCATACAAAGATTGAAGAAGGTGAAGTTCCTTCTGCAAAGGAAATCACAAGAGCGAAAGCAAGAAAGCTTTTTGCTGAGGTTACAGATCTTATTGAATCAGGAGATATAACAGATTGCCTTGAGTTTCTTAACGATAAAGTTGCTGAGGATGAATATTCAATAGAACAGCTTGCAGCTGGACTTATGAGACTTAAGATGGGCAAGGCTCCTGAGGAACTTGATCTTAAACCAAGAAAGCGTGATCTCTACAGAGGCCAGAGAAGCCGTGAAAGAAGAGATGGCAGAAACGGCAGATATGATAGAGATGGCAGAGGCCGTGGGGAAGGTCGTGGTTCAAGAGACGGAAAGAGAAGAGAAGGCGGAAGAAGAGACGGCAGAGATTCCGGATTTGGACGCAGCTACGACGGAAGATATGGCAAGGATAGCCGAAAGATGCGTGATGCGTCGGGAGTGCATAAGAAGGCATCCGCTGATAAATTCAGAAGAAATGCGAGACCAAAATCTGAAAAGCTTGGAGTAAGAAAAGAAAAATAATCTGTTCAAAAAGGGTTGGGGAAAATGAATTCTGAAATTATTGAAAAAGTATTTGATGAGTGCATAAAGAAGACACTGGATGATAAGTCAGATATGGGCAGACTGGTGAATCTGGCTTACAGGCTTTACAGACATGAGCTTTTAACAAAAAATGGAGTGGATAATTTTGATGAAGCTTATTACAGAAGCTTTGTTGAAACAACAAGTCCTTTAATTGAAAAGCTGTATGAGGAGCAGGATGAAGATGGAAGTCTCGGTCAAAGTATATACAGAACATCTTTGTTTGTAGGCATAATGTGTGTTGTATCAAGAGTTTATGATGATCTGGATGCAATATTTGCAAGAGACTGTATCCATGCAGGACTTGACGCTGCCCATTATCTTATGACCGATAAGAAAGATATAAAACTTCTCGACTTGAAGGATAGATATGCACTTCTTTGGGCATTTACAGAATTGTCTCATACGGATATAGAGATAAAGAATACATATGATCACTCTCTCATGGCCGGAATGCCGCAAAAGATGAGCAGACAGAAGAAATATAAGATTTTTACTAATGAACTGTGCAGAAATCTTTTTGATAAAACAGATGAAGGCAAAGGCTATGATTTTGATCTTATGATCTTTGCGGGAATAACAATCCTTCTTGATATGCAGGATGTATTTTCTGATGATGCTGTTCGTTTGACTGCAAATTGTATTTTTGATTTCGCAGATGAGATTGTTAAGAACGAATTTTCTGCTGAATCCCTGAAAAAAGATATACTCCTTTTGTTGGCAGTAATGGCAAAAGAGAATATTCTATATAAGGATTCTGAGATTGAAAACAGTTCTGATTCGCAGCTTATAAAGGTCATTGAATATAATGTCATTAACAAAAAGAAGATGAAGCTTAGCAATGAAGAAATTAATGAAATAAATAATAAGATTCAAATGTACTTAAAAGCAATTAGTGTCTGCTGATAATTATTATAAAAACTTTATTTGAAATAGAAGCGATTTATGGGTATACTACAATGTGGAAACTTATGAATCGCTTTTTTGCGATATTAAATAAAATGGAGGCATATTAAAATGCAGGGTTCTAAACCAACAGTTTTACTTATTATGGATGGATTCGGAATTAATGATAATCCGAAGGGCAATGCTATTGCTATGGCAAATACACCGGTTCTTGATGGACTTATGAAGGAATATCCTTATGTTAGAGGTAATGCAAGCGGACTTGCTGTAGGTCTTCCTGATGGTCAGATGGGTAACTCTGAAGTAGGGCATATGAACATGGGTGCCGGACGTATTGTATATCAGGAACTTACCAGAATCACAAAGTCTATCGAGGATGGAGATTTCTTCACAAATGAAGGCCTTATGGCAGCAATTGACAATTGCAAGAAGAATGATTCAGCACTTCATATGTACGGACTTGTAAGTGATGGAGGTGTTCACAGCCATATTACACATATTTATGGTCTTCTTGAACTTGCTAAGAAAAATGGTCTTTCAAAGGTTTATGTTCATTGCTTCCTTGACGGACGTGATACACCTCCGGAATCAGGAATTGACTTTGTACAGCAGCTTGAGGACAAGATGAAGGAACTCGGCGTAGGTGCTGTTGCTACTATTTCCGGAAGATATTATGCAATGGATAGAGATAACAACTATGACAGAGTTAAGGTTGCTTACGATGCCATGACAAAGGGCGAGGGCAATAAGGCTGACAGCGCACATGAGTGCATGGTACAGACATATAAGGATGGCAAGACAGATGAGTTTGTTATTCCTACAGTTATCATGAAGGATGGTGCTCCCACAGCTACTATCAAGGATAATGATTCTATTATCTTCTTCAACTTCCGTCCTGACAGAGCAAGAGAAATCACACACTGCTTCTGCGATGATGATTTTGACAAGTTTGACAGGGGTGCACGTATCAAGACTACATATGTTTGCTTTACAGATTATGATCCGCTCATCCCTAACAAGGAAATCGCATTTAAAAAGGTACTTCTTAACAATACATTTGGTGAATGGCTTGCAGCTAAGGGTATGAAGCAGGCACGTATTGCTGAGACAGAGAAATATGCGCATGTTACTTTCTTCTTTAACGGTGGCGTAGAGGAGCCTAATGAAGGAGAGGACAGAATTCTTGTTAACTCACCTAAGGATGTTCCCACATATGATCTTAAGCCTCAGATGAGCGCTCCTGAAGTTTGTGACAGAGTTCTTGAAGCTATTAACTCAGACAAATATGATGTAGTTGTTACTAACTTTGCTAATCCTGATATGGTTGGACATACAGGTGTTATCGATGCAGCAGTGAAGGCTGTAGAGACTGTTGATACATGTGTAGGTAAGATCGTTGAAGCGGTTAAGGCTAAGAACGGAACAATGTTTATCTGTGCTGACCATGGTAACGCTGACATGATGATCGATTATGAGACAGGTGAACCTTTCACAGCTCATACAACCAATCCTGTACCTTTTATTCTTGTAAACTATGATCCTGCTTATACTCTCAGAGAGGGCGGATGTCTTGCAGATATCATTCCTACACTTATCGAGTGCATGGGTTATGAGCAGCCTGCTGAGATGACAGGTAAATCACTTCTTATAAAGAAATAAGAGGCTATAATTGTTGATTTTTATAAATATTTGTGATATGTTAAACAAGTATTTGTGAAATTTTAGGAGGGATTTTTCGTGGCAGCATTGAAAATTGTTTTGGCAATTATTTTTATTATTGATTGTGTTGCACTTGTTACTCTTGTTCTTGCTCAGGAAGGCAAGACTCAGGGACTTGGTGCTATTCAGGGTTTTGCAGAGACTACTTATTGGGGCAAGATTAAGGGACGCTCCAAAGAAGGAGTTCTTAAGAAAATTACAGTTTGTTTATCAGTACTCTTTATTGTTCTTAGTGTAGTACTTAATATGACTGTATTTTGATTTTTTAATCGTTCCTTGAAGGGCACTCATTTGAGTGCCCTTTTTCTGTAGTAATTACAGGTTTATCACTTTTGTAAACAACCGGAGACGGATTCTCTTTAGGAAAGAAGTATGAGTAAAAAGAAAATAATGACAAATAAACAGAATATAGTTGGAACCTTCGTTTCTAATCAGAGAGGCTTCGGATTTGTGGAAGTAGAAGGAAGGGATGAAGATATATTCATTCCGGAGGAATATACCGCAGGTGCTTTTTTGGGTGATACGGTTGAAGTAACTATAACATCAGAAAAAAACGAGAACGGCGGACAAAGAGACGAAGGAAGAATAGTCAATATTCTGGTAAGAGCTATAGACAGAATTGTGGGCACTTATCAGGATGGACATACCTTTGGTTTTGTGATCCCGGACAATCTGAAATTCACTCAGGATATATTTGTTCTCAAGGAGCATTCAAAGGGTGCAGTTTCAGGAGATAAGGTTGTAGTTAATATAACTTATTACGGTGATCCCAAGAAGGACAGAAAGCCTGAAGGAAAAATTGAGAGTATTATTGGAAATATAAATGATCCAGGTGTTGATATATTATCAATTGTAGAAGGATACGATCTGCCAAATGCTTTTCCTGAAAAGGTGATGAATCAGGCAGAAAAATGCAAGGATCATCTTATAGAAGGAGATTATCAGGGACGACTGGATTTAAGAAATGTTCAGATGGTTACGATAGATGGTGAGGATGCTAAAGACCTTGATGATGCGGTATCACTTTCAGTTAAGGACGGCATTTATCATTTAGGGGTACACATTGCAGATGTAACAAATTATGTTCAGGAAGGTAGTGCACTGGACAGAGAAGCATTAAAACGCGGAACCAGTGTTTATCTTGTTGACAGGGTTATTCCCATGCTTCCTCATAAGCTCAGTAATGGTATATGTTCTCTTAATCATGGGGAAGACAGATTGGCACTTAGCTGTCTTATGGATATTGATTCAAACGGAGCGGTACTTTCTCATCAGATTGCTGAAACAGTTATAAATGTAGATGAACGAATGACATATACATCTGTTGCAGCGATTTTGGAGGACGAAGATCCTAAGGAAATATCAAGATATAAAGATCTTGTTCCTATGTTTAAGGAAATGGCAAAGCTCTCTGAGATTTTAAAGAAAAAGAGAGAAAAGAGAGGAGCAATTGACTTTGACTTCCCTGAAGCTAAGATCATTCTCGACAAGGATGGAAATCCTTTAGACATTAAGATTCGTGTAGCAAATACGGCGACCAGTATGATCGAAAGCTTCATGCTTGCTGCAAATGAAACTATAGCGGAGCACTTTTTCTGGATGCAGGCTCCGTTTGTTTACAGAGTGCATGAACAACCGGATATGGAAAAAATTGCCAATTTGAATGCTTTTATTTCCAGATTAGGGCTTCACCTCAATGTCAGGGGTGAAGAAATCAGGCCTGCAGAGATTCAAAAGCTTCTTGAAAAGATTGAAGGTTCAGATGAAGAAGCTGTAATTAGCAGGATTGCTCTTAGAAGTATGATGCAGGCAAAATACAGCACAGAATGTCTTGGCCATTATGGCCTTGCATGCAAATATTACTGCCACTTTACATCGCCTATCAGAAGATATCCTGATCTTCAGATACACCGAATCATAAAGGATTATCTTCGTGGCAGAATGAATGATGAGAAAATAAAACATTATAATGACATCCTCGAAGAGGTCGCAAAGCATTCCTCCGAAACAGAAAGACGTGCCGAAGAAGCTGAGAGAGAAACTGATAAGCTTAAAAAAGCACAGTATATGGAAACTCATATCGGAGAAGTCTTTGAAGGTGTTGTGTCAGGTGTTACAGGGTGGGGGATGTTTGTTGAACTACCAAATACCTGCGAGGGTATGGTTCCTGCTGCCACAATGGAGGATGATTTCTATATATTTGATGAAGATAATTACAGACTTGTAGGTGAGCGCACAGGTAATGTATATTGCCTGGGGCAGACTGTTAAGATCAAGGTTCATGATACAGACAGGCTTAGCAGAACCATAGACTTTAGAATTGTACATGATGATTTTGTAGCGCAGGATCATGACTTTGATGACGATGATTTTTATGAAGAGGACTACTACGAAGAAGATGAAAACGGAAGACTGAGGCTTGTAAAAGGTAGAAAGGCTTCCGGCCGCTTATCGGGGAAAACCAATACGGGCAGAAGGGCAGGGGGATCTGAGCGCAAAACTCCTGCAAAGCTAAGGGCAGCTAAGATTTCAAAGCTTTCTTTGGATGTACCTGAAGAAAAATCATCAGAAAATGCTCATAAAGATAAGAAAAAGAGCAAAAAGCACAAGGAAGAATCTACAAAAGACAAAAAGAAAAAAGAAATCCTTAAAGAAATTTCTGAGCTTAAGAAAAAGAACAAATCTAAAGGAAAGGCTCTTAAGAAGAATAAGAGTGATTCCGAGAAGGAAAGTGGCAGAAAGGTCTATAAGGTACATAAGTATAAGAAGTCTGCTACATCAAAAGCTGCAAGAAGCAGTCAAAAGAAACACAGAAAGAAGAAATAAGAGTTTACTTAATTACAGGAGGAATCTTTATCATGGCTGACGACAGCATAAAGTTAATTGCTAATAATAAAAAAGCCTTCCATGATTATTTCATAGAGGAGAAGTATGAAGCAGGAATTTCACTGGCGGGAACAGAAGTAAAATCCCTTAGACAGGGAAAATGCAGCATTAAGGAAGCCTGGGTTAGTATAGATAAGGGTGAAGCTTATGTTTGTGGTATGAATATCAGTCCTTATGAAAAGGGAAATATTTTTAATAAAGATCCGCTTCGCGTAAGAAAGCTTCTTCTTCATAAAAACGAAATACGAAAGCTTGACCAGGCTTCACAGGCACAGGGATATACACTTGTCCCTCTTGAGGTTTACTTCAAACACGGCAAGGTTAAGGTTCAGATAGGACTGGCTAAAGGTAAGAAACTCTATGACAAGAGAGAGACTACCGCAAAGAGAGACCAGCAGAGAGAGGCAATGAGAGACTATAAGGTGAGCCTTAGATAATTTTAAAAACTAAACCACAGGTATAGTTGATTTTCTTTAGATATGCCGATATACTATAGAGCGTAACTTCTTATAGAAGTACGTACAATTGAATAAGGGTTAGTAAAGGTTTCGACAGGGATTCTGAAGCTGGAGAAGCTGTCCGCAGGACGGTGCGTTAAACCTCAAACTAAATATAAACGCTGAAGATAATTTAGCACTCGCTGCCTAAGTGCGGCGCGTAGACTTAAGTGCACCTGCACACTTAATAATCTACGTCGACTATGCAGGAAACGACATGGTGATTGCTCCGTAGCTATGGTCGTATCAGGAGCTACTTCTCATATTAGGGCGCATGCTTCCGGTTATGAGAGGGAAATGGCTTAGCCACAATAGCAGGCTATGACAGTAGAAGGACAGGGGACGGATTTTTGGACGCGGGTTCGACTCCCGCCTAATCCATATATAAGGGATTATCGCATCAGATGATTATATCAAACATCGGGGCGAAGTCCCTTTTTTGTTTATGCCGTGAATTTAAACGTAATTTTAATAAATGTCTGAATTTTACTTGCATTTACTTATTCTTGTGGTTAGAATGTTTTTTAGACACAAAATATATGTACATTAAGGAGGAAAAGTATGAAAAACAAGGGGATTAGTATAGCTAAAAAGTTTATAGCTTCAGTTCTTGCTGCAGCATTCATTGTTGGTGCAGCACCTACAACAAATATTTCTGTTAAGGCTGCAGCTAAGGTTGATATCAGTGAGACAGTTCAGGCTTTAAACAAGAGAGGCGCACTTATCTATAAGGAAACCGGTAACAGTATGATAACTATTACGCCCGGAACTTATGCTAAGAATGTTCTTACGGTAGCAATTAATGATGAAGATGCTAAAATCAAGAACATTAAGTGCAATAAGAAGCTCAGATACAAGAGAACTTTCAAAAAGTATGATGATGAAAACGGAAAGGTAGTTTACAGATTTTCTTTCTACACACAGAAAAGCAAACTCTACAACTTCAAGTTTACTGTAGATGGTCAGGAATACAGAGCACTTATTAATGCAACTACACCTGTTGAAAAAGCAACTTTTGCAGGTAAAGAGCTTTCTACAAAAATCGGTCTTGGTACACAGAATTACATTACTGATCTCAAGAATGGTAAGATTAATGTAAAAATGTCCAAGAACTATGCACTTGAATCAATCCAGATCGGTAAATACAGAAACAACGGTTCAGGCAACAAGGTAGAGCCTGTTCTTTACTGGACACCTTCCAAGAATAACAAGAAGGTTAATCTTAGTGGTGAGAAGCAGGTTACTGTAGCTGAAAACGGCGATGTAACTGAGGAAAGTATGTATTCTACAACTATTATCCGCATAAACTATAAGTATTTGAAAAATAATACTACAGGTTCCGTTGATTATTACCTTAATAGAATTGTTGATTATGACAACTAATTTACGGGGAAATTTATGAGTCCAAAGAAAATCAGAAAAGAGCGCATAGTTGTAAAGGTTGGAACCTCTACAATTACAAACGAAAACGGCGGAATCAATATTCATCAGATTGATCTCTTGTGCAGAGCATTGTCAGGTATTGAAAATTTAGGATATGATGTTGTTCTTGTAAGCTCCGGAGCTATTGCTGTCGGAGCTAACAAGATGAGACTTCAGCAAAAGCCTAAAAGTCTCAGATTAAAGCAGGCAGCTGCCTCTGTGGGGCAGTCTGAACTGATGCATCTGTATGATAAGCTTTTTGGAGAGTACGGACGCTTAGTGGGACAGATACTTCTGGATAATGATGATGTGGAGAATCCTGCAAGGAGAGAGAATCTTCAGAATACTTTTGATGCGCTGCTTGAAAATCACATAATTCCTATTGTCAATGAAAATGACTCAGTAAGCCATGCTGAGATTGAGTCAGAGCAGAAACTGTTTTCTGATAATGATATGTTGTCTGCAATTGTTGCAGTCTTTTGCGGTGCTTGCAAGCTTATTATTCTTTCGGATATAGAGGGCTTGTATGATAAGAACCCTTCAACCAATCCTGATGCCAAGCTTATTAGTAGAGTGGAGGATATCAATGATGATATCTATGCACTTGCTGAAGGAAGCGGATCTAATAGAGGTACAGGCGGAATGGTAACAAAGCTTCAGGCAGCTGAGCTTGCAACCTCCAGAGGCGTTGATGTTCTTATAACCAATGGCAAAAATACTGATTATTTGTATGACATAATCAATAAAAAGCATGTCGGAACGTTGTTCGTTGCAAAGGAGAACAATTGATTTTGGTTGGAACTTTGAAAACAGAGCGTCTTTTTCTTCGCAAATGGGAAGAAAAAGACGCTGAAATTTTATATACACTTGCAAGCGACCCTGAAATCGGAAGCGGAGCAGGATGGCTGCCTCATAAGGATGCAGGCTATTCAAAGGCGATAATACGATCCATTCTTTCGGATGAAGGCGAGTATGCCATAACTCTGAAAGAAAATATTCAGTGCCCGATTGGAAGTATCGGGCTTCGTATTGGTTCATCTGAAAAGCGCGGTATAAAACGCGAAGACGAGGCTGAAATAGGATATTGGATCGGAAAAGAATTTTGGGGGAACGGATATGCATCTGAGGCATTGGCAGAACTTGTCAGATATAGTTTTGTTGAAGTTGGACTTAGCAGAATATGGTGCAGCTTTTTTGACGGGAATGAGAAGTCGAAAAATGTAATTGAGAGAAACGGTTTTAAATATCACCACAGAAATGAGCATTTGTTTAATGCAATGCTAAAAGAATACTACAATGAAACTATGATGTATATTTCTGCGGAAGATTACTTTTACAGCAGAAGATAAAAGAGTAGTAAAAAACAGACAGATAAGAAGTTTGAAGCTTCTAAACTGTCTGCTTTTTGGTTGCCGAAGGCAGGATTCTTGAACACTTTTTTCATCTTTGCGTTCAAGAAGTCATAATTTGACGAGACGTTATCAAAACTGATTTGATCAGTCGATAATAGGTCCTTCATGAAACTTATCATAAATTTCTGACAAGTAGGTTTTTACCATCTCAATGTTAGCCATCTTACGAAGTTCTTCATTACCCATAGCGAGTGCAATTTCATCAGCAAGAAGAAGCATTTCGAAAATTGAAAGCTTGAAAGCTTTTCTGGACATATCCTTAATGCAGATGTTCATAAGAGGAGCACCAAGCTTCATTGTAACATTCTCATCGGCGATCCCGGTAAGTACGTTCATGGTTTCAGGATCAAAATTTACGTAAAGTATAAGCTTTTCTTTTTCATGCTTTTTGAGTGTAAGTGAAGTCTGGTGACTTGTTTCCATCCACTCATAAAGATCTGCATCATCCGGATGAAGCAGGTAATTAGTGAGCTCCTCACGGTGCTTCTCAACATACTGAAGATATTTACTTGCATTTGGACCTGTATAAGAAAGTTCAACCTTAAGACCGTTCTCTGTCTTAAGTAATCTGCACTTTGATGCAACATCTTTAATCTTAAGCTCGTTTTCGATATTACCGATTTGCTTAAGCAATCCTGTCTCGAGTTCCTGTCTGAATTCCATATATGAATTTCCTCCAATTTATAAAGAAATACGTTATCACTGAGCGTGTTAAGTATAGCACAATGATTGTAAAAATGGTATACTGTTTTGTGTATGTGCGTATTATTACATTGCATGTACTGGGGAAAGTTTTGAAAAAAGTAACGGGTGATTATGGCTACAAGTAATTCAAGAAAACGTTCTGCTGCAAGCAGACAAAAAGGTAAAGGAAAAAGACGTACAGAGGTGAATACAAGGTCCGGAGCAAGATATAAGGAAGAACCTTTGGACTATGCTGTTAAAAGCGAGATCATGCTGATCGTATTCGCAGCTTTGACGGTCTTTTTATTTTTATGTAATTTTGGAATATGCGGAAGCTTTGGCAACGTCATAAGCGGTATTATGTTCGGTATCTTTGGAATAACGGCATATATTATGCCTATTGTTTTCTTTGGTATCGGTGCACTTTTATTATCTAATGGTCCAAGTCCGGCAGCGCTTAGGAAGATATTCTCAGGATTGCTGATTTTATTGGTATTTGGCATGTTTTTTGAGCTTGTCTGCGGAAGAATACAGGGTATGAATCATTACAGTGCTGCTGATATTTATGAAGCATGTGTTAATGAGCAGAACGGTGGCGGATTTATAGGCGGAAGCTTTGCTTATTTTGCTTATCGTAATCTCTCCCTTGCCGGAACGATAATACTGATGATGGTTGCAGGGTTCATTGGAGTTGCCCTTTTTACTCAAAAGACGATGCTTCATAGTATGAAGAATGGTGGGAAGCATGTACTTGAGAGAACAAGGGAAGAAGCAGCATATTATAAAGATATGATGGATGAACGTGCAAGGCTCCGTGAGGAGAGGCGAATGCAACTCGAGGAAGAGGAACAGCTTCTCCTGGAACAGAAGGAAGATGCAAAAATCCTTCGTATGGATAAAAAAGTGTCAGGCGTGAGTATGAATACGCTTCTTGATACAAATGAAGAAGATGAAGAGGAATATGAAGTAAGCGAAGAATATGAAAATTCTGAGGCTCCTGAAAAAGTAAAAGAGCAGGAATTTAGAATTCATGGACTTGATGACGAATCTGATGATGAACCTGAAGAACAGATTGTCTTTATTCCTGAAGATGAAATACATGATGATATTCATGAAATAAGATTTAAACCTAGTCTGTCTACAAGTCAGCAGCCTGATGGTCAGTTTGTTATGAAAACTCAGGTTAAGGAACCTGTTAATGATGACCGACATAGCATAGATATTGCTGATGAGTCTGTTGCTGAAACAGACGAAGAAGAATATGACGAGAGTGCGGCTCTTGAAGCATTAAATGCTGTTAGAAATGCCAAGCCTGTAGCTAAACTTCGGGAAGAAAAGCATGAAAGTATGGATAGCATACCGATCCACTCAGAAGCTATTGCACCTGATTACAATGGAGACTATGCAGTCCACAGTACGGATTTTATTACAACTACAAAGAATAAAGAGGAAATAGCAAAGAGGCAGGAACAACAACAAATTATTGAAAAAAGACCTGTCATTGAGTATGAGTTTCCTCCTTTTAAGCTGTTGAAAAAGGGCACCAAGGGCAAGGGTGATTCAGCTAAACATCTGAAGGAGACTGCCATGACACTTCAGGATACACTTCAGATGTTCCATGTTAATGCAACTGTTACAGATATAAGCCAGGGACCATCGGTTACCAGATATGAGCTTCAACCTGAAGCAGGAGTTAAGGTTAGAAAAATAGTCGATCTGGCAGATGATATTAAGATGCATCTGGCGGCAACGGATATCAGAATTGAAGCACCGATTCCGGGGAAATCAGCAGTCGGGATTGAAGTACCTAATAAAGAGAACTCCATGGTTGCTTTGCGCGATCTTATTGAGAGTGAGGAGTTCCAAAAATCAAAATCGAAGCTCTCTGTAGCAATAGGTAAGGATATAGCCGGAAAGCTGGTTGTTACTGATATAGCAAAAATGCCTCATCTTCTTATAGCGGGTGCGACCGGCTCAGGTAAATCGGTTTGTATTAATACTATTATTATGAGCATAATATATAAAGCTTCTCCCGAAGATGTAAGGCTGATAATGATAGATCCGAAGATAGTAGAGCTTTCTGTTTATAACGGAATACCGCATCTACTGATACCTGTTGTAACAGATCCTAAGAAGGCTGCTGCAGCGCTCAACTGGGCTGTTGCAGAAATGACTACAAGATATAAGAAGTTTGCCAATGCAAAGGTAAGAGACCTGAAGGGCTACAATGCGTTGTGTGAGAATTCTAATGATGAATCAATGCAGAAGATGCCAGAAATCGTCGTTATTGTTGATGAGCTTGCGGATCTTATGATGCAGTTTAAGAATGAGGTTGAGGATTCTATAGTACGACTTACACAGCTGGCGAGAGCTGCCGGAATATATCTTATTATTGCAACACAGAGGCCTTCAGTTGATGTTATTACAGGCCTTATCAAGGCTAATATACCAAGCCGTATAGCATTTGCAGTATCAAGTGGTGTTGATTCCAGAACCATACTTGACAGCTATGGCGCTGAAAAACTGATAGGTAAGGGAGACATGTTGTTCTTCCCCAGAGGATACAATAAGCCTGCCAGAGTTCAGGGATGCTTTGTGTCTGATGATGAGGTTTCTGCTGTTACTGATTTTGTTAAGACCCAGGGAGTTGAAACCAATTATGGTGGGAATGTATCAGAAGAGATTTCAAGCATGGAGGTTTCATCAAAATCATCATCCGGAGGTTCTGCTTCCGCTGATGCAACTGATTCAGGTTCTGATGTGGATCCGTTGTTTGCTCAGGCCGGTGCGGCTATTATTGAAAAAGAGAAAGCATCTATCGGTATGTTACAGAGATTATATAAAATTGGTTTTAACAGAGCTGCAAGAATTATGGATCAGCTAAGCGACGCCGGTGTTGTCGGACCTGAAGAAGGAACCAAGCCAAGAAGAATTCTTATGACAAAAGAAGAATTTGAGCACATGATAGATAATGCTTCATAAAGTTGACTTTTTAAAGTTGACTAAGAAATAGGGAGGAGAGTTAAATGGCAGTAAAATCAGATATTGAAATCGCCAGAGAGGCTGAGCTCTGGCCGATTAAGAAGGTGGCCGAAAATGTTGGCATAACTGAGGACGACCTGGAGCTTTATGGTAAATATAAAGCAAAATTATCAGAGGAGTATCTACAGAGGATAAGCAGTAATAATGCAGGTAAGCTTGTCCTTGTTACAGCTATAAATCCCACCCCTGCCGGAGAGGGCAAGACGACCACAAGTGTTGGTCTTGGAGATGCTTTGTCACGTCTTGGCAAGAAGACTGTGATTGCACTTCGTGAGCCTTCACTTGGACCCTGTTTTGGTATTAAAGGCGGAGCAGCCGGGGGCGGATACGCACAGGTTGTTCCTATGGATGAGATTAACCTTCATTTTACCGGTGATTTTCATGCTATAACTTCAGCAAACAATCTGCTTGCAGCGCTCTTGGACAATCATATCCAACAGGGCAATGAACTTGGTATAGATACAAGACAGATTGTATTTAAACGATGCGAAGATATGAATGACAGAGCTCTCAGAAACATCGTTGTCGGTCTTGGCAGTAAGATGGATGGTGTGGTAAGAGAAGACCACTTTGTAATAACCGTTGCAACTGAGGTAATGGCTATTTTATGTCTTGCAAAGGATATGAATGACCTGAAGGACAGACTTTCAAAAATTGTAGTAGCCTATAATTATCAGGAAAATCCCGTTACAGCCGGTGATCTTAATGCAGTAGGTGCAATGGCTGCTCTTTTGAAGGATGCCATGAAGCCCAACCTTGTTCAGACTCTTGAACATACACCGGTTTTGATACATGGTGGCCCTTTTGCCAATATTGCGCATGGCTGCAACTCTATAAGAGCTACAAATGCCGCTTTACATATGGCTGATATAACAATTACCGAAGCTGGTTTCGGAGCAGACCTTGGGGCTGAGAAGTTTTTGGATATTAAATGCAGAATGCATGGTCTTAAGCCGGATGCAGTTGTACTTGTTGCAACTATCAGAGCTCTTAAATACAATGGACTTATTCCGAAAGATCAGCTGTCAGTTGAGAATCTTGATGCTCTGAAGAAAGGCATCGTCAATCTTGAGAAGCATATTGAAAACCTTCAACAGTATGGAATACCTGTAATTGTTACACTTAACAGCTTTCTTACAGACACAGAAGCGGAAATCGCATTTGTTAAGGAATTCTGTGAAGAAAGAGGCTGCGAATTTGCTATTTCAGAAGTATGGGAGCACGGAGGTAAGGGTGGAGAAGCTCTTGCCAAGGCTGTTTTAAATACACTTGAAAATAAAGCATCTAACTATGCACCCATTTATTCTGATGATCTTACTCCTGAAGAAAAGATTGAAGCAGTTGCCAAAAAGATATATGGAGCAGATGGTGTAATCTATTCAAATGCTGCAAAGAAACAGCTTCAGAAGATTGTGGACATGGGATATGGGAAGTTGCCTGTTTGTATGGCAAAAACACAGTACTCATTGTCAGATGATCCTTCTCTTCTTGGAAGACCAACAGGCTTTGATATCAATGTACGAGATGTATATGTTTCTGCAGGTGCAGGATTTATCGTTGCACTCACCGGTAACATAATGACTATGCCCGGACTTCCTAAGAAGCCCGCTGCATTTGGCATTGATGTTGATAACAAGGGCAATATTGTTGGACTATTTTAATACCGGAGAATATACTTTATGAAAATTATTGATGGAAAAGTGATTTCACAGCAAGTGAAGGATGAAGTCAGGGAAAAAACAGCTCAGCTTAAGGAAAAGACCGGTATAGAGGTTTGCCTTGCAGTAATTCTTGTAGGGTCTGATCCTGCTTCTCAGGTTTATGTAAGAAATAAAAAAAGAGCTTGCGAGTATGTAGGTTTTAAATCTTTATCCTACGAGCTTCCTGAGGAGACAACCCAGGAGGAGCTTTTAGAGCTTATTCAAAAGCTTAATGAGGATGACAGTGTTCACGGTATTCTTGTACAGATGCCGGTTCCAAAGCATATTGATGAAAAGACGGTTATTGATGCAATATCACCTAAAAAGGATGTTGATGGCTTTCATCCAATGAATGTCGGTGCATTATGTATAGGTGAAAAGGGTTTTGTTTCATGTACACCTGCCGGAATTATACAGCTTCTTAAGAGATCTGATATCGACATAAGTGGTAAGGAATGTGTAATTGTAGGCAGAAGCAATATAGTCGGCAAGCCTATGGCACTTCTTATGCTTAGAGAAAATGCAACAGTTACCGTAGCTCATTCCAGAACTACTGATCTTAAGGCTGTCTGCAAGAGAGCAGACATTCTGATCGCTGCTGTTGGAAAGCCAAAGATGATAACAGAGGATTATGTTAAAGATGGCGCAGTCATCATTGATGTAGGCATTAATCGAAACTCTGAAACCGGAAAACTGTGCGGCGATGTTGATTATGAAAATGTTGCACCTAAATGCAGTGCCATTACGCCTGTACCCGGCGGAGTAGGACCGATGACAATTGCAATGCTTATGAATAATTGTCTTGAATCTGCACTTCAATTTGCCGGAGAATAAAATTTATGAAATGTCCTAATTGTGGAGCTGAGATTCCGGAGGGGCATCTTTATTGCGAAGCTTGTGGCAAAGAGATTAACTTTGTTCCGGAGTTTGATCCAGAAATAGAAAACAGAATAAATGAATCGCTTTCCGGTGTGGCAGATGATTTGAAGAATGAGAGCATTTTTTATACAAAACGGCTTACGGGATCAAAAGCAAATAAGAGTGAGCTTAGGCCCTTCGTTGTCCCGGCCATTACAGCATTGGGAATCATAATAGCCTTTATAGTTGTGCTTATTTTCATGTTTGATGGCAAAAACAATGCGGGAAGCTTCGAAGAGCAGGCCGAAAAGTACTATGTTGAGGGTAAGCTTGAGGATGCTATCACTGCAATAGACAAGGCTATTGAGAACACATCTGATGAATCTGCTGATGAAAAGGCAGAACTTATAATCAAGAAGTATGAATATCAGATGGAAGCCGGTAAAGCAGATGAAGCATTAATTACGATAGGAACACTTTCAGATTCCTCAGTTTACGGTGATGATACAGCTCTTTATGCTATAGACCGAATGATTGCAAATTATGAAGAAGCCGGTGATTATGACAGGATTAATGAGCTTCTCATAAATGTAAATATGCCATCAACCAATGAAAAGTACAAAATGTATTTACCTGATGATCCGGAGATATACCCTGCGGAAGGGGAATATGACGAAGTCATAAATGTCGGAATAAAAGATTCGTCTGAGGGTAGTATATATTACACTGTAAATGGCGGTGATCCTGATGAAAAGAGTATATTGTACAGTAATGAGCTGATCCTTGAGGAAGAGGGCGATTACAGTATAAAGGCAGTTCTTATAAACAAATACGGGATAAAAAGTAACGTTGTAAGTGCTGCATATCACCTTGAAAATCTGGGGCCTGAAGAGCCTGTAATCATGGAGGATAGCGGTGATTACTCATCTGCTACAATGATAGTTGCAGTATGCGATCCGGGATGCAGAATTTTCTATACCACAGACGGAAGCGACCCTACCATAGAATCAACTGAGTATATAAATCCGATTTCAATGCCTGTGGGAACGACTACATTTAAATTTGTTACTGTGGATGATGAAAACAACTACAGTGACATAGTTGAGAAGAAATATCATCTGTCATATACCACTCTGGTATCAGTTGAACAGGCCAGGGAAAGTATAATGAAGATTTTGTTCAAACTGGATATTCTTCTTGATATGAATGGTTCAGTAAGAGGTGAAGAAGGCCATTACGATTACGTTTACAGCGGAGATATTGAGATAGCAGGATCCGGTGAATACTATAAGTTCACAGAGACACATGTATATAATGACGGACACACTAAAGACACAGGTCTTTTGTATGCTGTTAATAAACATGATGGCAAAGTAAACAGGCTCGGATACGATTCCAGTGGCAATTATACACTTATTACAATTTCAAACAGATAATATCAATTTAGCACTTTAATATATTAAAGCTTGAAAATGGCTTTTATATCTATTATTATTCTTATTAAAAAAGATTTTGAAAAATCAAATTCAGGAGGAGAGCAATGTTCAAAATTTTAGAGGCTAATGAGCTAGCTACGAATATCCATCAGCTTATCGTAGAAGCTCCCCGCGTAGCCGGCACATGTTTGCCCGGACAGTTCCTTATTGTTCGAGCTGAAGAAGATGGTGAGCGTATTCCGCTTACAATCTGTGATTATGACAGAGAAAAGGGTACGGTTGAACTTGTTGTTCAGGCACTTGGCGCTGAATCACGTAAAATCTGCCGCAAGAAAGCAGGGGATTGTCTTGCCGATGTAGTTGGTCCCCTTGGAAATGCTTCTGACCTTTGCAGCGAAGACATCGAAGAATTAAAGAAAAAGAAGATTGTTTTTATTGCCGGTGGTGTAGGTACAGCTCCTGTTTATCCTCAGGCTAAATGGCTTAAGGAACATGGTGTTGATTGTGATGTTATCATTGGTGCTAAGAATAAGGACCTTGTAATTCTCGAGGAGAGATTTAAGACCGTTTGCAATCTTTATGTTACTACAGATGACGGATCATATGGCAGAGAGGGTATGGTTACTAAATGCCTGCAGGATCTCTATGATGAAGGTAAACGTTATGATCACTGCGTAGCTATCGGACCTATGATCATGATGAAATTTGTATGCAAGCTTACAAAGGAACTTGGTATTCCCACAATCGTCAGCATGAACACTATCATGGTTGACGGTACCGGAATGTGTGGTGCCTGCCGTCTTACCGTTGGCGGAAAAGTTAAGTTTGCCTGTGTTGATGGACCTGAATTCGACGGACACGAGGTTGATTTTGACCAGGCCATGAAGCGTATGAGACTTTATCAGACAGAAGAGGGACGCCTTGCACTTAAGGAACAGGAAGGCGACACTCATCACGGCGGTTGCGGAAATTGTAATTAATAACAGATGGGAGAATAAAATGGCACAAGACGTTTGGACGAGAGTTCCGGTTCGCGAGCAGGATGCGAAAGTTCGCGCTACCAATTTTGAAGAAGTATGCTTGGGATATAACGAACAGGAAGCTGTAGATGAGGCTACAAGATGCCTTAACTGCCCTAATCCTCAGTGTGTTCAAGGATGTCCCGTTTCAATTAATATTCCTAAATTCATTCAGGAGCTTAAGGAAGGCGATGTTGAGAAGGCTTATCAGACAATAAGTGAATCAAGTGCGCTTCCTGCAGTATGTGGACGTGTTTGCCCTCAGGAAAGTCAGTGTGAAGGCAAATGTGTTCGTGGCATTAAGGGTGAGGCAGTATCTATCGGTAAGCTTGAGAGATTCGTTGCTGATACAGCAAGAGAAAGAGGAATCAAGCCCCAGGGAGCTAAAGAAAAGAAGGGCAAGAAGGTTGCTATTATCGGATCAGGCCCTGCAGGTCTTACCTGTGCAGGCGATCTTGCAAGAATGGGATATGATGTTACAATTTTTGAGGCACTTCATGAGGCAGGTGGAGTTTTGGTTTATGGTATTCCTGAATTCCGTCTTCCTAAGGATGCTGTTGTAAAGAAAGAAATTGAAAATGTTGAATCTCTTGGCGTAAAGATCGAGAAGGATGTTGTTATTGGAAAATCTGTTACAGTTGATTCACTCATGAAGGATGAGGGATTTGAGGCTGTATTTATCGGCTCAGGAGCAGGACTTCCCAGATTCATGAATATTCCCGGCGAACAGGCACTTGGAGTATTCTCTGCTAATGAGTTCCTTACAAGAAGTAACCTTATGAAAGCATTTTCAGAGGATAGTACAACACCTATTATGAGACCTAAGAAGTGTGTAGTTGTTGGTGGTGGTAATGTTGCCATGGATGCAGCACGTACAGCACTTCGCCTTGGTGCAGAGGTTCATATTGTTTACAGACGTTCTGAGGAAGAGCTTCCTGCAAGAAAGGAAGAAGTAGAGCATGCTAAACAGGAAGGCATTATATTCGATCTTCTTTGTAACCCTGTAGAGATTCTTGAAAATGAAGACGGATGGGTTCGCGGCTGCAGATGTATAAGAATGGAGCTTGGCGAGCCTGATGAAAGCGGAAGAAGAAGTCCGGTTGAGGTTCCCGGTTCTGAGTTTGAAATTGAATGTGATGCTGTAATCATGTCACTCGGAACAAGTCCTAATCCTCTTATCTCCAGCACTACTGATGGTCTTGAGATAAACAGAAGAAAATGTATCGTTGCTGATGAAGCTAATGGAAAGACATCAAAGGATGGTGTATTTGCAGGTGGTGATGCAGTAACAGGTGCTGCTACAGTTATCCTCGCAATGGGTGCAGGTAAGGCTGCAGCAAAGGGCATAGATGAATATTTGTCCAATAAATAAAAATTATCAGCCTTCTCCTTCGGGAGAAGGCGGCGCTATGCGCCGGAAGAGGGAGGTATATGGTATATCAGAGCAGTGCGCAAAAAGCTGAAGACAACCAGTCTTCAGGCATTATGCTAATATCTGTTGGAGCAGTTGGTCTAATCGGGGACATCTTATTTCTTATCAAAAATCCATTAAATATGCCTATGTTTAATAAATATCTCACATGCGGAGTTATGGGAGCTCTGTTTGTGCTGTTTTTTGTTATGGGTATTTTATCGGTAAGAAGCTATAAAATATTCAAAAGTAAGGCTGCTGAAGAGGATACCGTTCTTGATAAGATTAAAAATTTTTGCGATCAGGAACTGACAGCAGAAGTTATTAATGAGCATATGTATGATGAAGATGAGGAATATGAAATCCTGACTGACAAACAGGACTTATATTTTAAACGTACAGAATACATTAAGAACAGAATTGTCAGGCAGTTTGTAAATGTAGATGAAGATCTGATCGATTCATTTATTGATGATTTTTATACTAAAACATTTGGAGATGAAAATTGATAGCTATTGATATTCTCTGTGTAGGAAAGATAAAAGAGAAATATTGGAATGATGCTATTTCAGAATATTCCAAGAGACTGTCACGATACTGCAAACTGGAAATAATAGAAGTTCAGGATGAGAAGACACCGGATAATGCTCCTGAATCTGTAGAAAAACAGATTAAGGATAAAGAAGGACAAAAGCTTCTGAAATATCTTGATCCTAAGGCTTTAAAGTTTGCGCTTGCAATTGATGGTAAGCGCTTTTCATCTGTGGGCTTTTCCGAGGTTATAAAAACGGAAAGCGTCATGGGTTGCAGCCGGATGCAGTTTGTAATAGGTGGGTCACTTGGACTTTCAGATGAGGTTCTTAGATCGTGTGACAGAAAACTTAGTTTTTCGGACATGACTTTTCCTCATCAGATGATGCGTGTGATTCTGCTTGAGCAGATTTATCGCGCTTATAGAATAATTAATGGAGAGCCATATCATAAATGAGTAATATTACTGAGAAAACAATGCGCCTTGGAATTGAAGAGATGCAAAGCATTTTTGGGCAGCATGATAAGTATATTCGAAAGATTGAGGACAACCTCAGAGTTGAGATAATCGACAGAGGTGGAGAGCTTCATATTATCGGCACATCTGAAAGCGTAAAAAAGGCATATGACATAATAAGTGAACTGGCAGGTCTCTCCAAAACCGGTTCGGAAATTGAAGAGCAAAGTGTAAATTATGCCATTTCGCTAAAAAATGATCCTTCGGAAGATGAGGAGGAAGCTTCCGGACATGTTCTTACTGCGATAGATGGCGACATTATTTGTCATACAGTTAATGGCAAACCTATTAAGCCAAAGACATTAGGACAGAAAAAGTATGTGGATGCTATCAGAAACAAAATGATAGTATTTGGACTTGGGCCTGCCGGTACAGGTAAAACTTATCTTGGTATGGCTATGGCTATAACCGCTTTTCAGAAGGGGGAGGTTGAGAGGATAATTCTTACAAGACCTGCTATAGAGGCGGGAGAAAAGCTTGGATTCTTACCCGGAGATCTGCAGAGTAAGGTCGATCCATACCTTAGACCTTTATATGATGCTCTGTATCAGATCATGGGTGCTGATAATTTCGTAAAGAATATGGAAAAGGGATTGATCGAGGTGGCTCCGCTGGCATACATGCGCGGAAGGACCTTGGACAATGCCTTTATAATACTAGATGAAGCGCAGAATACTACACCTGCACAGATGAAGATGTTTTTGACACGTATCGGTTTTGGCTCAAAAGTTATTATTACGGGCGATTCTTCTCAGAAGGACCTTCCGGCTGACACCAAGTCCGGATTGGACATAGCTTCTGCTGTTCTTAAAAAGATAGACGATATTGCATTTTGCAATCTTACAAGCAGGGATGTAGTGCGCCATCCGCTTGTTCAGCAGATTGTAAAGGCTTATGAAGACTTTGAAAAAACAAAGTCAAATGAGGTTAAGAAAAGAGCTATTAAAAAACGGGAAAGAAAATAAAAATGGATAAAACAACAGAACGTAAGGATAATGAAGTCCTTTCATCGATATTTAATAAAAGTGAAGGTCCCATGAGATTTATTTTTGGCTCTATCTTTTTTGTTACGGGACTATTGATGCTGTTATTCTCATTTTTGTACGGACTTAAGGTTGAGAATATTATACGAAATACCTTTACGGGATTTTTGTGTGGCGGCATTCTTATATACATGTTAAATGACGCAAGTGTAAGAGGCTTGTTTGCATATGATAATGGTCAGAAAAGACACAGGTTTGTACTTTCGTTTTATTTTGGTCTTATCATATCCATGTTTCTTCCTCTTATAACAGCTGAGATTTGGCCATTTGTTTTCATTTTTCTTTTGCTTGGGCTTTTTTCAACAAATGAGATAGGTCTGTTTTCAGGTTCTATGCTTGTTATGTTTTCTGTTTTGCTGGAAAAAGAGGGAAGCTATGCGGAATTCTTTATTTATTTTCTTTCAGGTGTTGTAATTCTTGTATTGTTGCGTGATCTTACAGAAACAACAAAGCTGGGAATGCCTCTTTTTATTTCGTTGACTCTTTTGTTTACGCTTCTTGTGGCATATGACATTCTGTTCCAGAATCGCACATTCTCTGTGACTATGTTTATAGCTCCGACAGTTAATATTATAATAAGTCTTATACTTACACTTGTTCTTTTAAATATTTTCGGAATATATGTAATCAGAAAAAGCAATGACAGATATATGGACATAAATGATACTGAGTATCCTTTACTTGTTCAGTTAAAAGAGAAGGACAAGGATGCCTACTTTAGGGCAATACATATAGCATATCTCTCGGAGAGGATTGCCCTTGATCTCGGACTAAATGCCAGAGCTGTCAAGACTATGTCATATTATTACAAAATAGGAGTGATTGACGGCACTAAGACATGGGATGAGGTTAAGCATTTTTATATAGACAATAACTTCCCGGAGGAAGCGCTTGAATATCTTAAAGAATATATTGAAAATGACAAATCCAAGCAGCTTTCAAAGGAATCTGCAATAATATATATGTGTGAGACACTTATAGCTTCTATCACTTACTTATTTGAAAAGAACAAAGATTCAAAGATCAATTATGATGAACTGATAGATAAGATTTTTCTTCATAAGATGGAGAATAAGGAATTATATAACTATAATATTTCACTCTATGAATTGGAGCGTATGAAGAAGCTCATGAAAAAGGAGAAACTCTACTATGATTTTTTACGTTGATAATGAGGTGGATGCTGCTTTTTCATTTGATATTGAAGAAGTGGCAAAAAAGGTTGCAGCAGAAGTGCTAAGGAGTGAAAACTGCCCATTTGATGTTCAGATAAGTCTTCTTATAACGGATGACGAAGGCATTAGAGAGATGAATGCTGAATTTCGTGATATTGATTCAGCAACGGATGTTCTTTCATTTCCAAATATAGAATATGATGCACCGGGTGACTTTTCAGTTGCAGAGGGTGAACAGCGTATAGATATTATTGATCCTGAAAGCGGATTAATTTTTCTTGGGGATATTGTGATCAATGAAAAGCGTGTAAAAGAGCAGGCCAAGGAGTATGGTCATAGTGAACTGAGAGAATTTGCGTTTCTTGTGGCTCATTCTATGCTTCACTTGTGCGGCTATGATCACATGGAAGCAGATGAAGCCGCTGTTATGGAGAGTAAACAGGAAAAAGTTTTGAATTCGCTTAATATCACAAGAGATTAAGCAAAAAGGGGATGAGAGGTATGAGTAAAAAGATTAAGATTAGACCTGATGTGGTACTTGCATCGGGAATGATTTTTATTTTGGCAATGATGGCTCTGCTAATTGTGTTCTTTGATATGACCGGTTCAGATGGCGTAGGATTTCTTGCAGCACCTGTTGTACTTTTTATGATCGCATATTGTGTTTTCATATGTGCATTCGAAAGCACTACAAGGGAGATGGTCCGTAACAGACTTTATCGCGGGCAGATGCTTTCTGCTAAGAAAAATGTTAAACAGCTGATGATAATAAGCTTTGTGGCAGGGCTGATTGTGACTCTTTTGATGGCAGGTTTATCCATTATTCTGGCTAACCTGATATTTCATTCTCCAAGGAGCTTTTATGTTCTGCTTTTAGCATCTCCTGCGTTTTTATTCCTTAGCATACAGGGAGTTATCAGGGGATATCTTAGTGGCTCAGGATATTCTCTTGTATCCGTTATTTCAGATGCAATACTTACAGTTATAACTTTAGTCACAACATTTCTTATTTCAAATGTTGTATATGATTATGGCAAAAAGGTTGATGCGCTTATGCATGTAAATGACATAGCACCTGCATATGGCGCTATTGGTGCTGCTATGGGAATATCCGCAAGCGCCCTTATAAGCCTTATATTTGTTGTTATCGTATTTTTACTTAGGAAGAACGATCTTCAGGAAATAGCTGAAGAAAGTTCACCTGTTATGAATAATCACAAAAATGAGTGTGTAAATGACTTGATAGTTAACAGTCTCGTTGCTGCTTTGACAGGAATACTTGTTTTTATCGATGAATGTGTATACCTTAATGTTGCAAATAAGCTTCATCCTAACGACAATAATATAAATAACTGGGGAATTTATATTGGTCAGTGTGTTTCCGTGGTGATTTTCTTTGTATTTATGACGGCACTTCCTTTTGTTAAGTCATGGTACGGAGTACATGTCAGTATTGTTAAGAAGGACTATAAGGCAGCAAGAAGCAGACTTCAAAATTTGATTCATTTTGAGGCTATGCTGATATTCCCTGTTGTTATCTGGCTTATGCTCCTTGCGAAAACTTTTAATACGGTAGTATTTGGAAAGAGTAATGAGGCAGGCGCCAATATGGTAATTATGGCAATTCCTGTCGTTATACCAGGCGCAGTTATCATATTCCAGTCATTTTTATTAAAACAATTAAAGAATAAGGTTGTTATGCTGGGGAATCTTGTTGTGGGAGTGATTGTTCACATTGCAGTACTTTTGTCTATGTCATATGCCGGTGGTTTTGGAATTCATGCTTCTATAGCAGCCTTTGCAGCTATGTTTGTAGTACAGGGGATTCTTGGTATTTTTGAAATAAAGGTCATGCTTGATGTTAACCTCATGATGATCAGGAATATTCTTCTGCCATTGCTTGCTTCAGTATTATCAGGACTTGCTGCATTACTTGTTAACAAGCTTCTTGTGAATGTGATAGGAGAGATACTGACATTCATTATTGCTCTTTTGATTGCGTTTTTAATATATATGGTTCTTCTGATGATTTTGGGAAGCGTTAACAGATATGAAGTGGAACGTATGCCATTTGGTGATTATTTTGCAATTGTTTCAGATATGATCGGAAAAGAAAGGAACTAAGCTATTGGCTTCTTCAAATAGGGTGATTATAGCCGGAGCAGGCGCATCAGGTCTTTGTGCAGCTATAGCTGCTGCCAGGGATGGAGCCGAGGTCACGGTAATAGAGAAAACAGATTCCTGCGGTAAAAAGCTGTCTATGACAGGTAATGGAAGGTGCAATCTTACTAACCTTGATATGTCAGCAGATAAATATAATGAAGAAGCAAGGGGCAGAATGGATCTTTGGCTCAAAAGATTTGGTGTACGGCAGGCCATGGACTTTTTTGCTTCGCTTGGCTTGGTAATTACCAATGAAGATGGCTATCTTTATCCGATTTCAGGTCAGGCTGCTACTGTTGTGGCAGTTCTTTTTAATGAATGTAAAAGACTTGGTGTCACCTTCTGTTTTAATGAACAGGTGAAGATGGTAAATAAGGATGACAAAGGAACTTTTATTGTAAAAACCAACGTTAATGAATATCAGGGAAAAGCTGTAATACTTGCAACAGGTGGATTGGCAGGCCCAAAGACAACGGGCTCGACGGGAGATGGATATTATATTTGTGAAAAGCACGGCATGACTAAAAAGGAAACTGGTCCAGCACTTGTTCCACTTTTGTCTGAAGACGGCACCTTACCTGATAATAGTGGGGTAAGAGCTCTTGCAAATGTCGGCTTTTATATTGGAGATGAATTAATAGCTTCAGAATACGGAGAAATTCAGATAACTTCTAAAGGTATATCAGGGATACCTGTTATGCAGGCTTCCGGAGTGGTTGCAGAGCATATTTCAAAAGGCAGACCGGTGACTGCATACATTAATTTATTCCCGGGATATAATGATGATGAATTTGATTCGCTTGTTAAGGCTATGATGTCACTTCCCGGCGACAGAAAACTTGGAGAGCTACTTGAAGGCTTCTGCAATTCAAATATTAACGAAATGATTCTGAAAAGAATGAAGATAAATAAAAACATGAAGCTTAAGAATGTCGGAGAATCAATGACAAGCTGCATTCTGCATAAATACAGAGAACTTAAGGTTGATATATCAGGTTTTGCAGATTATAAAAAGGCCCAAGTTACAAAGGGCGGTATCAGTCTTGGAGATATAGATGATACAATGCAAAGTAAGTTAAATCCCGGACTATTTATAATTGGTGAACTGCTTGATGTTGATGGACGCTGTGGCGGTTACAATTTGCAGTGGGCGTGGACCAGTGGTTATATAGCCGGAGAGGCGGCAAGCTGCTTATGATAAGATTAAACTCAATAAAGCTTATTAATGGTGGATATGAAAAATATCCCGACAATGAATTTGAGAAAAAAGAATATATTAAAAAGAAACTTGCAAAAAAAGCTTCAAAGCTTTTAAAAATAAGTTTATCAGATATAGATAAAGTTATTATCAGGAAGCATTCAATCGATGCAAGAAAAAAATCCGAGATAATGGATGTCTTTGTAATCGATGTTAAAATCAGTGAAAAATCAGTCTCTGAGGAAAAGATATTAAGAAAGTCCGGTTGTAAACAAGCATCAATCGTATCTGAAAAGAAATATCATTTTCCATATAACAGAAAAGAGGATGAAGAGTTTAAACGTAAGACTGACAGTGCAATGAGACCCATAGTAATCGGTGCAGGTCCGGCAGGTCTGTTTTGCGCATATGAGCTGGCTATGGCAGGTTATTGCCCTATTGTCCTGGAGCGTGGCATGGATGTCGATAAAAGACATGATGCTGTTGAAGCTTTTTGGAATGGTGGAAAGCTTATGCCTGAGGGTAATGTTCAGTTTGGAGAAGGCGGCGCCGGAACATTCTCAGACGGTAAGCTCAATACCATGATAAAAGATAAGAATGGGCTGGGACTTCAGTGTCTGAAAATTTTTCATGAATATGGGGCTCCCGAGGATATTCTTTACGAGTCCAAGCCACATATCGGCACTGATATATTGCGCAAAGTAATAAAAAATATAAGAAATGAGATTATAAGAAAAGGCGGAACCTTCTTTTTTGAAACAAAGGTTACTCAGTTACTTATAACAGATTCGAAAATTAACGGTGTTAAATGTCAGGATGGAAAAGAGTTTAAATCTGATGTTGTAGTTCTTGCTATTGGACACAGTGCAAGAGATACATTTTATGCGCTTAAGGATCAGGGAATAAGTATGCAGCCTAAGGCCTTTGCCATCGGACTACGCGTAGAACATGAACAATCTCTTATAAACAAATCACAATACGGGATAGAGGATCCTGCAAGCCTTCCACCTTCACCATATAAGGTAACTGCCAGAAGCAGAGACGGAAGAGGTGTTTACTCCTTTTGCATGTGCCCCGGCGGATATGTGGTAAACGCTTCATCAGAGGAGGGCAGACTTTGCGTAAATGGTATGAGCTATTCGGGGCGTGATGGAAAAAATGCAAATTCTGCGATTGTTGTTACGATAGAGCCGGATGACTTTGGCTCTGAAGATGTTTTAGCCGGTGTGGAGTTCCAGAGAAAGCTCGAGAGCAAGGCATTTGAGCTTGCGGGTGGAAATGTTCCTGTAGAATATTTTGATGATTTCAAAAAGGGCGTAGAAATCATATACGAAAGAAATCAGGGAAAAGATGTTCTTCAAAAAGAAGATGAACTTCAAAAAAACATGGAAAAGCATAAAAACGTAGGAAGAAATAATCCATGTATTAAGGGGAGATGGTCGTTTGCTCCTGTACATGAAATTCTCCCATGTGATATCAACAGGTCCATTGTTGAAGGTTTTGCACATTTTGGAAAAATGATTGAGGGGTTTGATAAGGACGACGCTTTATTATCAGGTATCGAATCCAGAACATCTTCGCCTGTAAGAATTAACAGAGATGAAAATTTTGAAGCTTTGGGTATTGAAGGACTTTATCCTTCAGGGGAAGGCGCAGGTTATGCAGGAGGTATAACTTCTGCGGCAATGGATGGAATGAAGGTTGCTGAGAAAATTGCAATGCATTATAAAAACGGTAAAGATTTTTACCGCGACAAAATGACAAAAATGCGCAACCTATTATCTGAAGATGACAAGAAAGCACTAGATGATAATATTACAGAAAAACTATTGTCCTCAAAGGAATACCGTGAAGCTGAAAATGTACTTGCTTATAACAGTTTCAGAAGCGAAGCGGATACAACTGAAGTCATTAAGAATGCACTGAATAATAACAAAAAGGTATTTTGTCCAAAAATTACAGATACTAAAACACGTAAAATGGAATTTGTTCAGATCAATTCTCTGTCTGAGCTGGTAGAAGGCAAGTACTCAATACCTGAACCTGTTTTAAAAAGTGATTCTGTTAAGTTTAGCCATGGGTCTGAAAAAACTGTAATCATTCTTCCGGGGCTGGTATTTGATAAAAGTGGCAATCGAATAGGCTACGGCGGTGGATATTATGATAACTATTTGAAGGAACTTGAGGATAAGATAAAAGACTATACAGTAACCACCATAGCCATAGGATATGATTTTCAGAATGTTTCAGATGATTTAAGTCCTTTTATGACAGAGGACGATCATAAGGTAAAGATAGTTATTACTGATAAGGAGACCTACAGACATGAGTAACGATAACAATGTAATAATCAGTACGATACAGAAACTTGGTCAGAATGCCTTTAATGCAAAGTTTTCATTACAAAAACTCACAGAAGAAAAAAAGAATTCTATTCTTTTATCTGTTGCTGATGCATTGATTGAAGATGCTGATGAAATTTTAGAGGCTAACAGCAGAGATATTAAAAAAGGTGAAGAAAACGGGATGCACGAGGGGCTTATCGACAGACTTCGCCTTACCAAGGAACGCATAAATGATATGGCGGAAGGAATAAAACAGGTTGCAAAGCTCCCAGATCCTGTGGGCCGTGTACTTGATGACTGGACTTTGGAAAATGGTCTAAGGATAAAAAAGGTAAGTGTTCCTCTTGGGGTAATCGGTATTATCTATGAATCAAGACCAAATGTTACAGCTGACGCCTTCAGCCTCACATTTAAATCCGGAAATGCTGTTATACTTAAAGGAGGGTCAGATGCTTTTGATTCAAATATAGCTATTACAAATGTGATCAGAAAAACAATTGAAAAAGCAAGCTGTAATCCTGATTTTATTCAGCTTGTTCCTTTTACAGACAGAAGTGCTGTTGGAGAACTTTTGAAGCTTCGTGAATACATAGATGTAGTTATACCCAGGGGAAGTGCGGGGCTTATCAGAATGGTATGCGAAAACAGTAAGATTCCCGTAATTGAAACAGGAAGCGGAAACTGCCACATATACATAGACAAGGCTGCTGATATACAAAAGGCTATTCCCATAATAATAAATGCGAAGACTCAGAGAATCGGTGTCTGCAATGCGGCAGAATCACTTGTTGTTCATGAGGATATAAAGGATACTTTTTTACCTGAGCTAAGTAAAGCCATGAATGAAAAAAATGTTGAGCTTAGAGCAGATGAATTGTCTATAAATCTTTTGCCTGACGCAAAGCCCGCAACAGAAACTGATTTTGGAACAGAATATCTTGATTATATTTTATCTGTCAAAACCGTCAAGAGCGTGGATGAAGCTATTGAGCATATTAACAAGTACAATACAGGACATTCCGAGAGTATTATTACTGAGGATGAAGCTGCTGCGAATGCCTTTCTTAAAGGCGTAGATGCCGCCTGCGTATATGTAAATGCATCTACAAGATTTACTGACGGGTTTCAGTTTGGATTTGGTGCAGAAATCGGGATAAGCACACAGAAGCTTCATGCAAGAGGACCTATGGGATTAAAAGAACTGACATCATACAAGTTTGAAATAACCGGAAACGGCCAGATAAGAGGATAGTTAGATTCTTAATATATATAAATTTAGAAAGAAGATACCAGGAGATGAAAACCAAAGAAGAAATTCTTAAGCTGCGAGAAGAAATTATTGAGGTTTCATTATCGCTTTTAGAACAGGGACTGATAGTCAGGACCTGGGGAAATATAAGTGCCAAAATTGATGATGATCATTATTTGATCACTCCAAGCGGCATTCGTTATGAAGATTTAAAACCGGAAATGCTTCCTATAGTTTCCATCTCGGATAACAGTTTTGAAGGAGAGTATAAACCCTCAAGTGAAAGCCTTGTTCATACTGCAATATATTCAGCAAGAAATGATGCTGAGTTTATCGTACACACACATCAGGTTTATGCAACTTGTGTGGGTGCTCTTGGCAAGAAAAGACTTAAGGCAGAGCATAAAGAGAGAAAAATAATTTTCCCAATTGCAAAATATGCACTGCCCGGAACAACAGCTCTTGCCAAAAACGTTAAGGAATGTGCAATAAAAAACAATGAGACAAGAAGTATTATTATGGCAAATCATGGCGCAGTCTGCTTTGGCCATAACGCAGATGAAGCTGTGAAGGAAGCTTTAAGATTGGAAATAGCTTCAAGAAAATATATTTTCAATATTTGTAAAACAGACATAAACAATGTAATTGAAGAAGGATTTTCAAGTAAACTGGAAAATGATAAAATAGTTTACCTAAGAAGCGATACTCCCGAGAGGATAAAACTCATCCATCAGCAGATTTATGCGAAAAGACCCGACATTCATTACATATATCACAATAAATCAGAGGCTGTTATGACCATGTCCAGAAGAGTAAATCACATGAGACCTTTGCTTGATGATTTTGCTCAGATTATAGGAGTCAGTCTAAGAATACCTACATCTGAAGGTGCACCTATTACTGTGAAGAAGGGCACGAATGCTGTATTTGCATACAACGATGGAGCGTATTGCCTTGGAAATACTGAAGATGATGCTATGGCAGCTGCGATAGTCCTTGATAAAGGCTGCATTGCGCATATAGCAGTTACACGTTTCGGTGAGGGATCATTTATATCTTTGCGGGACTGTTTTAAGATGAACAGAAACTACAGAAAAAATTATAGTGTTCTTGCAAATTCTGTAAAATAACATAAAATTATATTATAAATAATCAAATATGAGTTATATGAGGTGACCAAATATGGCGAAGGAATCAAAATCCGATAAATATGTCGCATATGTTGCGAGTTATACTTCAGGTTCAAAGGATAATTATGGAATCCGTATCTATGATGTAGATATGGAGAACGGCAGACTGACAGAGAAGGAAAAGGTAAAGATTACCAATTCATCTTATATTGTTTTGTCTCATAGTAAAGAAACTCTGTATTCTATTACCGATGCAGGTGTAGAGGCTTATCATATTGAGGATGATGGAAGCCTTACAATTCTTAATAAGGCTTCAATCAACGGTATGCGTGGCTGCTATATAAATATGGACCAGTACGACAGATTCCTTGTTTGTGCGGGATATCATGATGGTAAGGTTACTATTTTGAAGCTTAACGATGATGGAAGTATCGGTGAGATCACTGATGAGAAATTCCACAAAGGTCTTGGAACCATTGCAGGAAGAAATCATACACCGCATGTACAGTGTATAAAAGTGACCAAGGATAACAAGTATCTTCTTGCTGCAGACCTTGGTATGGATCGTGTCAATGTTTATAAATTTGATACAGAGCACGGCAAAATTTCCGATATTGATGTGATTCACTGTGATCAGGAATCATCTCCCAGACATATGCAGTTTTCACAGGACGGTAAATTTTTGTATGTTGTTTTCGAGCAGCAGTGCAGCATAAACGTTTACATGTATACAGAAGATAAAGGATTACCGTCATTTGAGGAGATTCAGTCAGTACAGAACTCTGATGAACAGGATACAATAGGTGTTGCAAGTAGTGCTCTTAAGTTCTCTGACGATTACAACTATCTTGTAAGCTCTGTAGCCGGTGAGAACAATGTCGTAATTTATAAAGTGGATAAGGAGACAGGACTTTTAACAAAGATGATTGAGCTTCCTATCTCAGGAGAGTATCCGAAGGATGCATGTCTTTTCCCTGATAATAAGCATCTTGTTTCTCTTAACCAGGAATCAAGCACACTTACATTCTTCAATGTAAACTTTGATAATAATACACTTGTAATGAACGGACCTGAGCTTCAGATTGACAGACCAAACTGTATCATATTCCATAAGCTTGGAGAGAGAAAGAAGATTAGATAATAGGATAAGATTAAATAAGATTAGAAAATCATTACAATACAGATATTCTGATCGGGTAAATAATTAAAAACTGACTGATGAGTAAAAGCTCATCTGTCAGTTTTTTTTGATCATGTTTTTACTGATATATTAAGCTTTGAATAAGCATTTTATAATTTGTCAATACATACTTTTATTATTAGGGCATATTTTATCGTCTGAAATTCACAAAAACCTTGATTAATTCTAAAATATATGCTATTTCTTAAAATATTCTTAATTTTTTCTTTTAAAAATAAATAAATGAGTTATAATATGATTATATCTATTTTTTTATGAGGTTATAGTGATATGCGTGCGAATCGTTTACAGATGGGGCCGACCTTCAGAGATAAGGTTATGGATGGGGTCCGCACTTTTAACAGAAAGCACCCTAAGCTTAAGTTTATGGGCATGCTTTATGCGATGGCAGTACTTCTTGTTTACAACTTCGGCCTGGCTTTTTATCACAATACTAAGAGATGTACATGTCTGGCAACAATATTATTTTTCTTTATTGCAAGCAGCAGCTTTACTTATCCTGAAGCTTTAAAGCTTAATGTCAGCTTTGTTACTGATATTGATAAAACTGAGGAGTCAGGAGAATATTATACAGCTGATTCTCTTGAGGTTATTTCGTCTGAATCGAATGCTGAACTTGCCAAACTTACATTGGTTGATAAAGATAAGATAATTGAGGGTGATGAGAATTTTTCTGAGGATCAGGAATTGGCTGATGGCTTCGTCCTTGCTGATGATATCGAAAATATCGCTGATCCGGAGGATAAAAGCATAGAGAAATCTTCAGATTCTGAGGTTTCTTTTGATTCTGATGATTGGAAACTTATTCTTGTAAATAAGCAACATCCCATACCGGAGGGATACAGCTTCCCATTTGGTGAGATAAGCGATAACATGAAATGCGATGAGAGAGTGCTTCCGTCTCTAAAAACAATGCTCAAGGCAGCGGCTGATGATGGTATAAATCTTGCGATATGTTCACCGTATAGAGACAGCAATCGTCAGGAAGGCTTATTTGCCAGAAAGATAAATAATTATCTTGAAGCAGGGCTTTCATACATGGATGCTTATAATGTTGCATCTCAGGCTGTTACTGTTCCCGGTTCATCAGAGCATCAGATAGGACTTGCCTTTGATATAGTATGCGGTTCTTATTACAATCTGGATGAGGGTTTTGGAGATACAGATGCAGGTAAGTGGCTTGCTGACAATAGTTATAAATTTGGATTTGTAGTTCGGTATCTTAAGGGTAAAGAGAATATCACAGGTATTGAATATGAGCCATGGCATTTCAGATATGTAGGTATTGATGCCGCAACCATAATGCATGATGAAAACCTATGTCTTGAAGAGTTTTGGAACAATTATTTATACAATTGACTTTATGAGCTGTTGCAGTTTTGCGGCAGCTCTTTTATATAATAGATATTTACCCCAGAGTTTAAAAAGATAGAAGTCGGATAAGCTTTCATCCATAGCTGAAAGCTGGTCTAATACAAAAATAGAATTTCTGAAGAAATTCTGTTTTCTATGGTATAATAATAAATCCTATATGTAATAAAATTATCTGGAAGGAAAACAAATGTATAAGTTATTAAAAAAAGAAGGAATGGCAAAGCGTGCTGAATTTAAAACTGTCCATGGAACGATTCAGACTCCTGTATTTATGAATGTAGCTACAGTTGCTGCAATAAAAGGTGCTGTATCTACCGAGGATCTTGAACAGATTGATACTCAGGTGGTTTTGTCTAATACATATCATTTACATCTGCGCCCGGGTGATGATGTTATCTACAAAATGGGTGGACTTCACAAGTTTATGAGCTGCAATAAGCCTATTTTAACGGATTCCGGCGGCTTTCAGGTATTTTCATTATCTGAGAACAGAAAGATTAAAGAGGAAGGTGTATATTTCAGGTCACATATTGACGGACATAAGCTTTTTATGGGTCCTGAGGAAAGCATGAGAATTCAATCTCATATTGCTTCAACGATTGCAATGGCATTTGATGAATGTCCTTCTGCCAGGGCTGACCACGAATATGTGAAGATGTCAGTAGACAGAACGACCAGATGGCTGAAAAGATGTCAGGATGAGATGAAGAGACTGAATTCTCTTCCTGATACAATCAATAAGAATCAATTATTGTTTGGAATTAATCAGGGTGCTATTTTTGATGATCTCAGAATAGAGCATGCTAAAAGGATTTCAGAAATGGAACTTGACGGCTATGCTGTAGGTGGTCTTGCAGTTGGTGAAACACATGAGGAAATGTATCATGTTCTTGATGTTGTAACCGAGCATCTTCCTGAAAATAAGCCTACATATCTGATGGGAGTAGGTACTCCTGCCAATATCCTTGAATCCGTGGACAGAGGTATTGATTTCTTTGATTGCGTATATCCCAGCAGAAACGGAAGACATGGACATCTTTATACCAAGAGAGGACATATAAATCTTCTAAATGCAAAATATGAACTGGATGACAGACCGATTGAGGAAGGATGTAACTGTCCTGCATGCAGAAGATATTCCAGAAGCTATATAAGACACCTTTTAAAGTCAGGAGAAATGCTTGGAATGCGACTTTGTGTTTTACATAATCTGTATTTTTACAATCATCTTATGACAGATATCAGGAATGCTCTTGACGAAGGGAAATTTAAGCAATTTAAGAAAAATGCACTTGATGCGATGCTTGAATATGATTCGGAAGAGCCTGCAACCCGATATGATATTGCAAAAGGATGGAAAAAGGGTTAAAAACTGTACTTGTTTTAAAGTGTTATTAATTGTAAGATACTAAATATGTTTAAAGATATGATTTTTGGAGGTTGATATGAGTTTTGTTAACATGATGGCTCTTGAAAGTGCAGGAGCTGTAGGCGGAACCGGAAGCGTTATGATTATTCTGGTTTACGTTGCAATTTTCGCGGTTCTTTATTTCATTATGATCCGCCCTCAGAGAAAAGAGCAAAAGCAGAAGGCACAGCTTCTTTCTCAGCTTGCTGTAGGTGACAGCGTTCGTACAACAGGCGGATTCATCGGTACTGTAATTGACATCGATGATGAATCTTCAACAGTTATTGTTGAATTTGGTAACAACAAGAACTGCCGCATTCCCATGGTTAAAGAAGCTATCGTTGAGGTAGAGAAGCCAGAGGATGCTCTTAAGGACAGTTCCAATACCAAAGAAGATAAGAAGTCAAAGTAAAAAGAGGACTGGTTACAGTCTGCATTATAAAGTGGACAGCCGGCGAACAGTTATTTTGCCGGCTGTAACTATATAGAGGAGAAAAAAGTATGAAAATGGGGATAACTTGCATTCCCGGTGATGGAATCGGACCGGAAATTGTACGTGAAGCAAAGAAAGTACTTAACAAGGTATGCTCTGTATATGGACATGAGATGGAATTTACAGATGTTCTTATGGGAGGTGCTTCTATAGATGCTTACGGAAAACCACTTACTGATGAGACTATTGAGTCATGCAAAAAGGCTGATGCTGTGCTGATGGGATCTATAGGCGGAAATACTTCTACTTCGCCGTGGTATAAGCTTGAGCCTTCTCTTAGACCTGAAGCCGGTCTTCTTGGGCTTCGTAAATCCTTGAATTTATTTGCAAATTTAAGACCTGCATTTTTGTATTCCGAATTATCTGATGCATGTCCGCTTAAGGCTGAGACTTCAGACAAAGGATTTGATCTTTTGATCATGAGAGAACTTACAGGTGGTTTGTATTTTGGAGACAGATTCACAAAGGAAGAAGACGGTGAGCTTGTTGCTACTGATACTCTCGTATATAAGGAGAGCGAGATAAGGAGAATTGCCATTAAAGCTTTCGATGTGGCTATGCAGAGAAGTAAGAGAGTAACGAGTGTTGATAAAGCCAATGTACTTGATTCATCACGACTTTGGAGAAAAGTTGTGGAAGAGGTTGCAGCAGATTATCCAGAGGTAGAGCTTTCCCATATGCTTGTTGATAACTGTGCAATGCAGCTTGTTAAGGATCCTTCTCAGTTTGATGTTGTGCTTACTGAGAATATGTTTGGTGATATTCTGTCAGATGAAGCCAGCATGATTACGGGGTCGATAGGGATGCTCCCAAGTGCCTCACTAAATGAGAGCAGTTTTGGTCTTTATGAACCAAGCCATGGCAGTGCTCCGGATATCGCCGGTATGGACATAGCTAATCCTATAGCCACAATTCTTTCTGCTGCAATGATGCTTAAGTTTACCTTTAAGCTTGAAAAAGAAGCTGAGAGCATTGAAAATGCGGTAAAGAAAGCATTAGAGGATGGATATAGAACAGTAGACCTTATTCGCGACAGCGAGAACATATCTGAGGATAAAAAATGCGGATGCAGTAAGATGGGAGATATCATTGCTTCGAGAATCAAATGAATCTGAAGAATCTATAACTTTATATGATTATTTGCCCCAGGAACCAATAGACATGGTAGTTGTTCTCACGGTTATAGGAATGGCTTTTTACTATATCTGGAGAGCCAATTATCTTACGCCCTGGTATGATGAGCTTTATACATATTATTATTTTATCAGCAGAGGACCGGTTTATTCAGCAATACACTGGCCACTACCCAACAATCATGTCGGATATTCCGTACTTTCGTCGCTACTAAATATGTTTGGAAACTCATATATAGGGTTAAGGGGTGTTTCGTTTATCTGTGCTGTAATTAATCCTATTTTGGTATACAGGCTTGCAAAAAAATTCATGGAAGACTGGTATGCATATGGAGCCATGCTTCTGTATTTTTCATGTATGCTGGTTAACGACCTTTCTATTCAGGGAAGAGGCTATACTCTTGGAACTACCTGCTTTTTAATAACCTTGAGGCAGCTTACGTATATCTGCAGATCAGAGGAATTTAAACTTTTTGACTATATTCTGTTTGGTGGTTCAATGATACTTGGACTTTACACGCTTCCAAGCAGCATCTACTGGGTTGTGTGTTCCTGTCTCGCCGCTGCTGTATTTTTGATTGTAAACGGATATAGAAGCTATGATTATCGTGGTTCGATTTGGAATACCAGATATTTTAAAAGACTAAAAAACTGTCTTATTACAGGTGTTATTTCTGCTGTGATAGTTTTGGGGCTTTATCTGATAATATGGCTCGCGGTAGGTTCTAACCTACTTGTGAAGGATGATTCAAGTGAGTTTTTTGGCATGTCTCATGTGAATCTTATTCTATCTCATCCACTACGTGCTGCCGGGGAAGGTCTTGATTATATGCTCTCACAGCCGTATATACAAAGTGTGAGCAGAGTGGGATATTTTGAAAGCTTTGCTGAATGGTCAAAAAATCTGTCAGCGTTTATGTATCCCGGATTTAACGTGCTGACGCTGATATTATCAATATTTGCACTGATAATACTTGTAGCTGAATGTATAAGACATTTTGAAAACAGCAGAACAATATTTAATCTTTTGATGATATTTAACATAATGGGATATCCCATTATGATGATTCTGCAGGCAAAACTTCCGTATTATCGGGTTTTTTCATACGTAGGTGTGCTTACGGCTGTATGCTTTGCTTATGTTCTTGAACACCTGAGTCTTATGAGCAGAAAGCTGTTGAAAAGAAAAGGTGATTTTAGTACAGCAAGAAACTTGTTTGCTTCAGTACCTGTCATTATTATTTTTGCATTTGTTTTTATCATGATAACAAAGCCTGAATATAATGCACAGTATGGAGAAAGGGAAACTAATTGCTATAATGCATTATATATAGCACATCCTTCAGTTCAAAAAAATCTGTGTGTTTTGGACTGTGATCAACAGTATTTATTAAAATTTGGTTGGGGCATTGAATGTGAAAATACTGATGTGACAGATTGTGATTATATTCTGGTAGACAGGAATATGATGGAGGAAGGGTACAACGGACCGGATTTTTGGAAATTTTACCTGACTTTTGAGACTATTCCATGGGATTATGTAAATTCACATTATTATATTTTTTATGAAAATGAAGACTTTGTTCTTTATAAGAGATAATTAAGGAGGTTTTTTATGAACAGTGATCGTGTAATGGAAGGCTTGCAGCAGGCTCCTCATAGAAGCTTGTTTAATGCGCTTGGTTTTACTGCAGAAGAGAGGAAAAAGCCTCTTATTGGTATTGTAAGCTCACAAAGTGATATTATTCCCGGACATATGGAACTCGACAGAATTGCTCAGGCTGTAAAGCTCGGAGTTGCTGAGGCGGGCGGCATGCCTGTTATCGTTCCTGCCATTGCCGTATGTGACGGCATTGCCATGGGACATGTTGGAATGAAGTATTCACTTGTAACCAGAGACCTCGTGGCAGACAGCACAGAATGTCTTGCAATGGCACATGCCTTTGATGGCATGGTTATGATACCTAACTGCGATAAAAATGTTCCCGGACTGCTCATGGCAGCTGCAAGAGTTAATATACCTACTATTTTCTGCTCAGGTGGTCCGATGATGGCAGGAAGGGTTAATGGTAAAAAGAGATCCCTCAGCTCTATGTTTGAGGCTGTTGGTAGTGTATCAGCAGGCAAAATGACTGATGAAGAGCTGACTGAATTTGAGGAAAAGGTTTGCCCTACATGTGGTTCATGCTCTGGTATGTATACCGCTAATTCAATGAACTGTCTTACAGAAGTTATCGGAATGGGGCTTAGAGGAAATGGTACTATTCCGGCTGTATATTCTGCCAGAATAAGACTTGCCAAGAAGGCAGGATATCAGATTATGGAGCTTGTTAAAAACAATATTCGTCCAAGAGATATCATGACTAAGGAGGCATTTGAGAATGCGCTTGCCATGGACATGGCTCTTGGATGCTCTACAAATACCATGCTTCATCTGCCGGCTATAGCCCGTGAGGCCGGTATAGAAATCAACATGGAAATGGCAAATGAGATTTCAGACAGAACACCTAATCTCTGTCATCTTGCACCTGCAGGCCCTACATATATGGAAGACCTTAACGAGGCTGGCGGTATTTATGCTGTAATGTCTGAGCTTGCAAAGAAGGATCTTCTTCATCTTGATCTTATGACCTGCACCGGAAAGACTGTAGGTGAAAATATCAAAAATGTACATAATCTTGATCCGGAAGTGATAAGACCGATAGATAATCCTTATATGCCTAATGGTGGAATAGCTGTGCTTAAAGGAAATCTTGCACCTGATACAGGCATTGTTAAGAGGTCGGCTGTTGTGCCTGAAATGATGGTTCATGAAGGACCGGCAAGAGTATTTGATTGTGAAGAGGATGCTATTGAAGCTATTCTTGGCGGCAAAATTGTAGAAGGTGATGTTGTTGTTATCAGATATGAAGGCCCTAAGGGTGGCCCCGGAATGAGGGAGATGCTCAATCCTACTTCTGCTATTGCAGGTATGGGACTTGGAGCAAGTGTTGCACTTATTACTGATGGACGTTTTTCGGGAGCAAGCAGAGGTGCTTCCATAGGACATGTATCACCGGAAGCTGCTGTGGGTGGCCCTATAGCACTTGTTAAAGAAGGAGACATAATCTCTATTGATATAAACAATAACAGGCTTGATATGAAGGTATCAGATGAGGAGCTTGCGAAGAGAAGAGCTGAATGGAAGCCGAGAGAACCCAAGATTACCACCGGGTATCTTGCAAGATATGAAAAGATGGTAACAAGTGGCAACAGAGGCGCTGTTCTCGAGATTAAATAAATATATAAAAGGAGCACTGGATAAATGCAGCTTACAGGAGCACAAATAGTTTTGGAATGCCTTAAAGAACAGGGAGTTGATACTGTTTTTGGTTATCCGGGCGGAACAATTCTTAACGTATACGATGAATTATATAAACAGCAGGATAAAATTAAGCACATTCTGACTTCACATGAACAGGGTGCTTCTCACGCTGCTGACGGCTATGCAAGAGCAACGGGTAAAGTCGGAGTATGCCTTGCTACAAGTGGCCCCGGCTCAACAAATCTGGTTACAGGAATAGCTACAGCTTATATGGATTCCGTACCAATCGTTGCTATTACCTGCAATGTAAATCTGCCTCTTTTGGGAAAGGATACTTTCCAGGAGGTGGATATTGCCGGTATTACTATGCCTATAACTAAGCATGGCTATATTGTTAAGGATGTTAAAAAGCTTGCTGATACTATTCGCAAAGCTTTTGAAATAGCAAGGAGTGGAAGACCGGGACCTGTAATTGTGGATATTACAAAGGATGTAACTGCCAATAAATGTGATTACAAGCCTGCTACACCGGTACATAAAGAAAAAGCTCCAAAATATACAGAGGAAGATATAAACTCTGCTGTTAAGATGATTGAGCATGCTAAGAGGCCTTTTATTTATGCCGGAGGAGGTGCTGTAATATCAGGAGCAGATAAGGAACTTTTGACTTTTGCTGAGAGAATACAGGCTCCTGTATGCGATACTCTTATGGGAAAAGGTGCCTTTAGCGGTCATAACAGTCTTTATACAGGCATGATAGGCATGCATGGTACTAAAACCTCCAATTTTGGCGTAAGTGAATGTGACCTTCTTATAACACTTGGCGCCCGCTTCTCGGACAGAGTTATAGGAAATGCCAAGACATTTGCAAAAAAAGCCAAAATTTTGCAGATTGATATCGATGCTGCTGAAATAAATAAGAATATCCGGACAGATTTTTCTATTGTGGGAGATCTTAAGGAAGTATTATCAAAGATTAATAATAAACTTGCACAGCAGAATCATGCAGAATGGATAGCTCATATAAAGGAGTACGAGAAGAAATTCCCGCTTGGCTATGATAAAAACGCACTTACATGTCCTTATGTGATTGAAACACTTGATAAACTTACAGATGGTGAAGCGATTATTTCAACAGATGTTGGCCAGCACCAGATGTGGGCAGCTCAGTTTTATAAGTATAAACATCCGAGAACTCTTCTTACTTCCGGCGGACTCGGGACCATGGGCTATGGTCTTGGGGCAGCTATCGGTGCTAAGGTAGGCATGCCTGACAAAACAGTCGTTAATATAGCCGGAGATGGATGCTTTAGAATGAATATGAATGAACTTGCTACAGCAAGTAGGTATGATATTCATGTGATAGAAATAGTGATCAATAATCAGGTTCTTGGCATGGTCAGACAGTGGCAGAACTTGTATTATAACCAGCATTATTCCAATACAATACTTACTGATAAAGTTGATTATTGTAAGGTTGCTGAGGGACTTGGATGTATGGCAATCAGAGTCACTAAGAAGGATGAGGTTGTTCCTGCGCTAAAAAAGGCTCTTGCGGCTAAGGGACCTGTGCTTCTTGACGTTGCTGTGGATTCTGATGATAAAGTATTTCCTATGGTTTCTCCGGGAGCATCTATTAGCGAAGCTTTTGATGAAAAAGATTTAGAGGGAAAGGACAGAGCGTGATCTGTCCATAAAACAATATATGAAAAAGAGGAAAATTTTATATTTTTTATTGGCTTTTTCAATTGCTGCTTTTTGCGCTTTGTATGTACTTCTTGGCTTTTACTATACTGACAGTTTTACTTATGGAATATGGATAAATAAGGTTTATTGTACAGGCAAAAATGCTGATGAAGCCAATCTGGAGCTCAAAAACCATTCATTTTTTAATGGCCTCGTAGTTACTGCTGCAGGTGGACATAGCTATTTTGTTGATTCTAATATGGTTGACTTTAATGTTGACTATCGAGATGAATTACAACAAATGATAGATAAGCAGAATCCTTTTGCCTGGGGACTTAATTTTTTAAAGTCCAGGGATAGGGAAATTGTCGGTAATCCTACTTTTAATGAGGAAAAACTAAGGTATTTGGTTCAGTCATGGGATATATTCAATATCGAAAAGAAGGATTTGTATGAGCTTAAGAAAAACGATGAAGGATATTATCTTGTTGAAAACACGGAAAAGACAGCTAATTTTGATAAGTTTTATGAGAATATAAAAGCGGCGCTTTATAATAAACAGTACACGTTGGATCTGAGTGATGATTCAATGTATGATTCTGCGGCTGCTACAGAAGATGACCTTAATCTGTATTCACTGTATGAAAAGATAGATGAGCTTCAGAATTTAAAAGCTGCTATAAAAATAGGTGATGTTCGCATTTCTGCAAAGCCGTCCGCGGTATCTCAGTGGATGGTTACAATAGATGAGCTTACACGTGCACAGATAGAGGCTGAATCTCAGGATAATCCGGGTAAGGGATTATTCCTTGCAGGGGATAAAGTTACCACTTTTCCGGAAAAGTATAAGGTTGAAGAAAATTTTGTTACTGATGAGAATGGTAATATACTTCTCAGCTGTTCAAAAATACATGATTTTATTGAAAAAAATCTGAGCTATGTCGATACTAACAGTTGCATTGAGCGATTCCAGAAGGATGGTAAAGGGCTTATTTTTGTAAGTGGTAATAAGGATGGAAAGCTCTATGACATAGACAAGGAATATGAGTCTTTTATCGAATCTGTTACAGGAGCGGGGCCTGCGGAAACGGAAGTTGATCTTCCCGGAAAATCCTTTGTTATTGAAGGCAAAGAATTGGGAAAAGAGTATATTCTTGTTGATATGGGGAATCAGCATCTAAGCTATTATAAAAATGGAAAGATCAAAATAGAGTATGATATAGTTACCGGCAATACTGGCCTTGGCAGAGGGACTCCGGTTGGACTTTTTCATGTTTATAATAAGCGCTACCATACGATTTTAAGGGGAGTAGATTACGCTTCCTATGTCAATTATTGGTTAGGTGTCAATAAGGGAATTGGAATACATGATGCCACATGGCGAAGTCAATTTGGTGGCGAAATTTACAAGCATTCAGGATCACATGGCTGTATAAATTCTCCATTGGAATTTATGCAAAAACTATATGAATCGGTAGAAGTTGGAGTTCCTGTTTTGCTGTATTATTGACTTTTTACTGATTTTTTTCATTGAAAATTAACTTAATATAAAGCGGTATATGTCATTAAATTTTGCATAGGACAAGCTGTTTAAAAAAAGATGATGAAGAGTACTTTTTATTCTTCATTATCTTTTTTTGTGCCATTTAAATGATGATTTTTTGCGTGGTTTGCCTTGAAATGCGTTTGTTGCTTTGATAAAAAACATATTTAATGCGTAAATAATATGTCTGAAAACATTAAATAACATCAATTATGGAATACATAGTTGACAAAAAATATTTTATGTTTAAAATGATATTAAGTTTATGAAAAACATAAATGTAAAAATAAAAAAAATTTTGCGGAATTAGAGTTTTCTAATTGATTCACAGGAGGAAAAAACAGTGTCCAGAGTATACAATTTTAGTGCAGGTCCGGCAGTACTTCCGGAAGAGGTTTTAAAGCAGGCAGCTGCAGAGATGCTTGATTACAACGGCTGCGGTATGTCAATCAATGAGATGAGCCACAGATCAAAGACTTTTGATCAGGTTATCCAGACAGCTGAACAGGATATCAGAGATCTTATGAATATTCCTGATAATTACAAGGTATTGTTCCTTCAGGGCGGTGCAAGCCAGCAATTTGCAGCTGTTCCAATGAACCTGATGCAGAACAAGAAGGCAGCCTATATTGTTACCGGCCAGTGGGCTAAGAAGGCTATGGCTGAAGCCAAGAAATATGGTGAAGCAATTGAAGTTGCATCAAGTGCTGATAAGACATTTTCATATATTCCGGATTGCTCTGATCTTGCTATACCTGAAGATGCTGACTACGTATACATATGTGAAAACAACACTATATATGGAACAAAATTCAAGAAGCTTCCAAATACTAAAGGACATATTCTTGTATCGGATGTTTCATCATGTTTTTTGTCTGAGCCTGTAAATGTTAATGATTACGGTGTTATTTATGGCGGTGTTCAGAAGAATGTAGGTCCTGCAGGTCTTGTAATCAGTATTATAAGAGAAGATCTTATAAGAGATGACGTTCCTGATTTTGTTCCAACAATGCTTAAATGGAAGACTCAGGCAGATAACGGATCCTTATACAATACTCCAAACTGCTGGGCTATTTATATGTGTGGTCTTGTATTTAAGTGGCTTAAGGCTCAGGGCGGTCTTGCAGAGATGAAGAAGAGAAATGAAGAGAAAGCAGCAATTCTTTACGATTTCCTTGATAACAGCAAGATGTTTAAAGGAACTGTAAGACCGGAGGACAGATCTCTTATGAACGTTCCTTTCATTACTGACAGTGAAGACTTAAATGCCAAGTTCATTTCAGAAGCAACAGCAAACGGACTTGTAAGTCTTAAGGGACACAGAACTGTAGGCGGTATGCGTGCAAGTATCTATAACGCTATGCCAAAAGAAGGCGTGCAGAAGCTTGTAGACTTTATGGAAAGCTTTGAAAAAGCAAATCAGTAATATGAAGGGAGAGATAAAATGTTTAAATATAAATGCTTAAATCCTATAGCTAAGGTTGGCCTTAATAACTTTACAGATCAATATCAGGCTGTAGATAATATCGATGATGCTGATGGTGTTCTTGTTAGAAGTGCAAACATGAATGAGATGGAATTTTCCGATAATCTTCTTGCAATAGCTCGTGCAGGAGCCGGTGTTAACAATATTCCGATTGACAGATGTGCTGAAGAAGGAATCGTTGTTTTTAATACTCCCGGAGCTAATGCTAACGGTGTTAAGGAAATGGTTATTGCTGCTATGCTCATAGCTTCCCGTGACATTATCGGAGGTGTTCAGTGGGTTAGTGCTAATGCAGGTGATCCTGAAATCGCAAAGCTTACAGAGAAAACTAAAAAGAAATTCGCAGGAACAGAGATTGCAGGTAAAAAACTTGGAATAATCGGCCTTGGAGCAATTGGCGTGAGAGTAGCTAATGCAGCAAGAAACCTTGGTATGGAAGTATTCGGATACGATCCATATCTTTCTGTTGACGCAGCATGGAGCCTTTCCTCAGATGTTAAGCACGTAACTAATGTAGATGATATTTATTCAAAATGTGATATCATAACAATACACGTACCTGCTTTAGATAACACCAAGGGAATGGTCAATGCGGAAGCAATCTCCAAAATGAAAAAAGGAGTAATTTTGATTAATCTTGCAAGAGATATTCTTTGCAATGAGGCAGACGTCCTTTCCGGTATCAATTCAGGAAAAATCAGAAAATATGTTACTGACTTCCCAAACACTGTAACAGCAGGTCATGACGGTTGTATTGTAATCCCTCACCTTGGAGCATCTACAGAGGAGTCAGAGGATAACTGCGCAATTAAGGCAGTTCTACAGATGAAGGACTATCTTGAAAACGGTAATATCGTCAATTCAGTAAACATGCCTCGTTGTGAGCAGGGCATCTGCACTGTTCCAAGACTTGCAATTATTCACAAGAATGTTGCAGGTATGATTGGTAAGTTCACACAGGTACTCGGCAATGACGGTTATAACATTTCAAATATGACAAATAAATCAAGAGGAGATTTTGCTTATACTATTATTGACGTAGAGAGCAACATATCCGATGATATTACTGATAAACTTAAGAAAATTGATGACGTTATAAGAGTTCGCGTTGTCAGAAAAGAATTATAATAAAGGCTGTTTATAAATCAGCTTTTTGACATGAAAGGAATGACATTATATGGCAGATATAAGAGCTTTTGCAGCATATAGACCAAGGGTGGATATTGCGGATAAGGTTGCCGCTCTTCCTTACGATGTATACAATCGAGAGGAAGCAAGAGAAGAGGTTAAAAATGAACCTATGTCTTTTCTTGCAATAGACAGACCTGAGACACAGTTTCCGGATGATTATGATATGTATGCTGAAGAAGTATATCAAAAAGCTCATGACATGCTGTGGGAAAAAATTGAGAATGGCGTTTTTGTTCATGATGAAAAGCCCTGCTACTATTTATATGAGCAGACTATGAATGGAAGAGTACAAACAGGCATTGTTGCATGCAGTTCTGTGGATGATTACGACAATAATATCATCAAGAAGCATGAGAACACTCTTGCGAAAAAAGAAGCAGACAGAATTCACCATGTTGATTCCTGTGATGCCCAGACCGGTCCGATTTTCTTGTGCTATAGAGAAGATGCTGCCATAAGAGGCGTTATCAACAAGATCAAGGAAAAAGACAAGCCATTATATGATTTTGTCACCAAGGATGATATTAAGAGCAGAGTATTTATCATTGATAAGGATGAAGATATTTCAGTGATTGCTGAAGCTTTTAAGAAAATGGACAGCATCTATATCGCTGATGGACACCATAGATGTGCTTCTGCAGTTAAGGTGGCAAAAAAGAGACGCGAAAATGATCCTGAGGCAAACGGAAATAAGGACTACGATTTCTTTTTATCAGTACTGTTTCCTGACAGTGAACTTATGATAATGGATTATAACAGGGTTATAAAGGATCTTAACGGGCTAAGCGAAGAAGAGTTTTTGAAGAAAATCGAGGAAAAATTTGATCTTAGTGAATCTAATGACCCGGTTAAGCCTCAAAAGAAGTGCGATATCGGCATGCTTCTTAATGGAAAATGGTATAAGCTTACTGCTCACAAAGACATTATGAGTGAAGATGCTGTTGATGGACTTGATGTAAGCATACTGCAAAATAATGTACTTACACCAATTCTGAATATAAGTGATCCTAAGAATGACCCCAGAATTGATTTTGTTGGTGGTATTCGTGGATTAGGAGAGCTTGAAAAGAGAGTAGCCGGTGATTGTGTTTTGGCTTTTTCCATGTATCCGACTGATATCCATGAATTATTTGCAGTAGCTGATGCCGGTCGCCTTATGCCGCCAAAGTCTACCTGGTTTGAGCCTAAGCTTTTGAGTGGTTTGTTTATACACGCAATTTAATATTCTTTTTTTATTAAAAAGACATAGGATTAACTCAGTCTAAAAGCAGAATTTTACTTGACATTAGATACATCTATGCTAAGATAATTTTGCCTGATAAACGAGTATTTCGAAGGGCAGTATGCATAATGCATACCGCCCTTCTTTCTTTCATATAATATGTTTTTTGGAGGATGAGTTATTGGATCTGGATCGTCAGAGAAAAGCGCCGGTTTATGAAGCGCTTGAAAAATTTAGAAAACAAAGAGTGGTGCCCTTTGACGTACCTGGACATAAGAGAGGCCGTGGAAATGCTGAGCTTGTTCGTTTTCTTGGGGAACAATGTGTAGGAATAGATGTTAATTCAATGAAGCCTCTTGATAATTTGTGCCATCCTGTTTCTGTTATTAAGGAAGCAGAAGAGCTTACTGCAGATGCATTTTGTGCAGAACATGCCTTTTTGATGGTAAATGGCACTACCAGTGCAGTACAGGCCATGGTCCTTTCGTCAGTAAAACATGGCGAAAAGATAATAATGCCAAGAAATGTTCATAAAAGTGCAATTAATGCGTTGATTCTTTGTGGAGCTGTTCCTGTTTATATAGATCCCAAGGTGGATACTAAACTTGGAATCCCGCTTGGTATGGAGCTGACTGACGTTGAAGCGGCAATTAATGAAAATCCTGATGCCAAGGCAATTTTAATAAATAACCCTTCTTACTACGGAATTTGTTCAAACCTTCAGGCAATTGTTAACCTGGCGCATGAGCATGGTATGAAGGCTTTGGTTGACGAGGCACACGGAACACATCTGTACTTTGGACCAAATCTGCCACTTTGTGCTATGAAGGCAGGAGCGGATATGGCTGCCATAAGTATGCATAAATCAGGAGGGAGCCTGACACAAAGTTCGCTTCTTCTTTGCGGTAAAAATGCAAATATAGGATATATAAGCAGAATCGTAAATCTCACGCAAACCACAAGCGCCAGCTATCTTCTCATAGCAAGTCTTGATATCTCCAGAAGAAATCTGGCACTTCATGGCCATGACAGCTTTGAAAAGGTTACGGGAATGGCAAAGTATGCGAGGGAAGAAATAAATGAAATTCCCGGATATTATGCATATGGACATGAACTTATTAATGGCGGAAGCATTTATGATTTCGATGAGACTAAGCTTGTTGTAAATACCAGAGGAGTAGGACTTACAGGTATAGAAGTGTATGATCTGCTTAGAGATGAATATGATATACAGATGGAATTTGGTGATTTATCTAACGTAATGGCGTATATCTCTATCGGCGACAGATTACAGGACATCGAGAGACTTGCAGGTGCCCTTGCAGATATAAGAAGACTTTATGCTAAGCCGGAGCAGAGCTTTTTCTCTGCTGAATATGTTACTCCCATAGTTAAGGCTACTCCCCAGGAAGCGTTTTATGCAGAGAAGGAATCACTACCTATCAGGCAGACGATTGGAAGAATCAGCGCGGAGTCTGTTATGTGCTATCCTCCGGGAATACCGATCATCTCTCCGGGTGAAGTTGTAACAGAGGAGATTCTTGATTATATACTCACAGCAATGGAAAAGGGATGCTCCATGCAGGGACCAGAGAGTGAAGATATTTCAGAACTACAAGTATTAAAGTAGTGCAAATTTCTAAGATTAACCATATAATTATATTGTATGGTTAATTTTGTTTTGTACTAAAATATAAATTGCCTTTAAATAATGATTTATGTTTTGGAGGAAAAATAATGCCTCAGATGGATTACTGGTTTGGTGAAATGCATACCAACAATGTAAAAATAAATATAAGATTAAGCAAACAGCTGTTTTCTGGTTCAAGTGAATTTCAGAGAATAGATGTGTTTGATTCTCCTGAATTTGGAAAATTTCTGGCATCCGACGGAAATATAATCTTTTCAGAGAAGGATGAATTTACATATGATGAGATGATAGTACATGTACCAATGGCTGTTCATCCCAAGGTTCAACGTGTACTTGTCCTGGGCGGTGGTGATGGCGGTGTAGCCAGAGAGCTCAGTCACTATGAAGAGATAAAGGTTATCGATGTGGTTGAACCTGACAGCATGTTTGTTGAAGTATGTAAGCAGTACTTTCCTGATAATGCCTGCGGTCTTGATGATGACAGAGTACATATCTATTACCAGGATGGTCTTAAGTTCCTTAGAAAATGTGATGATATGTATGATCTGATTATCAATGATGTCACCGAGCCGTTGGGACATGAAGCAGGTCTCTTTACGAAGGAATTTTATGGAAGCTGTTATAAAGCTCTTCATGATGACGGTATTATGGTTTATCAGCATGGAAGTCCTTTCTATGATGAAGATGAAGAGAGTTGCAGAGCAATGCATAGAAAGGCCTATAGAGTTTTCCCGGTTAACAGGGTTTATCAGGCTCATATTCCTACCTGCCCCGCAGGATATTGGCTTTTTGGTTTTGCAAGTAAAAAATATCATCCTCTAAAGGATTTTAATCCTGACAGATGGGATGAAAGAAATATAAAGACATGGTATTACACGACACATCTTCACAAGGGAGCATTCATGCTACCTAAATATGTTGAGGATTTGTTGCAGGAAGAAGAAGCAATGTCAAGATAATAAAACTTTTTTAATGGAGGTTTTTAGATGAGCAGATTATTGGTTATAGGTTGTGGAGGAGTTGCTCAGGTAGCAATCCAGAAATGTGCGCAGAATAGCGGTGTTTTTACAGAAATGTGTATTGCATCCAGAACGGTTTCTAAGTGTGATGCTCTTAAAGAAAAGCTTGAGAAAGCCGGAACATCGGTTAAGATTACTACCGATACTGTTAACGCAGATGATGTGGAGGATATAAAACGAGTAATTAACAGCTATAAACCGGATGCTGTTTTAAATGTGGCACTTCCTTATCAGGATCTGACTATAATGGATGCATGTCTTGAATGTAAGGTTGATTACATTGATACTGCAAATTATGAACCCGAGGATACAGATGATCCGAAGTGGCGTGAGATTTATGAAAAGCGCTGCAAGGAAAAAGGATTCACAGCATATTTTGATTACAGCTGGCAGTGGGCTTATTTTGACAAGTTTAAGGAAGCTGGACTTACGGCTTTACTTGGAACAGGCTTTGATCCCGGTGTAACATCTGTTTTCACAGCATATGCTAAGAAGCATTATTTTGATGAGATTCATTATATTGATATCATGGATTGCAATGGCGGAGACCATGGCTATGCATTTGCGACAAACTTTAATCCCGAGATCAACCTTCGTGAAGTATCTGCTAACGGTAGTTATTGGGAGGATGGTCATTGGGTTGAAACTAAGCCCATGGAGATTAAGAGAGAATACGATTTCGCTCAGGTTGGCAAAAAAGATATGTATCTTTTACACCACGAGGAGATCGAAGCTCTTGGAAGAAATTTCCCTGAAGTAAAGAGAATTCGTTTCTTTATGACATTTGGCCAGAGCTATCTTGATCATATGAGATGCCTTGAGGATGTAGGTATGCTTTCAACAAGTCCTGTAATGTTTGAAGGACGCGAGATTGTTCCAATTCAGTTCCTTAAAGCGCTTCTTCCGGATCCTGCAAGCCTTGGCCCCAGAACTGTAGGTAAGACCAACATCGGATGTATTTTCAAAGGCATAAAGGACGGAAAAGAGAGAACTATTTATATTTATAATGTTTGTGATCACCAGGAATGTTATAAAGAACTTGGCAGCCAGGCTATCAGCTATACAACAGGTGTACCGGCTATGATCGGAACAGCACTTGTTGTTACCGGAAAATGGAAGAAACCCGGGGTATTTACAACTGATGAGTTTGATCCTGATCCGTATATGGATATGCTTAATGAGTATGGTTTACCTTGGGTCGTTGAAGAAAACCCTGTGCTTATAGATTGATTTTCGTAGTAAATTTATGAAGGGATGATCAAAATGAACAGATTTTGATTTTTTAGACTTATTATAGAAGATATGGCAAAGAAAAATCAGGGCAGGCCATGATAGCTTGCTCTGATTTTTATATGCACAGACATGTGCATGATAGACCTGTTACAAAAAAAGATTATTCATCTTTAAAAATTTTTGAGAGGGCTCTTATTACATCACTTGCCATAAAGGGCTTTACAACAAAATCCTTGGCACCTTTTTTTAACGCCAGTACGATCATAGGCTCCTGTTTTTGGTCTGAGCACATGATCACATTAGCATTTGAATCAAAGGCCATTACTTCGGTTAGTGCATCAATACCATTCATCTCAGGCATATTAATGTCAAGGATAAGCAAATCAGGCTTTTTCTCCTTATATTGCTCAACAGCCTGTTTGCCGGTTTTAGCTTCGCCGATTATTTCATATTTTTCCTTATCAAGTGATGATTTTAGCATCTCACGCATAAATGTAGTATCGTCAGCTATCAGAATTCGTTTGCGCATTTTTACTCCATTCCTCTTTGAAAACTCTATAAAAATATATTTACTATATCTAAATCTCTTATAAAATATTATTACAACAAAATTTGCTAATATCCAATAAAAAAGAGTTACAATTTCATTAAAGAAAAATAAACTTGAAATGTGTGTTAGAAAGAGAAAATTTATGAGTGAAATTTTTGCAAGAACCGAGTTGTTGCTTGGTAAAGAAGCAATAAATACCCTGAAAAATAAGCATGTTGCAGTATTTGGCATTGGAGGAGTCGGAGGATATGTGTGCGAAGCTCTGGTCAGAAGTGGAATAGGCAAATTTGATCTGGTTGACAGCGATACTGTTGCAGAAAGCAACCTTAACAGACAGATAATTGCGCTTCAGACTACAATTGGTAAATATAAAACTGAAATGATGAAGGAAAGGATGCTTTCTATCAACCCGGATGTTGTGGTAAATATTCACAACTGCTTTTATCTGCCTGAAAATGCAGACAATTTTGATTTTAAAAAATACGATTATATTATTGATGCGGTGGATACGGTTACTGCTAAGCTGGAAATTATCATGCGTGCTAAAGCTGCAGGTACTCCGGTTATAAGTGCCATGGGGGCAGGTAATAAGCTTGATCCATCCAGATTTAAAGTTGCTGATATATATAAAACCAGTGTTTGCCCTCTGTGCAAGGTTATGAGAAGAGAACTGAAAAAAAGAAATATCAAAAAGCTTAAAGTGGTATATTCTGATGAATTGCCTATTAAACCGGAGATAAGAAGTGAAGATGCTGCTGAAATTAAAAAGACAGGTTCTTCAAGAAGAAGCACTCCGGGAAGTACGGCTTTTACGCCTGCTGCCTGCGGGCTGGTGATTGCAAGCGAAGTTGTTAAGGATTTACTGAGGGGACAATAATCATGAATTTTAATGAATTAAAAACACCTGTTTATGTGATAGATGAAAATAAGCTTAGGAAAAACTGCTTAGTATTAAGTGATGTGATGAATAAATCCGGAGCAAGGATCCTTCTGGCGCAGAAGGCATTTTCAGCATACAGTACTTATCCATTAATTGCGGAATATCTTGCAGGAACAACAGCCTCAGGTTTATATGAAGCGAAACTTGCATACGAAGAGTTTTATACAGAAAAACAAAAGAAACTTATTGGTACTTCATCTAAGAATGAAGCTGCAGCTAAGGAATTATTCCCTGAAATTCATGTGTTTGAACCTGCTTTTGGAGATAGTGAAATATCAGAAGTGTGTGATATAGCAGATCATATTGTGTTTAACTCAATATCACAGCTTGAGCATCATAGAAAAGTGTGGGAAAAGGCAATTGAAATAAAGGGTACAATTGAAAAGCCGCTTAAAAGAAATGGCTTATCTGTTGGACTTCGTGTAAATCCTGAATTTTCAACTCAGGAAGGTCACGATATATATGATCCCTGTGCACCGGGCTCCAGACTTGGTATAAGATTATGTGATTTTCCCGAAGAGCTGCCCAAAGGTGTAGAAGGATTGCATTTCCATACTCTATGTGAGCAGGGATTTGAACCGCTAAAGGAGACCTTTGAAGCCTTTGAAAAAAGCTTCGGAAAATACTTGCCTAAAAAAGGCGAAAGCGGTCAGATAAAATGGATCAACATGGGCGGCGGACATCACATATCCAAAAGTGATTATGACACAAAAGGTTTGATAGAGCTTATTAAATATATAAAAAATACATATGCCGTGGAGGTTTATTTAGAACCCGGCGAAGCAATAGCTCTTGATGCAGGTTATCTTGTTACTACAGTTATGGATATTGTAAAAACAGAAAAGTTCCCTGTTCTTATCCTTGATACTTCTGCTGCATGTCATATGCCTGATGTGTTGGAGATGCCCTACAGACCACCGCTTATGGACGGATTTGAAATTGAAGAAAAAACCTTTAAGTACAGGCTGTCATCAAGGACCTGCCTTGCAGGAGATATAATTGGTGACTATAGCTTTGATCATGAGATAAGAATAGGTGACCGACTGATATTTGAGGATATGGCAATCTACAGTATGGTTAAAAATAATACATTCAACGGTATGGCATTGCCGGATATAGCTATATTGCATGAAAATGGTAGAACAGAAGTCGTAAAACACTTTGATTATTCAGACTTTAAATGCAGATTATAAGCAATGAAAAAGTAATAGTAAATGTTTTTATAACTTTTGTAGCGCCCATATTAAATATATGATATTATTTTTAACAGTAAATTTTCGGAGGTAGAAAAATATGAAAAATGTTACTGTCTTGGATCATCCTTTGATTGAGCATAAATTGTCAATACTTAGAGATAAGCACACCGGAACAAAGCTTTTCAGGGAGCTTGTTGGTGAAATCGGCGCTTATCTGGTTTATGAAGCAATGAGAGATGTTGCTCTTGAGGAGACAACAGTAGAAACTCCTATTAAGACCATTAAAATGGGTAGACTTAATGAAGATAATTATGCTTTTGCTCCTATCATGAGAGCAGGAATGGGACTCTTGGATGGAGTTCTTAAGGTTATTCCTAATGCAAAGATTGCTCACGTTGGAATGTACCGTGATGCACATACATATGAACCTGTAAATTATTTCTTTAAGGCACCTGAGGATATAGGCGACAGAGAAGTTATAATACTTGATCCCATGCTTGCTACCGGCGGTTCTGCATGTGATGCAATCGACCTTTTCAAGAAAAAGGGCGTAAAAAAGATGAGATTTATCTGCCTTATTGCAGCTCCCGAAGGCATTGAAAGGGTTACTACAGAGCATCCTGATGTTCCTATTACATGTGCTCATATTGATGAATACCTTAACGAAAACAAGTATATTGTTCCCGGTCTTGGAGATGCCGGTGACAGAATATTCGGTACAAAATAATTGAATATTTGATACGAGTTCTGCCGGGTGCAAAGTGTCTGGTAACAAAACTTTATAGCTTAAGGCATAATCTGTTTTGTTACTAATTACTTTTCACCCGGTTTTTGTATGTAATATTTACATCTGATAAACTTGATTAGTGTAAGGAGCAGCTTACAATGAGCGAAGTAATTAAAGGATATCCCGCAAGCGATGGATACAGAATGCCTGCTGAATATGACCTTCATGACGGGACCATGATGATATGGCCCACAAGGCCCGGAAGCTGGGGGAGGGATGCCACAGCTGCGCAGATGGCATTCTGTAATATTTTTTCTCATATTATTAAATCCGAAAAACTCTATGTATTAGTGGACAAGGCTGATTTTGAGAAAGCTCATATTTTTATAAGAGAGCATACGCAGAACCTTGTTAAAATAATCTGCGTCAGAGGACAAGGAGAAAAAACACCTGAAAAGATCAAAGATTCAGGGATAATCATTTTGATTGAAATGGAAACCGATGACTCATGGTCAAGGGATACAGGGCCTACTTTTGTCAGAAATACAGAAGGTAATGTAAGAGGCATTGATTGGGAATTTAATGCCTGGGGTGGAGAAGCAGATGGTTTATATGCCAATTGGGATGCAGATGATCTTGTGGCCTCGGGATTTTGCAAGCTTTTAAACATAGATTATTATGATGCGCATCCCTTTGTGCTTGAAGGAGGTTCAATCCATTCTGACGGAGAAGGAACAGTTATGGTTACTTCCAGTTGTCTTTTGAGTGAGGGAAGAAATCCAAAGCTTGGCAAATCCAAAATAGAAGAACAGCTGAAAAAATATCTGGGAGCAGAGAAGGTACTCTGGCTTCCAAGCGGTATTTATAATGATGAGACAAATGAACATGTAGATAACGTATGTGCTTTTATATCACCCGGGGAAGTTGTTCTGGCATGGACTGATAATGTTAATGACCCTCAATATGAGATGTCCAATGCGAGCTATGAATATCTTCTGGGTGAAACAGATGCCAGAGGACGAAAACTAAAGATACATAAGCTCCCTATTCCTGATCATCCTGTTTGCTGTGAGAAGGAGGATATAGATAATTTCGTATTTGAAGAGGGAGAGGATGACCGCTCTGTAGGTGAAAGACTTGCTGCAAGTTATGTAAATTTTTATTTTACAAATACAGAGATACTAATTCCTGCATTTGGAAATGAAAATGAGGAAAGTGACCAAAGGGCAATGAAAATTATGGAAAAGATATGTAAAAACCGTAAGATTGTTTCCATACCGGCAAGATCTATACTAATGGGAGGCGGAAACATACATTGCATTACACAGCAGATTCCATCTGATATCAGTAATATGAGACGCAAAATAATTAATTTCGAGTAAGAAAGGCTTAAAAATCATGTATAAAGACAATTCATCAACTACAGTGGCTGCTATACAGTTTGCCTGTGGAAGAGAAGCAACCGGTAATCCGGAAATATCCGATGAAGATCTTGTTGTAAGAAACATAAAAAAGGCAGATAAGCTTGTTCGAAAGGCAGCATCTCAGGGTGCTCAGATAATTCTGCTGTCAGAACTTTTTGAGAGGCAGTATTTTTGCCAGGAGAGACGATATGATTATTATGATTTTGCTACGACCGTAAATCAGAATGCTGCGGTGGGGCATTTCAGAAAAGTCTGCAGAGAACTTTCGGTAGTTATGCCTATAAGTTTTTATGAACGTGAAGGCAATGTGATGTACAATTCTGTAGCAATGATTGACTCAGACGGTGATATCCTTGGCGTTTACAGAAAAACACATATTCCCGATGATCATTTTTATCAGGAAAAATTCTATTTTACTCCCGGAGATACAGGCTTTTCGGTATTTGAAACAGCTTACGGAAGAGTCGGAGTAGGAATTTGCTGGGATCAGTGGTTTCCGGAGACCGCAAGATGTCTTGCGCTTCAGGGAGCTGATATTATTCTTTATCCTACAGCTATAGGTTCCGAACCAATACTTAATGTTGACAGCAGCGGACACTGGCAACGAACCATGCAGGGACACTCAGCAGCCAATATTATCCCGGTTGTAGCAGCTAACCGTATAGGAACAGAAAACGTTGTACCTTCAGAGGAAAACGGAGGTCAGCTTTCTTCGCTTAAATTTTATGGTAACAGCTTTATGACTGATGAGACCGGAGACATATTGAGAAAGGCATCGGATTCTTCAGAAGAGATAATAATGGCAGTATACGATTTTCATGAAATCAGACAGAACCGACTGTCGTGGGGACTCTTTAGAGACAGACGCCCGGAATGTTATAAGGAAATTGTTGAATAAAAAGAGATATATGTAATGCCACTACATTACTTACTTTACCGCATTAAAGCGGTGCTCTTTTCATTTGTTATAAGGTGTTATATAATTTCAAAGCATGTGTAGATATAAATGTCACGAATACATTATATGTTTTATTTGTATATAAATCTACAATATGTAGTAATTACATTTTATGAGGTAGTTGTATGACTCTTACAGATGGGGAGAAGAATGGCGTTTATCTTGTAAAAGAGATGAATGTCGAGAAGGAAGTCTATTCCGAAAGACTTAAGTCCATTGGTATCAGACATGGATCTCACGTTAAAGTAATCAATAAAAAAGAACGCGGCGGACTCATCGTTCAGGTTGAGAAAAAACAAATTGCGTTATGCCGCAACGTAGCTTCAGGAATTATTGTTGAATTTGAGAAAAAAGAATATCCGGAGGTTATGTAAAGAGGAGAATTATGGCACAGAAAATAAGAACCCGTTATGCACCGAGCCCAACGGGAAGAATGCATGTAGGAAACTTAAGAACAGCACTTTATGCTTATCTTATTTCCAAACATGAGGGCGGTGATTTCATCCTTAGAATAGAGGATACTGATCAGGAGCGCTATGTTGAGGGTGCTACTGAGATAATCTACAGAACTCTTGAAAAGACAGGGCTGATTCATGATGAAGGGCCTGATAAGGACGGCGGTGTCGGCCCTTATGTTCAGAGTGAGAGACAAAAGCAGGGAATTTATCTTAAATATGCCAAGGAGCTTATTGAAAAAGGAGAGGCATATTACTGCTTCTGTGATGAGGCAAGACTTGCCACACTTGTTCAGGAAATTGATGATGGAAATGGCGGTAAGAAGGAGATAAGTGTTTATGACAAGCACTGCCTTCACCTTTCAAAGGAAGAGGTTGAGAAGAACCTCGCAGAAGGTAAGCCTTATGTTATCAGACAGAATAATCCTACAGAAGGTACAACTACATTCCATGATGAGTTATACGGAGATGTAACTGTTGAGAATAAAGAGCTTGATGATATGGTTCTTATTAAGTCTGATGGATATCCTACTTACAATTTTGCAAATGTTGTAGATGATCACCTTATGGGCATCACTCATGTTGTCAGAGGTAATGAGTATATTTCTTCATCTCCTAAATACAACAGATTGTATGATGCATTTGGCTGGGAAGTTCCTAAATATATACATTGTCCTCTTATTACTGATGAAGAACATCATAAACTCAGTAAGAGAAGCGGTCACTCATCCTTTGAGGATCTTATTGAGCAGGGATTTTTATCTGAGACAGTTGTAAACTTCGTGGCACTTCTCGGATGGTCACCTGATGACAATACAGAGATCATGAGCCTCAAGGAGCTTGTAGAGAAGTTTGATTACAGACGTATCAACAAGTCTCCTGCAGTGTTTGATTACACAAAGCTCAAATGGATGAACGGTGAGTATCTTAAGAAGATGGATGACGAAGAGTTCTACAAGCTTGCAGAGCCTTACATGAAAGAGGTTATTAAGAAAAACCTTGATCTTCATAAGATAGCAGCAATGATTAAGACAAGAATTGAAATCTGGCCTGACATTGCAGAGATGATCGATTTCTTCCAGGAGATGCCTGATTATGACATATCCATTTATAAGCATAAAAAGATGAAGACCGACGAAGCATCATCACTTGCAGTGCTTAAGGACCTTCTTCCAATTCTTGAAGCTCAGGAGGACTACAGTAACGATGCCCTTTATGCTAAACTTCAGGAATATATTAAGGAAAAAGAATACAAGAACGGCTATGTTCTTTGGCCGATTCGTATAGCAGTTTCAGGTAAGGCCATGACTCCCTGCGGTGCAACCGAAGCTATGGAAGTTATTGGAAAGGAAGAGACTCTTAAGAGATTAAAAGAGTCTATCTCAAAGCTTGAAGCCTGACATTGATTTAAGATGTAACTCCGCTCAGAGAAGTGCCATTGAGCACTTTGAAGGACCTGCTTGTATTATAGCAGGTCCCGGCAGCGGTAAAACCTTTGTAATTATTAAGCGAATACTAAACCTGATCCGGCGGGGAGTTGATCCCGGTTCAATACTTACAATAACTTTTACGAAGGCAGCTGCAATTGAGATGCAGCAAAGATTTATTAAAGAAACAGACTCTGTATATCCGGAGGTTCTCTTCGGAACATTCCATTCAATTTTTTATCATATATTAGACAATAGAAACTATTCTATTTTGAAAGAAGCAGATAAATACAAAATACTAAGACATATTTTGTATGGGAAGGATTATGACAATGAGTCAATAAGACTTATTCTTTCTGAAATATCAAGACTAAAGAATACCGGTGACAGCCCCTTGGATTGTGATAAATCCGTTCCATTCTATGAGAACTTTCCGGCAATATATGAAGAATATAATAAAATACTTAAGGAACAATCACTGATTGATTTCGACGATATGGTACTTTTGTGTCGGGACTATCTTATAAGCAGACCTGACATAAGGAAAAAATGGCAGAATAAATTATCCTTTATTCAAATTGATGAATTTCAGGATATCAATAAGATGCAATTTGAAGTGGTAAAGCTTCTGCTTGATGAAAATCACAATCTCTTTGTTGTAGGGGATGATGATCAGTCAATTTATGGATTTAGAGGTTCTGATCCAAAGCTTATGCTTTCTTTTGATGAATATTATGAAAATACCAGAAAAATAATACTTGATACTAACTACCGATGCGCATTGCCGATTCTTGAAGCTTCAAAATTAGTAATTAGCGAAAATAAGGTAAGATTTATAAAGGACATAAAATCAGGAAAAAAACATTCTGATGGAATAGTATCAGGGAATGCCTTTTTGGACAGAAATGAGGAATACTCGCACATTTTAAAAGCAATAAATACTATGAAAACCAAAATGCCTCTTAATGAAATTGCAATTATCGTTCGTACCAATACTGAAGCTACATGTATAGCAAGGGTCCTGAACGAAAATAAAGTACCATGTTTTTATAAAGAAAAAATAATTGCGTTACATGAGAAGCCTGTCATTATGGATGTTTTATCCTATATGGCCTTTGCAAAAGACGGTAACAAAAGAAGCGATTTTTTAAGAATAATGAATAAGCCTGTACGATATATATGCAGACAATGCTGCGAAAATCAGATAATAGTTGAAAAAGAGCTTATTGATTACTATACCAAACTGGGAAAGTTAAACATGGCTGCTACTGTGCAAAAATTGTTCAGAGACATGAAGCTGTTATCAAAGCTTAGTCCAAAGGGGGCTGTTCGATTTATCAGGGGGTACCTTGGATATGATAAGTATTTAAAAGAAAAAAATTCAGGGAATAAAAAAGTGCTTGATACTCAGATGGATGAACTTGATGAATTTGAGACGCTTTGTTCGGATTTTAACTATTATGAGGATTTAATTGAATATCTGGATGATACTTCAAAAGTATTAGATAGCATGAGAACTTCAAAAGTCTTAAATAAACAGGGAATTCGGGTAATGACAATGCATGCTTCAAAGGGTCTGGAATTCAAAGCAGTTTTTCTTCCTGATCTGAATGAAGGTATTGTGCCATCAAGGAAAAGCATAACAAATGAAGAAATAGAGGAAGAGCGCAGAATGCTTTATGTGGCTATGACAAGAGCAAAGGAAGAACTTTATCTGCTATATGTAAAGGGAACGAAGGAAAATCCCATGAGAAAGTCCGGATTCTTAAGACCATTAAACGATCTTTTTTAATAATAATTTAACATCAAGAGACGATGAATGATAAATCAATAGATTTTAGTGCGGTATTTTGTTATATATGATAATATAAAAATGATATTTTTTCTGCAAATAATAAGAAATTTACAGAAAATACTATAAATGGAGGGTAACTATGAAAAAGAAATATTTAAAGGGAATAAGGCTGCTTACCGGCACTCTTGTTTATTTAATGGTGGTGACGGGATGCGGCTCTTCAGACGGTTCCTATAGTGCTTCAAAGAGTGTTGCAAATGAAAGCTTTGCTGCAGAGGAGGCTGCCGGAGAAAGCGGACTATACGATGCTGCATATGATGAGGCCTACGAAGATGCAGAAACTCCGGAAGGCTCGCAGGCAGAAGAGGTTACAGAAAGTAATTCAGCCGCAAAACAAAAGCGTAAGCTCATTACTAATATGAGCATGAGTACCGAGACCAAGGAATTTGATAAAACTGTTGATTTTCTTCAAAAAAGAACGGAGGAACTTGGTGGATATGTTGAGAGCTTTAGAACCGAAAAAAGTTCTTATACAGACGAAAGAACAGCAAATCTTACTTTAAGAGTACCTGAAGATAAACTGTCAGGCTTTGTAACAGAGGTTGCTGAAAAGAGTAACATAACTTCTCAGGATATGAACGTAACAGATGTCACGCTTACATATGCTGACCTTGAGAGCCATAGAAATGCACTTCGTGCTGAAGAAAAGCAGCTTCTTCAGTTGATGGAACAGGCAACTACAATAGAAGATATTATGTCTATTCAGGACAAACTAACGGATGTTCGCTATCAGCTTGAATCTATGGAGTCTCAGCTTAGAACTTATGACAATCAGATTAGTTATAGCACCCTTACGGTGTCTGTAAGAGAAGTTATTGAGTATACTCCGGAGCCTGTGAAAAATCCTACATTCTGGGAAAGGGCAAGAGACGGATTCCTTGAAAATTGTGATGCTGTAGCAACGTTCTTTAAAGAACTCGCACTTCTTATAATTACACATTTACCGTCACTAGTTATATTCATTATTATCATCCTGATAATTTTTGCAGTTATAAAATTTGCAGACAAGAACAGGAAAAAGCGAATGAAAAATAATCCACCAGTGATGGGAGGCGTAAAACCTGGTACAAAGACAATGGTAACTCCTTCTGTGATTCAAAATGGTAAGCCCGGTGCTCCAACTTATGGCCCTTATTCTAATGGTGTTAATGTGCAGAATAATGCCAATAATAACGCTTTAAATACAAATAATATGGGTGATAAAAACGAAAGCGACAGTAATAACTCAGAAGACAACATTCAAAAATAAAATATAATATCTTCAAGTCAAACAGCTAATTAAAATGCCTTTGGAAATTATAAAGTCCAAGGGCATTTTTTTCTAATATTTTTTTAATAACTAATATTATTGTTATTGAATAACGCTAATGCTATGATGAAAAAAAGTAGTATAAAAGTGGGAGTATGTTGATAATTAAGCATTTTGTGGAGATGCCTTACGATGCTTAGAGAAACTCTTGAAAAATTTAGGAAAGAAGAAGATAAGTATTTCGAAATATGCGAACAGAATATAATACAAAATAACATGTCTGTTCAAAGAAAAATGTCTGTAACTCTTGTAGGCATTTATTTGGTTATGCTTATTTTGGCCAGAGCACTCCTTTCAGGGTTCCGTGTTCATAAGACGTACTACGCTTTATTTACGCTGATTGTTGTGTTTTTTGTTACTAATCAGTATTTAAAGGATAAGGTGATTACGCTTAGAATATGCCGCGTGGAGTCGGTAATTTTTTATGGGCTATTATATCTGTCACTTATAAGTATTGATGTTATTCCGTATAAAGATCAGCCGGCCGGGCTCTTTCCATTCTTTCTTATTATGTTTTCCATAATATACATAGACAGGCTGAAGCTTTATGTGATCTTTGATTTGTCACTGTCTCTTGTGTTTTGCATTGCCTGTTTTTATAGAAAGGAAAGCTTTTATTCTTCAAGGGATGTTTTTTCAATTATTTCATGTCTCTTTGTATCGGCTATTAGCACAGTTATACTTGTTAATCTACGCATAAAAGAAGCCTTAAATGCAGCAAGTCTTGAGGAACTTGGCAGTAAGGCAGCCGAGGCTGAAGCAAATGCCATAGCTGCCAATGGAGCAAAGACACAGTTTTTATCTCAGATGTCACATGAAATAAGAACTCCAATAAATGCTATATTGGGTATGAATGAGCTGATTTTAAGGGAATATGATGATCCGGAGTTAAAAAAGTATTCTCATGGGATAAAAACAGCCGGAAATACTTTGCTTTCATTAGTAAATGATGTACTGGATTTTTCAAAAATAGAAGCCGGAAAAATGGAGCTTTACAACGTCGATTACGATCTTGCAGATATGATCACCGAGCTCGTAAATATGGTTGATGAGAGAGCAAAAAACAAAGGTCTTAAGCTGAATGTAATAGTTAACAGCCAGACTCCGCATCTTTTGTATGGAGATAATGTAAGATTAAAGCAAGTAATTCTTAATATACTTACAAATGCCATAAAATACACCGAGCACGGAGAGGTTCGATTCTCGGTTGATTATCTATCGGGAGGACATCTTGATGCACAGGGGATTATTGGGCTTAAAATATCTATTGCGGATACGGGTATCGGTATACGTGAAGAGGATATGCAGAAGCTTTTTGCTCCCTTTGAGAGACTTGAGGGATCGAGAAACAGAAATGTTGAAGGCTCCGGTCTTGGAATGAGCATTGTTCAGAAATTCTTACAGCTTATGAACTCAGAGCTTCATGTTAAGAGCGAATATGGAAAAGGGTCAACATTTTCCTTTGTTGTTAATCAGAAGACAAGAAGCTGGGAACCTATCGGAGACTTCAAGGTTGCATATGACAAAATATTGCAGGATGACGGAAAATATACAGAACTTTTCAAAGCTCCCGAAGCCAGCATTCTTATAGTTGATGATAATGATATAAACCTTGTTGTTGCAAAAAATCTACTGAAGGAAACTCAAGTGAGAATAGATACTGCATCATCCGGTAAAGAAGCTCTTGAAATGACAAAAAATAAAAAATACGACATTATGCTTGTTGACCATAGAATGCCTGAAATGGATGGTATGGAATTCCTTTGGAGACTAAAAAGTGAAGATGATAATCTTAATAAGGAGACTCCAAGCATAGCGTTAACTGCAAATGCCTTTGCCGGAGCCAGGGATGTGTATCAAAAATCAGGATTTCAGGATTATCTTTCAAAGCCTATCATAGGTGATGCGCTTGAAAAAATGCTAATAAAATATTTACCGGAAAATAAGGTTAACAATAACAGTAAACATGAAAAAGTCAAAAGAAAGCCTGTGAGAATAACAAAGCAACAAATTAATAGTTCATGGGTTAATGATGGATTTTCGGATATCAGAGACATAAGGGAACAATATGCAGATGACAAAGAGCTATATGATGCTATTGGTCTTTTGATGCATAGGGCAAGCACGCGGTGAAAATGCGGAGGCTAGAGTGAACAAAAAAGCTTTGATTGTGGACGACTCCGAACTTGATAGGTTTTTCGTAAAAAAGCTACTTGGATTTCTTGGCTTGGAATCTGATGAAGCAGTAGATGGAAAAGAATGCCTGGAAGCAATGCGACTAAATGAATATGTCGTAGTTTTTATGGACTATTTGATGCCGAAAATGACAGGAGTACAGACACTTTATGAGATAAAAGAAAACGGTTTTGATAAAAACGGAACGATACCTTTAATCGCTCTTGTTTCACCAGATGATTCTGATGAGGGAAAGTTGTGTTTGGAAGCCGGTTTTACAAATTATCTGGAAAAGCCTGTGGATTTTAAACAATTAACTGCTGTTCTTATTATGTATCTTTCGGATGATGTAAGAGCAAAGCTGAAAATTTCTTCAACTGATAGAGAAGATGAATTCAGAGAGTCAGATCATTCTTTTGAAACTTCCGGAATAGATACAACGGATGAAGCTGCTCTAAACGATGAAAACGATATTATTAAAAATGTTTCAAAGGTACCTGAGATAGATTATAAGAAAGGAATATCGCTTTGCGGCTCTGAAGAAGGCTACATCACAGCCCTTGATATTTTCTTTAATTCAATAGATGTTAAGGCTGATGAAATTGAAAGATATTTTAAAAATGAGGATTTTGAGAATTATACAATCAAAGTTCACGCTCTTAAAAGTTCAGCCAATCTAATAGGTGCTGACAAGCTTTGGTCAAATGCCAGGGATCTTGAGGCAGCCGGGAATAACAACGATATCGATAAAATAAAAAATGAAACAGATGTGCTTCTTCGTGATTACAGAGCTTTTAAGGATAAGTTGTCATTCATGTCTAAGGATACTGATGAAGAGAAGGCGCCGGTTCCCGAATCAACCTTAAGTGATGCGTATGCTTCGCTTTTAGAGATTATAGATGCAATGGATTTTGATCTGGCCGACATGGTTATAAAATCCATGAAAGAATATAAGCTTCCTGAAAAGGATGCGAGCACTTTTAAGGAATTGGAGCGCCTTCTGACAGGGCTTAACTGGGAAGGTATGAAAAAGCTTATAGATGAAAGATAAGATTCGGAGAAAACTATGACTAAGAATGTTACTATCATAAGTTCAAATGAAACCTTCATGGTCAAGGGCCTTATTATGAAGTTAAAAGATGTGGGTATAGAGGCATCTTTTTCTTCCGATAAGGTAGAAGACCTCCAGAAGAATCAGGAATCTGCCAGGGTTTTCATATACTATCTTGATGAGATTATCCCGAAGTCGCTGATTTATTTAAAAGATCTTTGTCTTGAAACTCACAGACAGGTTATATTTATCAGCAATCCTCTGGAGTATGAAGAAGCCCTTACCTATTTGCCGGAATCTCATGTCCACAGCTTCTTTGAAAGGCCTCTTCAAATGGACATTTTTATTGAAACCATGGATAAATTTTTCATGGATGAAATGTTAGAAACTAATAAGAAGAGCATTCTCATAGTGGATGATGATGTTACATATATGAGAACAATAAGAGACTGGCTTAAGGATGATTACAAGGTTTCCATGGCAAATTCCGGTATACAGGCTATTACCTGGCTTGCAAAGAACAAAGCAGATCTGATACTTTTGGACTATGAGATGCCGGTTACACCCGGACCTAAGGTTTTGGAAATGTTTAAAAGTGATATGAGCATTAAGGACATACCTGTTATGTTCCTTACCGCAAAGGGAGATAAGGCAAGCATAGTAAGGGTACTTGCTCTTAAGCCGGCTGACTACATTTTAAAAACGGTAGATAGAAATTCACTTCATCTAAAGATAGATAATTATTTCAGAATGAAATAGTAAGTGCCTTACTATAAAGTATTATGATAATCTGTCCGATAAAAATATTGGAGTAGTATATCTATTTAAGTGACAAGGATGTCATGGATTCTATAAACAAAGGAGGGTTTCATATGACTATGGTAAATGGCCTTGGTTCCGGTATAGCGAACCAGTTAAGTGCTTATCAGCCGAAAAAACACGACGCAGAGAAAATTACTAACACAAAAAAAGCGGAAGCTCCTATAAATATGCAGAAAAACAAGGGTGTATCCGAGAGTCATATCCAGGAAGGACTTGAGTTATCTGAAGGCGCAAAAAAACTTTTGGATGAACTTAAAGAAAAGTATGGCAATATGGACTTTTTTGTGTCAAACTATTCTTCAGATGAAGAAGCTCAGGATATTTTGTCGAGAGGTACCAAGGAATACAGTGTTTTGATTGACCCTGATACTCTTGAGAAAATGGCTGCCGATGAAGAGACGAAAAATAAGTACATGGGCATAATCGACGAGTCAACCGGGAAGCTTGATGAGATGAAGGAACAGCTCCAGGAATCAGGTCAGGAAGTTGAGTCCATCGGAATTAAAATCGACGCTGAAGGAACTGTACAATTTTTCGCAAAAATCAGAGAGCAGAACGAAAAGTATCAGAAGCAGGTTGCAGCTGATAAAGAAGCTGCTAAGGCAGAGGAAACGAAAGCCCAGAAGCGTAAAGAGCGGGACGAAGCTATGGATAAACTCCGTGAAGGATATGGGACAAACCCTTACGGGAAGAAAGAAGCTGCATATGAAAAGTCCACAACTGTTTACGCTGATTCGGTAGAAGAGTTACTTGAAAAAATTAAAAATGTAGACTGGAGTCAGATTGAAGCAACACCTGTAAAGGAACATGGTCAGAAGATTGACTTTACAGTCTAAGTGGAGGTGCACATGATCTTTTCAGAGATCGCTACAGAAATGAATACAAAGATTCAGAACGATGAGCAGATTACTGTTGATATTGAGCTTGATGATGGCAAAAATGTCACATGCGCGGTTCTGATCGTATTAACAGTTAACAACAAGGATTATATAGTTTTACTTCCGCTCGATGAGCATGGGCAGAACAATGATGGCAATGTTTGGTTCTATGAATTTATTCAGAAATCCAAGGAAGATGAACCGACACTGGGCTACATTGAGGATGACGATGAATATGAGGCGGTTGCAGATGCTTTTGATGAGTATCTTGACGACGTCGAATTCGATGAGCTTATCGATGCCGAGCCTGAGGACTGAAAAGATCATAAAAAGAGATTGTATTATTATACGAGGCAGTATGGAAAAAATCCATGCTGCCTTATGTTTTTGACTAAAAAAACGATTATTTGTGGTATAATACTATGTCGTATATTTAGAAAAAAGGAAGAATAATGAATAATAATCTGAGATTGGCATTCTCCCGGCCCTATCCAATGGGAGTCAAAAGAACATCTGATGGAATCCGTGTTTGCGCTACATTTGCTACCAGGAAGAACTGCGGAATTGTTCTCTATAAGAAAAATGACCGAAATGGTACTCTTGTCACTTTTTCGGATGATTTCCGTTATGGTAAGGTGTTTTGTGCTATTATATGCGGCGAAACCGATGAATTCATTAACTATATGCTCTATGAAGATGGCAATTTATTTGCTGATCCTTATACGACCTATGTTGAGGGACTTGAAAAGTGGGGCAAAAATGTAAAGGATGAGAATATTTTATGCCGAATTGATGAATCAGATTATGATTGGGGCTTTGATAAGCATCCGCGTACCAAATATGAGAATTCATTTGTATACACACTTCATGTAAGAGGATATACCAAAAGTCCTACAAGTGGTATAGAACTAAAAAAACGTGGTACTTACAAAGGGCTTATAGAAAAAATAGCCTATATAAAAAGTCTCGGAGTTACAGCTGTTGAGCTTATGCCGGCTTACGAGATGAACGTTCTTGACATACCAAAAAACGGTGCCGGTGCAAATGTTGGAAATATGCCCGAGGGTTCGTTTTTACATTCCAGTGGAACAAGTGGCAAGGTTATATACAGTGAAAACGGTTCTATAAAAAATGGCAATTCAGTTAGACAGAAGATTAATTTCTGGGGCTTTAAAGAGGGCTTTTACTTTGCTCCAAGAACAGCTTTTGCCATGGATGCTCAAAACGCTGACCTTGAATTTAAGGACATGGTAAAGGAAATGCATAAAAACGGCATCGAAGTAATTATGCAGTTTTATTTTAATGAGGATGCCAAAGAGGATCTTGTTTGTGCTGCTGTAAGACACTGGGTATTTAATTATCATATTGACGGTGTTCATGTGAAGGGGAGTTACCTTGCACCCGGAATGATTGCAGCTGATCCTGCTCTTTCTGATATAAAGATATGGTATTACGGCTTTGACTATGGAAGAATATACTCAGGTAAAAAACCGGAGATTAGAAATCTTGCTGAATTTAAACCTGATTTCATGTACGCATCCAGAAGATTTCTGAAAGGAGATGACAACTCCCTTGGCGATTTTATAAAAGTGATGCTTGAAAATTCCGAGTATTCAGGGAATATTAATTACCTGTGTGATTATGAAGGATTTCGTCTTGCAGATCTTGTTTCTTATGAGCATAAGAGAAATGAAACTAATGGTGAGAATAACTCCGATGGTACTGACAATAATCTTAGCTGGAACTGTGGCATCGAAGGTAAGACCAGAAAAACTGCTATTTTGAATCTCAGAGCAAAGCAAATAAGGAATGCTCTTACGATGCTGATGTTTTCACAAGGAACACCTATGATTTTTGGCGGAGACGAATTTGGTAATTCACAGGAAGGTAATAACAACCCGTATTGCCAGGATAATGCAACCGGATGGATTGATTGGAGTCAGGCTGAAAAGGGCTTTAATCCTGAAACCGCAGCATATCTTAGATTCCTGACTGAATTAAGATTTAAATATAAGATTCTTCATGAATCCAAGGCATTTAAGCTTATGGATTACAAAGCTTGCGGCTATCCGGATCTCTCTTATCACGGCATTGAAGCATGGCGCCCGGATCTTTCAAATTACAGCCACAGTATTGGTATGCTGTACTGTGGACTATATGAAAAAGAGGAAAAAGAGCAGGATTTCTTTTATATAGCCTACAACATGCACTGGAATCCTGTTGCATTTGCACTTCCTAAGCTTCCAGAGGGTATGAAATGGCAGCTCTTGAATGATACAGAACATCCCTCAGATAATTTTAGAACAAGTACTGTCAAGGATCAGACAAAAATAGTTTGCAGCGAAAGATCTGTAAAGATATTGATTAGTGCCGGAAAACCAATAAAAAAGAATATTAAAAAGACAGCAAAGTGATACAGATATGGGAAATAATGACAAAATAACGCTTAAGAGTACCTTGCTTCATTTTATGACCATAACGAAGCATAGACATCTTGTAAGAAAACATTGCTTTAAAATGGGACTTTATTATCAGGGGCTTACCCACGACCTGTCAAAATATTCGCCATCTGAGTTTTGGAATGGAGCCAGATATTATCAGGGTACACGTTCTCCAAATACAAGGGAGCGAGAACTTTTTGGTTATTCCAGAACATGGCTTCATCATAAGGGACGAAACAAGCATCATTTTGAGTATTGGATTGATTTTTATAAAATTAATGGTCATGAAAATAATGGCATTGTTCCGTGTCCCATGCCGGATAGATATGTTGCGGAAATGATTGCTGACAGAGTTGCGGCCTGCATGACGTACAGAGGCGATGAGTACGATTCATGGGATTCTCAGAAATACTATGAACGCGAAAAGCATATTCTGAAAAATTTTGTTCATCCGGATACTTTGAATAAGCTTGAGTTTTTCCTGAATATGCTTGGTGAGCAGGGGGAATCAGCAACATTTAAATATATAAAAGAAATCTTTCTTACGGGCAAGGATAAAGGCCGTTGGAAGAGAGAATTGGAGGAACGTGAAAAACAATGATTAGAAGTGAAGAGATAAAGAATAAACCTGAGGACTTAATAGAAAGATTTATAAGATATACAAAAATAGACACTCAGTCCAACGAGCATACAAATACAAGTCCATCAACTCCGGGACAACATGATCTTGCGAAGCTTTTATATAAAGAGCTTACAGAAATCGGTGCTTCTGATGTGTTCTATGATCAGGAGCATTGCTATGTATATGCTACAATTCCTTCAAATAATGATAATACTAAAAAAACACCCGTAATCGGTTTTATTTCGCATATGGATACTTCAGATGCGGTTAGCGGGAAAGATGTTAAGGCTCGAATTGTAGAGAATTATGACGGAGCTGATATTAAGCTCTCTGATGACGGAAAATATATTCTGTCTCCCAAGGATTTCCCTGTGCTTAAAGAGAAAATCGGAGAAGATTTGATTGTAACAGATGGATCAACTTTGCTTGGAGCAGATGATAAGGCCGGTGTGGCAGAAATTATGACCATGGCAGAGACTCTTTTGAAGAATCCCGAAATAAAGCATGGCGAAATAAAGATTGCCTTCACCCCTGATGAGGAAATTGGTGAAGGTACAGATCATTTTGACCTCGAAAGATTTGGTGCTGATTTCGCATATACTGTTGACGGCGGGGACCTTGGAACGCTTGAATATGAGAATTTTAATGCTGCTGAGGTTGAGCTTATCATCAATGGAAGAAGTGTTCATCCAGGTGATGCCAAAAACAGAATGTTAAATGCTACTCTTATAGCATATGAATTCCAGTCAATGCTTCCTGTTGAGCAGAATCCAATGTATACAGAGGGAAGAGAAGGATTTTTCCATCTTACAATGATGAAGGGAACCTGTGAAAAAGCTGTAGTTTATTACATTGTACGCGATCATGACATGGATAAATTCAATGTTAAAAAGGAAATAGTAAGGAGTATTGTGGAATTCCTTAACAAAAAATATGGTGAAGGTACGGTTGAGCTCACTATGGAGGATTCATATTACAATATGATAGAAAAAATCCGTCCACATATGCACCTTGTTGATAATGCCAAGAAGGTTATGGAAGAGCTGGGAATTACAGCTATTGATGTTCCGATAAGAGGCGGCACCGATGGAGCTATGCTTTCTTATAAAGGACTTCCCTGCCCGAACCTTTGCACAGGTGGTTATAACTACCATGGACGCTACGAATTTGCTGTTATAAATGAAATGAAGAAAACCGTAGACATTATTCTTGGTATTTGCGGTATTTATGGAGATTTTGAGATTTGAGTAAAGATTTAATAAAAAACAATTCACTTTTACATGATGTTCCTGAAGAGAGTGCCGGTGAAGAGACAATTCGTCAGTTTGACTTCATGGAAAAAGTTAAAAAACACGTAAGTAACCTCGAAAATGAGCTCGGAAGAAAGCCCACAGCATGTGTTGTAACCTTTGGATGCCAGATGAATGCAAGAGACTCCGAAAAGCTTCTTGGTGTGCTTACAAAGGTTGGCTTTGAGGAAGTTGAAACAGAAGATGCCGATTTTGTAATTTATAACACCTGTACTGTGCGAGATAATGCAGATCAGCGCGTATTTGGAAGACTCGGCTATGTTGGTGGAATAAAAAAGAAAAAGCCCTGGATGAGAGTGGCGCTTTGCGGCTGTATGATGCAGGAACAGGGTGTTATTGAGAAAATTCAGAAGAGTTACAGACATGTGGATCTTATTTTTGGAACACATAATATCTTTAAATTTGCAGAGCTTTTAAACACAATGTTTGAGTCTGACAGAATGATCATCGATATTTGGAAGGACACAGACAAGATTGTAGAGGATCTTCCAATTGTACGTAAGTATAAATTCAAGTCAGGCATAAATATTATGTTTGGCTGCAACAACTTCTGTACTTACTGTATTGTTCCATATGTTCGCGGACGTGAAAGATCAAGAAGTCCCAGGGATATTATTCGTGAAATAGAATATCTTGCTGGGGACGGAGTTAAGGAAATAATGCTTCTTGGACAAAATGTCAACTCCTATGGTAAAGGACTTCCTGAAAATGAGAAGCTTAGCTTTGCAGAGCTTTTATCTGAAGTATGTAAGGTAGAAGGAATAGAGAGAGTTCGCTTCATGACCTCACATCCTAAGGATTTATCAGATGACCTGATTAAGGTTATAGCTGAAAATGAGAAGGTTGCAAGGCATATTCACCTTCCTCTGCAATCCGGATCCGATGAAATACTGAAGAAGATGAATCGTCATTACACAAAGGAAAGCTATTTAGCCCTTGTTGATAAAATAAAAGCTGCTATTCCTGATGTATCAATAACTACGGATATCATAGTCGGATTCCCCGGAGAGACAGATACAGATGTTGATGACACAATAGATGTAGTAAAGAAAGCAGCTTTTGATAATGCCTTTACATTTATTTATTCAAAACGTACCGGAACCCCTGCTGCCGGATGGGAACAGGTTCCGGAATCCGTTAGCAAGCCCAATTTTGACAGACTTCTCAAGGTTGTGCAGGACACAGCAAAAGAGAGAGCTTCAAGATTTACCGGACAGACACAAAGAGTTCTTGTAGAAGAAATAAATGAGCATGATTCATCTCTTGTTACCGGACGTATGTCAAATAATACACTTGTGCATTTCCCGGGAGATGCTTCTCTCATAGGAGAATTTGTTGATGTTCATCTTGATGAATGTCACGGCTTTTATTATACCGGCTCGATGATTTGATAATTTTTAGGAGAAAGTTTTGGAGATACAGTTAGATAAGCTTAGTCCCATGATGCAAAATTACATGAAGACTAAGGAGGAGTATAAAGATTGCATATTATTTTACCGACTTGGGGACTTCTATGAAATGTTCTTTGACGATGCTAAGGTTGCGTCAAAAGAACTTGAGCTGACACTTACAGGTAAGGCTTGCGGATTGGAAGAAAGAGCTCCTATGTGTGGTGTTCCGCATCATGCTGTTGAGAGCTATTTAAGCAAGCTTGTAAACAGAGGCTATAAAGTAGCTGTATGCGAGCAGCTTGAGGATCCAAGAGAAGCAAAGGGGATTGTTAAAAGAGATGTTACTCGTGTAGTTACTCCGGGAACAAATCTTAACATGCAGGCACTGGATGAGACAAAAAACAATTATCTCATGTGTGTGTTTTATTCTGATGATAAAAGCGGTATATCCTTTGCAGATGTTACTACCGGTGATTTTTATCTGACAGAGGTTGAGCAGCTCAAGGATATTATTGATGAAATACAGAAATTTCAGCCTTCTGAACTTATATGTAATGATGCTTTCTTACTTAGTGGTGTAGACATTGAGCTTCTTAAGGACAGAAATAATATAGTTATAAATCCTTTGGATCCTAGGTATTTTGATGAAGATTCAAATAAGCAGATTCTAATGAAGCACTTTAAGGTTGGTACACTTGCAGGTCTTGGTATTACTGATTTTCCAAGCGGAGTACTTGCTGCGGGCGCAACATTAAAATATCTGACTGAGCTTCAAAAGGATGAGCTCTCAAATATTATTCATATATACCCATACATAAATAGCAAATATATGCTTCTTGATTCTTCGACGAGAAGAAATCTTGAACTTATTGAGACTATGCGAGATAAGCAAAAACGCGGTACATTGCTTTGGGTTCTTGACAAGACAAAGACTGCAATGGGAGCACGAATGCTTAGGAGCTTTGTTGAGCAACCCCTTATTGAAGTTGATGATATTCTTCAAAGACAGACTGCGGTTGAAGCTCTAAAGAAAAATGCCATGGCAAGGGATGAGATAAGAGAATATCTTGGCCCCATTTACGATATGGAAAGACTCATGGCCAAAATCAATTATCATACCGCAAATCCGAGAGACCTTTTGGCCTTTCGCAATTCCTTAAAGATGCTGCCTGCAATCAAAATAGTTCTTGAGGACCTTAGAGATGTGGTTTCACTTGATAATGTATATAACCAGATTGACTCTCTTCAGGACATTTATGAGCTTATTGATAAGGCAATTATGGAGGAACCTCCTCTTGCAATAAAGGAAGGCGGAATCATTAAGGATGGCTTTGACAACGATATTGATCATTTCAGAGAAGCCAGCAGTAATGGCAAGCAGTGGCTTTCAGATCTTGAAACAAAAGAGAGGGAAAAGCTTGAGATTAAAAATCTGAGGATCAAGTATAGCAATGTTTTTGGTTACTCTTTTGAGGTAACTAATTCCTTTAAGGACAAGGTACCTGATTACTTTATAAGAAAACAGACACTTACAAATTGTGAGAGATATACAACTCCTGAATTAAAAGAGCTCGAAGATACTATTCTAAATGCTCAGGATAAGCTTAATAATCTTGAATATGAGATGTTTTGCAAGATAAGAGATTCGATTTCGATGGAAATTGAGAGAATTCAGGAAACAGCTAAGGGTGTTGCACTTCTGGATGTATTCTGTTCGCTGGCTTATGTGGCTGAACGAAACCATTATATTAAGCCGACTCTTACAGACAAGGGAACATTGAAGATTACCGGTGGCCGTCATCCTGTCATTGAGCAAATGCTGGATAGGACAGATATGTTCATATCAAATGATACATTTCTGGATGATAAAAAGCATGCTGTGGCAATTATTACAGGTCCCAACATGGCAGGTAAATCAACCTTTATGAGACAGACTGCCCTTATTGTTCTTATGGCTCAGATCGGAAGCTTTGTTCCTGCAGATTCAGCGACAATAGGTGTTGTTGACAGGATATTTACCAGAGTTGGTGCTTCTGATGATCTTGGAAGCGGACAAAGTACCTTTATGGTTGAGATGAATGAGGTCGCAAATATTTTAAGAAATGCAACTTCAAAATCGCTACTTATACTTGATGAGATTGGGCGCGGAACATCAACCTATGACGGACTTTCAATAGCATGGGCTGTTATTGAGCATATAAGTAACAGAAAACTTTTAGGTGCAAGGACACTGTTTGCCACACATTACCATGAGCTCACAGAGCTTGAAGGTAAGATAGATAATGTAAATAACTATTGCATTGCTGTAAAAGAAAAAGGCGATGACATTGTATTCCTACACAAGATTATAAAGGGTGGTGCTGATAAGAGCTATGGTATTCAGGTTGCCAGACTTGCAGGAATACCGGATATGGTAATAGACAGGGCAAAGGCTATTGCCGAAGAATTATCCGATAATGATATTACAGAAAAAGTTCAGGGGATAACGGTCAATCAAAATTCCGGTAAAAAATCGACAGTTAAACATTATGACACTGTTGACCTTTCTCAGATGTCACTGTTTGACACAGTTAAAGATGAGGATATTTTGAGAGACTTAGAGGAGATCGATATTTCAAATCTTACGCCTATGGATGCCTTAAATACTTTGTATAAGCTGCAGAATCAGCTTAAAAACAGATGGAAAGGTTAAAAATTTACGATGGCAAAAATATTCGAACTGGATCAAAATACCATAGACCAGATAGCAGCAGGGGAAGTTGTTGAAAGGCCTTCAAGTGTTGTCAAGGAGCTTGTAGAGAATGCAATTGATTCCGGTGCTACCTCTATCACTGTAGAAATACAAAATGGTGGAACATCGCTGATAAGAGTTACTGATAATGGAAGCGGCATTGAAAAATCCCAGATACGAAATGCCTTTAAGCGCCATGCTACAAGTAAACTTATGAGTATTGATGACATTTACAGGCTAAAGTCACTGGGATTTCGAGGCGAAGCTTTGTCGAGTATTTCTGCTGTTTCACAGACTGAGCTGATAACCAAGACAACTGAAGATCTGACCGGAATAAGATATTGTATAAACGGTGGCAAAGAAGAGTCATTTGAAGAAATCGGGTCTCCATCCGGTACAACTATTATTGTAAGAGATTTATTTTATAATACTCCTGCCAGAAAGAAGTTTTTGAAAACACCTCAGACAGAAGGTTCATATGTTGGCGATATTATGGAACATATGGCTATGGATAACCCTTCTGTGTCATTTCATTTTATTAACAATAAGGATGACAAATTTATAACATCCGGAAACGGAGACCTGAAGGAGCTTATTTACAGGATATACGGCAGAGATGTTGCAACATGTCTTGTCCCTATTTCAGCTACAGAGGGTGAGTATACTATTGAAGGATATCTGGGTGAACCTGCATTAAACAGATCCAACAGAAATTTTGAGGTCTTTTTTGTCAATGGAAGATACATAAAGGATAAGATCATCTCTAAAGCTTTGGAAGAGGGCTACAAAGAATATCTTATGCAACATAAGTTCCCATTCTGCGTAGTACATATACGAATGAATACAGAGCTTGTTGATGTAAATGTCCATCCCTCCAAGATGGAAGTGAGATTTAGCAATCAGCCTGCTGTATATGAATTCATACGAAAAAATGTAGCCAAAGCACTTCATGACCATGAGATGATTCCTGAAGTTTTGAGAAATGAAAAGGAAGACCGTGCATATAATAAACAAAAATTGATACAAAATGCTGTGATCTCCAATTCACAAAGTTTAAATAAAAACACAGAAATATCAAATGAAAATGAAAATATTTCTAAGCCTCAAAACCTTAATGGAAATCCAAGGTCGCAGTCTTCAGAAGAAAAAGTTGTAGAGACACCTCGTAATACATCTGTAAACTATGCTATTCCAGAACCTTTTGAGCAGAGTAGACTAACAGAGGAAAAAAAGCTAAAAGAATCAGAACCTGTTTTTGCTGAAGGTATATCACCTGAGCCGGTAGTCATAGAGGATAATATGAAATCTGCGGTATGGACAAGGGTATTTGGAGATCATACTCCTCCAAAATCAGATGAGGATTCTAAAGCCGCCGGTCCTATAATAAAGAGCTCCGATGCAGTTATTGTCGAAAAAGGCCTTCAGCTTAATCTGTTTGAAGACAAAATGCTCTCAAAAGACAATCGTGATGAGTATGATATATTAGGACAGATTTTTGATACATACTGGATTATAGGTTTTAAGGATAAAATGTTTATTGTCGACCAGCATGCAGCCCATGAGAAGGTAAATTATGAGAGGATGATAAAGCGATATGAGAGTAAGGAAACTGTTTCACAGCTTATCCAGCCTCCTATAATTGTCTCCCTTACGTCACAGGAGATAAATGTTTTCGAGAAGTATCATCAGGCTTTTGAGAAGCTTGGCTTTAATATAGAACCCTTTGGACAGAATGATTATGCGATAAGGGAAGTTCCTGTTGACCTCTATGGCTGTGAAAATGAAAAAGAAATGTTTACAGAAATTCTGGATGAACTGGCAAACGATACAAATCTCGACAGGACACCGGATGTTATAAATTATAAGATTGCAGGAATGGCATGTAAGGCTTCAGTTAAAGGCAACATGAAAATGTCCAGGATGGAGATGGAAAAGCTGATAGATGAACTTTTGACACTGGATAATCCTTATAACTGTCCGCATGGAAGACCTACAATTATTTCAATGAGTAAATATGAAATTGAGAAGAAATTCAAAAGAGTGGTTGACTGATTTTTTATAAAAATATGGATAAAATTGTAATTCTTACCGGTCCGACAGCAGTCGGCAAGACAAAAATCTCAATAGAGCTTGCAAAAGCACTTAACGGTGAGATCATATCGGCTGATTCCATGCAGGTTTATAAAGATATGAATATAGGCACTGACAAGATAAAAACGGAAGCGATGCAGGGAATAAAGCATCACCTCATAGATTTTCTTGACCCGGAAACAGACTTTAATGTATTCGAATTCAAGAGATTGGCAAAGGAAGCTATATCAGATATTAACTCAAGAGGTAAGCTTCCGATAATTGTCGGGGGAACCGGTTTTTATATACAGTCTGTTCTATATGACATTGACTTTTCAAATGGTTATGATGATGACTTGTTATCTGATTATAAAAAAGAGCTTACTTCAATATCTGAAGAACCAGGCGGAATTCATAAGCTTCATGAGATGCTAAGAGAAGTTGACCCTGAATATGCTAATGAAGTTCATGAAAATAATGTAAAGAGAGTTATTCGTGCTCTTAGCTTTTATAAGGAAACCGGCTCAAAACTCTCAGAACATAATAATGATCAGAGACAAAAAAGCTCACCATATGAATATTTTTATTTTGTTCTCACTGATGAAAGAAATATTCTGTATGAAAGAATAGAAAAGCGGATAGACAAAATGATGGAAGAGGGACTTCTTGAAGAAGTTAGGGAACTGAAGAGCAGAAACATCGACAGATCAGCTACTTCCATGCAAGCACTTGGATACAGAGAGATTATTTCATATCTGGATGGAGAAATATCGCTTGACAGAGCGGTTGAGCTTATAAAAAGAAATACAAGGCATTTTGCAAAAAGACAGCTCACGTGGTTTAAACGTGAAAAAGATGTGATCTGGGTTGACAAATCCAAGTTTCAGCGTGATGATGTTAAAATTGCAAATGATTTAATTAAAAGGATAAATGATAAATGGGAAATAATGAATTAAAGGCCATATATAAAAGTATGGGCATTTCTGAAGCCGTATATGATTTTTGTGACAAAATCTGGGAAGATTTAAAGCCCAGATTTGAAAAGATAAAAGAAATTTCTGATTATAATCAGGCAAAAGTTTTAAAGGCAATGCAGGATAATAAAGTTTCAGAGGCTTGTCTTCTTGGAACTACAGGTTATGGATATAACGATATAGGAAGGGATAAACTTGAAGCTGTCTATGCTTCAATTTTTCATACAGAAGATGCTCTTGTAAGGCCTCAAATAACCTGTGGAACTCACGCTCTGGCACTTGCTCTTATGAGTAATCTTCGCCCCGGAGATGAACTAATGTCTCCTGTAGGAAAACCATATGATACTCTTGAAGAAGTCATTGGAATAAGACCTTCAAAGGGTTCACTTGCAGAGTACGGTGTATCCTACAAACAGGTTGATCTTTTACCGGATGGCTCTTTTGATTTTGAAGGTATCAGAAAGGCAATCAGTGAAAAGACAAAGCTTGTAACCATCCAGCGTAGCAAAGGATATCAGACAAGACCTACTCTTTCTGTAGAAAGAATAGGAGAAGTGATAAAATTCATCAAGGATATTAAGCCTGATGTAATATGCATGGTTGATAACTGCTATGGTGAATTTGTTCAGACTATTGAGCCAACAGATGTAGGTGCAGACATGGTTGTTGGATCGCTTATTAAAAATCCGGGCGGTGGTCTTGCTCCTATAGGCGGATACATTGCAGGAAAAAAGGAATGTGTTGAAAACGCTGCATACAGGCTTACGTCACCGGGCCTTGGAAAGGAAGTTGGTGCTTCTCTTGGAATACTCCCGCAGTTTTATCAGGGACTGTTCCTTGCGCCAAATGTTACAGCCAATGCTTTAATGGGTGCTATTTTTGCAGCAAATATTTATGAAAAGCTGGGCTTTTCGGTTCTTCCAAACGGCCGGGAGGAGCGCTATGATATAATTCAGGCAATTACCTTTAATGATCCGGACTTACTTGTATCATTCTGTGAAGGCATTCAGGCAGCTGCTCCAGTAGATTCATATGTAACTCCTGAACCCTGGGATATGCCCGGGTATGACTCACAGGTAATAATGGCAGCGGGAGCATTTGTTTCCGGAAGTTCTATTGAACTTTCTGCAGATGGTCCTCTTCGCGAGCCCTATTCGGTTTTCTTCCAGGGAGGATTGACCTGGCAGCATGTTAAGTACGGAATAATGAAGACCTTATCTGTTATGTATAATAAAGGACTTGTTAAATGTACTGACTTGCCGTAACGCTAAATTATGGTATAATCATTGGAGGTTTGAATTTTTTTACTGTTCAAACGTTTTATTTTCTCTATTATGTCCCGAAGAAGCATAAAATGAGAAGATGAATAACAAAATAATATTAAAAAACATGCAAAAAGAAGATGGCAGTTACAAAGATATTCTGCCATATGAAAGGTTCATGAAGCTTGGAGCCGGTTCACTTACTGATGCTGAGCTTCTAGCTATTATAATCAGGACCGGAACTTCCGGTAAGACACCTACGGAGATTGGGAATTCTATACTTGGTCTCTGCAGCAGATTTGGAAAAGGCATATCAGGTATCAGATATCTATCTCTTGATGATATGCTTTCAGTAAAAGGTATAGGTGAGGTAAAAGCTATAAAACTGATGTGCATCGCTGAGCTTTCTGACAGGATTGCAAGAAGCAGGGCATCACAACGTCTTGAATTCAATCAACCCTATACTGTTGCTGATTATTACATGGAAAAAATGTGTAATTATCAAAGAGAACATTCCGTGCTTGTGTGTCTTAATAATCAAGGGCAGCTTATTTGTGAATATGAGATATCAGTAGGAACTGTCAAATCAGCTCCACTTTCACCGAGAGAGATTTTTATTCATGCGGTTAAAAACAGTGCAGTTAAGATTATTATATTGCACAATCATCCGGGAGGAGATCCAACCCCTTCATACGCGGATATCAATCTCACAGAACAAATAAGAGATGCCGGCAATTTACTTGATATAAAGCTGATTGATCATATTATAATCGGCGATCATAGATATTATAGTTTTAAAGAAAATAATATTTTGTAATTAGGAGGCTAATTTTGGGCAACAATACTTTTGGTATCGATCTTGGAACAAGCAATATCAAAATCTACAACAAGGCAACAGATACAGTTACTGTTGAGAAGAATCTAATCGCAGTTGAGAATAAAACTACTTTACTTGCTTATGGTAATTCTGCATACGATATGTATGAGAAGGCACCCAGCAACATTAAGATTTCTTATCCTCTTAGCAATGGTGTTATAGCTGATATTGAGCATATGAAATCTCTTGTTAAGCTTTTCATAACAGATCAGATGAAGGGAGCCCTTAAGCCTGTTGATGTTTATATCGCAGTTCCTAAGGACGTAACTGAGGTAGAAAGACGTGCATTCCATGATCTTATCAGGGAATCTGGCGTTAAGGCTAAGAAAATCATGATGGTTAAGAAGCCTGTAGCTGACGGACTTGGAATGGGCGTTGATGTTATGAATTCACAGGGTGTTCTTGTAGTAAACGTGGGATATGATACAACAGAAATCTCTATTTTGTCACTTAAGGGCATTGTTATCAGTAAGCTTATAAAGGTCGGCGGCAAGAAGTTTGATGATGCTATCCGCAATGTTATACGTAAGGAGTTTTCATTGATTATAGGTGAGAAGACTTCTGAAAACATCAAGATGTCATTAAAGGATCTTGAAAAATCAGGGCAGGATGCAGTTGTTTATGGAAGAGATATCGTTACGGGCCTTCCTGTCGAGCGTTCAATTCCAACAGACCTTATAGATCAGTCGCTTATTGAGAGCTTTGACCAGATTCTTGATAACATAAAAGCAACTCTTGAGCGCACACCTCCGGAACTTGCAGCAGATATATTCAAACACGGATTATATCTGACAGGTGGAGCTTCACAGGTATGTCATCTCGCACAGAGGCTGTCCAACGGTGTAGGTCTCAATGTTAATTTAGCAGAGGATCCGATCAGTTCAGTTGCACTTGGTCTTGGAAAAATCATCAAGGATGATCAGTATAAGGCACTTGCTTACTCAGTTGAAGAGGATGTATAAATGAGTCCTATCATTAAAAGAGGGGGAGATAAATTTACACTTCCAAGTAAATATCTCCTCTTTATTTTAACAATTTTATGTGTGGGGCTTATTGCTATAACTTTTAACACAAGCGTTTTTAATGGCTCTGTGAATACATTCGCAGGAACAGCAGTTGTTCCTTTTCAGAAAGGAATAACAACCGTCGGCGTATGGATGAAAGGGGTTGCTGATAATCTTGCAAGTATCAGAGCTTTGCAAAAGGAAAACGATGAGCTTCGTACGCAGGTTGAACAGCTTACGATTGATAACACCAATCTTGAACAGGACAAGTATGAGCTGACAAAGCTTAGGGAACTATATGAGCTTGATGCTCAATATTCTGATTATAAGAAGATTGGTGCCAGGATTATCGCTAAGGATGCAGGCAACTGGTATCATTCTTTCGTTATAGACAAGGGCTCAGATGAAGGGCTCGAAGTTGATATGAATGTTATAGCCGGTGGAGGACTTGTAGGCAGAATAACAGATGTAGGACCTGACTGGGCAAAGGTTCAGACGATTATAGCTGATAATTCTTCTGTAAGTGGAACGGTTCTCTCAGCATCAGAAAATCTTATAGCAACCGGTGACCTTGAGCTTTATAACGAAGGACAGATTGCTTTTTCGAAGCTTGTTGATGAAGCAGACAAAGTAAGTGTTGGAGATAAGGTAGTAACTTCTAATATAAGTGATAAATATCTTCCGGGTATTCTGATCGGTTACATTTCTACCATAGAAGAGGACTCCAACAATCTTACAAAGTCAGGTAGGATTACTCCTGTTGTTCAATTTGGGTACATGAATGAAGTGTTGGTCATCATGAAACTCAAAAGCAGCGGAGAATGATAAATTATGCGAAGATTTTTATTCACGTTATTGTCAATAATTATATGTTTTATATTACAGACCACTCTGTTCAGAGCTCTTGATTTTAGTGGGATTGTTCCTAATTTGATGATCATTCTCACATCCTCCTATGCTTTTATGCGAGGAGATAAAAGCGGAACACTGATTGGTCTGTTTTGCGGACTGTTGGTTGATATATTTTTCGGTACCTATATTGGATTTTATGCGCTTATCTACATGTACATGGGTTTTATTGTTGGAAAGTTCAATAAAATATTTTTTCCCGAAAACATCCTTCTTCCGCTTGGACTTATAATTTCTTCGGATTTGTTATTTGGCTTTATATGTTATGTTCTTTTATTTATGTTCAGAAACAAATTTGATATAGGGTATTACATAGTCAATGTTATTTTTCCCGAAGCTGTTTACACAGCTCTTGTAGCTGTTTTTATCTATCCTGTTCTTATCAGGATTAATACTTATCTTGAGGGAATAGAACAAAGGAGCGCTAAGAAATTTGTTTAATAAGATTAAAGAAGTCGTTATTAATTTTATAACTTCTCGTCTTGTCATGATATCTGCAATACTGATTCTTGCATCTGCTGGCCTGGTTTACAGACTTTTCTTCTTGCAGATAATCAAGGGGGAAACTTACCTTGATTCTTTTCAATTAAAGATCATGAAAGAAAAATCTATTGCTGCAGCCAGAGGTAATATCTATGACAGAAACGGAAATCTGCTTGCATATAACGAACTGTCCAATTCAGTTATGATTGAGGACGTTTATGAGTCAGGTTCAGGTAAAAACGCAGCAATTAATGAAACAATAAATAAAGTTATAGATATAGTTGAGAAGGACGGAGATGCAGTTGATACAGATTTTAATATTCAGCTTAGCAGCTCCAATAATTTTGAATTTACTGTTGAGAATACAGCTCTTTTGCGATTTCTTGCTGATATCTACGGACGTACTTCTGTTAATGATTTGAAATATGAAGAGAGATCAAAAACTGCCCAGGAAGTAATTGATGATCTTTGCACAAAATTCGGAATCGGTGATTATACAAATCCGGATGATAAGAAATCATTTACTCCGGGACTTGGATATGACAAAGACAGAATACTTCAGCTGGTTGTTATAAGATATAAGATGTATTCAAACAGTTATCAGAAATACATCAATACTACAATTGCGACGAATGTATCCGATAAAACAGTGGCAGACATAATGGAGAACTCTAATGTACTCGAGGGTGTTTCTATTGAAGAGGATACTGCGAGAGTATATGTTGATTCTGAATATTTTTCACAGATACTTGGTTATACCGGTAAGATTTCAGACAGTGAGCTTGGTGAGCTACAAAAAGAAAATCCGGAATATCGATCAAATGATACTGTCGGTAAGGCAGGTATTGAGCAATCCATGGAGTCAGTACTTCAGGGTACAAAGGGCAGAGAAACAGTATATGTTGATAATACCGGTAAGGTTATCGAGACAAGCAGCTATATAGACTCCAAGGCCGGAAATGATGTTTATCTGACCATAGATAAAGATCTCCAGGAGGCCTGCTACAATATAATTGAACAGTCACTTGCAGGAATTTTAATATCCAAGATTCAAAATATCAAATTTTTTATTCAGGGTGAAAATCAGAAGTCCTCTGACATCATGATTCCTATCTATGATGTATATTTTGCATGCTTTGATAATCACATTATTAATTTAAAGCATATGGAATCTGATGAGGCAGGACCTAATGAAAAGAATGTATATGCCAAGTATCTTAATAAAAGAGAGCAGGTAAATGAAGGTCTTCGTGCAGAATTTAACGAGAAAAACACTCCATATAATATGCTTTCAAAAGAATACCAGGTTTATATGAGTTATATCGCCCAAAAACTTTATAATAACGGCGTTATTGATTCAGAAAAGGTAGATAAAGAGGATAAGACATATATAGCCTGGACAACTGATGAAACCATATCGCTTTCAGATTATATACGATATTGTATTTCTGCCAACTGGATAGATGTTACAGTTCTTGACCTTGAAAGTCAGTATGTAGACTCGGAAGAGATATTTAAAACCATCATAGATTATATATTTAATGACATAGAGGAAGATGATGAGTTTAACAAAAAGCTTTATAAATATCTTCTTCAGGATGACATTGTAAGTGGTGATGAAGTTGGCCATATTTTGCTTGAACAGGGTGTTGTAGAGCTTCCTGAAGAGGAACTTTCAATGTGGCTTTCAGGTGCAGAATCGCCATATACATTTTTTATAAACAGAATAAGCAATCTTGATATTACTCCTGCGCAGCTGGCACTTGATCCCTGTTCAGGTTCCATGGTTGTAACAGATGTTAATAACGGTGATGTGCTTGCTCTGGTTTCATATCCCGGTTATGACAATAATAAGATGGCCAATGGAGTAGATGCTGAATACTATGCAAAGCTTAGAAGCGATCAGGCATCACCACTTATTAACTATGCCACTATGCAGAGAACTGCACCGGGATCGACATATAAGATGGTTGCTTCAACGGCAGGGCTTATGGAAGGAGTTATAGATACTTCATCCGAGATTACCTGTACTGGCGTGTTTGATAAGCTTGATAATACCAATCCTGCGCATTGTTGGATATATCCCAGATCACATGGATCACTTAATGTTACGGGAGCAATAAAAAATTCCTGTAACGCATTCTTTTTCGAAGTTGGTTACAGGCTTGGTCTTGTCGGTGAAAACTATCACTCAGATATAGGTCTTGAAAAGCTTGCTAAATACGCAGATATGTATGGCCTTAGTGAGACTACAGGCATAGAGGTTACGGAGTATGATCCGATAGTATCAGATATCGACTCAACTCGTTCTGCTATCGGTCAGGGTACAAACTCCTTTACAACTGTAGGACTTGCAAGATATGTAACAACAGTTGCCAACAGTGGAACATGTTATAATCTGACTCTGGTAAAAAAGACTTGCGATTCTGATGGTAATCTTTTGCAGGAGTATGGAGCAACTGTTAGAAATCATATCGATATGGATTCAGCATACTGGAATGCTATCCACACAGGAATGCGTCAGGTTGTTGAAGATAAACCATATTTCAATGATCTTGCGGTGAATGTAGCCGGAAAAACCGGTACTGCCGAGGAGTCAAAAAAGAGAGCCAACCATGCACTTTTTGTATGCTATGCACCTTATGAGTCACCTCAGATTGCAATTGCGACAAGAATTGCTTACGGTTATACATCAAGCTACGCTGCACAGATAACAAAAGAAGCAGTAGCATATTATTTTGGACTTAAAGAGCCTGAAGATGTTCAGAACGGAACAGCTCAGCAGCTCGAAGGTGGAGACGCTAATGCGGACTGAGACATTTTTGGAAAAATTGAAAAGCTATCGTATATTTGATTACGATTTTAAACTTGTAATAATGCTTTTGGTACTTTCAAGTATAGGTATTATGGCTGTTGGAAGTGCTGATCCAACATATAAGAGTAAGCAGATCATAGGTCTTATTCTTGGCGTATTTATGATGGTTTTTGTATCACTTATGGACTACGTCGTTATTAGCAAGTTTTATGTTTTATATTATATTTTAAATCTGTTTTTCCTTGCACTGGTATTTACACCTCTTGGAAAATCAGTTAAAGGTGCTACGCGCTGGATAAACATCGGATTCGTTTTTCAGCCCTCCGAGGCATCCAAAATTTTATTGATTTTATTTTTTTCAGCGTTCATAATGAAAAGTAAGGATAAAGTTAAGAAAATTTACTTTATATTTATCTGTCTGGGACTACTAATTCCGCCTTTGCTGATGGTGGTTATGCAGCCTGACCTTTCTACAACAATAATGCTGACGGTTATTATAAGTTGCATTCTGTTCTCAGCAGGAATTAACATGAAATTCGTTGTTACGGTTCTTGCTATATCTATTCCGACTGCATTACTTGTTATTTTTGATGCCCTTGCGGATAAAAGTATTTTATTAAGAGGCTATCAGCAGGACCGAATACTGGCCTGGCTCCATCCTGAAGATTATGCTAATACTGAAGCCTATCAGACGCTTAATTCTATGATGGCAATAGGTTCGGGACAACTTCTTGGCAAGGGTTATAATACTAATGAGATAAGTTCGGTTCTCAATGGTGGTTTCGTTTCTGAATCGCAGACAGACTTCATTTTCACAGTTGTTGGTGAAGAATTTGGCTTTATTGGCGGATGCGCTGTAATTATGCTTCTGCTTCTGATTGCTCTTGAATGTATGGTTATAGCAGGAAGAGCAAAGGATTTATTAGGGCAGTTAATAGCCACAGGTATGGGGGCCTGGATTGGCTTTCAGGGATTTCTTAATATAGGTGTTGCTACCGGCGCATTGCCTAATACCGGAATCCCGTTGCCGTTTGTAAGTGCCGGTCTTACATCCCTGGTGAGTTGCTTTACAGGAATGGGATTAGTCCTGAATGTAAGGCTGCAGGGGAAAAAATATTTTTAAAAGTTGGGGAAGGGGTAACCTATGAATATTGCTTTTATTGCTCATGATGCAAAAAAGAAATTAATGCAGAACTTCTGTATTGCTTACAGAGGAATACTTGCTAAACATGATCTTTTTGCCACCGGTACAACCGGAAGACTTATTGAAGAAGTTACTAATCTTAACATACATAAATATCTCGCAGGACATCTTGGCGGCTCACAGCAGATAGGTGCAGCTATTGAAGCTAACGAGATCGATCTTGTTATTTTTCTCCGAGATCCTTTGACTCAGAAGGTTCATGAACCTGATGTTAATAATGTTATGAGACTTTGCGATATGCATAATATTCCGATCGCAACTAATCTTGCAACAGCTGAGCTTTTGATTAAATCATTGGATAGAGGAGATCTTGAGTGGCGTGAGATGTATAAATAATCTTAAAAAGCACTTGGGTTCTCTATGTCTGGTGCTTGTTTCTTCCACCTTAATTTCAGGTTGTTCCGGGGCAGAGTATGCATTTTCCTATTCAATCCCATCCACCGAATATGGTGATATGGGTGCGGTTGCCATGAAGACTTTTGCCTCTGATTTGTGTGTTACAAATTCCGATATTGGTGACAGTCTAACTTTAAGCGATAACACTTGCTGCGGACTCTTTGATCTGAGCAGAAAAAAGACTTTATATTCTAAAAATGCCCAGATTCAGCTTGATCCGGCTTCACTTACAAAGGTAATGACTGCCATAGTTGCTTTAAAGAACGGAACTTTGGATCAAACTTTAAGAGCTGATAAAGATGTTTATATATCAGAAGATGGAGCGCAGGTCATCAATGTGAGAGAGGGGGATACGATGACCCTCGACCAGGCTCTTCATATTTTGCTTCTGTATTCCGCAAATGATGTTGCTCTATTGATAGCAAAAAATATATCCGGAAGCGTAGATGCTTTTGTCGAAGAAATGAATAATGAAGCCAAGGCCCTTGGTGCAACTCATACACATTTCATGAACCCTAACGGCCTTACAGCAGATGATCACTATACAAGTGTCTATGATATGTATCTGATGTTTAATGAGGCTATAAAATATGAAAAATTTTGTGAGATCATTCAAATGCCTAATTATCAGACACAATATTATAGTGCTTCAGGTGATCTTAAAGATGTAAATGTCAAAAATACAAATGCTTTCATAAATGGTAATTATGAAATGCCTGCAGGAATTACAGTACTTGGTGGAAAGACAGGTACTACTGCAGCTGCCGGACACTGTCTTATTCAGCTTGCTTCGGATACATCAGGCAACAATTATATTGCAGTAATTATGCGTGCTGAAGATACTTCAACCCTTTATACTGAAATGTCTGATTTGTTATTGCAGATAACCAATCCTTAACATATAATATATTTATAAAAATCTTATAAAAAAAACTGGAGGGTATGGATATGGTTCAATTAATTGTTGGGAATAAAGGTAAAGGTAAAACAAAATGCCTGTTGAACAAGGTCAATACCGAGGTAAAAAACATTTTGGGGAATGTTGTATTTCTCGACAGAAATACAAAGCATATGTTTGAACTTAACAACAAAGTTCGCCTTATTGTAGTTCCGGAATTTATGATAGAGAATTCCGATGAGTTTCTTGGTTTCGTCAGTGGCGTGATTTCACAGGATCACGATCTTCAGCAGATGTATTTCGATGGATTCCTCAATATAGCATGTCTTGAAGGAAAAGATATCACTTCAACAATTGAAAAGCTTGATCGTCTCGGCGAGAAATTTAACGTTGATTTCGTTCTCAGCGTTTCTATGGATGAATCTGAACTTCCCGAAGCTGTTAAATCTAAAGTTATAACAGCACTTTAATTATAAATTTGGATAGGATGGATAAGCCGCGTTTTATCTCGCGGCTTATCTTTAGTTTTAAAATATGGCAAAAAAACAGAAAAACAAGATAGCAAAATATCCTGGTTTTTTGCATGTGAATGTGGGAATAATATTTTTTGCATTCATGATGGTTTATATTGTTATCTGTGTTTTTACTTATTTCAGTAAAAAGCATATTGTCGGTTATGAAGTAAAAGAGGGATCTCTGTCTTCAAACAATATCTATGAGGCTGTAGCACTCAGGGATGAACAGATAGTAGAAGCAACCAATGCCGGATACGTCAATTACTTCGCTCCTGAAGGTCAACGCGTTGCTGTCGGAAACCTCGTTTATACTGTTGACGAATCCGGCGATCTTCTCGACTACCTGAAAACCAAGGGCTCTGAACAGGCTGCACTTTCAGATGAAGATCTTAGCGAACTCAGAACGCAGATTGTAAGCTATAGTGCAGATTTCGATCCCAGAAGCTTTGGATCGGTATATGATTTTAAGCTAAGTCTTGACGGTACTGTCCAGAAGCTTGCAAGTGCAAGTGTTCTGCAAAGTATTAACTCTATTGGCAATAATTCAGGTGCGATGCAGAGCATAAATTATTGTTACAGTGCAGGCACAGGTATTGTTCAATACTATATTGACGGGTATGAGGGACTTCACATTAATGATATGACTGCTGATCTTTTGGACAGTTCAAAGTATGAGAGAAAGCAGCTCATAAGTAATTCTCTTGTTGGTGTCGGCGACCCGGCATTTAAATTATCTACGAATGAAGACTGGATGATTGTTATACAGGAGAATGATCTTGATAAGGTTAAGGATCTTGCTGAGAGAGAGTATATTAAGGTAAAGTTCTTAAAAAATCAGGATGAAGCATGGGGTAAAGTCTCATATACCACGAATGATGCCGGGGATACCTTTGTGGGATTATCATTTACTAATTCCATGATAACCTTTTCAAAGGACAGATTTTTAAATGTTGAACTTATTACAGAAGATGAGAGCGGACTAAAGATTCCCAATTCATCTATTGCTGAAAAAAGTTTCTTTGTAATTCCAAAAGAATATGTAACTAAAGGAAATAATAATAATTACGGCGTTCTTAGGGATAAGTATGATGAAGATGGAAACGAGACATCCGAATTTATTGAAATAGAGCTTTACAATGAAAATGAAGATTCGTACTATGTTGACGATGATACATTGAGAAACGGTGATTTACTGGTAAAGCCTGATTCACAGGAGAAATTTACTGTAAACACCAAAGATACGCTTATAGGTGTCTATAACATCAATAAAGGGTATGCAGATTTTAGACAGATAAGCATTTTATATCAAAACGATGAGTATGCTATCGTAAAATCAAATACTAATTATGGATTGAACGTTTATGATTATATCGTTCTTGATGCTTCAACTGTCGAAGGAGATGCTAAGAACCTTGACACGGTGGATGAAAACTAGCATAATATAGTAGTTATTTATATTTTGTTGGGGTTAGGAGTAAATCGTATGAGTGTAATGGATAAATTTTTGTCAGCTATGAAGCTGAATGGGGATGATGAGAGTGGATATTATGATCAGGACGATGATTACTATGATAACACCATCGAACCTATTCATAAGTCAAGCATGATCGGTAAGGATGATCCGTCTATTGAGATAAATGAAGACAAACTTAGGAAATCGGCACCTGCGCCAAGACCCGCTGCTCCAAGAAACAGAAGCGGCAATGGTATGGAGGTTTGTGTAGTTAAGCCTACATCTATCGAGGATGCCAGGGAGATTACCGAGACTCTTCTTAATAATCGTACTGTTGTGCTTAATCTTGAGGGTATCGATGTTGAACTTGCACAGAGAATTATTGATTTTACATCAGGTTCCTGTTTCGCTATAAGCGGCAATCTTCAGAAGATTTCAAGATATATTTTCATAGTAACCCCTGCTAGCGTAGATATTTCCGGTGATTTTCAGGAAATTTTAGGTTCTTTTGACAGCACAATGGGCAGTTCGGGACTGCAGTCTATGTAATTTTACAGAAGTTAACGATGAGGCAGAAACTTTTGTTTCTGCCTTTTTTCAATATTAACTTAAGTAATTCAATGACTTCTTGAACGCAAAGATGAAAAAATACTGAAGAAATTCAATAATCTATATCATGAAAGGAATCATACAGAAGATATCATGTCAGATGTATTAAACGTAAAATATAATGGTGAGCCCTGCTACGATATAGTTTTTGATAATTCTTTTGATGAATTACCAAAACGCATTTCAGAGCTTGGTTTTAACAATAGAAAAATTGCAATTATAACAGATTCTAATGTTAAGGATTTATACGCAGATTCTCTTGTAAAAAAACTTGAAGGATCTTTTTCAAAGATAATTGTTTATGCTATTCCCGCTGGAGAGGAAAATAAGAACTTAAAAGAAATTGAAAAAATATACAAAGTTCTTATAGAAAACAAATTTGACCGCCATGATCTTATTATTGCTCTTGGTGGTGGCGTTGTAGGAGATATGGCAGGTTATACAGCAGCTACATATCTTCGTGGAATTGCATTTATTCAGATACCCACAACACTTCTTGCCCAGACTGACAGTAGTATAGGCGGTAAGACAGGAGTTGATTTTGAAGGCTACAAAAATATGGTTGGTGCTTTTTATATGCCTTCTCTTGTATATATGAATATATGTGTCCTTAGCTCCTTATCAGGAGAGCAATTTGCATCAGGCTTTGCTGAGGTTATGAAACATGGAATCATTAAGGACGCCGATTTCTATATGTGGCTTATCGACAATATGTATGAGATTGAAGAGAGAGACCCGGATGTCCTTATAGAGATGATAAAACGAAGCTGTGATATTAAAAGACAGGTTGTTGAGAAGGATCCTACTGAAAAAGGTGAAAGGGCCTTCCTTAACTTTGGACATACTATAGGTCATGCCATTGAAAAGCATAAGAATTTTGAGTTATCACATGGCGAGTGTGTTGCTCTTGGTTCAGTCGCAGCTGCCTATATCTCCTGGAAAAGACAGATGCTTTCAATGGAAGAGTACTATGAGATTAGAGATATGTTTGTTCCTTTTGGACTTCCGATATCGGTGACAGATATTGATGCTGAAGAAATAATAAATCTGATGCATTCAGACAAGAAATCTGACGGTAACAATATCAAATTTGTTCTACTAAAAAAAGTAGGAAAGGCAGTTCTGGACAGTTCCGTTACAGATGATGAAGCAAGAGCTGCTATAAAAGAAATCACCTGGTCTGAGGACTTTGAATAAAGATTAAAAATATAGGCTATAAATAAATTTCCGGAGTTTATATGAATAAATTAACAAATAAAAAGAAAATATTTCTTGCAATTGATTTAATAACTATTGTTCTTCTAGTACTTTTGGATCAGTTCACCAAGCACCTGGCAGTAAAACATCTTATGGATAAAGATTCCATTGTTCTTATTCCAAAGGTTCTTGAACTGACATTTTTAAGAAATCGCGGAGCTGCTTTTGGCATATTGCAGGATCAGAAGGTGTTTTTCGTAATGATTGCCATAATGATATTGCTTGTTATAGGATATGTGCTTTTTCAGCTTCCTCTAGAAAAAAAGTATAACTACCTGCAGATAATACTTGTTATGATAGCAAGCGGAGCAGCTGGAAATATGATAGACCGTGTTGTAAATGATTATGTGGTTGACTTTATTTCATTTGTAATAATCAATTTCCCGATATTTAATGTGGCTGATATCTATGTGACCGTTTCAACATTTTTATTTATTATACTTTTCCTGTTCTACTATAAGGAAAAGGATTTTGATTTTCTCAGTTTTAAACAGCAGAAAAAGTATAGGGAGTTTAAATGACAGAATCCGGATCAAATGAAAACATTGTTAATTATGTAGTTAATGAAGATATGGATGGAGAGAGAGTTGATAAATTTATGAGCTCTCTCTCTGATTCTATGTCCAGAAGTTATATTCAAAAGCTTATAAAGGATAATAAAGTCCTGGTCAATGGAAAAAATGTAAAGCCCAGTACTACGGTATCTGAAGGCGATACAATTTTCATGGAGATTCCCAAGTCCATTATTCCCGATATTGAGCCTGAGGATATTCCTCTTGATATTATTTATGAGGACAAGGACGTGCTTGTTGTAAATAAACCAAAGGGGATGGTAGTTCATCCAGCTGCCGGGCATTATAACGGTACTCTTGTAAATGCTCTTATGTATTACCTTGGAGAAGAATTATCCGGAATTAATGGCGTTATGAGACCGGGAATAGTACACAGAATTGATAGAGACACCACTGGTTCTATTATTATTTGTAAAAATGACATTGCACACAGAAGTATAGCTGACCAGTTAAAAGAACACAGTATTAATAGAGTATATAATGCCATCTGTCACGGCATATTAAAGGACGATGAAGGTACCATAAAAGCTAATATCGGAAGAAGCCAAAGCGATAGAAAAAAAATGAGCGTTGTATCCGCAGGTCAGGGTAAAACAGCGGTGACTCATTATCGCGTTTTAAAGCGTTTTGAGCAGGATAAAATGACCTATATAGAATGTAAGCTTGAAACAGGCAGAACTCATCAAATCAGGGTACATATGGCTCATATAGGACATCCTCTTTTGGGGGATACAGTATACGGGCCATCCATGAAGAGCAAATTTAAACTTCAAGGACAATGCCTTCATGCAAGAACACTTGGTTTCATTCATCCCGTAACCGGTGAATATATTGAAACAGAAGCGCCTTTACCTGAATACTTCAGTCATTTACTTGATATATTAAACTAAAATATTTATTTTATTACGTATGACAGTTTTTATGGTATAATTGTATCAAATTTATGAAATCTTTGATTATGGAGGTTTTATTATGAATACAATCATAACAATAGGCAGACAATTCGGATCCGGTGGACGTGAGATTGGTATGAAAGTAGCTGAGCACTTCGGTATTAAGTTTTATGACAAAGAGCTCTTAACCCGAGCTGCTTCCGAAAGCGGATTTGCTCATGAGATGATCAAGGATCATGATGAGAGACCCACAACTTCTTTCCTGTACAATCTTGTTATGGATACGTATTCTTTTGGATATAACTCCTCAAGCTTTGTTGATATGCCAATAAGTCATAAGATTTTTCTTGCACAATTTGATACTATTAAGAAAATTGCTGACGAAGGACCTTGTGTAATTGTTGGAAGATGTGCGGATTATGCGCTGGCTGATTATCCCAACGTATTAAACGTTTTCATACATGGTGATGAAGAAGATAAAATCAAACGCATAATGGATCGTTATCCTGATGTTACTAATAAAGATAAGGCGCTTGAGATGATTTTAAAGAAGGATAAGCAGCGTCAAAGCTATTATAATTATTATTCTTCAAAGAAATGGGGTAGATCCGATACCTACGATCTTACAATAAACAGCTGTGTTTTGGGAATTGATGGAACTGTAAAGCTTATTACACAGTTTGTTGAAGATTACGAGAATCAATAAATTACAAGAAAGGAATAAGGAGCAGACAATGTTTGTTTGCTCCTTTTTTATAATATTATGGCTTACAATTTTTTCGCTACAATATCAAGAATGAAATATATCGAGAGATGGGCACTTATGCGCAATTCAAGACCTGAAAATCTGAGTGAACATTCACTTGAGGTTGCTATGATAGCTCATGCTCTTTGCGTTATTGGAAATGTCCGTTACAACAAGAATCTAAATGCTGAAAAGGCTGCGCTCATCGGTCTTTATCATGACTCCTCTGAAATAATCACAGGAGACATGCCTACACCTGTTAAATATTATAATGAAGAGCTTAAGAATGCCTATAAACAGGTGGAGGCTATCGCTGATACACAGCTGCTTCACAAACTCCCCGAGGATTTACGGCCTGCATATGAGGAGATTTTCAAGGCTCAGGATGGTGAAGATGAGAAGTATATGAGAAAATTGGTAAAAGCAGCTGATAAGCTATCTGCTCTGATCAAATGTATAGAAGAGAAGAATGCAGGTAACAGCGAATTTAGAACTGCTGAGCAGAGCACTATGAAATCACTTGAGAAAATGAAAAAAGAGTTTCCGGAGGTTTCGGATTTCATGAATGACTTCTTAGAGCCTTATGGAAAAACTTTGGATGAACTATCATGATATAGAAATATGATATAGAAATGTTTACTGGGTTATTTTGGATTTTTTTATAATCTTTGGCTTTTAGTTTTTATAAAAAGGTATCTGCTATGACATATTTTACATGTTTTTTTCTTGATTCTGAAAAAGATATTATAGTAAATCTTTATAAAGACCTTGACAAGCTTTACTATATATTGTCTACGCCTAATCATCATACCGGTAATCTTATAAGAAACCTTGCTTCAATTTGTAATCTGCCTCTTTCTCAGAACGAGGAGGGTATGCTTGTAATAGAGGGGGAGATACCATGCTTTGTTGATTCATACAATATGGAATCTTTTGTTTTCACCCTTGGTAATACAGAGGTTGCAAGCATATATCCCGACGGCTCCGTTGATCTTAAGGCTACAATACCGGCCATTGCAAAAACATTGATGAGCCAAACCAAGGACTATCAGCTTGATATTTCCAAAACTATTTTCAAAACACAGATAAAAAAGAGCATTAAATTCAGAGCAGATCTTCATACTCATATGAACGGAAATCTTCCGGGTGATATTCTTATTGCTCTCGGAATTTATCATCAGATAAGATATCCGCTTTATTACATCAGAAAGCTAGACCTTAAGCTTACTGATATCCAGGAAAAACGCCTTAGCCTTCAGAGAGAAAAGGTAGCGAGACAGTTTGTCTCTTCCGGTTTGCAGGGGAAATACCTTGATCGAAGAATTAACGATAATACATTCATAAATTTCGCAGATCTTATACTGAATAATCTTGATAACGCTGAATTGAATATAGTCAAGATCAGGGGGTCTCTTGCTGTGATCAAGGATGGTCAGGCAGTTTTCACAAACCTTGAAAAGGTATATCTGTACAGATATGTTTTTTGTAAGGCTAAAGAGAGCGAAGAAAAAATATCACTAAATAATATCAGTCAGATTCCCGACGCAGATGTTAAAAGTACACTTGCCCAGATGCTTAAGGACAAAGAAAATCCAGATTATTCAGGTAATACTATTTTCCAGGATAAGCTTCTATGGATCGGAAGAAATTATAAGAAACAGGGAGTATGCTATGCTGAGATAAGTGATACAACTCTCGTAAAGAAATATGAATCTGTTGAAATGCTAAAGCAGGTTCATGAGGTAATGCCTAAAATATATCAGGAAACAGGAGTAATGATAAGGTTTCTTGCTGCTATGAGACGAATTCCTCTTACAATTGTAAAAGATCAGGTAACGCCTTCAGATTATCTTGAACAAAATCTCGAGGTACTCCGCGCAACCTTCCTTGATCCATATGTGGCAGGCTGTGATTTCGTTGGCGAAGAAATAAATGATATCATAACTCTAAAGCCTGTATTTAAGGAACTGGTTAAATTTGCAGCCATCGATCCCTCCTTTGTTATAAGGGTCCATGCAGGTGAAAACGACAGTTTGAAGGACAATATCGCGCACAGTATTTCCTGCGTAAAAGATTGCCTGCTTCCGGGACAGTCCATGCCCAAAATGCGTCTCGGACACGGCCTCTATACCTATAGCCCAAGGTCACAGAAGGGTAAGGAAGTCATAAAACAGCTTAAGGAAAATAATGTTGTTCTGGAGTTTCAGCTTACAAGTAATGTAAGACTGAATAATCTTAATTCCCTAAAAGATCACCCTCTTAAGTATTATTTAAAACAGGGTATACGCTGCGTACAGGGTACAGATGGTGCAGCACTGTATGGCACAAATTCAATAGATGAAGAGCTTTCACTAAAAAAGATGCTTGAACTCTCAGATAGTGACCTTGAGCTTATGAAGGAGGCTGAGAGCAAGATAATCGAAGAGGGGCAGATAGCCTACTCAGATAAGAAAGCTGCCTTTCTATCGCTTTTAAAGAATAGAGATATGGAAGAAGTACTTCTTGAAAAAATGAAGACAGTAAAAATATCAAAAAGCAGACAGAGCAGATTCAAAAAGTATGATTCCAATAAAGAGCTTAAGGATATAATATCCGAAATTACATGGGATAGATTTCCTATTGTTCTTTTGGGTGGAAGCTTTAATACAGAAAAACGAGCAACGCGTATTACTCCGGACGGAAAACGTGAATTGGATGAGCTTTTAGATTATCTTAATCCTGAAGAGGTCTGCTTTGTTATTGGCCATAAGCTTTCAGGTTATGAAAAATACTTACTTGATCATAATGATAAAAAATTTAAAGTTTACTCAGTTGTACCTGCGCTTATTTCTAAAAAAGAGAGAGACAGTCTAAAAAATGCAGGTGTAATAATACGTGTGTCCCCCGAAGCCGAGGGTATGGGAATTTATAAGAGTTTTAACTATGAAATATTTGAAAGAAGACCGTCTATGGTAGTTGCTTTTGATGGTAACAGTGCTGCGGCAAATCTGATTCAGGAAGCCAAGAACGGTAAGGGCAAATCTGCAATTTTTATATGGAGTCACTCAAAGACCTTACAACAAAAGGCCAAATCCTTACATGGTTATATACGCAATTTTGATAGTGATAATCCTATAGTTTTACAGCTAAAAGAGCTTCAGCATAGTTTTGAAAATCAAAGTAGCAATAATTGATAATAAATTGAAAATATTGTTGGACATTTGTTGGACAAAATATTATATAATTTATTTATGAAATTTTGATATTTCAATTATTTAAAGAAATTTTTTTTAAGTGGGAGGGTTTTATATGTTAAATTCAAAAAGTAAGCTTATTAGAAGCTTACAGTCTATTTTTGTAGCTGCAGCAGTCGCTGTATCAGTAGTTCCTGTTTCTTATGTCGCTTCAGAGCCTATAACAGTTAAGGCTGCAACTGATAGTGTTTATGATTCACTTAATGAAACTCAGAAAACAATTTTCAGAGCATATGAGTATCTTGATTCCAGAATCAAGGACGCTGATGTAAATATCACCTCTGCTAATAAGCTCGAGTTTGATGCATCCGGTTTTTATACAATGTATACCAATGCTGATGAGAAGAAAAAGTACTCAGCTGACGACCTTAAATATGCAAGAAGAGCTTATGTTTACAGCAATCCTTACGAAATCGGCGGAGCTATGGCTGAGCTTAAGTTTGTACATATGAAGAGTAAAGAAGGCAAGTATACATGTTATGCATACCTTAAGAGAACGGGCGATAATCATTATGATTCTGAGAGAAAGGCTCTTAAGAGCGCTGTTAATAAGATCATGAAGGTTATTGATGAAGACGAAACAAACTTCGTTAAAGAAATGCAGTGCTTTAGCATGGTTATTGATAACGTAACTAATGTGAAGGTTGGTATTGATAACAGAGATCTTAAGAATACTGCTTACGGTGCTCTTGTAACACACAGAGCTTCTTCACAGGGATATGCACTTGCTTTTTCAATTCTCCTTGATGAATGTGAAGTGCCTAATGATATTCTTTTCAATGCAAATAAATGCTGGAATCAGATCAAGATTGGCAGCAAGTGGTATGAGACAGACCTCGTTGCCTGCGATAAGGTAAAAAAAGGTGTCATTTTATATGATAAATTCAATATATCTCAGAGTCAGATGAAGTCAAATGGCAACACAAGAATAAATTATTGCAGCAACCTTCGCCAGTCTAAAGGTAAGAGAAGTGAGACTGCAAAGAAAATATCAAATTATGATAAAGCAGAGCTTCAGAGTAAGTACAATTATACTTTAGCTGTTGTAAATCCTGATAAAACAACAACACGTACATTACTTCTTCCCAGCGAGCAGACAGTAAATGTTGTACCTGTATATATAAACGGCAGCGTATATAACGATGTTAGTACTGTTCTTAAAGAATGCAGAATCGACCTTCCTGCAGACAGCGCATTTAAGCCACTTGATGCTAAAACTACATGGAATACAACAGATCATCAGTTCTTTACACTTACTAAAGGCGGCCCCGGAGCAAACAGAACAGTAACAGTAACTATGGTATTTGACACAGATGATCCGATTACTGTTTCATTTACAGCTACACTTAATGACAGCAACGATAACACAGGCCGTTATGTATATGCTATTACAGGCGAAGATACAGCTACACTTACTAAGTGCACTAAGACAAATACAAAGAACATCAACATTCCTTCAACAATTATTAAGGATGGTAAGGCTTACAAGGTAACAAAGATTGCTAATAATGCATTTAAGAAGTGCAAGAAGGCTGAAACTGTAATGATCGGTGCATATGTAACTGAGATCGGTAAGAATGCATTCTCCGGAAAAACAAAGCTTATCCGTGTTGAAAATCAGGGATTTGCTCTTAACAAGTTTGGAAAAGATGCATTTAAGTCAGCTGATTCAAACACAATATTCCTTGTTAAAGCTGCAAGCTATGGCAAGTACAAAAAGGTTATAAAGAAGATTCAGAAGGCAGGCGGAAAGAATTCAGTATTTAAGTATAGAGCTTTCTAATATTCCGGTGAATTATTAAAAATCAGATAATAAAACCCTGTTTTGATGCTTATGATAAAAGTGTCAGAACAGGGTTTTTAGATTGTATATTGTACCATATTGTATCGTATATATAATATTACTTCGTTAAAGAAGGATTTAACGAAGTATTAATATGTCAAACTGTGGTTCACTGCTATTTCACTGGCTTTATCACAATTGTATATACATCCCACAACTCGCTCATAATGTGCCTTCACCCTATTAACTTCGGATAATGCTCATCCCAACAAACAAGAATTTGTCACTGCTTTAGCATTGCGCTGCCTTGTATATGATCAATATTCATAGGATTGATTTACTTTCCTAAGTGCAGCTACATAATCGCAGCCTTTTTCTTTCACATTTTCCGGATTTATAGGATAATGGACATTGTAAAGAATCCCTTTGTCTCCGAACATATCCTCTATATAATCCTTCTCTATATGCCCGCCTACAACTTCAAGGCAAATCATAACATGATCATCACCCTGTACGATTTCTTTCTCCCACAAATACTTGCACTCAAGGTTCATGAAACATTCAGCGACCATCGGTGCTTCTATCCATGAAGCTTTCTCCACAGTAAGCCCTGATGAAGTTATCTCATCTGCCTCGAGCTGATTATTCTGTATCGTCTTCATGCAGGCTTTGTATAAATCAGAAGACATGAAATTCAGCACTGCTGCCTTCTTTTCATTTAGGCTTTGGTAAAGATGTCCACACTTATTCACGCTGCATAGAATCACGTAATACCCGCATCCATGATTCGCACTCGTAAACCCTGCCCATGACTGCATCGTAGCATTGGGCTGTCCGTTAGATTTATATGTTGTGACAAGGAACATCGGCATCGGGATTCCCATAATAAACTCTTTCCAATCAAAGCCGAAGTTTTTTGCAAATTCTCCGTATGTCCCCTTCATAGATTCCGGCATTTCTTTGTATTGGTATTTCATCTTTTTCCTTCCCTCCGTACTAAAATCAACATAATAATCGACTTCAATTATCTCGACAACCTTCGATTTATCTTAGTCAATTTTGTTGTGTTCATTTCGTACTGATTATACTCCGTATCCCCAAAAGATGTGAAGAGCATTGCTAAATGCTCAAAAAAAATGGTACAGGCATTTACACACCTGTACCACTCATATTTTTATGACAAAACTATTAGTCCATAAGGGCCATACGATCAGGATCGTTTGCGAAAACTTCCTTAGCGTTGTCCTTTGTAACAACTGTAGGATCAAGCTCGTAGATCGGAACTTCCTTCTTGCCGTTGTCTGTTGTTACATCTGTAGCGGGCATTCCCTTACCATCCTTAAGGTCGTTGATGATCTCGATTGACTTAGCAACAAGATCCTGTGTAGGCTTAGCAACTGTGCAGTACTGCTTGCCCTGCCATACCCATTCAACTGACTCATTCTCTGCATCAAGACCTGTAACTACAGGATTAGGCTGACCAGCATCCTCACAAGCTGTTACGATTGCTCTTGCGATACCATCGTTAGGAGAAAGAACACCGTCGATCTCTTTATCGGAGTAGTTACCTGCAAGAAGTGAATCCATACGCTTCTGAGCTTTAGCATTGTCCCAGTCCTCTGTAGCACACTGTGTGAACTCTGTCTGACCGGATACTACAACGATGTTACCTGCATCAATTTCAGGCTGAAGAACTGACATAGCACCTTTGAAGAAGTTAGGAGCATTAGGATCAGCAGGGCCGCCACCGAAAAGCTCGATGTTGTAAGGACCTTCGCCTTTTTCTTTCTTAAGACCGTCAAGGAGTGCCTGTCCCTGTAATTCACCGGTACGAACACTACCGAACTGAACTACGCCGTCAACTGCTTCTGTGTTCTCGATGAGGCGGTCATAACCGACTACATAAACACCGGCATCCTTAGCCTGCTCAAGTACGCTACCAAGCTGTGTTCCATCGATAGGACCTACAACGATAACCTTAGCGCCGTTCTCGATCATTGACTCGATCTGCTGTTGCTGCTGAGGAACCTTCTGGTCAGCTGCCTGAACTAAAGGCTTATATCCTGCTTTTTCAAGCTACGGAATTTCATCTCCCGCCCGTCAAAGATTATCTGACCACTATACGTCCCATAAGGATATACACCGGACAATACCTTCATCAGCGTGGATTTACCGGCACCATTTTCACCACATATCGAGTGAATCGAGTCTCTTTTGACTTCGAGTGTTACATCTGAAAGTGCCTTAACCCCGGGAAACACCTTTGTAATTCCTCGCATTTCAAGAATTAAAGGATTATCTTTCATTGCCGCCTTTAACCTCCCTTTATATCGCTAAAATATCAGGAATACATATCCTGAATTATTTTGCCGTAAGATATTCACTGGGTTTTCCCAGTACTCTGTCAGTAGCAATCGCTGCTGCTCCATAAAGTGTAGGGTCAACACTTAATTCGGACATCATAATGTCGACCTGTGAAAACAGCTCAGGAATGGTTCTCTCCTCAACTATTCTTTTTATCTGCGGTAATAAAATATCACCCGCTTTCGAAATGACATCGCCTATTACTATGATGTCGGGATTATATGCATTTATTAAGGTAACGCAGCCATAGGCTATGTACTGGGCCATTTCCTTCATGATATCGAGTATGGCGCCATCGCCTTTTCTTGCAGCCTCGAATATCACATCGTAATCATCAATTCTCTTGTGCTTTTTATCAGTAAAAATTGATGGCAAAGCTTCCTTTGCTCTTGCAAGCATTACCCGTGTAGAGCAGTAAAGCTCAAGGCATCCGTAATTGCCACATTCACATCTGGGTCCGCGATAGTCTATACTAATATGTCCAACCTCACTTGCTGCACCCTGTTTTCCAAATAAAAGCTTCTCATTCTCAACTATTCCGGAACCTACACCCTCTCCCATTAGGAAGTATGCAAGTGTATTCATGGGTTTTTTATGATTACCAAACCACCACTCTGCCATGGCTCCGGCGTTTGCATCCTGTTCAATGAAAAATGGCTTATCGAATTCATTCTCAAATTCCTTAAGGAAATTTACATCGTGCCACGACATCATGTGTGACACAACAGCTATGTGCACTTGCACTAATCGAATATTAAAATTTTGTGAACTTATTACACAAAGAATTTTGGTTATCATTTGTTATGTTAACCAAATTACCGTGCAGATAATAATTCCAGTCTTTAGTAAATTTTTTATAAAAAAATGCATTCTCTATTGAAGTATGTTTATACGTTTTTGTAAAATAAAATAGGACGATATAAAAAATATATCTTACTAGAGGGGGTATCTTATGAACGAAAAAAAATTTAGCATTTTTATGTTATGCCATTTAGGAATTATGGCGATTCTCGCAATTCTAGATCTGATTAATGGTGTATTAACAATAGCTTCCTCAATGAAAGGCACAGGTCTTACTCAGGTTAGTTCCTTAAACATGGCTATAGCTTTTACGTATCTTCTGACTGTTATAGCAATATTCTTCGGTATATCCTATATAATACAAGGCTATTCGAAACAATCATCAGATTGTTACAAGCTTTTTATCCTGATGGTCAGTGTTGCCAATTGCTGTACACTTGTCGCATTTATGATCGCACTTAAAAATTTATCAGCTATACCTGAAATACCTGATAATAAAACATTTATTTCACTAGGTACCGTAATGCTTATTGCAAAAATCGTATTATTACTTCTTTTGTGGACCGGAAAAGATTTAGGAAAAATAAGAACCTGGTGTGTATGGGTTATAATTTTAGTTATAGATCTTGGAATTGGTCTTCTCTTTATCACACCTGCTACATTCTGGTTCTACAGAGTTTTATTTGTAGTTAGCAGACTTGCAATTGACCTTACTATAGCTTTATCAATACATGGAAAGTACTCTGATAAAGAAGCTCGTGGCAGAATACAATAAATATTTTTAAAGAGGCTGTTATTTTTAACAGCCTCTTTTTTAAATCAAAATATATCAAGATTGTTTATTTTTAAATTCTGGCTACTCCACATTCTCTTGCAGCCTTTGCAACTGCTTCTGCAACAGCAGTTCCTACTCTCTTATCAAAAGCAAGTGGAAGGATGTATTTATCATTTAATTCCTCAGGGGATACAAGATTTGCAAGTGCGTATGAAGCTGCCTGCTTCATTTCTTCTGTGATATCCTTTGCTCGTACGTCGAGTGCTCCGCGGAACAAACCCGGGAAGCAAAGAACGTTGTTAATCTGATTAGGATGATCACTTCTGCCTGTTCCTACAACAGCTGCACCTGCTTCAAGTGCTTCATCGGGTTCTATCTCGGGAACGGGGTTAGCCATAGGGAATACTATTGCTCCGGCATTCATGGATTTTATCATATCCTTTGTAACAATGTGAGGTGCACTTACTCCAATAAATACATCTGCCCCTCTCATTGCATCAGCCAGATTACCGGAGAAGTTTTCAGGATTTGTCTTCTTTGCCATCTCCTCCTGAGCAGGATTCATTTCAACACCATCACAGAGTATTCCAAATCTATCTACCATTTTCAGGTTCTTTACCCCAAGGTTAAGGAGATGCTTTCCGATTGCTATTCCGGCTGAACCGGCGCCGTTAATTACAACCTTTGCTTCAGAGATTTCTTTTTTCACAACACGAAGCGCATTTATAAGTGCCGCTCCAACAACTACTGCTGTTCCATGCTGATCGTCGTGGAATACCGGAATGTCACATATTTCCTTCAGTTTTCTCTCAATTTCAAAACATCTCGGTGCTGCAATATCCTCAAGGTTAATACCGCCAAATGAGCCGGAAATAAGGTAAATCGTGCGTACAATCTCATCTACGTCCTTACTCCTTATACAAATGGGAAATGCATCTACATCAGCAAATTCTTTAAACAGAGCACATTTTCCTTCCATAACAGGCATTCCGGCTTCAGGACCGATATCGCCAAGTCCAAGAACAGCTGTACCATCCGTAATTACTGCAACAAGGTTATGTCTTCTTGTAAGCTGATAGGATTTATCATAGTCTTTCTGGATTTCAAGACAGGGTTGTGCAACTCCCGGTGTGTAAGCAAGTGATAAATCTTCTTTATTTTCAACTTTTACTCTTGAAACAACTTCGATTTTCCCCTTCCACTCGCCATGTAAGCGTAATGACTCTTCAGCATAATTCATAATTGTCAATCTCCTCTTTTTAGTAGATAAATCATTAGTAACCTTGAAAAATATTTGTTATACTTAACAAGTGTGCGCAATTTGTTTTAGTTACACACACATCTACCATAATAATAAGGAGAATAGACAAATGCAAGGGAAATTACCTAAAAGAAACGAAGTTGAAAAAGCTCTCACATGGAGACTTGAAGATATTTACGAAAATGAAGATTTATGGGAAGCTGATTTAAAAGAAGCACTCTCTATTGCTGATAAGATTACTGAATTCAACGGTAAAATAGCTGATAGTGCGAAAAATCTTCTGGAGGTTCTTAAACTATATGAACAGTCAGAGCTTTTGATCAGCAAATTTTACGGCTATGCTCATATGAGACATGATGAAGACACTGCTAATTCAAAGTACAACGGAATGAACCAGAAGGCTACTTCTGCTTATCTTACAGTTAATGAAAAAGCATCTTTTATTGAACCTGAGGTTCTTTCCATCTCAGATGAAGCCTTAGCAGATTTTTATAAGTCAGAGCCTGAATTAAAGAAATACGAATTAAAGATCAAAGAAGTAAGGAGGCTGAAAGATCATATCTTAAGCAAAGAGCTTGAGCAGCTTATAGCTTCTGCCGGCGAAATGGGCAGAACTCCGTACAACGGCTTTAATATGCTCTCTGATGCAGATCTTAAGTTTCCCAGCGTAACTGATTCTGAAGGAAAAGAGGTTGTACTTTCAAACGGCAGATTTGTTCCGGTTCAGATGTCTAAGGACAGAGAACTTAGAAAAAAGGCTTTTGAGGCTTTCTACGGCAGATATGAAGAATTCAAGAATACATGGGCCGCACTCTATGACGGCGAAGTAAAAACACGTATTTTTAATTCAAAAGCCAGAAAATACAACTCAAATTTTGAAGCTGCGGTTGATGAAAACGATGTAGATCCTGCTGTATGTGACAGACTAATTGATTCCATACATAAGGGCTTTGACAAAATGCACAAATATGTTGCACTTAGAAAGAAGCTACTTGGAGTTGATGAGCTTCATATGTATGATGTATACGTCTCAATGATAAGCGATTTTGATATGGAAGTAAGTTATGAAGAAGCAAAGGAACTCTCCTTAAAGGCCCTCACTCCTCTTGGGGATGAGTATCTTGGAATCGTCAAGCAGGCATATGAAAACCGCTGGATTGATGTAGTTGAGAATGAAGGAAAAAGAAGCGGTGCTTACAGTAGCGGTGCTTATGGTGTACATCCCTACATGCTGCTTAACTATAATAATACTCTTGAAGATGTTTTCACACTTGTTCATGAAATGGGTCATTCCATGCATACATGGTATTCTGAGCATGAACAAAGTATATGGAATGCAGATTATAAGATTTTTGTAGCTGAGGTTGCATCTACGACCAATGAAGTACTGCTCTATCATTATCTCAAGGATAACGCTAAGAGTAAGGAAGAAAAGGCATATATTATCAATCACTTCCTTGAAAGCTTTAAATCAACCATGTACAGACAGACAATGTTTGAAGAATTCGAAAGAAAGACAAATACCATGGCTGAAAACGGTGAACCACTTACAGCAGAAAGCTTATCAGAAGTATATTACAACCTTAACAAGGAATACTTCGGAAAAGAGATGGTATCAGATCCTCAGATAGCTTATGAGTGGTGCAGAATTCCTCACTTCTATTACAATTTCTATGTTTATCAGTACGCAACAAGTTTTGCTGCCGCTGTATCAATCGCTCACAAGATTCTTACAGAAGGAGAATCTGCTGTAAATAAATATAAGGAGTTCTTAAAGAGTGGATGTACAAAGGATCCGGTTAGCCTTCTTAAGATAGCAGGCGTTGATTTGACTACTGCTGCTCCTATCGAGGATGCTCTTAAAGTATTTGATGAAGCACTTTCAGAAATGGAAGAATTATTCGCATAAGTCATTTATGTTGACGATTATCTCACGATGCTGACATTTCATATATCAAAAAATGCCGGGCCTAAGATGTATCTTAAGCCCGGTACTTTTTTTCATATTTTATTTGTAGTTTTTATTTTGATTCTAATACTACTTTTTCAGGATTTTCATCGTTATCTACAAGTCCAAATCTGTCAACTTTTTTTATTATTTGTTTTACTGTGTAATTCCACAAGTCAACTGTAGGACTGGGAACATAATGAACACCATTATTTGATCTTGCAGTAATATGCTTTTTAGTAAAGGAATAGAGATTAATAGTTTCAACCTTGTTCTTCTTGGCCCATTTTGTAAGTCCTTTGTTGTACCGCTGCATAATACCGTCATTGTAATACAGGCAGTCTCCTAAGTCACCCAGTTTGTTATTGTCAGAATATCCGATTGTACACAGTACAAGATGTCCCTTAGTCTTTTTCTTTAGCTTTTTATAGTAAGAAGAATACTTCTCAAAATTTCCATGATCGTTTGCTCCCATCCAGGAAACAACTACATCATAATTCTTAACATTGATTCTGTTAAGGGTGCTCCTCATATAACTATAAGTTCCGCCATCTTTGGCATAAACAGTTATATTATTATATACTTTTCCTCTTATTTCGTTCTTATCAGCACTAAACATATCGACAGTTCTGGAATCGCCGATAAATAAAACCTTGATGTCTTCATCTATTCTGTTATCTATATATTCGCTGTTCTTGGATTTTGCATTTGCGTTAATAGCATAAGAATCGTTTGAAATAATAACACCGGATGCAACGAATAACAATGATAACAAAATCAGAAAATGTTCTTTGAATTTGGAAATCATTATGTTCTTCATATATACTTCCCCCTAACCTTGAAGCCTGCAAATAATAATAATTTGCTGTATAACTTTTCTTACACCTTAAGTTTACGGTATAAAAATGAACTTCAACTTTAGATAGGGTTAAGTATAAATTAAAAATAATAAAAACTTTAAGATTATCAATAAATTATTTTTTTATAATTATTATCAAAGAACATATGCAAGAATTTGTCTTAGTAAATGCATATATGCAGCTTGTTTTTTTCAAAAACAAATTGTTTATCTGATAGCGTATCCCAATTTACGGTTTTAAAATAAGCTAACATTTTTTCGTCAGGCTCACCCTCAACATATTCAGTTCCAAGATAATAATTTATAGAATAAGTTCTGCTCCACCCTGTTGCTCCCGCTCTGGTACTGCTATCTGTCTTATCAAATCCGGGATCCTGCCATGACCTTGACATATCACTGTAGTAGCAAAGGGTATCTACTGTATTGCCGGAAGTCTCTTCATATTCCTTAATTTTCTCTCCTATGATGTTGCTCAAATATAAATCATTCTGATTACATCTGTATCGCTCTATAAAGCACTTTTGGAATATTATGAATTCTGTAATAAGCAGCACCATTATCAAAGCTGAATAAGAACCCTTTAATATAATTGAAAAGGCGCTTTTAGTCATATCTGCGCGAATATTTGACATTATGTATAAAAGAACAATTCCAAATAAATATCCAAAACTGTAAATAACTCTTGGTGCAACAGCTGAGTCATTAAAGAAAACAATGCCAAAACTGACTACTGTACAGCCGATTATCACATATGCAAGGTAGAGACAATGTTTTAAAGGATGATTATTGATATATGTCTGAAATGCACCAATACATACAAAAAGTAAAATTAAATATAAAGTAAAAATGCCTTTACTTAAATAGGAAAATTTGCCCAGGCATACGTCATAAATGGTTCCGGCAACAGCTTTTAATGAAGAGTAAAACCCGTCTCTTGCAGCTAACCTGTCAACAGGAAATACAAATTTTGCAAGGACAAATGCAATCGCCATAGGTAAAACATACATTAGGCCTACAAACATATTTTTAACTATAAATCTATCTGGATTTAGTGCAATGATCGGGAGGCAAAGCACAACATACACAGAGATAAGCGTCTGATACATTAGTACAGAGACTAAAAGGCAAGCTAAAATAATGAGTGCTGATATTATTTTTTTATCCGAAAAAAATGAGTTACCCTTATTGTCACTAAACAGCTTATTGGTTATATATACAGCGCATGCGTTAAGAAATATAACAAAGCAGAACATTCCTTTTTCAATAAATAAGAAAAAATCAACAAAGAAAGGATTCACAATACATATGAATGACAAAATGATTGATAAAATATCATTTTTAACATATTCACTTATGATTAAAGATAGAATAATTATGGATAGCCCTAAAAATATAAAGCCACTTAAATAAGATATCTGATATTTTATTCCTGATGAAAAATGGAACTGTTCAATAATATAATATAGGAGTCCCTGTAGCACTCTCCCGTTTTCATATACCTTCACCTTCCAGTTATCATCCATCATAAGTGCTGCATAGGAATCTGTAGCATATTCTATTGATCTGTCAATTCCGAAATATATAAGTACAGCTATGTACGAAATAATAATTCTAAGTCTATGTTTTTTAAGCATAAAAAATGATCCCCTTCAGTAATAATTATTCATTATATACCAAAAGAGATCATTTTACATAAGAGTTATTATATTTACATTACTACAGGCTGAGGATTATAGTTCTCTTTAATTGCTGTGTAGAGCTCAGCATCTGAGCATTTTTTATAAGGACTTACATGTAAAACTAAAAGAATACCGCATGTAAGAATACCAAGAATAAACCAGCCAATGAATGAAAGATCATAAATGAATGCATTCATTTTCTGACCGTTCATCATCTGTCTTGAAAGTGTGATAGCTTCATCAGCTGTCATGTCAGGATTTTCTGCAAGCAGATATGGTACAAGTCTGTAGGAATAGCTTTTAACAATTCCGGGAATAAAACATAAAAGTGACCATAAAAACAGGTACAGATGTGTTAAAAACATAACCTTCATGATATTCTTCCAATTGCTCTTAAAGCCAAATGCTACATTACCAATCTGTGCGTTTGGTTCAACTCGATTTACAATAAAGAATCTCTGGCATCCTACTTCAAGAGGATTAAATACACAAATTTTAAGTACAAGGCCTATTAATATAGCAACGAAGCCAACTGAAAGAATTGTTATTAAAATAGGTATTAAAACTTCCGGGTCAATATTACTGAAGTCATACTGTCCATTTGAAGCTTGACCGGAACTATTTCCAATTCTGCTTCCTACTGAACCTCCGCTACCTCCTGTTGCAATACCTAAAATCAAGCAAACTACAACACATGCCCAGCGGTTTTTCTTAAAATTTGCCAAACCATTTTCTTTTAGCATTGAATTTGTCCACATACTATACTCTCCCTTCAAAATATTTTCTATATATTAAATTATAAACACAAATGCACAAATTTGGTAGTCTAATCTGACGATTTAAAGAATTTTATTGCTATTATTGTTGCAAAATAAAAACAGTACCGCTAATGTTCTTCCTAAACACTCCCTTTATGTTAAAATATAATAGGTTTTGTTTTCCTCAGAAAGACATGGATTGGAGGAGTTATGGGAGCAGATTCAGAATATAACAGAAAGCTTCATTTATCGCGTCTTGAAAAACTTCATGAATTAGAAAACATGCTACCGGTATATTGCATGCCTTTTTTGGATGATAAAGAGCTTACATCACAGATAAATACGGTAATATCATATACTTACGATCTAATTACATTTTTTCAGTTTTTAAAAGAAAAAAATCCGCTGCTAAAAAATATAGATGAAATCAGAGATATCGATCTTTCAATTCTCGATAGTCTATCCTTCGAAGATATAAATGAGTTTCAAAGATTTTTATCATTTAATAATGGCGAGAACAAGCATATTAACAAAGAAAAAGGGATTGCCAGAAGAATGTCTGCAATCAGAGGCTTCTATGAATTTATGTGTCAGCATCACTATTTGAAGAATAATCCCACACTCGGTGCTGCAAAGCGAAAGAAAACTCCCAAAAAAGACATTATACGAATGAATTCAGAAGAAGTTAATACGCTCATGGATACAGTCATAAATACAGACATGAAAGTATCTGACAGGCAAAAAGCTCTTCTTGAAAAGACTAATTTAAGGGATACAGCAATCTTTACTCTTTTGCTGAATACAGGAATTCGTGTATCAGAATGTGTTGGTTTGGATATTGATGATTTAAATTTTGAAGAAAATTCCTTCTCAGTGGTTCGAAAAGGTGGCAACACTCAGATTTTATATTTTAATCGCTCCACTGCCGAAGCCTTAAAGGAATATATTGAGTTTGAGCGCCCTACTTTATGTGCAGATGATAAAGAAAAAGCCCTGTTTTTATCACTTAGAAAAAAACGCATTACAGTAAGAAGTGTTGAACTGTTAGTAAAAAAATTCACTCAAATGGCAGTACCAGGCAAAAAGCTTACACCTCATAAGATGCGAAGTACATATGGTACTGCTCTCTATCGCGAAACAGGTGATATCAGGCTTGTTGCAGATGTACTTGGGCATAAGGACATAAATACTACTGCCAAGCACTATGCAGCTATTGAAGACGAGCATAGACGAAGAGCTGCAACAATAGATCCTTATTCCGATTAGAATGAATATTATTTAAGCTCCGCCTCATTTAATGAGTCGGAGCTTTTTATAGTAATAATATATTATTTAGAGTTATAAATTACTGTTTTTTACAGTAATTCCTGGAATCCCGGTACAAACAGATGTCTCGGAATACCATCTACCATGATAGGTCCAACATCGCCCTGGATAAGAGGTCTTACATAAGTAATGAATTCATCAGTTACATAGGTGCCTTCCTTATTGATCCATTCTCTGGGAACAAGACGCTCATCATTAGCAATCTTGTGAACATCCTTAACCTCAGTTCCTGCCTGATAAGGATCATCGGAAAGTCTCTCAATAACTACCATCTTACCGCTATCGCCTTCGTCAGCAGCCTTCATTGCAGCACCACCAACCTCATATGCTTCAAGAATGTCAACACGAGATGCGCAGTGGCTTGCAGCTCTCTGAAGAGTTGAAAGCTCAATTGCTCTTGTCTTACAGCCAATCTCAGTAGAAAGGACTGTGCAAAGATATCTTGCTGTTCCTGTCAGCTGTTTATGGCCAAATGCATCAACATATTCAACACCATTATCATATTCACTGATGTATTTACCATCCTTATCGTGAATACCTTCAGATATAGCAATAACTACATTTGCCTTTTCCTTAAGAAGTTTTCTCACCTTATCGACAAACTTCTTAACATCGAAAGGAAGCTCAGGGAGATAGATTGCATCAGGACCGTCACAATCTTCGCCTCTTGAAAGAGCGGCTGATCCGGTAAGCCATCCTGCATTTCTACCCATTATCTCAACTATAACAACCTGACCATGCTCAGTCTCTAAACTCCATCCATCACGGATGATTTCTTTAACTGATGTACCAATGTACTTAGCAGCTGAGCCATATCCGGGTGTGTGATCGGTAAGAGCCAGATCATTATCAATTGTCTTAGGACAACCTACAAATCTCACAGCAGAGCCTGATATTATAGCATAATCAGAAAGCTTTTTAATGGTATCCATAGAATCATTGCCGCCGATGTAGATGAAGCAGTCAATTTCTAAGTCAGTAAGTATCTGGAAAATCTTCTCGTAGGTCTCTTTGCTCTCGAAGATCTCAGGCAGCTTATAGCGGCATGAGCCAAGATATGCAGATGGTGTTCTCTTTAAAAGTTCAGCATCAAGTCCTGTCTTGATGTGGTCAGCAAGGTCTATATATCGACCTTCCATAAGTCCCTGCACCCCATGGATCATGCCGTATACTTTCTTATACCCACGATCTCTGGCTGTACGATAAACACCTGCAAGCGAGGAATTAATTGCAGCTGTAGGTCCTCCTGACTGTCCAACAATAACGTTTCTTTTCTCCTTCGTTGCCATGGTTATGAATACCCCCTATTCTAGTATTTTTAGGAAAAATTCTTTTTTTTTTAGATTTATTAGCTTTTTCCTATGCAACATGTATACATTTTATCAAAATTTAATAATATTGTCATTAAAAATGTACATATTATTTGTTTTTATTAATACAAAAAACAGTGACCATATATATAGTCACTGTTTTCGCTGTTATTCTTCTACTCAAATTTTTTTGATCTTCAAAACATAAAGATTTTCACTCTTCAACTTCAAGTTCTTTTATAACAAATTCATTGCCCTGAACAAGATATGTTTTCTCACTTCCACAGAAAGGACATATTCTTCCATGAGCTATGGTTCCATACTGTTTACCGCAATCAGAGCACTCTGTTATAGCCGGAATAGGTTCGATATTAAGTTTTGTGCCCGCCACAAATTTTTGTTTGGAAGAAGCCCACTTCCATGCATCTGTAAGGAAATGTGGAATTACGGAAGATACTTCTCCAAGCTGAATTGTTACTGATGCAATCTTCTCGATATTGTTATCTGCCGCTACCTCTTTAAGGTCATCAATAATATGAAAAACCACGCCTAATTCATGCATTTCTAACCTCACATATATGATAAAACATAATCTTATTTATCTTTTTTCTTTCTCTTAAGCCTTATATTGACTTTCTGCTTGGTAGCATAAGGCAATATATATTTAAGCTTATCTTCACTTCGTCTCATTACACTGCACTCAGGGTTCTCTCTGTAAAGATGGATAGCATCAAATTCGCATTTTGTTGTACAAAGACCGCATCCTATACATTTATTTGTATCTACGATAGATGCACCGCATGACAAACATCTTGCTGTCTCAGCCTTAACCTGTTCCTCTGTAAAAACAAGCTTGGCATCACGCCATGAATGAGAAGGATCCGCTATACTATCATTTTTCCCCGGAATCTGTCTCTTGCAGGTATCATAATCTTTTATCAGAATATTGTTTTTATCCAGTTCCTTGAAATCATTGCGATTTCTTCCGATTGTGAGCGATGAGTCAGGCTGTACAAAGCGATGTATTGAAATGGCACCCTGTTTTCCTGCAGCAATTGCATCAATAGCAAATTTAGGTCCGGTATATACATCACCACCTACAAAAATATCAGGCTCTGCTGTCTGATATGTAAGGCTGTCCGCTACTGCTCCGTTGCCTCTTCCAAGTTCTACTCTGGATCCTCCTAACAGATTCCCCCATACAATGCTCTGCCCGATACTTAAAAATACATGTTCGCATTCAACAGTTAATGTATTGCTCTCATCATACTTTGGATTAAACCTATGGTCATCATTAAATACAGAGACGCATTTTTTGAGTATAATGCCTTTAACTTTTCCATTCTCTGTAAGAATTTCTTTAGGTCCCCAGCCGCAGTTTATCTCTACTCCGTCTTCCTCTGCTTCGGCTACCTCTTCATCAGATGCAGGCATAATATCTCTGCTCTCAAGGCAGAACTGCTTAACATTATCTGCTCCGCATCTGACAGCACTTCTGGCTACATCAATTGCGACATTACCGCCGCCGATTACAACAGCATTTCCTTTAACTTTAAGACTCTCATCATCAGTAACCGCATGAAGAAAATCAACTGCAGTTACAACTCCCTGTGCATCCTCACCAGGAACACCGGCTTTTCTGCCTCCCTGACATCCTATAGCTATGTAGAAAGCCTTATAGCCCTGAGTTCTAAGTTCATCAATAGTTACATCTTTTCCTACTTCAACACCGGTTTTGATATCAACACCCATTTCCTTTATGATATCAATTTCAGCCTGTACAACATCCTTTTCAAGTTTATAAGAAGGAATACCATAAACAAGCATTCCACCGGCTTTATTATTTTTTTCAAAAATAGTAGGCTTGTAACCCTTTTCAGCAAGATAGAAGGCACATGATAATCCGGCAGGGCCTCCACCAATGATTGCTATTTTTTCATCAAATTCGCCCTGAACCTTAGGTACTACCTTCTTGGGTATAAATCGTGTTTTTGCATTAAGATCTCTTGCTGCAATAAATTTCTTTACTTCATCAATTGCTACAGCCTGATCGATTGTTCCTCTGGTACAAGCTTCTTCACATCTTCTGTTACAGATATGACCACAGACAGCAGGAAGTGGATTATTTTTCTTGATAAGCTCAAGTGCTTCAGTATACTTGCCCTGCGCAGCGAGCTTAAGGTATCCCTGTACAGCTACGTGTGCAGGACATGCGGTCTTACAAGGTGCCGTACCGGAATCATAACAGTTAATCCTGTTATTATCACGGTAATCCCAATCCCAATCAGCTTCAGACCACTTCTTTTCAGAAGGAAGAACATGTTTAGGATATGTAACTTCAGATCCATCCTTTTTGCACAGTTTTTGACCAAGTTTAACTGCGCCTGCAGGACATACCTCTACACAACGTCCACAGGCAACACAATCTTCCTTTGTGACTCTGGCAACATATGCTGAACGTGACATGTTGGGTGTATTATAAAGCTGTGATGTTCTTAGCGCATAACATACATTTACATTACAATTGCAAATAGCAAATATCTTATTCTCACCGTCAATATTGGTAATCTGATGTACAAAGCCGTTATCTTCAGCCTTCTTAAAAATAGCGAGAGCCTCTTCTTTGGTGATATATCTACCGCCCTTGCCGGTCTCAACCACATAATCGGCCATATCACCGACTGCAATGCACCAATCCATCTCATCATCTGCACATCCTTCGCCGTATGTTTTACGTGACCGACGGCATGAACATGGACTTGCTGCATATTTACCTTCGTATTTATCAAGCCAGTGTGAAATATGCTCGATTGAAATTGACTCATTATTCATATCAATGGCTTTTTCAACAGGAATAACATGCATACCTATTCCTGCGCCTCCCGGAGGTACCATTGGAGTAATCTTTTCGAGAGGAAGTGTGGTCATATAGTCAAAGAACCTGCCCATCTCAGGATGTGCATCTATAAGTTCTTTGTTCATATTTGTAAACTCAGCACTACCAGGAACATACATAGGTACAAGATACTGTTTCTCTCTGTTTGCATTTTCCCAGTTATACTCGACAAGACCTGTCCATGACATATGATCCAAAAGTTCCTGCAAGTGTCCGGGCTCAATTCCGGAAATTGCTTTAAGCTGATCAAAGGTCTTAGGCTTTCTTACGCCCATTTTTAGTGCGAGTTCTGCTTCTTCATCAGTCGCTATTGCTGCAAGTGCCCAATATTCAGGATCATCATTTGTAAGCTTTTTTATACCGAGATGATAAGGAACCCGGTCTGTTATCATTTTTCCAAGTTTGACTATAGGCTCACGCAAAACGGCGTCCTCTTTTACATAGTCAGGTTTAAAGGGTGGTTTTCTCCCCATTACAATCTCCTCCATTTGTCCGTTAGTCAATTATAGAGGGCTTTGCCGCGCCCTCTATATTCATGAAATGTAATATAATACTTTTTATGCTTTCTCTGCTCTCTCGATTGCAAGCTTAAAGTCTTTTGTATCACCAAATACCTCATTAGCATAAGGATTTTTACCAAGTTTAGATGCTCTCTTTATGATTTCACTGATACAAATTACGTTTATAACTATAGCCAGGATTGCAACAAAGCCCTGCATTCTGGGATCAGCTGTTATTCCCATTGAAGAAATGATCTCACCTGCAGCTGCTGTCTTACCATTTCCTGAATTATAAAGCTCAATTGCCTTAGCATAGAGATCCATTGTTGTAATACCGTTCTCTGTAGCTCCACCGTAAATTGAAGGAAGCGCTGCTGCAAATTTGCTGCTAAGCTGGAATCCGGGAACAACCTGTGCCCACATGCACCATATGGCAAGTGTATTTGCACGATTTTGAATCCATGCTCCCTTATTCCAGAATGCATTAGCAAATGTAGGAGCAAGAAGAAGAGCTACACCACAATACCAGGAATGTGTAGGAAGATTCAAATAAGTATATTCAAAGTTCCATACATCATATGCAAGGATAAACCAAACTGTCATATCAGGCCAAAGCATATCTGCGTGGTTCTTATCATTAGAAGTATAAAGATGAACACAGCCTGTCATACAGAAAATATTGATCATACCTGCAATGGCATTGACTACGTTCCACCATCCGCCATAAATGAATACACCTTCATTTGATGCCCACCATGCACCGCTTAAGTTGCCTGAAATGCTAAATGCAGCCAGAGCAGATTCTAAATCGGAAACATTAGCTATCATAATGTTTGCTGCAACAATAGCCCATGGAAACCATGCAAACCATTTTTCCTTACCAATGCCCCATTTGTATTTGATCATCATGAAGCCTACGCATCCGATATCAGCTGCGTAAAGTTTAAAATAGTGGAACCATCCATCCATAAAAGCTACTGTAGGATTTGCTTTTCCGCCGAACGCGCCCATATGAGCTGCTATAAAATATACTGTTAGAATCGTAGGGATAATAACAAATACTAAAATACCGCCAAGCTTTGTTCTGCGGCCTATCTCATTCATAAGAATAAGTCCGACAAAAACAAGGACCCAGCCTATGAGTTGATACCCGGCACTTGTGCCGTAAAGTTGAAATAACATGACATACCTCCAAAGTTAATTATTAAATTTTTCTAAAATATAATAGCAATTCTCATATGAGAATTGCTATTGGCAAAAGTAATATAATTTAACATAAATATTTGGATACTATTATTGATAATGTAGTTTCCCATAAATAATTATTTCAGTATGTCAGAATAATATGGAATTATGAGATTAGTACCGGAATTAAGTTTGGCATCAGGAGAAATCTTATTTATATTGGCAATATCAGCAACATATTCCTTAGTATTCCTATAATGAAGATCATCCATGTGCTCTTCTGCAATAGTCCATACAGAGTCTCCGGATTTAACGCTTATAAATGTATAATATCTGTAATCTTCATTATTCATATTGCTGGCATCTGAACTAAAGGAAAAAGTAAGAATAACGATGAGGAAAGCAGCAACAGATAATAAAATGCCCAGAGCAATTAATCGTCTTTTAACGATAAGCTCTTTTTTTCTTTTGACCATAGCAGATTTTCTATATCTGTTATTGTCGGAATAATTAACTCTGTTATTGATTGCAGTAGTATTCATCATTTTCTCCTCCATTAGGCGAACAAACGTTGCGAACAATTGTTCTTTAAAACAAATATATCGAACATCCATTCTTTTGTCAATGCTTTTTTCGAACATTTGTACTTAAGTCAAACATAAATAATCTTAAAAAAATCATTCGTTTGTGTTCATAAAATGTTCATATTTTTTCTGTATTATCTTAATCAAGGTAGTTGATAAACCAAATCACACTATCTCCCCCTCATAAGAAAATCGCAGGACACTCACAGAAATGTGAGTGTTTTGTGATTAATTCAAATATCTTATGTATTTAGTCTATACAATCACCTGTCCAATAAAAAGTACAGCGAACATATATTTGCTTTTTTTAAGAATTAATGTTAATCTGAACATAGGTTCTTAATAATGGAGGATAACTATGGAAAAAAGAAAAATCAGTGAAAAGCAACAGGAAATTCTCGATTTTATCAAAGAAAAAATATTGGATAAAGGCTATCCGCCCACTGTTCGCGAAATTTGCGAAACTGTACATTTAAAATCCACCTCATCAGTGCATTCCCATCTTGAGACATTGGAGAAAAACGGTTATATCAAGCGTGATCCCACCAAGCCTCGCACCATAGAGATTTGTGATGACTCCTTTAATATGATAAGGACAGAGATGGTTAACATTCCTGTTGTCGGTCAGGTTGCTGCAGGAACTCCTATTTTAGCTGAGCAGAATATTGACAGTTACTTCCCTATTCCTGCTGAAATGTGCCCTAAGGGACAAATGTTCATACTTAATGTCAAGGGTGATTCAATGATAAATGCCGGTATTTTTAATGGTGACCGCATTTTTGTTGAAGCATGCGATACCGCCAAAAATGGAGAGCAGGTTGTTGCACTCATTGATGACTCGGCTACTGTTAAGACTTTCTATAAAGAAAAAGGACATATCCGACTTCAGCCCGAGAATGATACCATGGATCCCATAATAGTAGATGATTGTGAGATCCTAGGCAGAGTATTTGGTGTTCTTAGATTGTACTAAGAAAATTTAGTATGATAAAAATTAAAAAAAAACGCTGTATGAATCAAATAATTCATACAGCGTTTTTTTCATAATTATTCTGTTCTGAAATTAATTACAATAATTCATCCTTCGTAATATGCTTACCATCTCTCCAAATTCTCTCAAGGTCATAGAATAATCTATTTTCCTGATCAAAAATATGAACAATTATATCGCCAAAGTCCTGGAGAATCCAAAAAGCACTCTCATATCCCTCGATATCTTTTTTCTCATAGCCTGCTTTGCCTAAAGTTTCCTCAACTCTGTCAGCCATAGCCTGTATCTGAGAACGGTTTGTTCCGCTTGCAACTATGAAATAATCACCAAGAGTAGATACTTCACTGATATCAATTATTTCAATATCAAGTCCTTTAGTATCCTCAAGTGCATTAACCGCAAGCTTAACCATGTTTTTAGAATTTTCAATAGAATGTTCAGTCATTGTTTTTATCCTTCTTAAAATAATATTCATAGGTTTGCCAGGTCATTGGATCACATTCTTTATCAATATTCTTAAGATAATTAATAGTGTCCTCAAGAATTTTGAGCATGCATTCATCAAGACTTTGATATGCAAGCTTGCGAATAACATCCATATGCTCCAAAGGCTTTCTGTTTGGCTCAATAAAATCTGCTATAAATACGATTTTTTCAAGCTTAGTCATTCCTGGATGTCCTGTGGTATGCCATCTTATAGCCCCCAATATCTCATCATCATCATATCCATACTTGTGTTCAGCAAGGCACATTCCTGCTTTGGCATGAATCAAAGACGGGTTTCTTTTCTCTATATCAGAAAGCTCAACATTATATTTATTACAGATTCTTTCCTGCTCATCATGATCAAGGTTTTTGGCGCAATCATGAAGGTAGCCTGCTATTAATGCTTTCTCAATAGAAACATCATGAACTGCAGCCATGTTGGCAGCTGTATAAGCAACGCCAAGTGTGTGATCGAATCTGTCAGCATTTAGAACAAGCTTCATTTCTTTTCGGAGTTTGTGTGAAATCTCAATTATTTTCATAATAAAAAAGAAAATCCTCCTCAGAATCAACCGTGATATATTTTCATATCATCGTCTTCATTTGAAGCTGCCATACCGTTGTAGATATTTTTAAGGCTGGCAAATTCTATAACTGATTCAGGAAGCATATATCTTACTGATCTTCCTGTCATAATTCTGGCTCTGATATCGCTACTGGATATCTCAATATTTTTATATTGAAGAATTCTAATATCAGCACCATATTTATCATGAAGATATCTTCTCTGTTCATCCATATCAGCGATTGACATATTGTTTCTGATTGCAGCAAGAATTATGCAATGTTTAAATATCTCTTCGCTTTTATACCAACTTTCGATCTGTTTAAAGGTATCACCGCCAAGTATGAAATAAATTTCATCTCCCGGATACATCTTCTCAAGTTCATAAAGTGTATCTATAGTGTACGTATTACCTTCGCGATCAATCTCAAGGCGTGAAGCTGTAAAATAAGGATTACTGTCTATCGCAAGCTTAACCATCTGATATCTGAGATCGCCTGATGTTATGTTTGTAGTTATGTCCTTCATATAAGGACGCCCACTGGGCATAAATATAATTCTGTCGAGTCCAAACTGCTCTCTCGCTGCTTCTCCCAAAATAAGATGTGCGTTATGAATTGGATCAAATGTACCGCCTAAAATACCGATTTTTCTTGCTGCCATATCTACTGTGCCACCTTTTTTTATTTATTATGATACAGATAAAAAACTACCACGCTAGCTATATACCATTATATAAACTCAATTTCAGGATAGTAAAACCAGATTTATAAAAATTATTTAGGAAGCTTTATCTCAGGATCTTCATGAAAAGGTTTGTAAAGAACAAATTTTCTTCCAATAACCTGTACAAGAGTAGATCTTGTTCTCTCAGCAACAGTATTTGCTACTTCCTTAACATCATCCGTACAGTTCTTTAAAACAGAACCCTTTATCAGTTCTTTATTATTAAAACATTCAAGAACACTCTCTGTTACTTCCGGAGTAACGGATGCCTTACCAATCTGAAATACGGGCTCTAAGTTCATAGCAAGGCCTTTAAGATAAGATCTCTGTTTACTCGTTAAATTCATCATTTTCCTCCGAATCAAAATCTATATCATCATCATGCTCAGAATCGTCAATGTCTGCTTCAGACCCCGGTTCTGTATCTGCATTTCTGTAATAATCAAATCTATTACCGTACATACGTACAGTATCTCCCTCCTGAATGCCGAGAGCTTCAAGCTGATCAAGAATACCATTATCGACAAGGAAATTCTGAAAAAACGCAAAGCCTTTTTCAGAATCAAGATTTGTATAACCAAGCATTTTTTCGATCTTAGGTCCTTCGATAACATATTCCTTCTCTTCCGGATCGTATTCAACCGTAAATGCTTCGTTTTCTGTCTTAAGCTCTACTTCAGGGTCGTATTCGCTTTCAAATACAACAGTCTCTTCACCAAGATTATCAAGTTCCCTGCTAATATAGTATAACAGTTCATTAATTCCTTTGCCAGTCAAGGTTGATGTAGCAAACACCTTAACACCCTGTGGCTCAAATTTATCTCGAAGCTTTTGAATAATCTCAGAATTTTCTCCATCAGGAAGCATATCTATCTTATTAGCTGCAATTACTTGCGGTTTCTTGGTGATATCTGCATTATATTTAGAAAGCTCATTATTGATTGCTTCTATATCTTCAAAAGGATCTCGACCCTCTGTTCCTGCAGCATCAACTACATGAATCATGATTCTTGTTCTCTCAATATGTCTTAAAAATTCATGTCCAAGACCTGCCCCGTCAGCAGCTCCTTCAATAAGCCCGGGAATATCAGCAACAACAAAACCTCTTGCATCATTCAGGCTTACAACTCCAAGTATAGGTGTAAGGGTTGTAAAATGATAATTAGCAACCTTGGGTTTGGCGTTACTAACTTTAGTCAAAAATGTAGATTTACCTACATTAGGGAAACCAACAAGTCCCACATCTGCAATCATCTTAAGCTCAAGTAATATCTCAAGTTCCTTGGCGGGTTGTCCGGGCTGGGCATATCTTGGAGCCTGCATGGTACTTGTTGCATAATGCATATTACCATTTCCTCCTCTGCCACCCTTCAAAAGAATAAATTCATTTGTATCACCTGACATGTCAACGATGACCTTGCCGCTGGAAGCTTCCTTTATTACTGTTCCCTGAGGAACTTTAATTATAATGTCAGATCCGTTTTTTCCATGACAGCGTCTTTTTCCACCGTCTTCGCCATTTTCAGCTTTGTATTTTCCGCCATAATGAAAATCAGACAAAGTATTAATGCCGAGATCAACTTTAATAATTACGTCTCCGCCTTTTCCTCCGTCACCGCCATCGGGTCCGCCATTAGCAACAAATTTCTCACGTCTGAAAGAAACGTGTCCATCGCCACCTTTTCCGCTCTTAACAAATATTCTTGCTCTATCTACAAATGCGGGCATTTTACTCTCCTCTATAAACGCCAGTTATTTCCGAAACAAATAAAGTTTAAAAAAGGCTCCAAACAATAACATGTTTGGAGCCCAATGCATAACGATACTGATTACTTCTCTACAGCATAAACGCTAGCCTGCTTCTTGTCGCGGCCTTTGCGTTCGAAACGAAGCACACCATCAACGAGTGCAAAAAGTGTATCATCTTTACCGATACCAACATTTACACCGGGATGAATATGAGTGCCACGCTGTCTGTATAAAATATTTCCAGCCTTTACGAATTGTCCGTCAGCTCTCTTTGCTCCAAGACGCTTAGACTCGGAATCACGACCATTCTTTGTGGATCCGACTCCCTTCTTATGAGCAAAAAATTGAAGGTCCATATTCAACATGACTTATACCTCCTCGAATTTAATGTTCAAAAACTCATTTCCATATTGTTTGTAGACTCCGGTAATGCCCAACTCAAATGATCTCATCAAAAGATCTGCATCCTTTGAAAAGCCACCTTCGCTTTTGACTTCAATATATCCCCGTTCGGGATCAGCATCACAGGTGAAATTATCATCAGTAAACTTTTCCAAAGAATTGACAGTATTTATGCTCAAAATAGAAATAGCAGCACAAACTATGTCCTTACCATATTCTCCGGAACCGGCATGCCCTTCAAGCTTAAAGCCCAGGTATTCGCCATCTTTGTTTTTTCTAATAATGATATTTGTCATATCTGCAAACACTCATCTACAAGATTACAGTGAAATCTTATCAATCTTCACGCTTGTGAAGCACTGTCTGTGACCGTTCTTCTTGTGATAACCGGTCTTACTCTTGTACTTATAAACGATAACCTTCTTGCCCTTGCCCTGTTCCATAACAGTTGCACTAACCTTAGCGCCTGCTACATCACCAGCAACCTTAAGAGTCTTGTCATCATTTACTGCAATAACATTATCAAATGTAACTTCTTTTCCGGCTTCTACGTCAAGCTTCTCAACACGAATAACGTCGCCCTCGGAAACCTTGTACTGCTTACCACCAGTAACTATAATTGCGTACATAAGGCACCTCCTTCTTCCAAATCTCGCTAACTATGGTGGGAAAAATTAATCCACTTATACCTCGTTAAGCGGCATACTACTGAATAATAACATCACATTTTTCTGATGTCAATAGTTTCTCTTAGAGATTTCTTACTTTTATCTCTTGTGAATTCAATGATTCCAAGCTTAGTCATATCAATAAGTGACAAATGCATTGGATCATTTCGAATCAGATTCTTTATATATGAGATAAGCTTCTCATTTGAATCGGCTTTTTTTAGTGATACAAAGTCTATCAGAATCATTCCCGATAAGTTTCTAAGACGTATCTGTCTGTAAGCTTCTCTTGCAGCCTCCATATTTAACTGTAAAAAGAAATCTTCACTTTTTTTCAAAGCCTTACCGGAATTTACATCTATAAGGTTAAGTGTCTCTGTTTGTTCTATTACGAGAAAAGCACCTGAATCAAGCCATACCTTCTTTTTAAATAAATCCTCGGTTTTACTTATCAGACTGTAGCACACTGATAAAGGAAGACGCTTTTCTTCTTCATCGTAATACTCGATGCTTACTTCTTCAAAAAAACATTTATTTTCAATTAACTCATTATAAACGGAAGTCACATCTGTTATTATTTTTAAATGCTTATCATCAGTAATTATTTTCAAATTATCACAGATATTTTTTATATAAAGCGCTGTACTTACTGATTCATTACTTATTCTCTGATATTCAGTTCGAGTTCTTGCTACGGAAATAAGCTGCTCCATATCTCCGTTAAAATCGCTTTTTTCAATATCTATCCTGCCGGTAAGTCTGGCCTGTTTTGTCTTCATTTCTTCGACGCTTACCTGAACAAGTACGATGTCGCCTGCCTTCAATTCATCAGGACTTCCTACAACTCTGTTTAATATCAGTTTGGGATCAAGTGCTCTAAGAGGCAAAAAACCTATTCCGTGTTTTCCTCCATCCTTCTGAAATCTAACAAATGCAGCATTCAGATTAGTAAGAAGATTCTCAACTCTACCCACATATATGTTCCCGGTCCTGTCATCCTGATCGAGGACATCCAGCATCTGAACTTTATTATCTTTAAACCCAATCAGTGTAAGATGCTCATGCCAGTTGGTTATAATGACTTCACACATATATTTTCCCTTGTGATAAATCAGAATCGTTTGCAAAAGACAACCCTGACATACTTTCAGGAATCATTGGCTGAACAAAGAACCCTTTTTCATCGGTTCCTGAGAGGTAGGTATCAAGTCTATGGTAGACTGCAGCAAATTCCTTCATCTCCTCATTGGCAAAACTAAAGAGAGAATCAATCAAAAGTGCAGCCTTGAGGTTTGAGCTGCTTCCGGCAGACAGCAATACGTGTATTTTATTATCAGGTAAAATCTCCCACTTATAAATAAGCGGCTTAATATCTATTGTCTTCTCACCGTTTTTAGTCTTTTTAACTGCAAGTATCTCCTTTTGGCTCATAAACTCACCAAAGGTTTTTTCAATATCAAAAGAAGGTGCTTTGCCATCTCTGAATGAAATAAGATATTCTGCAGCTGCAACGCTGGTCATCGCATTTTCACATTTATCGGGAAGCTCACAAATAGCAGTTATTACAATGCCCTCGTTCATAGCGCCGTTTAACGCATCCATTACAGAAGAAGCACTGTCCATGCTCATAACGGTCATGTCCATATAGTCACCATCTGTTGTAGAACCCACACTTAAGGGTTGTGCAAATGACAGAATCTGATGAGGACTGTATCCTTCACTGTATTTAATATCTATTTCAGCTCGTCTTATAGCCTTCTGAACATATCTCATCACATCGAGATGTCCGAGAAAGCGGATAGGACCATGTTTCGTGAATTTCAATCGTAACTTTTTCATCAATATCCTTATCCGGCACTCTGTGCCATCTTCTTTAAAGCAAAGAAGCCTTAATCATAAATTATTATATACCTGTCTTTGTCTGGAAGCAGATTCCTACACCGTAATTAGCGCCGCCACACCCCATACATGACTTTCTGCAGTTTGGTGAAACCTTGCCTTCTTTTGAATTTTCCCATTCGCGCCACAGGAATTCTTTGGAAACGCCACAATTAAGCATGTCCCAGGGAAGAATTTCATCCTTTGTTCTTTCTCTCTTTACATAGAATAATGGATCAAGACCTGCTTTTTCCATTTCTTCCATCCAAATATCATTTTTGAAATACTCGCTCCATGCATCAAAGATGCAGCCTCGCTTGTATACATTATAAATGACCTTTGAAAGTCTTCTGTCACCACGTGCCAATATGCCTTCAAGCATACTTGCATCAGCTTCATGCCAGTTGTATTTAATGTGCTTTTGATTAAGCTGTGACATTATTCCTTTTCTGGTAATGCTTGCTTTGTCCAGGAATTCTTCCTTTGTATTCATTGATGCCCACTGAAAAGGCGTAAACGGTTTTGGTACAAAAAATGAAGTACTTGCGGTTATTTCAATAGTTCTTCCGTTTCTCTTCTCTTTTGGCACTGTCTCGAAGTATTCAACTGCAATCTTATTTGCTATATCGCCAATGCCTTCAATATCCTCTTTTGTCTCACCGGGAAGCCCCAGCATAAAGTACAGTTTTACTTTATTCCAACCGCCCTCAAATGCCTCATGAGCGCCCTTAAGGATATCTTCTTCAGTAAGTCCTTTATTTATAACGTTTCTCATCCTCTGAGTACCTGCCTCAGGAGCAAATGTCAGTGAAGACTTCTTAACATCCTGAACCTTACTCATTACATCAAGAGAAAACGCGTCAATTCTAAGAGAAGGAAGAGAAATATTAACCTTATGTTGATTGCAGTAATCTATAAGGAAATCCAGGAGCTCATTTAGGCCTGTATAATCACTGGTACTAAGCGAGCTTAGAGAAATCTCTTCATAACCTGTATTCTTAATAAGAGTCATTGCATACTCTTTTAGCTTATTAACATCCCTCTCTCTTAAGGGTCTGTAGAGCTGACCGGCCTGGCAGAATCTGCAGCCTCTGATACAGCCTCGCATAACCTCGAGGACAACTCTGTCCTGAGTTACTTTAATAAAAGGCATAACAGGTTTCATTGGATAATAGCTCTCTGTAATATCGAGGCATATTTCCTTTTCTACAACTTTTGGAACATCATCCTCTAGTGTATTAATGGCCTTAATAGTGCCATCCTCGTGATAGTCTATGCTGTAAAGTGAAGGAACATAAATCCCATGGATCTTAGAGCACTCATATAAGAACTCTTCCCTGGTTATTCCTTTTTCCTTAGCTTCTTCATATAGATCAAAAAGCTCACGATATCGTGTTTCACCTTCGCCAATATAGAAAAGATCAAAGAAGTCGGCTATAGGCTCAGGATTATAAGAACATGGCCCGCCACCTATTACAATAGGATCATCCCAGGTTCTGTCCTTTGTATAAAGTGGAATGCCTGACAGATCAAGAACCTGTAGGATGTTTGTATAGCACATTTCATATTGCAGAGTGAATCCGAGAAAATCGAAATTTTTCACAGGATCCTGTGATTCCAAAGCAAAAAGCGGAATATTCTTCTCCCTCATGACACTGTCCATATCAGCCCATGGAGAAAATACCCGCTCACACCATACATCATCATATTCATTAAAAAGACCATAAAGAATCTGTATTCCCAGATGCGACATACCTATCTCATAAACATCAGGAAAACAAAAAGCAAATCTTATTTTTATGTCAGACAAATCCTTCATAGCACTGTTAACTTCGCCGCCAATATATCTCTCCGGCTTCCCAATGCTAAGAAGGATCTCATCTGATAAAGCTAATTTTTCGTTCAAATTACACCTCAAAAAATTATAAATTGAAAAAGGCGTTCATTAACGTCTGGCAAGTTCATCCGTAATCTCTTCCCAGCCAATTCCTTTTTCTGACATAAGTACCATCATATGATACAAGAAATCTGCCATTTCGTAAATGAGTTCATTTGAATTTTCATTTTTTGCCGCAATAACCATCTCTGTACTTTCTTCGCCAACCTTCTTAAGGATCTTATCAAGTCCCTTGTCAAAAAGATAATTGGTGTAAGATCCCTCTCGAGGATTTACTTTGCGGTCGTTTATAACTGAAAATACGCTATCAAGCACCTTCTGAGGATTTTTTTCAGTATATTTTTTTGAAGCTATTTCATTAAAAAAGCATGAATAGCTACCGGTATGGCATGCAGCACCCACCTGTTTAACCTTTGCAAGAATAGTATCCATGTCGCAGTCAGCCGTAAGCTTTTTCACATACTGGAAATGTCCGCTAGTTTCTCCCTTAAGCCAAAGCTCATTTCTGCTTCTGCTAAAATATGTCATTCTTCCTGTCTCAATGGTCTTGTAATAAGATTCTTCATTAAAATATGCAACCATTAAAACTGCATCAGTTCTGTAATCCTGAACAACAACAGGAACCATGTCGTCTGAATTTTTCTTAAAATCTTCCCATTTAAATTCCGGTATCATCCTGTTAACTGCCAGGTCATTTTCAGCACAAATATTTTTCATATTCCTGATATCTGCTGAATTTCTGTTAATAGCAGAACCTGATAAACCGCTTACCGTAGGATTTGACATAAGATCGATCATTTTATCAAGTGATAAATGAGGGATACATAAAATTGTGGGCATATCAATGTCAAAAGTTTTCTTTATTTCAGAGCTTTTTAATAAAATCAGTTCTGAAGAATACTTTCTGATATTGTCTTCATATTCAGAAATTCTGTCAGTTTCAGTAAAGCATATGCAAATTTTATCCTTCCCAAACTTTTCTGAAACTTCCTGCAAAATATCAATATTTTCCTGTTTTGAAAAGTTGAGGCAGGCCTTTTTACATCCGGCATATAAAAGCTTCTTTATGTCCTCCATACGCTTAACATTGCCTGCGCCATACACATCGCAGGATACCTTGCTGCATATATCCTTGATAATATCAAGCGATTCCTCATGTTCCCTGTCACCATCAGACATATCGAAAATAATCAAAGCATCGCAGTCATCATTATCATATTTTTCCGCAAGTAAAACCGGTGACATATCCAGAGCGTCTGCATTTTCAAGAGATGACACAGCCTTCCCGTGAAGTAAGTAAATGCATGGCACAAATTTTTTCAGCATAAATTCGATTCTCCTCTATTCAAAATACATATATTTTCAGGCAAGTCTCAGGTACAGGTTAAAGCGCCCCCTTAGTACTAAGAACATCCTTTATTCGTTCATCAAATGAAGTCGCTTCATCCAATGCTTTTGAAAACGCTTTAAACATCGCTTCAATCTTATGATGATCATTAAGACCTGTAATAACTCTAAGATGCAAATTCATCATGGCTCCGTATGATACAGAATAGAAAAATTCTCTGACAAGCTGTGTATCAAATGCTCCAACCATTGGGCTTGAAAATTCAGCATCCATATCAAAATAAGGTCGGCCGCAGAGATCAATTGCGCAAAGTACCAGAGCATCGTCCATGGGAAGAAGAAAGTTACCGTATCTTTTAATACCCTTCTTGTCACCAAGTGCTTGTGAAATAGCATTACCTATAACAATACCGGTGTCCTCAACAGTGTGATGTCCGTCAACGTAAGTATCTCCCGTTACATTTACCGTAAGATCAAAAAAGCCATGTCTTGCGAAAGCAGAAAGCATATGATCAAAAAAACCTATGCCTGTATTTATCTGCGACATACCACTGCCATCAAGATCAATTTCAACGGTAATGTCAGTTTCTCCGGTTTTTCTGGTAACTGTAGCTTTTCTCGACATATCAGTCCTCCTCAAAACGAACAGCAATTGAATTTGCGTGCGCTGTTAAGCCTTCATTTTTTGCAAATAATTCAATATCCTTATGAACTCCTCTGAGCCCTTCTTCAGAATATGCAATAATACTTGTCTTCTTAACAAAATCATCAACAGATAAAGGTGAAAAGAATCTTGCAGTCTGATTTGTGGGAAGGATGTGGTTTGGTCCTGCAAAATAATCACCAAGCGGCTCTGATGAATATGCTCCTAGGAAAATTGCACCGGCGTGCTTGATCTTGGGCATCACCTCAAAGGGATTAGCTGTGATTATTTCAAGGTGCTCTGAAGCAATGGCATTTGCTGCCTCTATGGCATCATCCATATTTTCAGCCACAAATGTATAACCATAGTTGTCAAGCGATTTATTTATAATCTCAGCCCTTTCAAGCTTAGCTGTAAATTTTTCAATTTCTTTGGATACATCCTCTGCAACTTTTCTGCTTGTGGTGATTAAAATAGCACTTGCCATTTCGTCATGTTCAGCCTGAGACAAAAGATCCGCTGCTACATATCTTGGATTAGCCTTTTCATCAGCTATAACAAGTATCTCAGAGGGACCAGCTATGGAATCAATAGATACATAGCCGAAGCATGCTTTTTTTGCCAGCGCAACAAATATATTGCCTGGGCCTGTTATCTTATCAACTTTTGGTATAGATTCAGTTCCAAATGCCATGGCAGCTATAGCTTGCGCACCACCAACCTTATATACATCTGTAACACCTGCAATATCAGCTGCCACGAGTGTACCGGGATTTACCTTTCCATCTTTTGACGGCGGAGTACACATGACGATTTTTTCAACTCCGGCAACCTTTGCAGGTACAACATTCATCAGAACACTTGAAGGATAAGCCGCCTTTCCGCCCGGAACATAAACACCGGAAATCTCGATAGGTATTATCCTCTGACCTAAAATAGAACCATCTTCCTTTGTATCAATCCAGGTAGTTCTCTTTTGTTTCTCGTGAAAAACGCGTATATTCTCTGCGCTCTTCTTCATAACCTCGATAAAGTTATCATCCAAAGCTTTATAAGCTTCATCAATTTCTTCTCTTGTTACTTTTATTGTATCCGGCGTCAGATCAAAATGATCAAATTTTGAAGTATATTCGAATAATGCTTCATTTTTTCTTTCTCTTACATTAGTAATTATATCATTAACAATTTTCTCATATTCGCCATAATTTGATGGGCTCCTCTTAAGAAGCTTATCAAGAAGTTCTTCCTTTGTTTTATCATTAAGCTCAACTATTCGCATCACAGATTCTCCTTCATGTCACTTATCAGCTTATGTATTCTTTCAGACTCCATCTGCATGCTGACCTGATTTACAATCACTCTTGCAGATAACGGACATATCTCTTCAAGTACAGTCAGACCGTTTTCTCTAAGTGTACTTCCTGTCTCTACAATATCAACTATAACGTCCGATAATTTTACGATAGGTCCAAGTTCAACAGAACCATTTAGCTTTATAATATCTACCGTTTGCTGTTTTCTGTTATAAAAATAATCCCTTGCTATTCTTGGATACTTGCTTGCTACCTTTATCATCTCGTGATGGTCAAGAAGCTCTCTGGCAGATTCCGGTCCACATACACACATTCTGCATTTTCCAAATCCAAGATCCAAAACCTCATAAACGCTGCGGTTTTCTTCCATTATCGTATCTTTTCCTACTATGCCGATATCGGCTGCTCCATATTCAACGTATGTAGGAACATCAGGTCCCTTAGCAAGAAAGAATTTCAGCTTCAGCTCTTCATTTGTAAATATAAGCTTCCTTGTCTTTTTATCTGTAACTTCTTCACAATGAATACCGCATTTTTCAAGCAGCTCCATTGTAGAATCAACGAGGCGTCCCTTACCAAGAGCAAAGGTCAGATATCTGTTTTCATTATTCATATTGGTTTGCTCCCTTCAGTATCACACGCTTACCTTCAGCTCTTAGCTCCTTTGCTTTATTAAGAGCATTTTCAAAAGTGTCATTTGTGTATTCGATCACTACCGGATCATTATGAACCGGAAGCTTGATATTCTGTCTGTATAATGCATTCATCAGATCATCAAGATTAATCTTAAATCCTATTGATGGTGCGCTTTTGCCAAAACGCTCCAGAAGGTTGTCATACCTTCCACCCTTGGCAATGGCATCTCCAACACCATAGGTATAAGCACCAAACATAACCCCTGTATAATAGTTGAATTTACTTAGCATACCTAAATCAAAGGATATATATTCTTCAATGCCATAGTTGCATAAAACCTTATACAATTCCTTTAGATGATTGATGGCAGCAGTTGATCTTTTGTTATCTACAAGCTTACCTGCTTCGTTTAGAACATTTATATTTCCGATACAGGTTGATACATTTTTTATAAGCTCTCTGTATTTTGATGAAACCTCTGCCTCTTCCATAATTCTGTCTGCTGCAAAGGTGTTTCTGTCAACAAGCTCTTCGCGTATCTCTTCCTCCGTGTCAAAATCGATGCCGGCCTCTTCGCAGATACCGTAATAATAATCAGCATCACCGATACTCACTTTGAAATCATTAAGTCCTGTAGCTGAAATAGCCTCAACCAAAAGTGCGATCATTTCAGCATCTGCATAAATAGAACCGTCATTCATAAGCTCGGCGCCAATCTCAGTTGACTCCTTAAGTTTCCCCTGGAGGCTATGTGTGTTAAGAAAAGTCTTGCCACTATAGCAAAGTCTGACAGGTTCATCATCTTCAAGGAAATACTTGCTTGCACATCTTGCAACAGATGGGGTGAAATCAGGACGAAGTACCATAGTCATTCCATCCTGGTCGAAAAATTTGTAAAGTTCACGTGCACTGTTATCTGAAATCTCCTCAGCAAAAACATCAAAGAATTCAAAGGTTGGCGTGTCTATTTCACCATATCCAAACAACTTCATCTGATTGCATACCATGTTTTTGACCCAGGTTCTGTCACTGCACTTATCTCCGTATAAATCTCGAACCCCTTCAGGTGTGTGTAAAAGCCTTCGATTCATAATTGTCTCCCAAATACTTTAGTATATTAACGTGCTACTTCGCTACTACATTAAATTTATTTCAGTTTATAGGAATACAATTTATTTGTCAATCTCTTTGCTCAAGATCCTTTTGTATTAAATTCAAATAAGGTATAAAAGCATCGGAATCATTGGATATAACAAAATCAGGATCAAGCTCTTCATACCTGAAGCTTTTCCTTCCGCCGGCTAAGGCTCTGTCCCAATATTTTTTTAAATGTCGAAATGGTAAATAATAGAATTCACCCCTGGAGGTGAAGTAGATCAGAAAAAAAGCTATGCCATCCTGCTTTTCAAAACGTTCCATGAATGAAACCTGATGAGGATGGATATTTTCAAGAGCAAAGGTATCCTTACTGCATTCCTTTGCATCAAAGCAGACAGGTATACCCTGAACAGCACCAATATAATCAATGGTACTTTTCTGGTCAAAATATGCCAGAGTAATATGTCTTGTCTCTTTATCAATTTTGATCGGAGTTATAGGAGTTGGAATCTTCTGAATGAGGGCAAGTTCCTCTTCCTGATATCTCTCGTTTGTTCGATTTATCAATTCCTCCAAGGCCTGTCCACGAAGCCCCCTCGAATTCCATGTGGCCATAAAAACTCCCCTAAAAATGTTCAAATTACAAACTAAAATGATTTTTTTAGAATAAACTATCTGATATCTTATTATATATAGCCGGAGTATCAGCTTCAAATATCTTTCCTGATAAATAGGACAATTCACCTTCCATCTGAGGAAACTCAAGCCTGGAAGAGTGTAAAAGCTGATATTTAAGTCCAAATACATCCTTAATATTTAAATTTACTCTGCTATCACCATACTTCGAGTCACCAATAATAGGGTGCCCTGTAGATGCAAGGTGTGCTCTAATCTGATGAGTCTTACCGGTATGAAGAAGCACCTCAAGCTCAGTAAAAACTGTCTTGTTTCGCTGGCTATTTAAAATTCCCTTCCTTAAGACTTTATAAGATGTTTTTATCTCGGAAAAATCGCCGGTATTGATATTCTCAGACTTAGGTATTTCATTATAAAGCTTTACGGTATTTGTTTTTTCATCTTTATATAAAAAACCGTATATACTTGCATCCGAATCCATCGTTCCAACTACTATTGTCTTATAGAACTTATGCAGCGAACGGTTCCTTAATATCTCAGACATCTTTTGAGCTCCGATTAATGACTTTGAGCATATAAGTAGTCCTGAAGTATTCCTGTCCAGTCTGTTACAGACAGATGGCCTAAATACCGATAGAGTCTCCGAAGTAATAGCTTTTTTATCAAGGAGATATCCAAGAAGCCACTCGTTCATACTAAGGTCATTTCTTTCAGCTTTTTGGGATAAAATTCCTGCAGGCTTATTTAGCAAAAGTATGTTATCATCCTCATAAACAATATCAATATTATGATACTTTTTGAATGCTTTTTCAAATTCAGATAATTCATTGTTATCATCTGATCTTCCGGTCTTAGCATGCTTATTTACAAATTTATCAAAAGTTTCATCAGAGAAGAAAACAGATATAACATCACCTGATTTAAGTTTTTCTTTACCATCAGCTTTTTTAGAATTTAGTGTAATATTCTTTTTTCGCAGCATCTTAAACAAAAAGCCCATGGAACACTCTGAAAAATAGCTTCCAAGAAACTTATCAAGTCGTTTTCCCTCTGCATTACTGTCTATTTTTATTTCTCTCATATCGTTACCAATATTATTTACAGTGATATTGACAAAAGCACATGAGCACAAGTCTCTACAGTGCCCGGAACCCATGCATCTTCAATAGCTACAGGATCGATATTTTTAACCTGACGAATCTGCTCCAACTGCTCAAGCCTTGTACAGAAAGCGTTTATATCCTTGAAAACTTTCACTGTATAGCTGCTATATCCGCTTTGAGCAATCTGATTTCTAATATGCTTTTCACAGTTTGCTATATCTAGTTCTTTATTCTCAGTAAAGCAGACCACATTTTTATCAAGAACAGCAGCTGCTGCTATACTATAGTTTTCTTCATAACTTGTCATCTCCAAATCATATCTGATAAGGAGGCCTTTTCTATGCTGCTCTATAAAATCAAATGCTTTTTTTGAACATGGGTGAGCCTTCAGATACATCACAAAATTAACTGCACTCAATCCTGTGGGCAAACATCCAAGTGCTGCAATAATACTAAATATACTTTTGTTGGAATGATAGATTATAAGCCCTGTGAAAAATATTATCAGGCATATCGCAACAGCAATTAATGTTCTAACAGCTGCAAATTTCCTGTTATATTCAATATATCCAAAATTACCTTTTGCTACTCTTTTCATACTCTCCTCTTATTTCAATAAATCCAGTTCTTCATCGGTAAGTTCCCTGTACTCTCCGGGTTCTAGCGACGGATCAAGACAAAGATTTCCCATTCTGATCCTTTTAAGAAAAACGACTTCGTTGTCAACTGCTTCAAGCATTCGCTTTACCTGATGAAAACGTCCTTCATGTATTATAAGATGAAGAATTTCATCTTTTACAAATGCCCTTGCAGGAAGTGTAGGCTCTTCGTCTCCTATATCGACACCTTCTTCAAGCCTTTTTATATCATTTTCAGATACAGGCTTTTTAGTATGAACCTCATACTCTTTTTCAACATGCTTCTTGGGCGATAAAAGTCTATGAGAAAGCTTGCCATCATTTGTAATAATAAGAAGACCCTCGGCATCCTTATCAAGTCTTCCAACAGGCGCAAGATTTTTATCAAATCCGGTATCAATAAGATCCAGAACTGTTGTGTCATGGTTATCCCTGGTTGCAGAAACCACACCTTGTGGTTTATAAAGAAGATAATATCTAAATTCCTTATAGTCATCAGTCAGACTCTCACCTGAAAACAATATGCTGTTTACGGCTGGATCTATGGATATTTCCGGCTTTTTTGCTATCTCACCATCAATTGAAACCATACCGTTTTTTATGAACTCTTTAATCTGTTTTCTTGTTCCAAGCCCACATGCCCCCAGAAATTTATCAAGTCTCATAAATACCTCATCAATTATTTAAAATATAAAACAGCTGCCGCATGATTATCTTTGCGGCAGCCATATAATCATTGTATGACTTCTTCAACGAAAAGATGAAAAAGCGTTCAAAAATCAATACTGAAATTGTAGGAACAGCATTAAAGCATATCAAGATTCAAATCAGCCTCATCATCAAAGGCATCTAATGAAGGACCGGCTTCTGAAACACTTTGAACAGGTCTTACTGATTCCTTAACATTTTCAGGATTAACACTTGGCGGAACAAGATCAGCACGATTTGACTTTATTGTTTCGCTGTAATTAGTAAGATCCTTTAATAAAGCATTGTTATTGGCACTTGTTGTATCAATTGCTTTATTTACAATATCCTCTACCTCAGCCAACAGACTGTCTGTATAGCTTACAGCAGCAGCCTTCATCTGATTAGCTTCATTTGTGGATCTTGTCAGAATCTCCTCTGCCTGCTTTGCGGCATGTGCAATAACTTCGTTAGCCTGAGCATAAGCCTGTTGCATAATAGTATGCTCATTTATCATTGACTGAGTCTGAGCCGTAGCCTTCTCAATCAAATCATTGGCCTTTTTACGAGCATCCTCCAAAATTGCTTCCTTATTACTGATAATAGTTTGATATCTGCGTATCTCTTCCGGTGTCTTGCTTCTAAGTTCACGCAGAAGTTCATCCATTTCTTCTTTATTAACAATAATATTAGTATGAGAAAGAGGCTGATGCTTGCAGTTTTCGATAAATGCCTCAATTTCATCAATGCATTGTTCTATTCTACTGCTCATAATTTTATTCCCCCTTTACGCTTTGTTGTTCATACCCATATTTCTCATAAACCTTCTGTGCAACATAGGGGGTTACACAGCGGCTTATATCCCCATGAAAGCTTGCAAACTCTCTGACTGTCGAACTGCTGAGATATGCATATTCAAGACTTGTTGTCAGGAAAACAGTATCAACTTCATTGTGTGAAAATGCTCTGTTAGTCTGTGATATCTGAAGTTCATACTCAAAATCCGTTATAGCACGAAGTCCTCTGAGCAGAATCTTAATATTGTTCTGTCTGCAGTAATCTATGATAAGACCTTCAAAACAATCAATCTCAACGTTGGGCAAATCAGCAGTAGCTTCTCTTATCATCTTAACACGTTCATCTGGCGAAAACAACGGACTCTTAGCCGTGTTTACGCTTACAACAACAACAAGTTTGTCAAACATCTCAGAACCTCTTTTAATGATATCAAGATGTCCCAAAGTGATAGGATCAAAGCTTCCAGGATATACTGCTATTTTCATTTTAAAAACCTCTTACTTAACCTTAACGGTACATGTAGCCTTGTGCTTTCCATCATCTGACACAACCGTAATCTTTGCTTTTCCTTTTTGGAGAGCTACAAGATTACCGCCTGCATCAACATAAACAACTGAAGGCTTACTGCTCTTCCAGGCAACTTCTTTATTTGTAGCCTTTCTGGGCTTAAAGCTTACACCAAGAGTAAATCTGTCACCAACATGAAGTTTAAGCTTCTTTTTTGTAAGCTTTACAGCTTTTACTCTCTTAGCCTTCTTTACTGTAACTTTAATTTTTACGGACGCGCCACCGTCTATAGCCTTACAGGTTATAGTGCATTTTCCGGGCTTATTACCTCGGATGATACCATTCTTATTAACAGTAGCAATTGATTTCTTACTTGATTTAAATTTTATACCCTTATTATTTGCCCAGTAAGGGAATACACTGGCGGATATCTGGGCCTTTGATCCTGCATATACAGTAATTTTAGGAGTAGCCACTTCAATATCCTGTACCCTACCATCTGTAACTACAACGCGACATCTCGCTTTTTTACCACCGTATTCGGAAGTTGCAAATATCTCACATTCGCCAAGTTTAAGTCCTGTTACGACACCATTTGCATTAACTGAGGCTACAGCAGGATCTGATGAGTTCCACTTTACTCTCTGTGATGTGTTAGCAGGTGCGCAAGATGCTCTGAGCTGCATTGTTGCACCTAAACCAAGATAAGCACTGTACTGGCTTAATGAAACTGATGTTGCCTTAACATAGTTTGGTACAGATGAATAATCAGTTGTGCTTATGGGATAAACGTTATAAAAATCAGCTGTAGCACATTCAGCATAACGGATGTGTTCAGTTGAATCAAAATTTGTCTTCGGATAATCAGCAGAAGCTCTTTTAAATGTTTTGCTTCCCCTCAAATAGTATGGTTTACCATAGCCATTAGTTAAAAATTCATGATCCCATGTACTATCTACATAATAGTATTTATTTCCAATCAAAACCATATTCCAGGCATGTCCACTATTTTTTTCAGAATCATAAGCTAGTCCGGAAACCATTCTGTTATCAACACCAAGTGAGAGCATGATTCTATAAAACAGCATGGAATAACCCTGACATACTGTGTATCTTATTTTTTTACCATTTCTGCTCTGAGGAACTATCGCAGAATGGCAGGAATGAGCGTAATAATTTCCTGCATCATCCATTTCCTTATAATAAGGTTCATAGTATACATTATTACAAATCCAATTATATACAGCATCGACTTTCGCTTTATCAGTTTTTAATGATGCCCACTTCTGACTTTGTATAAGCTTTGCAATCTCAGCACCTGCCTGAGCTTCCTGAGCTGCAGTATCAGTATATGTAAACTTAAACTGAAATGTACCGTAGGTAGCATTATTTACAAAGGATGTTGTTGTCTGATATGCATGAATTACATAGGACCATCTTGCATAGTCACCTTCATTCGGCACACCTGTATGCTCATTCATTATGGGCATAATTTCGCTATATAGATTGTACTGATTGTAAATGCCCGGCATCTTGAAGTTAATAGTAACGTAATTCTGCCTTGCCTTTATAGCATTTCTTGCAATTTCGGCCATTTCCTGAACAGATGTACATTTACCGCCCTGGCTGAAAAGTGTCTTTACATTTACAGTTGAATCAAGGCCTGAAGCTTCCTCATCAAGCTGTTCCTTGCTAACAGATAAAAATTGCTCATATACAGGGTTTTCTAATGCCTCAGGTTCTGAAGTAGTAAAATTAACTACTGCTGATACGTCATAAACTGAAAAGCTTTCTGCGTCATAGCTTACAACTGTTTCATCATTTTTATCATATACATCAGTTGCATCTTCATTTACATTAGCTTCAACTTCTGTTGTTGTTTGATCATCCTCGATATGAAATACCTGAAGAGAAACATCCTCATTCTCACTACTTATATCAGCAAGCTTATCATCAAGAGTGATTTCTACAGAAACTTTTCCTTCAGGCTCAAATTCCTCGCCATCTTTTAATAGTGTTATGTCAAAGGATGCAGATTTATAAACAGCTGATTCCTCGGGAAGTACTTCATTTACAAGATCGTCTGTCTTTTTGCCGTCAACCTTATTAACCTTTTTAACAGACACTTCCGTACCTGCAGGAACAACGCCTGCTTCTGCATGAAGCTTTATCCTGTATCCGTCAACAGTTGTCTCGTAATCAAAAACGTCGGATTCTTCACTGATGGCATCACCATCTGTTACAGCATTTCCATCAGACACTGCATCTGCTACATCTTCTTCAGGTAAAGCGGTCTCAGAGTCCTCAGCATTATCACCGGACTCATCATTTCCCTCTGTGTCATTAGTTTGTTCAGCTTCAGAATCCTCGTCATCAGTCATTCCTTCTGATAAGTTTTCTGATGCACTATTTTCAGTTGAAGAACTATTGTCTGTGTCATTTTCGGATGAATCTTCCTTCTGAATATTATCAGAAGCATCATCCTCAGCATTTACTGTATTATTTTCAGTTTGCTCCTGTTCTGAAGAACCTGTAGCGCTTTCTGATGATTCTTCAGCACTGTTTTCATTGCTATTCTCAACAGTTTCATTTTCTTTTTCAGATTGTTCTTCAGTACTATCTTTTGATTCGGATTCTCCTTCCTCTGAATTATCAGAAACAACTGATGAATATTCTGTCTCTGATGTTGCCATCGCCTGCAACGGAGCTGCACTTTCAGTAAACAATGCTGCACTTAAAGCAATAGCCAGTTTACCCCAAATTTCCTTTCTCAATATCCTCTTTTCCTTTCTATGTTTTTCCCTCATTTAAGAAAAACGAATAACTTATGACATTTAGTCACAAGATTTTCTCATAAATACATGCTGATTTGTTTTGTATCTTTTTTCCTTTATAATTTCGAAACCATTTTCCTCGAAAACAGATAAATCCATATCCAGACTGCATTCAGCAATAAGCAGGGTTTCCTCTGTTACATAAGGCATCTTACTAAGAAGCGCAAAGGTTCTCTCATAAAGTCCGGATTCATATGGCGGATCTGCAAATATCAGATGCACCTCTTCCTCTCTTACATTTTTAAGCCCTACCAAAACATCCTGCTTTAATACAACAGCCTTATCTTCAAATCTTGTAGTCTGAAGATTCTGATTTATGCATTTTACGGCTTTGATATTATTCTCAATAAAATATGCTTTTTTTGCGCCCCTGGATAAAGCCTCTATGCCTATGCCTCCGCTTCCTGCGAAAACATCAACAAAAACTGCTCCCGGAACATCATTTTGAAGCATATTAAAAAGAGTTTCTTTAATTCTGTCCTGAGTAGGTCTTGTTTCATTACCTTCAGGTGTAACAAGCCTAAGTCTTCTTGCTTCTCCGGCAATAACTCTCATCTGTCTCTCCAAATCTAATAAATATCAAATAAATTCATTGTTACAAACACGAAGAATAATTATAACCTAACTTTAGTTCCTTTGGTATCCCTGCTTGTAATTTTCAAATGATCAAGCTGCAGATTCTTGCCGTTGTGCTCTATAACCTGCTGATCATTCTCTCCAAGATAATAAACATCACGGACAAAATCCTTTGCCCCAAGTCTCATACCGCGGACTCCGACTGCACTCTTTTTCTTCTCAGGAATATCAGTAATATTGAATCTTAAGAAGAATCCGGCTTCTGACTGAAGTACAACAGTGCTTATATCATGAACTACATGTACGCTTATCAGTTCATCATCATCTGCAAGCTTTGTGGCAGCAACGGTTCTTCTTGTAACATCAAACTCACCACCGTCTACAATCTTGGTATTGGCCTGCTTTGTAACAAACATAATCCTGTACAGATTAAGGCTGCTCTGACTTGCAGCATAAATTATCTGATCACTTGCAGAATCAAAGTCGCTGACATTATCAATCGGAACACCCTTGTCACGCATTCTGCCTGCAGGAAGATCCATAGCCTTAATGGTATGAAGATTTCCGCTTGCAGTGAAAATGCAAACCTTACCTGTATTTTTCATAACAAAGGAATATCTAAAGTCAGCCTTTATAGTCTCAAGGTTCTTTTCATAGGTTGTCACATCTATGGTCTTGGCATAACCAAAGCGGTCCATAATAAACGCAACATCTATTTCTTCAACCGGCTTTTCTTCATAAACAGCTTCTTCAAGATTGTCTATAACTGTTCTTCTCTTTACGGCGTATTTTTTTCTGATCTCGCTAAGCTCGTTCTGAATAACAAGAGACATTGACTCATGATCCTCAAGAATGTCCTCATAGCGATAAATCTTGGCAATTGTATCCTCATGCTCTTTTACAAGGGCATCCAGTTCAAGTCCGATAAGCTTATACAATCTCATCTCAAGAATGGCATCAGCCTGTCTTTCTGTGAAAAGGAGCTGCGCTGCCATAGCTCTTGAAGCCTCACTCTTAAATCTGATTCCTTCGGTATTTCCATTTACAAGACAGTCCTTTGCCATTGGTCTGTCCTTAGAGCCTCTCAGAATCTCAATAACAATATCAATTACGTTGCATGCCTTAATGAGACCTTCCTGAATTTCCTTTTTGTCCTGTTCCTTGTGAAGTAATGTAGTATATTTTCTTCTCGCAGTTTCGAACTGAAAATCAACAACGGCCTTCATAATAGCCTGAAGGCTCATTGTTTCAGGTCTGCCATCGCATATGGCAAGCATGTTTACGCCAAAAGTATCTTCAAGCTTGGTCTTCTTATAGAGGAGATTTGTGAAGTTCTCTACATCAGTATCCTTTTTTAGTTCGATTACAATTCTGATACCTTCTTTTGATGACTGGTTTGATATATCAATAATGTCATTAGTGATCTTTTTTTCAGCAAGATCTGCTACATCAGAAAGGAATTTTCCTATGCCGGCGCCAATCATGGTATAAGGTATTTCAGTAATAACAAGATTGATGTGGCCTGCTTTGCCCTTTTCAACCTCAACCTTACCACGAACACGAACCTTGCCCTGACCTGTCTCATAAATAGTACGCAGATCATCCTTATTGATAACAATACCGCCTGTAGGAAAATCCGGTCCCTTTATATGCTTCATGAGCTGCTTTGTTGTCATCTCAGGATTTTGCATAAATGCAATCTCAGCATCAATTACCTCTGCAAGATTATGAGGAGGTGTACTTGTAGCCATACCGACAGCAATACCTTCTGATCCATTGATCAAAAAGTTTGGTATTTTTACAGGCAAAACTGTAGGTTCACGCTCAGTCTCATCGAAGTTGGGAATAAAGTCCACAACATCCTTATCAAGATCAGCAAGGAAGTTTTCCTGCGTAATCTGAGCAAGCCTTGCTTCAGTATAACGCATTGCAGCAGCGCCATCGCCCTCGATATTGCCAAAGTTACCATGGCCGTCAACAAGAGGAACTGCTTTTTTAAAGTCCTGTGTCATAACAACAAGCGAATCATATATTGAGCTGTCACCATGAGGATGATATTTACCCATGGTATCACCTACTATACGTGCACTTTTACGGTAAGGTCTGTCATACCTGATACCCAGCTCATACATATCATATAAAGTTCTGCGCTGAACAGGTTTAAGCCCATCCCTTATATCAGGAAGGGCACGTGCCACAATAACACTCATCGCATAATCAATATATGATTTTTGCATTATTTCCGAATATTCGGAGCGAATCAATTTCTCTTCCATAATTCCCCATCTTTAGCAAACATAAAAAGATCAAATATGCTTTTTATGGTCGTCTTTATAAAACTAATTGTTCGTAAAATCGTATATAAGCAATAAATATATTTATACGATTAAAATCAGGATCCAAGCATTTTTATATTAAAAATCATACATCTAACTCAGCGTCTGTAGCATGCTGATGTATAAAGTCTCTTCTGGGAGGAACCTCATTTCCCATGAGAAGTTCAGTCATATGAGAAGCCATCTTGGCATCTTCAATCTCAACTAGTCTCATCATTCTGTTCTCAGGATCAAGTGTTGTCTCCCAAAGCTGCTGAGGATCCATCTCACCAAGACCCTTGTATCTCTGAAGAGTAAATGGTCCTTTATGGTTTTTGCGATATTTTTCAAGAGTGGCATCATCATAGAGATACTCCTCTTTGCCTTTACCCGGCATAGCCTTGTAAAGAGGTGGCATCGCAATGTACACATGCCCTTCAAATATCAGTTCAGGCATAAATCTGTAAAACAGAGTCAAAAGAAGTGTTGCTATATGTGCACCGTCTACATCTGCATCGGCCATGATAACAATTTTGTCATAACGAAGCTTCGATATATCAAAGTCATTACCATATCCTTCGGAGAAGCCACATCCAAAGGCGTTTATCATAGTCTTAATCTCAGCATTGGCAAGAATTTTATCAATACTTGCTTTTTCAACGTTAAGAATCTTACCTCGGATTGGAAGGATAGCCTGAAATTCTCGATTCCTTGCCATTTTTGCACTACCACCGGCAGAATCTCCCTCTACTATGAAAATCTCACATTTAGATGCATCCTTACTGATACAGTTTGCAAGCTTTCCGTTTGAATCAAAGGAATATTTTTGTTTTGTGAGAAGATTTGTCTTTGCTTTCTCCTCTGTTTTTCTAATCTTGGCAGCTTTCTCCGCACATCCGATAATAGATTTTAATACTTCAAGATTACGGTCAAAGAAACGAGTGACCTCGTCACCTGTTATCTGCGATACGATCTTGGCAGCATCCTGATTATCAAGCTTTGTCTTTGTCTGTCCCTCAAATCTGGGATCCGGATGCTTAATGCTGACAACAGCAGTCATTCCGTTTCTTACATCAGTTCCGTTAAAATTGCTGTCTTTTCCTTTTAAGACGCCAATCTCTCTGGCATACTGATTGATAATATTGGTGAACATGGTTTTAAAGCCTGTAAGGTGTGTTCCACCTTCGGCATTATAGATGTTATTACAAAAACCAAGTATATTTTCATGGAATTCATTTACGTACTGGAAAGCAACGTCAACAGAAACACCGTCACTTTCACCGCTGTAGAATATTACATCCGTAACAGCTTCCTTGGATTTATTCATATCGCGGATAAATCCGGTTATTCCTTCAGGCTCGTGGAACTCTATATATTCCTCAGTTCCCGGTCTGTCATCGATATAGATAATCGTAAGTTCGGGATTAAGATAAGCCGTCTCATGAAGTCTTGATTTTATGTCCTCTTCCCTGAATCTGGTCTTTTCAAATATTGTAGGATCGGGAAGGAAGGAAATGGTAGTACCATGCTCTCTTGTCTTTCCTACAGGCTCAAGAAGCCCGTTTTTAAGTTCTACTGTGGGAACGCCTCTTTCATAAGCATCTTCATAGATCTGGCCGTCAGTTTTTATCTGAACCTTAAGCCAGGTAGACAAAGCATTAACAACAGATGAACCAACACCGTGAAGACCACCGCTGGTCTTATATGCATTATTATCAAACTTACCACCTGCATGAAGCATGGTAAGGACAACTCGTTCTGCGGTTATTCCCTTTGCATGCATACCAACAGGAATACCACGACCATTATCCTCAACAGTTGCACTTCCATCAGGATTAAGCGTAACCGTTATCTGTGAACAATGCCCTGCAAGGTGTTCATCAACTGCATTGTCTACTATTTCATAGACAAGGTGATTAAGTCCTCTTGTTGAAACACTTCCGATATACATTCCGGGTCTCATTCTTACAGCTTCAAGACCCTCTAAAACTGTAATGCTTGACGCATCATAGTTATTATTTACTGACATAAAACTCCCCAACCTTACTAAACTTTTTCTTCCTCACAAGAAATATAAATAACGATAAAAATGTAAGTTGATTATTATAAATGTATTTTTCTTGATGCAGCAATTGCAATAGCTCCAGGTCCAATATGACATGAAACCACAAGTGAAAGCGGATCCATATGCATATCATAGCCAGGGAAGGCTGCTTCAACCTCTTTCTTAAACTCATTGGCTTTATCAAGGTCATAAGAATATGCACCACAAAGGTGAACATCATGCGCATCAAGCCCGCCAAAACGGTACTCAAAATCAGACAACATGGCATTTATCATAATGCTCTTACCCTGGGTAGCAGTTCTTGCCTTTGCAAAGGCGTCAAGCTTTTCACCCTGTATCTGAAGAACCGGCTTAAGTTTAAGAAGAGTACCAAGTGCTGCGGCAGCAGGTGTTATCCTTCCGCCTTTTTTAAGGTAATACAGAGTATCAAGCATGATATAAATACTTGATTCAAACTTAACCTCTTCAAGTTTATCTTTAATTTCTTTTCCGCTCATGCCCTTATCGCGCATCTCAATGGCATCAAGCACGGACTGCCTCATTGTTACCGAAATACGCTGATTATTGACTACAAAAACCTTGTTTTCATAGTCATCGGCAGCAAGCATGGTAGCTGTCTGGCAAGAGCTGGACAGGCCACTGCTAAGCGGTATATATACTATCTCATCATATTCCTTAAGCATTTCATCCCATAACTCAAGAAGTGCACCGGGACTAGGCTGACTTGTTGAAACATCAGCTCCGTCTGCAAGCTTTTTGAAAAAATCTTCCTGAGTCAGATTAATGCCTTCAAGAAATTCAACACCATCAATCATAAAAGGTGTCGGTATAACCTTTATACCAAGCGCCTCTCCCTCAGCAGGCATAATTCCGCTGTTTGTATCAGTTATGATTGCTAATTTTGACATGTTTTCCTCCATGTAAGCACACTATATATTGTATTAGTCGAACACATACTCTACTAAATTTTACTTTTATAAAGCCGTAAAGTCAAATAAATTCGAGGAAAGCCATTCTTTAAGCGGTGCATTTTCCTCCATTGCAAGATCAGGATCCTCCAAAAGCAGCATGTCTGCAAGGTTTGCAGCTTCTTTAATAAGAGCTGCATCCTGATAAATATCTGCCACATGGAATGCCATTTCTCCACTTTGCCTGATACCGAATAAATCACCGGGCCCACGCTGTTTTAAATCTTCCTCAGCGATCTTAAAGCCATCATTTGAATGATTCATTATATCAAGTCTTTCTTTTGCTTCATCACGACCGGAGGTATTTATGAAAATGCAATAAGATTGCGCCTTTCCTCTGCCAACTCTTCCTCTTAACTGATGAAGCTGGGCAAGGCCGAATCTCTCAGAATTTTCAATCATCATCACGGTAGCATTAGGTACATTTATTCCAACCTCTATTACGGTAGTCGAAACAAGAACATCCGTATTACCAGCTGCAAAATCCTCCATGATCTTCTCTTTTTCAGAGGGTTTCATTTTCCCATGAAGCGTACCAATGCGAATGTTTGAAGGAAAAATGCCACGAAGCTTATCTGTGTAATCAGAAACATTTTCGACGCCATCCATCTCACCTTCCTCGATCATCGGACAAATAATATATGCCTGATGACCCTTAGCTACCTGGTCTGCTATGAATTTATATGCTGTCGGCCTGTATTCTGTTCCGACAACACAGTTCTTTATCGGTATTCTGCCTGCAGGCATCTCATCAAGAATTGAAATATGAAGATCACCGTATAATATAATTGCAAGTGTCCTTGGTATAGGAGTTGCACTCATTGCAAGTATGTGAGTGTTATGACCTTTTTCGGATAATCCTTCCCTTTGTTTAACACCAAATCTGTGTTGTTCGTCAGTTATGACAAGAGCCAGCTTTTTATACTTTAACTTTTCCTGAATAAGAGCATTTGTCCCAACTATACAGTTCACTTCACCGTTTTCTATACTCTCATATGCAAGCCTTTTTTCCTTCGCCGACAATGATCCAACAAGTAAAACAGGTTTAAGAGGCAGACTATATTCATCAGCCATTTCGCAAAACGACTCATAATGCTGTCTTGCCAACACTTCCGTTGGTGCCATTATAGCGCCCTGATATCCATTTTCAGCAGTAAAAAGAAGTGACAGGAATGCAAGTATGGTCTTTCCGGAGCCAACATCACCCTGGATAAGACGGTTCATTACATGGCTGCTCTCCAAGTCGCCTTTTATCTCCTCCCATATTTCAAACTGTTTGCCTGTAAGCCTGTAGGGAAGCTTTTGAATCAGGCCATCGGAATGATCAGATGTCTTATATACATACTCATTTATGGATATGTCCTCTTCGCGTTTCAAAAATCTAAGCTTTAATATAAACTGTAAGATTTCATTAAAAGCTATTCTTTTTCTTGCTTCGCTGAAGGCTTCCATATCAGAAGGAAAATGAATTTTCCTGACTGCCTCAGAGTAATTCATTAAGCCCATTTTGCTTTTAATGTAAGAAGGAAGCATTTCCTCTAGATAAGGGGTACTGGGAATGGCCTGTTTCATTACCTTTATCACAAGCTGATTTGAGAGTCCCTTTACAAGCGGATACTTTGGCTGCATTGAACCCATTATTTCCATGTAGTCCTCAGTCTTATACATTTTGGGCTGCTCCATTACAAATCCGCACCCCTTCTTCTGAACAAGACCTCTGAAAACATAGTAATGTCCGGGCTTAATATTATTTCTCATGAAAGGCATATTAAAATAAGTGATATGCAATTCTCCTGTTGCGTCAGCTGCCTTAAACGTAAGAATACTTAAATTTCTTACCTTTTTTACAGCCATATTACCAATAGGAGTTACCCTGACAGCACTCATTTCACCGCAGACAAGATCAGATGCATTTTTTATTTCTTTGCATATGTCATAATCCCTTGGAAAATACATAAGCAGATCCTGTACTGTTTTTATTCCGCACTTTTCAAAAAGGGCGCTGCTTTTATCGCCAACGCCCTTTAAAGAAGATACATGTTCAATTAATGATGGATTTTTTCTACCCGTCATCTTACTCCGCACTCACAATGTAATAGTAAATCGGCTGACCACCATACTGAACTTCAACATCACAGTTAGGGAATTTTGAAGTAATTGTCTCGCAAAGAGCATCAGCCTCTTCCTGTTTAATATCTGAACCGTAATATAAACTAATAAGCTCTGTTGAATCATCTGCTATTCTATCGATGATCATCTCGCAAACTTCAGCTATATCTCCGCCAACACCGAGAATACCGCTGTCGCCGATTCCCATGTAGTCGCCCTGCTTGATTGTTACATTGTCGATCATAGTATCGCGAACAGCATATGTAACTTCACCTGTTTTAACAGTAGCAATCGCTTCATTCATGCCCTCTGCATTTTCCTCTGCAGAAACACCGGGAATAAAGTTAATGGCAGCTGTAATGCCCTGAGGAACAGTCTTTGTGGGAATTACAATTATTTCTTTCTTCTCTCCCTTATCCTCCATAAGGATCTTGGCCTGATTAGCTGCAAGAATGATGTTCTTGTTGTTAGGGAGAACAAATACTGTATCTGCATCAACCTTCTCAGCGGCTTCAAAAATATCTTCCGTACTGGGATTCATGGTCTGACCACCTTCGATTACGTAATCAACACCAAGTCCTCTGAATATCTCTGCAAGACCGTCACCGGCACATACTGCAACAAATCCTATTTCCTTATGCTCAGCATTTACAAATTTAGGCTCTTCCTTTACTGCTTCTGTCTCAGGAGCTTTCTTAAGCGGGATATCATCATCTTTACTGTATGTAGGTGTAGACTCAGCTGCACCGTTAATCTCAGTATCTATTTCAGCATAGATACCCTTCTGAGTCTCATGGAAAAGCTTCTCGCGGTGCTCCATACGCATGTTGTCAATTTTCATGTTTGAAAGCTGACCATACATAAGAGCTCTTTGGATAGCAAGACCGGGATCATTGGAGTGTACGTGTACCTTGCAGATCTCATCATCTGCAACCATAACAATACTGTCACCGATAGACTCAAGGAATGCCTTAAAATCAATCTCCTGCTTTACATTAAGAGGCTTGTTCAAAAGCACAATAAATTCTGTGCAATATCCAAATTTAATATCTACCTCAGCCTCTGCCTTAGCCTTGCCGGCAACAGGAGTAGCTGCAGCTTCATCAATAGAATAATCAATTTCTTTTCCAAGGAAAGAATCAAGCGCACCCTTAAGAACCTGCATAAGGCCCTGTCCGCCTGAATCTACAACGCCTGCCTGCTTAAGAACAGGAAGCATCTCTGGAGTCTTTGCAAGAACTTCGTCGCCGTATTTGATAACTTCTTCAAAGAAGGGAGCAAGTTCCTCTGCGCCTTCCTTTGATAGTTCCATAGCTCTCTCGGCAACGCCTTTGGCAACCGTAAGGATAGTACCTTCCTTAGGCTTCATTACAGCTTTGTAAGCTGTCTCAACAGCCTTATCAAAGGAATCTGCAATAATATTTGCATCAAGCTCCTCATGATCTCTTACACCCTTTGTGAAACCTCTCAGCAACTGAGAAAGGATAACACCTGAGTTACCTCTTGCACCTCTCATTGCACCTGAATAAATATTCTTACAAAGAGTGCCCATATCTGTATCATCAGGAAGATTCTTTACGTCCTTCGCTGCAGACATGATGGTCATTGTCATATTGGTACCTGTATCACCGTCCGGTACAGGGAATACATTCAACTCATTGATCCATTCTTTTTTTGCATTCAAATTACTGGCGCCTGCAAGAAACATTTTCTTAACATCAGACGCTTTTATTGTGTTACTCAAAATTCATGCCCTCCTTGAACCTTAGTCGATGACGCGAACGCCTTCAACGAAGATGTTTATCTTCTCTATTTCAAGGCCGGTGAATTCCTCAACCTTGTACTTAACATTATCTATAAGATTATCGGTAACTGCTGAAATACTGACTCCATAAGCAATTATTACGTGAAAATCAAGAGTAAGCTTTCTGTTTGTACCAACAGTAACATTTATTCCTCTTTTGATGTTGTCCTTCTTTAAAAGACTCACAAGTCCCTCAGCAACATTTACATTTGCCATGCCGACAATACCAAAGCATTCATTGGCTACAGCTCCTGCGTACTGAGCTATTACTTCATTATCAATAGCGATACTGCCCATATGGGTATTCATTGAAGTAGACTTCATACTACACCTCCATTAAAATTGCATATAAGAGATTATAAACTAATTGTGAAAAAAATAGAAGTAAAAAAGGATTCACATGCTGTGAATCCTTTAATAAACAACTTTTAATGAATTAAGCACGCTCGACCTTTTTAGATCTGAGACAGCTTGTGCAAACGTTCATTCTCTGTGTTCCACCGTTAACCTTAACAGCAACCTTATGTACGTTAGCATTCCAGATTCTATTGCTCTTTCTATGGGAATGGCTTACGTTGTTACCGAAATGAACGCTCTTGCCGCATACTTCACACTTAGCCACTTTGACACCTCCTTATAAGCCATATTTTAATCAAATACATCAAGCGAAAAACATTACTTTCATAAATATATATTCGCAACATGAGATATCATAGCAGATATATCAGCCAAATGCAAGAAAAAAATTATTAACTGTAAAAATCGATATAAAATGCGTCAGTACATCAGGCCTTCATATATGAATCAAACTGTCTGAGCAAAACATTGTACTCTTCATTTATCAGATCGCATACTCTGTGATCCCCACACAGATTATCCGGATGATAAATCTTCATAAGGTCTCTATAGCGCTTTTTTAACGCCAGCAATGAATTAACACCCTGGAAGAAAAATTCAGCCTGGCTGTATTCATCCTCACGAAGGAATCCTTTTTCCTGCTCAAGTTTTTTCCATTCACGCTCTATTTTTTTCTTGTCAGCATTAAGCTTATCAAAGCCCTCCTTCAGGATTTCGATCTGCTGATCAAAAAGAGCCTGATCGTCTTTGAATTTCTGCTTATCATGTTCAAACTGACTTCTTTCAAACTGAAACTTTTGACGGAATTTGTTCATTTCCGTTTCAATCTCAGCCACTTTACTATTGATAGCTTTGCGCTCCTGTTCAAGCCTCTGGCTCTCTTTATAAATCCAGAGTCTCATCTCCAAAAGCTCATCCTCAGTTGCCTTGTCTATTCTTTCCTCACTTAGTAACTTTTCCATACGGAACCCCCAATCCGAAAAAAACTTACTTCAGGTTCTCATCTTCAGGAAAGGCAATATCTACCGCGCTGTCATCATCCATTATGTCATTGCCGCGATTCATGAAGCGATCGGCTATATCAGGAACAAGATCAAGTACCTTTGTAACAGCATCCTGATTCTTGATATTAACCAGCTTAGTCTGACCGTTTTTAATAACCAAAACCGCACTTGGCGACATTTTAGCCGCAAAGCCACCTGCTCCGGAGTTCTTCTTATCCGCATCACTGGCGCCTGCTCCTACTCCAAAGGAAACATCAACCAATGGAACAATAATTGTGTCACCAACCTTCGTAGCTTCTCCGACTACGGTTTTGGCTCCTAAAATTTTGTTCATACCGCCCATAAGAGAATCTACAACGGAATTAAAATTTGAATCTCCCATAAAACTCTCCCCAAATTATGAATCAATTATTTTTCTAAAACGTCTGTAGGTCTTTCTGCAATCCTTGTTAAAATATAGAATTGCCGCAGCCCAGACTATGGTAAATACTGTGATCCGACCTTTTAAATGAGCTTTGCCGGCAAGCACAGACCTCTCAAATTCAGGAGTTATGAAAACCTTGTTTACAAGAATCGGATATAATATCCCGTAGGCTGCAAATATATCTGCAGTCACAGTCGGATCATTAGTTCCAACAAGAAAATCTGCCCTGAATGTTCTGGGTAATATCATTCTCAAAACCCGGAAAACCTGTTTCTTTGTAACCTCAAAAGCACGTTTAAAAATGTCATTGGATAACGTATTTTTAACCATGTTTATCTTAGCATAAATTCTAGATGTTGTATATTGTATTTTTCTAAATACATCCTGTGGTACCCTGATGATTTTGCCGATAACTTCAAATATGTCTCCGATAAATTCAAAGAAGCTTCTTGCCGATTCTTCCTCTTCTTCCTCGTCAAAATCATCGCTATCTTTATTATCTGTTATGGCAGACTCTTCATCAGATTCATTTTTATCTGTTACTTCAGGCTCTTCATCAGACATATTTTTATCTGCTTCCGCAGTCTCTTCCTCCGAATTACTTTGGCCTTGTTCAATAGAATTATCCTCAGTGTTAATGCTATCAGATTCAGATGATACTTCTACTACTTCATTATTTTTCTTATCATCATTTATCGCTGATTCCAAATGATCTTCATATTGATTTTCATCATTCTCATTCTTTTTATTTTTCGGAGGATAAACCGTGAAACATAACACTTTTAGTTGAAACTCTTTGGATTCCGGATACGCTATTTTTCCCCGTATGATATGTAAAAGCCAGCTAAACGAAGCCTTAGCCGTCACTTTTTCAAGAATCAAAGAAGCTTCTTTTTCCAAATCAGTCTCTTCTATAGCCGCACCAGCCCTGTACCTTATCGGGACAAACAAAACCAGAATGAGGATAAACAAAAGGAGGCCAAGAATAGACAAAAGTACAATGCCTGTAATTTTAAGTATAGTAAAAAAAATCCCCATTAATGATCCCCCAAAGTACTTTCAAGATATGTCTTTATATCTCCGGTCAATCCGCTCATTGAAGCTTCATCAAACATTTTCATAACTATATCCATAGCTTCATTATAGCTTCCTGCAATCCCATAAATATATGCAGGATGTCGCTTAAAGTATTTTTGTTTTAAAAACGCGCAGTGCTTTATCTCAATCTGTCCATCAGGTATATCTGATGATGTAATGACATAAATAAAAAGCTGTCCTGCACCGTGCTTAAGCTTCCATTTCACCAGTCTTGCATTTTTAACGGAATCCCCGATATATAGTTTTTTAGCAAAAGTGCAATATCCCCTTATAGCCAAAGCCTTTCCTTCTCCCCTTATTTTTCAAAATAAGCATCAAATATTCTTTTTGCAATGGGAACAGCGTATTCACCGCCTGATCCTGCATTTTCTACAATAATCGTCACTGCAATCTCCGGATTTTCTGCAGGAGCATATCCTGTGAACCATGCATGTGAATCAGATGTACTGTCCTTAAATTCAGCCGAGCCGGTTTTGCCTGCTGCTGTATACTCAAGGCCCTTAAGTCTTGATGCAGTACCCTCTGTAACAACCTTTTCCATCATATTTTGAAGAAAGTATGCTTCATCGGTTGTCATAAGCTCCCTGTACTTTGTGGGAGCAAATTCTTCCAGAACCTTACCATCCTCGCTCACAACTTTTTCGATAATATATGGTTTCATTAAAGTACCATCATTGGCAATAAGCGAAGTAATAAGATTGATGTGAAACGGCGTGACCGTAGTAGTTCCCTGACCGATTCCAAGCTGCATCATATCACCATCTTTTAAATCAGGGCTGCATACAGCTGTAGATATGGAATGATTCATATCCCAAGGGAGCTCTGAGTTAAACAGCATACTATCAAGAGTTTTTTCAAAATTAGCTCTGTCAAGCGTAAGCGATATGTTGGCAAAAGATGAGTTACAGGATTTCGCAAATGATTTTGTGAAATCCAGAGCCCCATGATTTTCACCGTGGAAGCATCTGATTGTATCGTCACCACTTGTAAACTTCCCGTTACAATTATACCTGTAATCAAGATATTCATCCCCCTTCTCGCGGTAATACTCAAGTGATGTGATTATCTTAAAAGTAGATCCCGGTGGATACAGCCCTTGTGTTGCTCTGTTCAACAGCTGCGTATTATTTTTATCATCTGTTATTTTTGACCAATCATTAAGAATCGTTGATGGATCAAAATCCGGTTTTGAAACCATTGCAAGAATTTTACCGGTTCTCACATCCGATACAATAATCGCGCCTTCTCTTGCTGAAAGTGCTTCATATGCAGTCTCCTGCAGCTTTACATCCAATGTCGTATAGACATTATCTCCGGGGAATTTAACCTCATTTTCTTTTGCCTGGGCTTTACTTTTTAATGTCGCATGCGAATTAATCAGATAATAATTCGCCAAATCCTCTATGCCGCTTCGTCCATTCACTGAAAAGCCTATAATATGAGAAAACTCTCTCCCAAAAGGATATTCTCTGCTCTCATTACCATCAGCATCCGTAACTGTTTCGGCAAGAATCTGCCCGTCATTTGAATATATTGTTCCACGACTGTTCTGCTTCTTTAATAGCTGTTGATGTGCATTATAGCTGTTATCCATCATTGTCCGCTCATTGGTAATAGCATAAGAGCAGATATAAAAAATCATCAATCCAAAAAGTAAAACAGTAAAAGTACCGATTATTAAAATGGGATAAGATTTATTTTTTTCCTGCATTCATCCTCTCCCTCTTTTTCTCTAAATATGCTTTATATCTTTCATCCGTTCGAACCAGGCATTCGCCCTCAACAAGGGCAAACATTATGATAGTTACCATAACAGATGTTCCTCCATAGCTTACAAGAGGAAGTGTTACACCTGTAAGGGGGATGAATTTTGAATCTCCTCCAACGGTGAGAAAAACCTGAAAAATATATGTTACTGCAAGCCCAACACAGAGCAGCCTGCCAAAGTTGTTTTTTATCTTATAAGCCTCAAGAAGAATCATGATAAACGTTGATACACAGACTGCTATCAGGCATGAAGCAAAAATAATTCCAAGTTCTTCAGCAATAGCCGCAAACATGAAGTCTTCCTCCACATAAGGAATTGAAGAAGGAGTTCCCCCATATAATCCAAGTCCCCATATTCCGCCGCCACTTATGGCAAAAAGAGACTGTGTAATCTGATATCCGGTGGAGTCTATATTGGTCCAGGGATCCTGCCATGCCAGAACTCTTTGCTGAACATGCGGAAAAATCCTGTAAGCGACATAACTTGCAAAAGATCCGGACAAAAGCCCGGCAATAAAATACAAAGGCTGGTTTGTTGCAACAAAAAGAACACATAAATATACTACAAAATAAATAAGCGCACTTCCAAGATCCTTTAACAAAACAAGTATTATCACATGTGCAGCGGCTAAGATTGAGACTATACATACAGTCTTAAAATCTTTTTTTTCAGATAATATCGAAGCAATAAAAAAAGCAAAAATGATTTTCACCAGTTCCTGAGGCTGAAATGATAATCCTGCAATTCTAAAGTTAATCTTGGAGCCGTTTGTCACAGTTCCATAGACCAGTAGGATCATCAATACCACAAGACCCACGCCTGCAAAAATCCAGCCCATCCTCTCCAGAAAAGCAAGTCTGAACAAGATTTCAGGTATAATAAATGCAATAAGAATAGATGCACTTGCAATAATAAACTGTCGGATTCCCTTGCCATAGGAAATCCGTGTTATCATTATCATTCCAATCATCAAAAACATGCACATATTATTGATTATCAGCCTGTTTCCATCAGGGTATACCATTTTGAACATAGATATTGTACTGATAAGAACAAGCGTCTGTATGACAAGGAGAAAAAAGTACCTTTTACTTCCCGTCTGCGCAATAATCTGAATAAAGCATGCAAACTGTGTGGCAAAAAGAGACACGGTCTGAAGTACATAAATCCATCCACGTCGTTTTTCCCCCTTATAGATAAAAACCAGGAAGCTGAAAAATGTAAAAAGAGCCATACTTCCCGCAATTACATATTTTGATATTTCAGTTAAGTAAAGTTCAATCATCTTGTATTATCAATCCGCACTTCTCTCAAAATGTCCAGCTGTGTAATCAAAAGAAGAAAGCATATCTTCAGCGCTTCTGATTACTTTTTTGTCGTTACTGTAAAAAACAGCATCATAAGCCCTGAGTATATTTGTGATCTCTAAAGGCTTTTCAACAGTAAAATCAAGTCTGTAAAGAAGACTGTACTTGTCAGCCATACTTTTAAGTTTTTTTGTCTTTTTAAATAACGATACAGGAACACTGTTCCAGATAATATTACAACAATGCATGCAATCATACGAAACAGGAAGTGTCCTGCCTGTCCTGTCATTAATACCCAATTTTTCATACTCGCAGAGCTTACCTCTGTTGCCACTGCATTTATCAAGAGTATTCTTAAGGCAATTCGCTGTGACCATCATTGGAACACGGCCATATACCTGTATCCCTGTCTTTTTATTATATGCGCTTGGCTTTTTGGATTCCATGTTTTCAAGAAGATCCGACATCTCATATGAATTTAATTCAAGAGGAAGATTAAATCCGCCAAATGACAATTCTCCCGCACACTCTTTATATAATGTAAGAGCATCATGATTCCAGATATAAAGTCCATAATCCAAAATTATCTCACCCTTATATCCTGATTCTTTTATGATTTGAAGTTCTTCCGTATTTCTTACTAAAACACCTTTAAATCCGAGATTATCAAGTTTACTTATGATTCTATTTATCTCATCATGACCATCAAAAAATTCTTCTTTTCTCAAAATATACGGAAGTGCAGCATAAAACTCACAACCAGACACTAATGAAATATCCTGATTTAAAAGTATTATCTGACTATCCACATATATCCTTGCCTGCTTATTGTTATCATTAAAATATTTACATACAACATTAAGTTGTGAGTAATCCATAACGGATATAGCCAGGATTGACTCATCCTCTGTCAAATCTGACTCATTTAAAGCAGACATGGCATTGTCATCTCTTATGTTGTTTTTTTCATAAAAATTCTTATATCCTCTCTTTAAAAGGATAGCATCTATAAGCTCTGAGCAGGCTCTTCTTCTAAGCTCATTAAGAGATTTATTAGGTATAAAAATACCATTATTATCAATTGAAACATCCAGAGATAATGCCGCAAACGGTGTATTTCCAAGTTTTGATATCTGCTTTTCAATATCCTCTTTTGCCATGGACTTATTCAGAGCTTTCTGCACCATATCTCCTCTTACTGTCACAGATACAGCATCACCATTCAAAAAACTGTCGCCTGTTTTTATGGTAAGTTCAGAAGGGGTGTCTATTTTCAGAGTACATGAAAGCTCCACATCTATCTTCTTTTCACCTGTTATAAACCTGCTTCTTACATTCTCTAAAACCTTGTCGTCAGAGCCATTATATGCAGGATTATCAAGAGTTATCATATCAGGACCATTATGTCTGAAATAATAACCTTCGCCAATTTCAGATCTTAAATACAAAGATGAGAGAATTTTTTTATCCTTATCGGATGCAGCAATTTTTATAGCAGCTTCGCTCTTATCCAAATCCTGCGCTTTGAGCTCATAGTATTTATCGATATATTTTCTGTATACGCTTGTTACACCTGCCGCATATTCAGGTTTTTTCATTCTTCCTTCAATCTTAAAGGAATCAATCCCTGCCTCTATAAGCTCAGGAATCCTGCTTGCCATGCACATATCCTTTAAGCTTAAAGGATAGCATTCTCCCTTTTTACCGGTTCTGTAAGGAAGTCTGCAAGGCTGCGCACATCTTCCTCTGTTACCGCTTCTCTCTCCAACCATACTTGAAAAAAGGCACGCACCTGAATAGCAATAGCACATTGCACCATGTATAAATGCTTCGATTTCAAGGCTTCTGCCATCTTCAAATTTACAATTTTCATGAATGCGTTTAATCTCAGAAAGTGATAATTCTCTTGCAGGAACAACTCTGGAGGCACCAAGATCCATCAGAAGCCTTGCGCCCTTTTCACCGGTTATTGTCATCTGAGTGCTCACATGAAGCTCAACCCAGGGGTATTCTTCTCTTATCATTCTAAAAATACCAAAGTCCTGGATTATAGCACCATCGAGACCGGCATATGCAAATGGTTCAAAAAACTCTTTAAATGCCGTTATCTCATTTTCTTTTAAAAGTGTATTAACTGTAAGATATATCTTCTTTCCATGAAGATGAGCATATTTAATAGCACTGATAACTTCTTCATTTGTAAAATTGTCTGCAAATGCCCTCGCTCCAAAGCCCTGTCCTCCGAGATACACGGCATCAGCTCCGGCATTAAATGCACCGAGCATAGTTTCGTAATTGCCTGCCGGCGCAAGTAGTTCAACTTTTTTGTTCATTAAAGAAGCCTTTCATAATATTTACTAATATAAATAAGTTAAAAAGGCTGCCAAGCCGGCAGCCTTCAAATTACTTTTTCAGAGTCTTTAATTCTGTTTCCATCTGAATGATTTTTCTTGAATCCTCTGAGATGTCCGACTGAAGATTCTTAACGTTCTTTTCAGTATTCTCAAGCTTTATCTGAGTAGCGATAAGTTCATGCTTTATATCATAAAGCTCCTTTTCCTTATCACTTAGCTGACCTTCAAGCATCTCAACCTGCTTTTTAGCCTTAAAATAATCATCTGCTATGTTAAGCTGAAGAAGCACATTCTGTGTATCAAGAGGCTGTCTCTTGAAACCATCCATTTTATTGTAATCAGCTATTTTATTATTGATATAAGATGCAACCTTCTGAAGATATTCCTCACTCTCGTAGCCGCTAAGTGTAAAGACTTTACCGCCTATGATTACCTCTGTATCTGTCTTGGATGCCATAAATTTTTTCCTCCCCACCTCATACCTGAAAGTTATTTACGTCTATTTTATACTTTCAAAGTGTGAGATTTCAATAGTTTAGCGTGTTATTTTATAAAAATCATACCACAATATCATGTATTTGTCATTGGCAAAAGCCCAAGATGTTCGTACGCCAGATCGGTAACCACACGCCCTCTTGGAGTTCTGTTTATCAGACCGTTTTTCAGAAGATAAGGTTCGTAGACATCCTCTATTGTACCGGCATCCTCACCTATCGAAGCTGCCAGTGTGTCAAGTCCGGCGGGTCCTCCGCCAAATTTCTCTATAAGTGTAAGTAGAAGTGTTCTATCATTATGGTCAAGCCCGAGCTTATCAACATCCATAAGATCAAGTGCGGTCCTTGCAACTTCTTCTGTTATCACACCGTCATATCGTACTTGTGCATAATCTCTTACTCTTTTCAGAATCCTGTTTGCAATTCTTGGCGTACCTCGGCTTCTTCTGGCCATTTCTTTAGCGCCGAGCTCCTGTGCCTCTACTCCAAGAACCTTCGCAGACTGCATTATTATCTGCATTAATTCTTCAGTCTCATAGAATTCCATCTTATAAAGCATTCCGAATCTGTCGCGAAGAGGTGCAGATAACATACCTGCTCTTGTTGTAGCACCTATAAGTGTAAAATGAGGAAGATCAAGTCGAATTGATCTCGCAGTCGGCCCTTTACCGATCATGATATCAATTTTGTAATCCTCCATTGCAGGATACAGTACTTCCTCAACCTGTCTGTTCAATCTGTGAATTTCATCTATAAAAAGGACATCGCCTTCCTTAAGATTATTAAGTATAGCTGCTATATCTCCGGGCTTTTCAATAGCGGGGCCGCTTGTAACCTTACAGTGAACACCCATCTCTGCAGCTATGATCTCAGCAAGTGTAGTCTTACCAAGTCCCGGCGGTCCATATAAAAGAATATGGTCAAGACTCTGGCCTCTCTTCCTTGCTGCTTCTATAGAAATATTGAGATTATCCTTTATCTTAGTCTGACCTATATAATCCTTAAGTCGTTTTGGCCTAAGTGATCCTTCAATTTTCTTATCTTCCTCTAAAAAACCTGCGTTAACAGCTCCATTACCGCGTTCTGCAGAGGTTTTTATTGTTCTTTTTTCCATACCTTCTCCAAATCAGTATCAAATTAGTTCTTTTAAAGCAAGCTTCAGAATTGATTCCGTATCGTTTGCATTCACATTTCCGGAAGATACCACAGTTCTTACAGCCTTTGTACTTTCAGTCAATCCATATCCCAGACTGACAAGAGCTTCTATAGCTTCATTAGACGGAACATCCTCTGTCTTCAAAGCTACTGTATCGTCGGTGCCGCCGGCTCTTCCATCCAGAATATCATCATTTGAAATCTTATCTTTTAATTCGAGCACCAGTCTTTCAGCAGTTTTTTTACCGACTCCCGGTGCCTTGCTTATAGCTTTTGAATCTCCCGAAAGTATGGCGAATCTCAGATCGTCCGGTGTCATCACAGACAAAATCGCCTGTCCGCCCTTTGGACCTATGCCGCTTACACTGATTAACAGTTTAAAAAAATCAAGCTCATCTCTCGTAAGAAAACCATACAGATTCATGGCATCCTCACGAACACTCATATAGGTATAAAGCTTACAAGCTTCTCCCTTAGATGGTAATCTGTCCGCAGTATAAGCGGAGATATTGACATTATAGCCAATACCTCCGACATCAATAACAGCAAGCAGATCTCTTTTCTCATCAAGTATTCCGTTTACAAAAGCAATCATTTAAAAGAGCTCCAATTCAATTTATTTTTCATTTAAGAATTAAACTTACATCCTTATAGATTTTATCATACCAATCAATAAATGCAGATACTTTTTCGTCAAGACTTTCTAAATCATTATTTTTTCCGTAGCTTTCAAGATCTTTTGCCATATCGCTAAACTGAATTGCTCCAATCAAAGCTGATGAACTTCTTATAGCCTGTATCTCAGTAACAAATCCCTGATTATTCTTTTCTTCATAAAGCTTTTGCAGTTTCTCTTTTCTATAATTACAGTCTCTTATGAAAATACTGAGAGCTTCAAGATATATTTCCTTTGTTTTACATAGCTCAAGAGCTTTATTTACATCCAGATAACCAAGCTTTTCAATGGCCAAAAGCCCATCGTCCTTTGTATCAGTTGTATCGACTCTACCTTTATCAGCTTTTTCTGTCTCATAGCTAATCTTGTAGGCAGGAAGATATTTTGAAAGCATCTTTTCAAGCGCCTTTGTATCCACAGGCTTAGACATATAATCATCAAAGCCCGCTGCAAGATATTCTTCCTTGGCACCTACAACGGCATTTGCGGTAAGCGCGATCACTGCAGTGTGGTTATTTAAAAGATTCTTTTCCTTTATGTATTTAAGTGTTTCTATTCCATCCATCTCAGGCATCATATGATCAAGAAGAACAATGTCATACTTTTTCTCTGTAACCCTCTCAATACATTCCTTGCCGCTTGATGCAAAATCAGGGCTGATCCTGTTTCGTTTAAGGAGACTCTTCATTACAGAAAGATTCATCTCGTTGTCATCAACAACAAGAATATCAGCATGCTCTGCCACAAGATACTTACCGCCACTCTCCTCAGCCTCCAGAATGATATTGTTAATATCAAATTCTCCGATATGTCGCCAATCTGTAACCTTCTGTTTTAATTCAAATGAAAATTCCGAGCCTTCTCCATAAACGCTCTTCACCTTCAGATTACTGCCCATCATTTTCAAAAGGCTGGTAACGATGGCAATGCCCAGTCCTGTGCCTTCAATATTTCTGTTGCGTTTTTCATCCAGTCTCTTAAATGAGATATTAAGCTTGTCTATATCAGCATCACGTATACCGATTCCGGTGTCTGATATTTTGATGTCCAACATTATGTACTCTTTACCAATGTCTTTACCTGAAATGGATAAAGTAACGCTTCCTTTTTCGGTATATTTAACAGCATTCGTAAGAAGATTTAATATGATCTGTTTAATTCTGAAATCATCACCGTACATTCCATGAGGGAGTCTGGGATCTATCTCCAGCTTAAGCTCGAGATTAGTCTTTTTGATCCTGGCATTTATCATATTTATAATGTCACCAAGAAGCTGTTTTGTCTCATAATTTGTACATACTATTTCAAGCTTGCCTTCCTCAATCTTAGAAAAATCAAGAATACTGTTTATAAGAGCAAGCAAAGTCTTTGATGCGCTTTGAATATTTGCAGCGTATCCTTTTATATCATCCCTCGGACTTTCCCTTAGGATCATTTCGTTCATTCCAATAATTGCATTTATAGGTGTCCTTATTTCATGTGACATCATAGCAAGGAAATCACTTTTTGCTTTACCTGCTGCAATTGCGGCATCAGCAGACTCCTGAAGTTTCGTATTCATTTCATCCTGCCAGGTTATAAGGCCTCCCAGAAGTCTGTAAATGATTATCACGCAAAGTAATGACATAAAAAATGCTATAGATCCATTAATAAGCGCTCTTCCGTAAATAGAGAAAAAATTGAAAGCTACAAATACCGCAAAATCAGACATCTCATTTTTTTCAGCGATAAGAACCTTATAAACATTGTCATAGTCTTTAATAATAAATACACTATCAAATTTATTATACGAGCTGTTATAGGGAAGTGATGCCACATTTATAGTTTTATCCTTAGTCATCTGATATTTTCCGTAAGGGTGATTGATGATCATTCCTCTGGCATCTGTCAGGAATGCATAGCTCTCTGAGGAATATGATCCTCCAAGTATTTCTATCAATTTATCTATATAGAAGTCAATTCCAAATACACCCAGCAGCTCACCTTTTTCCTTGCTGTAAACGCACTGTGAAAAGGTAATGCAATACCCTCCTGTCTTGGCATCAACATATGGATTTGAAATATTAAAGCCATTCTCTGAATTTATGGTATCCATATACCATTGTCTGTCTTCAATTTTAAAATCAGCATCAGGCTTCCACCCATTATTCATATAAACAGAAGGTTCCAACTTTCCCCCGGCAATATACGTAGCCGAAATCTGTTCATAGCATGATGTTATCCTGTCCAGATACCTTACAGTATTATCATAGTTATTCAGAATATACGGGTTAGTCGAAATATCATTGCAGAACATATCAAGAATACTCTTTTGTGAAATAATCCACTGTGAAACCTGATTTTCATAAGCTCCAACCTTTTCCTGCATGGTAGCCATACACCAGCGCGAAGTCATCCAGCTGATTGAAAAAACACTAATAAACATGGTAAAGCTCATAAGCGCAATTATGATATTTCTGAATCTTGAGCTTACTCTTGCATATTTTCCTGTATTCTTCCTTGTTTTCTTTTGATTTTCTTCCTTTACGTAATTGGAATAGCTTATTATCTGTTGAATGTTCTCGGATAGTTGAATTGAAGCATCCTGAATAGCTTTAAATCTTGACTCATAGTTAATATCATCATCAAAGTTTCTTGTATCAGCGTTATTAATTATCTGATTCAGAGGAGTCTTCAAATTTCCTGTAACAGATTTAAGGAAATCTTCTTTTTCGATAAGAGCAGCCTGGGCTTTTTCTTCGTTAGACTTGCTCATAAAATAAAGAACAAAAACAACTGCAAATAGAATCACGTTCAAAATCATAGCACCAAAAAGCCAGATATATGAATCATGATAAAGCTCCCAGTCATTTATACCGACAATAAGATACCACCCTGATTTTGTTCCTGTAGCAAAAAGATTATCATAAAAAAATCCATTTCTTATCTTTGAAGAAACAGTTTCATTTGAAACCTTTGCATAATTAAAAATCCCGGCATAATCAGGGAATACATCAATCAACTTATTGCCAACATAGCCCTGATCAGTGCAGCCGGCAATAATACCATCATTAGTCACTATTATTGCAGTATTATTGCCTGCAATAGATATTTTTTGAATTTGTTCCTGAATTTTTGAAAGAGTAAAATCGATAGCAAAGACAGTATTTCTATCATCCAGACATATAGACACTGAATAACATATATCACCTGATACAGCATCGATATAAGGATCAGTAACGTAAGCCTTTCCTTCATAGAGTATAGCGCCTGTGTACCAGGATCTGTCATTGTGAGAATAATTTTCATCATTAAGTTCAGGGATAATTTCCCAATCATCCCCTGCAGCATAAACATTAAAGCCCACACCATCAGTTCTTCGTTTGACTTCATCACGTGAATCATAGATAAATTCTGTCAATACTTCTACGTCTTGCGAAATTGGCTGCGCTTTAAATGCATATTCCGATGTTAAATTTACGGCGTTGTTAATCCCGTTTTCAAGCTCTGCTCCAATATTCTCCAGCTGATATTTTCCGGAACTGATTGTCTCATCCGCAGTGGTCCTGAATACCAATAGCAGGTTAACACTGTTTACAATTATCAGAGCAATCAAAACGATAATTATTACGCCGGCTGCCTGCTTTTTCTTATTCACCAAAAATCAACCTCACGAAATACTAAAGCAGCTGTTTATACTATTTCCTGGCAACAATCCGGCACATACCCCAAAAACATACAACGCCTCAAAAAACTTTTAACCATATCAGGGGTTCCGGATCAACACACCGGAACCCCATAAAAACTGAAATAATGTTTTCACTTTAAATTGAACTTATTGATTCTTTAGTTCCTTTACAATAGTCATCTCAATAGTATTGCTCTTTGTTCCAACTATTACATCAGTTGCAAGGCTTGCAACAATTGATTTTTCAAGCTCATCCCAAGCTTCTTTTGTTGCATCATCAGTTTCATCCTCTTCAATAGCATCCGAAAGAGACATTCTGTAATCTGACAGCGACCATGCAGCACCAAGATCTCCGATACCGCCCATACCATCATAAATACCCATGCTTCCAAAACCTACGCTTACTCCGCCGTATTGCTGCTGAAGTCTACCAACATAATCAAAGTCAAGCAGTCCGGTTTCAATGATGTCTGCAATTTTTGCCATAAATCCGGTAGCCATTGCATTTTCACCACTTGTAGACATTCCCAAAAGTTCTTCCTTTTTTTCAAAGGACATATCTGTTTTAGCTGTAAGCTTAAGGCAGCAGTAATGTTCAAATTTTTCAAACCAAAGAAGTGCTGAAAAATCCTTTGTAATCTCCTCAAGCATTATAGCTGTCTCTTCAAACAGAAGCTCCATTTGAAGATTGTCCTTATGCTTAAGATCACATTCTTTAAGATAATCCCCAACCTTGTCAAAATCTGCATCAAGCTTATTATCTTTGCATGTAATTATAATATTCTTGGATTTGCAGATAGGCATTTTCTCAATTTCTTTGTACATTTTTTCCATATTCATCTCTCTCCTGTTCCATAATATTTAAGGCACAGCATCGTAATATCATCAAATTGCGGTGCGTCCTTTACAAAAGCTGTAATGCTATTCCTTACATTTCCATCAATGGTTTTCGGATCAGCATCAGGATTTTTATTAAGGGCTCCAAGGAGCTTTTCCTCTCCAAATAGCTGATGTTTAATATTTGTAGCTTCTGTGACACCATCAGTGTATATAAATAACGTATCTCCGGGAGCCAGTTTAAACTGTCCTCCTTTGAACGTGAGCCCTTCCAGAGCTGCAAGCGGCGGAGAATGCTTTTCCTTTATTATTTCAAAGTCACCGCCATTTTTTCTTAAGCAGGGATATTCATGACCAGCATTTGCATAATCTACAGTTCCTTCAGCTATATCAAGTATTCCAATCCAGGTTGTTACAAAAAGTTCGAGCTCGTTGCCCTCGCACAGCTGATTATTAACCTTTTGCAGAATTGTAGATGGATTCATTTTTCTGGAATATAATCCCTGGTTTTTTATTATTGTTCTCGATACCATCATGAAAAGAGCAGCCGGTACTCCCTTACCGGAAACGTCTGCAATAACAACGGCCAGGTGATTATCATCTATCATAAAGAAATCATAAAAATCACCACCTACTTCTTTTGCCGGCGTCATTGAAGCATAAAGGTCAAACTCTTTTCGTTCAGGAAAAGGAGGAAATATTCTGGGAAGCATATGCTCCTGAATTGCTGCTGCAAGAGACAGGTCTCTGTCTGCGAAGGCTTTATCCCTCCCCTGAAGAACATTAAGTATGCAATACATAAGCAGAATCACAAGCATTATAACTCCGCTTATTATCGACAAACCATAAACTCTTATTGTGAGAACAGATACCACCAGAGGAGCCAGTGCATACATAAAGAATGTAACAATCTGGTATTTCTGAAGGTTTTTTCTCTCTAAAATCACAACTAAAAGAGTAGCTATTGTTGATGCAAAAACATATATAAGGGAAACCAGATAAAACGGGCTTCTGGTATATACACCCTCCGGTGTTACGTAATAATATATGTTCGTAAAAATGTTTACAAATCTCATAAGTATTGCAGCCGCAAGACCTATGAGCTGAGCCTTATCAAGAGTTTTTATTAATTGATTGTCAGTCTCCAAAAAGGATTTTGTATATTTCCAAAAACAATAAATCTCAAGCGGAGCACATAAATAGTAAAATAAATTGTCTATATAGTTTACAAGTGCCAGTTCCGGAACACCATCCACAAGCCATGCTATTGCATCAGTAAACAGTCCCAAAAACGCTGCATTTAGCAGGTAGAAAAGCCATTTCAGATTTGCCCCTGTTTTCTGAACATCAATGAGGCAGCATATAAAAAGAACTGCCCCCATAAGCATTCCAAAAATATCACCACTGATATTAAAGACATAAATTGGTTTAAGATTATTTATCCCCCTTACAAATATGAGCTGGGCGCAAACAAAAACCATGCAAATATAGAACACAGAGACTGAATATGCTCTATTTATCTGCTTTTTAGTTAAAAATTCCATTGTAATTCCATCCGGTCATTTCAAAGATTTTGTAATTGTAGTAATGTTTTGATTATTGGAGTATTCATATTTGACGTCATCCATGCTGTTTTTAACCATATAAATACCAAGCCCACCTATCTGCCTCTCTTCGGCAGACAGTGAAACATCCGGATCGTCTTTTTGCAAAGGATCGTAAAATATACCGCTATCAATAAGCGTTATCATTGCGCTTTCGCCATCGCATGAAAATCTGATAGTAGCATCCCCAATATCATCTCTATAGGCATAATGAGCAATATTTACATATAATTCTTCAACAGCCATGTCTATCTTCATTTGGTTTTTCATGCTGCAACCTGATTCCTCAAGTTCACCATCAATAAACTTAAGAACCTGAGGCAGGTTTTCAATTCTGGCTTCTAATTTTAGTTCCTTCATTTCCCTTATCCTTTTTTCAAAATCCATTACGATAATTAATCTATGTTGAATAATAGATTAAAAAACAAGAGTATCAATTCTATCGAGAAGTTCTATAAGTTCCTTCTTCCAAAGCTCAATCTCAGCCCTTTTGTCTTCTTTTTCCAGGGCTCCGCGCCTTATGTTTCTTCTGATAATTCTTGTATATCCAACAACTCTTGCCTTGTCCACAACCTCGTCTATTCTCGCATCATCCTCTGTTCCAAGGTATACACCCATGGCTTTCCTGAAGAAACGATATGCAAAATCAACATCAACTCTAAGGAAATCTTTACACATATCCTTATCAATTTCATAAAAGCCAACAAAAGCATTATAAATAGACGCAAGTTCAAATATCGGATGTCCAACAGCCAGCGTATCCATATCAATAAGCAGTACCTCATCATCCTGAAGTTCAATATTATTGGTATGATAGTCACCGTGGATCATATAATCAGAATCCGGAACCTTCTCTATAAGACTCTTTAATTTTTCATAGGAGGCTTCAGGTAAATAATCCTTATCAAACTCTGCCCATTTCAGAGCTGTCTCTTTAATTCTGGGGAGCTTTCCTGATGGAACTTCGGTCTCGTGAATACGCTTAAGCAGTCCTGAGAACTCATTTACGCACCAGTCGAATTTATCAGGCTCCTGTGCAAGAATCTTAGAAAAAGATTTTGCATTTAAAAGCTCAAATACTGATCCATAGCTGTCACCAACCTTAACCACATCGTAGGAAATAGCTGTAGGTATTCCTAAAACCAGAGCAAGTCGCGCAACCTCACGTTCATGCTGAATATCATTTAATGCATCGGCATTTTTATATACCTTTACAACGTTATCACTGTCAATTCTGTAGAGGGTTCCGTTGGCTCCTTTACCTATAACTTCGCATCCCTCTACACTGACAACCCTATATGCTTTTTCAACAGTCATCATCTGATTGAAGCCTGTCATATCAAATATCTCATATACTTCAGAGCTCACATTTATAATTCTGAGTTCTGCATGTTTTTTTCTCAAATGCAAAAGCACACGAAGTCCGGCACTTGATATATAATCAAGCTTTTCAGCATCTATTAAGATATTTTCCTTAGATTCAAATGCTTCGTTTATAGTGTCCTGAAATTGCGGAGCATTATTGGAATCTATTCTTCCAAAAAGAGAAATCAGATAACCGTTTTCATTTTTTACTACTTTTACTTCTTCCATAAATTACCTCTTTCTTTCGTATTAGCTACGAGGTTTTTTAGAATTTCGTTGTCCTTGATACGCGATGAGCTATGTTTTGCCACAAGTGACTTAAAAAACTTGTGTCTCTGGATAGTGTCTGCGGCAGTGAAGGAATTCTGTCATAGAGTACCTCCAGATATTCATATAGAGAGTCACAATAATCCAGAATCTCTATAGTGTGGTTAAATATACCACCGGTCTTGGATTCCGAAACCACTGTAACTGCCCCCTTCATATCAGCAACATAGTCACCTGTATTTATCTTAATCCTTACTGCAGCGCCCGCACTGAGTTGAACTTCATCATCCAAAAATACTGATACGCTATGCTCTGTCATTCTGGTGGTTACGCCTTCATATACGTTTCCTTTTCCTTGTCCGTGAGCAATTGTTATCTCAACGGGTTCAGCATCAATTACATGAACAACTTCATTGTCAGAATCTCTACCATCAATAAGGAATAAAGACATAAGAAGGAAATACAGGTTTCTTATCATCCAGAACAAAAGGACTAAAAGACCGATAATCTTCATCATATCCATTATTGCCAGAACTCTTATAATACCGACAACCGACAAAACAATAAGAATAATAAACGGTATCATTGCTTTATAGTCAGTAGTTCGTTTTTTCGCTCTCGCTGATTTATCGGTAACCTTGAACTTCGATAATGAAATTCCGAAGGATTCCTTCAAAATCGGAATAAACAAATGCGGCATTACACTGGTCTCATATATTCCACTCCAGTCCATTGACATCGCATTACCACTAAGCACTCTCAGGGTAACTTCCTGCATAACAAACATAGGAATCCAATATACCAATAGCTCAAGCCAGTTACATTTAAGTACCGGAACAGCAAAGGTTGCAAACAAAAGGGGTGCAAGAACATAAATCAGATTCTTTATAGGTGAATACCAATATGCTACGCAGCTCCAATAGCTTATCTTTTGTCTTAGCGACAGTCCTTTTTGTCTCCAATACTTCAATTTTTTTGCAGTTACTATAACACCACGTCCCCAGCGGGTTCTCTGCTGAATATGCTCCTTATAGGTATGAGGTGTCTGTCCGCTTGCCAGAGGCTCCGGCAATGCCAGGCTTATATATCCTTTTGCCTCGATCAGGAGACCTGTTGCGAAATCCTCCGTTATGGATTCAGTATAAAAACCACCTATATCCTCCAGCGCTCTTCTGCTAAGTACAGTATTCGACCCACCATATACAACACTGTTTGTAGATGATTTTGCAACCTCTATTGTTCTGTAGAAAAAGTCCTGTTCATTTGGAACTCTTCTCTCAGAATACAGAGCATGTTGGAATACATCAGGATCATAGAAGCACTGTGGTGTCTGCAGTAATCCAAGATGCATCTTCTTACTCTCTTCAAGATTGATACATCTGTTTTCAACCTCTACAAAATATGGAATGGTTTTTAAAAGGAAATCACTTTTAACGATCATATCCGCATCAAGAGTAACAATGTACGGAGAAGACGTCTGCTTTAAAGCATTGTTAAGATTACCGGCTTTAGCGCCCTTATTATCAGGTCGGTCAAAATAGCCTACGCCCATTTCCTCAGCAAGCGCACGCATTTCAGGTCTTCTGTTATCATCGCAGACATAAACATGAACCTTTTTCTTGTCAGGATATTTTAGATGATTACATCCATTTATAGTCTTGCGAAGTAATTCGCAGGGTTCATTATAAGTTGCAATAAATATATCAACGTGCGGATACTCAGAATCCGATATTTTTGGAAGTGGTGGATTTTTCATACCCAAAAGGCTTTCATAGAATACAATGGATTCACCAAATCCGAAGATTTCAACAGCTAAAAGTACTATATTACCAACAATGGCAATTACACCACTCTCTACAGGAACTGAGAAGAATATTCTCCAGCACATATAAACAAGTGTTAAATAACTACAAAGTATAATGCAAAAAAAAGCTATTGCATAAGCAAGACCGCTCTTTTTGGAAATCTCCTTTAATTCCTCTTTATTTAAAAGATAATAATATGTCTTGTTTTTATTCTTATTGACCTGCAGGAAAATATCACGAAATACAAGTGCAAAAACAATGATAACAACACATACCAAAGCAAAATATGGATATCTTCTTATTGCTTTATATCCTCGATCTCCAAGAGAGTTAGCAACAAAGGATGATATTTTTGACATCAAACCTTTAGTTATAGTATCAGCCGGAGCAGGAATGTTATCAGGCCTTACACCTTTAATAAGTTCTTTTACCCATTTACCGCTGTCGCTTAAATAATCATCATTCAATCCTTTTACAGGATCAAAATCATGTTTAAAAAATGCTGAGCTTTCATCTTTGTTGGAAAAGCTCCAAACAGAGTAGCTTATGTTATTTTCAAGGAGAAAATTGAACCATTTTCTGGAAGAAGCAAAATCAATAGTTCCATCACCTGTATGTTCACATATTCCGCATTCAGAAACAAAAACAGGAATGCCTGCATTTAAAGCAATTCGTAATTCATCATTTAAGTCATCCTTATGTGTTGCAGCATAAAAATGCAAACAATACATCACATTTTCAAAATTCAGAGGCCTTTTTGTAACAGGGACAAGTCTTCTGTCATATTCAGGCGTTCCTACAATAATAACTGCATCAGGAACATTTTTTCTTATTACCGGAATAACGTCATTACAGTAATTAACGATATCATCCCATGTCGTATCGCCATTTGGCTCATTACATATTTCGTAGATCAGATTGGGAGCATCAGAGAATTCTGAAGAAATCTTATCAAAAAAATCGATAGCTTGTTCCTTGTTGATATTCGGATTATTATCGCTCAGAATATGCCAGTCAACAAGCACATACATATCATTTGCTATGGCAGCATTTATGCCTTTTCGCATTAGTTTCAGGCTTTCACCGTTTTTCTCTTTGCAGTAAACATCAGAGTACATTGCAAGCCTAATAAAGCTACTGTTCCATGTATTGGAAAGTTGCTTGAATAATTTCTCATCAATAAAATCAGGATACCATGTAAGTCCGTGAGTACTTATTCCGCGGAGCTGTACAGGATCCCCCTTTTCATCAACAAGATTTGTGCCTTCTACATGTAGTCTTCCATTAACAGAAGGTCTTGCAGTGTATAAAAGATCAGAATTATCCTCAGCTAATGCATTCACGCCATGTAAGCACAAACAATTAAGAAAAACCATAATGCCAAATAAAATTATGGCGATTTTTCTGATAATTTGCTTATTCATAATCCCTCATAAGAAAAAATGCGCAAATAGCAGGATAACATAGTTATCCTGCTATCATTTAAGCCACCCTGATTATTCGATTGTTAAAATATCTGAGAATCCTGTAACCTCAAAAATTTCGTTAACTTCTTCAGATACATTCTTCACAACCATCTTGCCCTGCTTATTCATTGTTTTCTGAGAGGACAGAAGTACGCGAAGACCCGCACTGGAAATATACTCAAGCTTCGCAAGATCAAATTCAAGATTCTCCACGCCTGTAAGAGAAGCCTTAAGCTCTTCTTCAAGATTTGGAGCTGTAGTGGTGTCAAGTCTTCCTTCAAGACCTACTACAAGATTTTTCTCCTTCAAGTCCTTAGTGATGTTTAACATTCGCATACCCTCCTCATAAATTAGTATGTTATTATTTTATGAAATATTAAAATATATCACTTATTAACTATTGTACACTATTACGATAACTTTTGAAGTAATTTTATCATTTTTTTATCTTATTTATTTATGTTTTAAATTATAACAAAAATGTATGATATTTTGCTAGTGCATATATATTTCTTTATTCATATTTCCAAAAAAACAAAAGCCATACTTAAAAATGAGGATTAGATGTTATTCTATTTTTTACTTTATTACGTGTACCCAACCCTGAGGAGCTTCTATCTCACCCATCTGAATACCTGTAAGTGTATCATACAGCTTTTTGATAACAGGTCCCATCTCATCCATGCCTGACTCAAAGCAGATTTCCTTACCATGGTCATTGATCTTACCGACGGGGCTGATAACAGCAGCTGTACCACAAAGGCCCATCTCTTTGAAATTATGAACTTCATCAAGTCTTACCGGTCTTTCATCAACAGTAAGTCCAAGATAATCCTTTGCAACCTGAACTATGGATCTTCTGGTAATAGAAGGAAGTATGGAATCTGTAAATGACTTAGGAACAACAAGGTTACCGTCAGCATCTACAAATAAAATATTAGCTCCTCCTGTCTCCTCGATATATGTTCTGCTCTGAGCGTCAAGATATACATTCTCCGCAAAGCCCTCTTCGTGAGCAGTAACAATTGCGTGAAGACTCATAGCATAATTAAGGCCTGCTTTGATGTTGCCTGTTCCGTGCGGTGCTGCCCTATCAAAGTCACTAATCTTTACAACAATAGGCTTAGCGCCACCCTTGAAATAAGGACCAACAGGTGTAACGAAAATTCTAAACTGATACTCATCAGCCGGCTTTACACCGATTACATTACCTGTAGCGAACATAACAGGTCTGATATAGAGTGTTGCTCCACTTCCAAAAGGAGGTACCCATTCTTCGTTAGCTTTTACCACTTCTTCAACAGCTTTAATAAATCTCTCAGCAGGGAACGCAGGCATTTCCAGACGTTTAGCTGATTCTTCCATTCTCGAAGCGTTGAGGTCAGGTCTGAAACATACAATATGTCCATCCTCTGTCTCATATGCCTTAAGTCCTTCAAAAACCTCCTGTGCATAGTGAAGTACCCCGGCATCCTCGCTTAATATAATCTTTGAATCGGTTGTAATGGCACCATCATCCCATTTTCCATCCTTGTAATTGGACACATATCGATAATCTGCTACGTGATAATTAAATCCGATACTTGACCAGTCTAAATTTTTCTTACTCATAATAATATGCTCCTCCTGTTTTCTGATCAGTTCAGGTTGTAAAAAGAAAAGCCCAAGCCGATTCAATTTAGCACTTTAAAGTGCCGACTTTTTAAAAATTATTATAATTACATATAATCAAGTGTCAAGGTGTAAATTTAAGCATTAAATCCGTAAGGGGACCATGACAAAATTAATGTCATTTATCAATACCCCTTTCATCCTCTGAATTGCCAACGGTAGATTTGCTTGATAAATCTTTACTTTCCTCACTGATTTTTCCTGAAGGATCATTACTATCGCTGTCAGAATTAGGAAGCACCTTTTTGATATAATTCTTTTTACTGCTGTAAAACTTGAAAATTCTTCTCCAGGTAGATGCTTCATTATGTACGTAATAACGTGTATTATCCGCATTTTCAAGAGTTACTATACCATCATCATTCATGTAAGCAGTATCGATATAAGTTGAAGTATCTCTTGGAAGTTTCTTTTCTCTGAGCTTCATCATAGTAATATGGCTGCAGAATGTATAAATGCATGCAAACACAGGCACTCCCGTAAGCCATCCGATAGGTCCCCATACTCCGCCAAAGAACATGATTGCAAAAATCACCCAGAAGCTTGAAAGGCCTGTTGAATTGCCAAGTATAAGTGGACCAATTATATTACCGTCTATCTGTTGAAGAACAACAATTGTGATCAAAAATACAAGTGCTTTAAAAGGATTGATCATTATAAGCAGAATTAATCCGAATCCTCCGCCAAGATAAGGGCCAAAGAAAGGAATTATATTAGTAATTCCAACACCAAAAGCAAGAACGATAGGATACGGGATTTTCAAGATTCTAAGCGCAATAAATGCGATTATTCCTACGATAATCGAATCTATAATCTTACCCATAATGAAACCTGTAAAGGTATGATGAGCATATCTGAAAGCTCCAATTACCTCATTAGCAAAATCTCTCTTCAGGAAAGCATAGCAGATTTTTTTGCCCTGTCCAATAAATGTCTCTTTGGAATTCAGCACATATACAGCCACAACTATTCCTACTATCAGATAAAGAAATACCTGTATAAGGCTCATCATACTCTTAGAGACCTTGGTTATCATTGTGGAAAGATTGGGCACAACATTGCTTTCAAATAAGTTATTGATAGTAGTGGAATACTGTTGAAGCATAGAATCCACAGTCCTTCTTATAGAAGGGTTGTCATCAAGATACTTATCCATGAACCTTTGGAAATTAGTTGCATAATAAGGGAAGTTTCTGATAATCTCCTTTATGCTTCTGACAAGCTGAGGCACTAAAACCATCAACATTGCATAGAGAATTAAAAAGAACAGAATCATAGTGAGAGCCACACTCAGCTGTCTCACCTGCTTCCTCCTTTTAAAGTACTGACCATCCTTAAGGTCAATCCCACGCAGCTTAAATAATGGATAAAACCATTTTTTTTCGATAGTATTAAGTATGGGACTAAGAATATATCCCATGACACAACCGATTATGATTGGAGTCAGGATACCAAGGAGTCTGTTTATGCCACTGGTAAGTGCATCCCCTTTAAACAGGACATAATATATCAGCATAATGGCAAAGCTGCATAATATTACAGATGCCATAATACTAGCCTGCTTTTTCCCCAGTTTCCATTTCATAATAAAATCCCCCAATCAATCATTTTCATACCAAACTTTTTTAATTCATAGAGCAATTATGCTATTAAATGCAAATAAATATCAAAGCTGTTCAAGCTTGTATACAAGACTATCCATAAAATCAGGCTCATAATCCTCAATTCTTCCGGCATCACACTTTGATGCAAAATCAGGATCAAGAGGAATTCTTGCAAGTACATCAAGCCCGTTAGCAGAAGCATAGGAATCTATCTTGCTCTCACCAAATACATAAATAGGTTTGTTGCAATGAGGACAGTTCATATAGCTCATATTTTCAACAAGACCGATCACAGGAACATTCATCATCTTAGCCATGTTAACAGCTTTTTCAACTATCATCGAAACAAGCTCCTGAGGAGTGGATACAACTATTATTCCGTCAACCGGAAGTGACTGGAATACAGTAAGTGGTACATCACCTGTTCCCGGAGGCATATCTACAAACATATAATCAATATCACCCCAATTAACCTCGCCCCAAAACTGTTTAACAACACCTGCAATAACGGGTCCTCTCCAGATAACAGGATCGGTATCGTTATCCATTAAAAGATTGATTGAAACCAGCTTTATTCCGTTATCTGATTCTGACGGAATCATGTTTCCGTTATCATCAGCATACTTGATTTGCTTTGCACCAAACATCTTGGGAATAGAAGGTCCTGTAATATCTGCATCAAGAACAGCAGTCTTATAACCCTTTCTATTCATGGCACAGGCTGAAAGACCGGTAACAAGGCTCTTTCCTACTCCACCCTTGCCGCTGACAACACCAATTACTTTTTTTACTTTGGATCCCTGCGCAAGATTAACTCTGAACGCAGCTTCACTCTCCTTCTTAAAATCCTCAGGAGTTTTTTTCTTCTTTTCTTCTGACATTAAATATAACCTCTCTAAATATATTAAGCTTGCAGGTCTGATTTTATACCTGCTAAAAAACAGATGAAATCTTAATTAATCATCTAAAGATTTTCACATCTGTGAGATTGACATCATTATTCTTATCTCCAAGATATTCGCTTATGATATAACGTGGTCTGTTCTTGGTCTCTAAATATATTTTACCAATGTATTCTCCAATTACTCCCAGAGAAATCATTGTTAAGCCTCCGATAGCCCAAATGGAAAGAACAGTTGTCGTCCAACCGGGTATTGTATTGTTTGTAAAGTGACGAATCAATGAATATATAAGTATTATAATACTCACAGAAAAAATAGTAACACCAAGCCCTGAAATAACGCGAATGGGTTTTACCGAAAGAGACGTAATTCCCTCAAATGCAAAAGAAAGCATTTTCATAAGCGGATACTTACTTTCTCCTGCAAAGCGCTCAGACCTTTCATAATAAACAATATCTGTCTTTAGTCCAATCATAGGAACAATTCCGCGAAGGAAAAGATTTACTTCCGTAAACTCAGAAAGCATCTCCAACGCTCTGCTGCTCATCAATCTGAAGTCCGCATGATTATAGACAATGTCAGCACCCATTTTGTTCATGAGCCTGTAGTAGGATTGAGCAGTTCCGCGTTTAAATGCGGTGTCAGTTTCTCTGCTACTTCTGACACCAAAGACAATTTCTGAACCCTCTCTGTATTTTTCCAGCATCCCGTCAATTGCATCAATATCATCCTGAAGATCAGCGTCCATTGATATCGCAACATCACAAACACTTCTCACAGTCATAAGACCTGCAAGAAGTGCATTCTGATGTCCTCTGTTCCTTGAGAGCTTGACTCCCTGGAACAAAGAATTCTTTTCATGTAGTTCACATATCAATTCCCATGTGGTATCTGCTGACCCGTCATCAACAAATACAACTCTGCTGTCTGCAGAAATAACACCCTTGGAAGTGAGATCCTTCATCTTTTCCTCAAGTCTTCTTGACGTTTCGGGAAGAACCTCCTGCTCGTTATAACATGGGATAACCATAAATAATTTAATATTACTTTGCATTTATATAATTAACCAGTCCTTCGCTATCAATTATTTTCTGCATAAACGGAGGAAATGCCTGCCCCTGATATGACTTGCCTGTAGTCTCGTCAGTAATAATACCTGTATCGAAATTTATACTCACAACGTCACCTGCATTTATTTCCTTTGCAGCCTCTTCACATTCTACTATAGGAAGGCCAATATTAATACTGTTTCTGTAAAAAATTCTTGCAAAAGTTTCTGCTATTACACAGGAAACTCCCGCAGCTTTAATAGCGATGGGTGCATGCTCTCTTGATGATCCGCATCCAAAGTTTTTGTTAGCAACAATGATATCTCCCTTTTTAACCTTCTGTATAAAAGTTTTGTCGATATCTTCCATGCAATGAGCAGCAAGCTCAGCATGATCGGTAGTATTTAAATATCTGGCAGGAATAATTACATCAGTATCAACGTTATCTCCGAATTTAAAAACATTTCCTCTTGCTTCTTTCATAATCCTCGCACCTTTCCTTTAAACTAATTCTGAAGGCTGTGAAAGCTTACCGGTAATGGCGCTTGCAGCAGCAACGGCAGGTGAAGCAAGATATATTTCAGAATCGGTAGCTCCCATTCTGCCTACAAAGTTCCTGTTAGTAGTTGAAACGCATCTTTCTCCTGATGCAAGGATTCCCATATATCCTCCAAGACAAGGACCGCATGTGGGAGTTGAAACAACAGCACCGGCCTCAATGAAGATCTTAAGAAGTCCTTCCTCCATAGCCTGCATATATATAGCCTGAGTAGCAGGAATTATAATGCAACGAATACCATCTGCAACCTTTCGTCCTTTAAGAATTTTCGCAGCCATTCTGATATCATCAATTCTGCCGTTAGTGCATGAACCAATAACAACCTGATCTATTTTTATTTCATCTATATCATCAAAGGTATGTGTGTTTTCAGGAAGGTGTGGGAATGCAACCGTTGATTTAAGCATAGACAAATCAATTGTATATTCCTCATCATACTCAGCATCGGGATCAGCCTCAAAGATCTTATACTCTTTCCCGGGTGCATGTTCCTTAAGATATTCAATTGCTTTTTCATCAACAGGGAAAATGCCATTCTTTCCACCGGCCTCAATAGCCATATTGGCAATAGTAAATCTGTCGTCCATTGAGAGTTCCTTAACTCCCTCACCGGTAAATTCCATAGACTTATACAGTGCGCCATCAACACCTATCATACCGATGATATGAAGAATTACATCCTTACCACTGACATACTCATTCAGTTTTCCGGTAAGATTAAATTTAATTGCTGAGGGCACTTTAAACCATGCTTTACCGGTAGCCATTCCTGCAGCCATGTCAGTTGAGCCTACACCTGTGCTGAATGCTCCAAGTGCACCGTAAGTACATGTATGTGAGTCTGCACCGATTATGAGATCACCGGGAACTGTAAGTCCTTTTTCAGGTAAAAGAGCATGCTCAATTCCCATCTGTCCAACTTCAAAGTAGTTTGTAATCGAATTTCTTTTAGCAAATTCGCGAACACATTTGCAGTTCTCTGCAGATTTTATATCTTTGTTGGGAACAAAATGATCCGGAACAAGGGCTATCTTATCTTTATTAAATACGCCCTTGGATTTAAATTTTTCCATTTCTTTGATTGCCACAGGGCTTGTTATATCATTTCCAAGAACAAGATCAAGATCAGCCTCGATAAGCTGACCGGGTTTAACCTCTGAAAGTCCTGCGTGTGCAGCCAGAATTTTCTGGCTCATTGTCATACCTGCCATTTACAATCACTCCTCACCTTTCATAAAACATTCACACGTTGCATCTTTTGTATATATCCTGAATAAACATACCATATTTAGCGCTTTTTGTAAAAACGAAGAACCAGTAAATAAGCGCCTAAAAGTGTAATTCCAACCACACTCATTGCTAACCCCGGATAAAATCCATCAGGTTTATAATCAGCTCTTATTTCATGCACTCCCGCCGGTACTCTGACAGCCATCATCCCATAATCTGCTTTTATTATTTCTGCCTTTTTACCGTCAATCGTAAGTTTAAATCCCTTCATGTACGGAACGGCAAAAAACATGAGCTTATCCTCAAGCAGGTTACAGGTCATAGCATAAAAGCCCTTTGTATCAGTCTTAAACTTATTGCAAGAATTCCCGGCTCTATCAGCACAGTTAGTATTAAAAACATCTACCGGTAGCTCCTCCGTATAATAATTTGCAGAGAGCTCCTCTATAATGTCACTGTTTTCCTCCGCGTCATCGTCAGGAAGAACCACAGCAACTGATAATAACCTGTCCTTTATCAGTGTATCATCAATCTCTTCCCAGTCAGATTCCCTTATACAATAGTCATAGGTAAATCCCATTGGAATATAGTTCATATTCCTGTAAATATCGATGCCATTTTGAGTATCATATAAATAAAAACCATTTATTCCGCTTCCGCTTTCAAAAAAGCCTTCGTCATTTATTAGCGAATTTTCAAAGTAATACTTTGTTCCAAGGATGGCTCTTAGTCCTAATCTGTCCTCCGGAATAATAGTTTCAACAGTCCTCTCTAAATCCCCGGCTCCATACAAAAAGTCAAATGTCTGGGAAGGTATTGTGCTTATAAAGCTGTGCAGCGATCCATATCCCCAGTACATATCATAATTTGTAGCCGTTCTGTCTGTCTCAGTCCTGAAAAAATCGCCATCATCATCAAGGTCAGGTTTAAAGCAGAGCATCTGCTTTTCCCATTCTTCTTTTCCGAAATCATTTATAAGGCCACTGCCGTTTAAAAGCACGATATGAAGCGAAATAATAGATGCGATAGCCGTTAATGCAAATAAAATCTCGGTTCTCATAATCGGCTTTTTAAAAATTACAGCGTTTTCCTTACCGGGTATTCTAATCTTTCTTATGCATTTGGGAACCACAAAAACTGAAATTATCAGCATAAGAAGAATTATCGCTGTCCCTATAACGTCACGCCAGTATATCTTTTCATTTTGGATCAGCTCCATGCTTACGATGTCTCCATACTTATTGTAGGAAGGCAAAACAGAAATCAGTAATATCGTCAGAAATATGAAACATGTAAACAATACGCCCTTTTTCAGTTCCTTTGATGCACCTCTTTCAATTACAACAGATGTCATCATAGCCATAATAAGAATCGGCATGTAAAACCATCTTGCATAATAATTCTCATTAAATAAAGAAAATGCAGAATTTAAAACCGGAATAAATGTCATAACGAGGCAAACTATAATGAGCCTTTTATATACATTTTTTCTTGCTTTATGCATCATGCAAAAAGCAAATACTCCGGACAATCCAAACAGAGGAAGAAAAACAGCAAGTGATGCGTTTTTTACAGTATCTGTATAGAATACCGTACCTTTCCCTATGATGTCCGGGATCATGACCATGCTCTTTATAATGTCCCAGAGCATATTCATGCTTTTATAGGAAACAGCATCATAGCCAAGTATCACATTTGAAATCCTGCTGTTACCTGAAACGCCAAGCACTGCCTGAAGTATATAGAAGCCTCCGATCAGAACACCTAAAACTCCGCCTGCAAAGGCTCGTAAAAACATCCTTATGATGTGGTGAATTCTATTCCCTGGAACAAAGCAAACAAAAAAATAAATGATCAGAAAAACCACCTGTCCAAAGAAGAAATAATAATTTATCACTGCCATTAAGGTTGTCATAAGTGTAAAGAAAACAAACCTCTTACCTGACGGAATAAAGAACCAGTGATCTTTATGATGGTCAGTTTCCATGAGCAGTTCAAAGGACAGTAAATATAAAGGAAAAAAAGCTACAGCATCAGTAAAATGATTAAATACTATATTACATGCATTAAAGCCGGAAAAAGCATATAAAAGTGCACCTGTCATGGCAGCTTCATCGCGAATGGTCTTTCTTCTTATGAAGACATATGCAGTCATGGCACATACGCCGTACTTAAGTGCCATCAGAAATGGCATCATATATGGAATCATTTCTTCCGGAAACGGAACCGTAAGCCAAAAGAAAGGGCTGCCAAGCAGATAAAAGGAAAAACTTCCTATAAGTGATCCACCCAGATCCACATTCCATAGGTAAAAAAGATTCCCGCTCCTTATAGCTCTATGAGCAACAGTATAAAAAGGAATCTGCTGCACATTATAATCTCCATAATAGAAAAACGGCATGCCCCTTGTTATAAAGAGAGGCAAAACCGCTACCATATACATAATGAAGGAAAGAGCCAAAAGCTGTAGTACTCTGGACTTAACCGGCTTTTTACTGTAATATTCCATAATCTTTAAAATGAGCTGCCGCTAAGCGGCAGCTCTCCTTTTCGTTTCTTAGTTATTGATAAGCTTATCGCTCTCGTTATTCCAGCTGTAAAGCTTTCTAATCTCAGCACCAACCTTTTCAGCGGGATGCTCTGATGCAAGCTTTCTCATAGCATTGAAGTGAACCTGTCCGCCTGCTTCACTCATATCAAGAAGGAATTCTTTTGCAAATGTACCATCCTGAATATCTGAAAGGATCTTCTTCATAGCCTTCTTGGTATCCTCTGTAACAATCTTAGGTCCTGTTACATAGTCACCATATTCAGCTGTGTTAGAAATTGAATATCTCATGCCTGCAAAGCCTGACTGATAGATAAGGTCAACAATAAGCTTCATCTCATGTACACACTCAAAGTATGCATTTCTCGGATCATAGCCTGCCTCAACAAGTGTCTCAAAGCCAGCCTGCATAAGTGCACATACACCGCCGCAAAGAACAGCCTGCTCACCGAAAAGGTCAGTCTCTGTCTCTGTTCTGAATGTTGTCTCAAGAATACCTGCGCGAGCTCCGCCGATACCTGCACCATAAGCGAGTGCTTTATCAAGAGCTTTACCTGTAGCATCCTGATATACAGCTACAAGGCAAGGTGTTCCCTTTCCTGCCTGATACTCAGATCTAACTGTGTGGCCGGGAGCCTTGGGAGCGATCATTGTAACATCGACATCCTTCGGGGGCTGAATAAGACCGAAGTGGATATTGAATCCATGAGCAAACATAAGCATGTTGCCGGGCTCAAGATTGGGCTCGATGTCTTCTTTGTACATCTTAGCCTGTTTCTCATCGTTGATAAGAATCATAATCACGTCAGCCATCTTTGCAGCTTCTTTTGTGTTATAAACCTTAAGTCCCTGTGCCTCTGCCTTTGCCTTGCTCTTAGAACCTTCATAGAGACCTATAATGACGTTGCATCCGGACTCCTTAAGGTTAAGTGCATGAGCATGGCCCTGAGAACCATAACCGATAATCGCAATTGTCTTACCCTCTAAAAGTGAAAGATTACAATCCTCCTGATAGAAAATACGTGCGTCCTGTGACATGTTTCTTACCTCCGTAAAAATTAATTTTATATTACTCAAAATCAGACTGTTAAGTTGGAAATCATATCCTTAAAGTGAGTCAAAATCACATGTTTATCTATTGTCCGATTCTGTAGTATTACATGTTTTCCAATTCCTCTATAGAAATAACTTTATCTGTTCCTCTTCCAAGTCCGGCAATTCCGGTTCTGGCAAGTTCAAGAATTTCTCTTCCCTCAAGCATTTTAAGAAGAGCATCGACCTTAGACTGGTTACCTGTAACCTCTATAATAAGTGACTCAGGTGTTACGTCTATTATATTGGCTCTGAATATATTAACTATTGAAATCAGGCTTTCTCTTTCCTTCTCACCTGCTCTCACCTTAACAAGTGCCAATTCTCTGTAAACACTCTCGTCAGGTTCAAGCTCATGAATATCCCTGACATCAATCAGCTTGCTGAGCTGTTTTTCAATCTGATCAAGGATAACATCATCTCCTGATGTAACTATTGTTATTCTGGTATAATTAGGATCTGCTGTAGTTCCGGCTGTTATGCTCTCGATATTATATCCCCTTCGAGCAAAAAGACCTGAGATTCTTGTCAGAACACCGGATGTGTTATCTACAAGCAGCTGAAATACTTTTCTTTTCATGCTCCTCCAAATATCGCTAAGACTTATACAAAAATAAAATCAAAATTATGTATTGCTAATTTATTCTTAGCTCTGAATAATTACAGATTATATGCGCTTTTGTGTGCAAAGTCAATGAAATACTTTTTTTATTTAAAACTTTAAAGGGCTAAACTATTATTTATCCCCTTCGTTGCATTTAGTCAAAGCTACAGTACCGGTTCTTGCCATCTCAACTATAGACACGGTTCTGAGCATTTCAATAAACACACCGACTCTTTCAGGTGTATCGCAAATCTGAATTATCATCATGTTTTTACTCATATCTACAATCTGAGCTTTCATGATGTCGCAGTTTTCCATGATATCTCTTCTGTTTTCACGGTTATATCTGACCTTAAGAAGCGTAAGCTCCCTGCAGATGCTCATGCTTTCCTTAAAAGTTTTTACTTTGATAACATCAAGCTTTTTGTTGAGCTGTTTTTCAATCTGCTCGATTGTGCGCTCATCTCCGCTTGATACAATAGTCATGCAGGAAACATCTTTGGAATTTGTTTCACCTACAACAAGAGAGTCAATATTAAAATTTCTTCTTGAGAAAAGCCCTGCAACTTTAGAAAGTACACCGGCATGATTCTCTACAAGTACTGAATATATTCGTTTCATTTTTTCTCCCAGAGTTCTGTTTCAAAAGTCACTTTGCAAGATCCATAGGATCAACTACTACTTCACAGAGTACACATTCATCATTTTTCATAAGCTCATCTACCAGCTCCTCAGCCTCTTTCTGTGATGAGGCTCTAAGGTATTTCATGTCATAAGCTTCAGCAATCTTATCAAGCTTAGGTGTGTTGTGAAGCACTACCATGTTATAACGATCATTGTAGCTGTAGTGCTGATACTCACGGACCATACCAAGGTATCCGTTACAGAAAACAATTATAGAAGCTGCTATTCCATACTGTCTCATTGTAGAGAGCTCCATCATGGACATCTGAAAGGCACCATCACCCATTACAGCAACTACTTTTTTCCCGGGGGCTGCAATTTTCGCACCGAGAGCTGCCGGTATGGAATACCCCATTGTTCCCATTCCGCCGGAAGTAAGGAATCTTCCGTCCCTTACAAGATGCCATCTGCATGACCATATCTGGTTCTGACCTACATCAGCCACATAAATCGCATCTGACGGCAGCTTCCTTGAGAGATTCTGGAGAAAGGTCATGGGATCTACATATTTTGTAGTATCAATTACAGGCCTCTTCTCAATCATCTCCTGTTTATATTTTTTCAGAGTATTGATCCACTCCGTTCTCTCATGGATAAGGTCTTCTTCCTCTTCAAACTCATTTATCTTTTTGAAAATATGCTTTATATCTCCTACAAGCGGAATAGTCGGGCCTACATTTTTTCCTATCTCCGCAGGATCCACATCAATATGGATAAGAACCTTGTTCTCTGTAATAAGATCAGGTCTATTAACTGCTCTGTCGGCAACGCGTGCGCCCACCATCAGAAGAAGGTCAGATTCGTTAAGCGCTCTGTTTGCACAGGGTCTTCCGTTATTTCCCACCATGCCAAAATAGTAAGGATCCTCTGATGCCATAACACCTATTCCCATCATGGTTGAAACTACAGGGATACAGTTGTCCTTAACAAATTTTCTTATCTCTGACATGGCACCTGCAAGATGTACGCCGCCACCTACGCAGATAATAGGTCTCTTAGCTTTTGCTACTTCCTTTACAACCTTCTTTATCTGTGCAGCATTCCCCTCAACTGTGGGCTTATAGGTTCTCATGTTGACCTTTTCGGGATATACAAATTTACTGATCTCAGCCTGCTGAATATCAATCGGGATATCTATCAAAACAGGGCCTTTTCGTCCTGTATTTGCAATATGAAATGCCTCTTTAAAAATCCTCGGAATATCATTCACATCACGGATCAGGTAGCTGTATTTAACAAATGACTCTGCAGCACCTGTTATATCGGCCTCCTGGAAAACATCACTTCCAATAAGCTCGGAATTAACCTGACCTGTAATGCAAACAAGAGGTATGCTGTCTGCATAAGCTGTTGCTATTCCTGTTATAAGATTAGTTGCACCGGGTCCGCTGGTAACTGCGCATACACCAACCTTACCACTTATTCTTGCATAGCCGCTGGCACAGTGTGCTGCATTTTGCTCTGTTCTTATAAGAACCTGCTTAATATCCGTCTCTCCAACAGCATCGTAAAAGGGTGCAATAGCTACACCGGAGTATCCATATATAACTTCAACCTTTTCCTCTAATAGGCACTTTGCAATGGCCTGTGCACCAATCATTAGTATTCCTCCGTTATTGTTTATAGTAATAATAGACTTAAAAAATACCTAAAACATAAGCCAACTAATCTTCGATAATTCATAAACATATTATCGCATTTATAAGATATCCATGTCAAAAAACTAAATGTTTTTGATAATATTCTTTACAACTACCACGCAGTTTGCTGCATCGGATGAATATCCATCTGCTCCGATTTCCCAGGCATAGTCCTCAGTTACTACTGCTCCGCCTATAAGAATCTTAGCTTTGCAGTTCTTTTCTTTGGAAATCTTAACAACATTTTTCATCTCCTGCATTGTTGTTGTCATAAGTGCCGACAGACAAATAATCTTAGCATCTTCAGCAATTGCAGTATCTACAATTTTTTCGCTTGGAACATCTTTTCCAAGGTCTATTACATTAAAGCCATGGTTTTTAAGCATCAAAGCAACAAGGTTTTTGCCAATGTCATGGATATCCCCATGAACAGTCGCGATAACAATAGTGTCCTTATCTTTTGCACCTTCTGTATCATTTTCATTAAGCAGTGGCTCAAGCTTTGCGATACTAAGCTTCATGGCTTCAGCACTAGCAATGAGCTGTGGAAGGAAATATTTTCCCTTATCAAAAAGATCTCCGACTTCATTTATAGCAGGCATAAGATAATCATTTAGAATAGTCTTTGGCGCGCAGCCTGCAGCTACTGCGTCAAGAGTATCCTTTTCTATGCTTCTTTTGGAACCCTTCATCACATCATTTTTTATTTTATTGTAAAACTCAGTGACCAGGTCAGCCGGCTCATCTAAAGAATTTGCAGGTTTTGAAGTATTATCCTTAGAGGCCGAGCCATCGACTCCGTTGGATATTTTCCCGGCACTGCCATCAGTAATAAGCTTCTGTCCTTTAGGCACGCTTACAACCTGAACATTCATGCCGTCGTATCTGTTCATTCTCTCTATGTATCTAAGATCTGCTTCTTCCTTATGTCTTAAGAGATCTGACGCAAAAGCACTGTTTACAAGAAGCTCCTGCGAGGGGTTACAAATAGCCATGGTTAGGCCATTTGCTATTGCCATAGTCAAAAATGCTGCATTTATAAATGCTCTTTGCGGAAGTCCAAAGGATATATTTGAAAGACCGCAAATAGTGGCAAGTCCGTTTTCTTTGCAGTAGCTTATGGTTGAAAGGGTCTCCAATGCCGCATCAGGGTTTGCGCCTATTGTTGCCACAAGTCCATCAACAACAATATCCTCTTTTGACAGGCCTGCCTCATATGCTTTTTGGCATAGAGTATCAATAAATTCATGCTTTTCCTTAAGACTTCCCGGTAATCCTTTTGGTCCTACGGGGAGTGCAATAAACATTGCACCATATTTTTTTGCAAGAGGAAGAAACCTCTCTGCCTTGTCCTTTTCAAGTGAAATGGAATTTATAAGTGCCCTTCCGGGATATTTTCTAAGAGCCATCTCCATAGTGTTCTCATCACTTGTATCTATGCACAGAGGAAGCGAAGTCAGAGGAATTATCTCATCAAGAACATCACTCATCATCTGCTTTTCATCAATACCGCTCATGCCCACATTGACATCAAGAATAGAAGCACCGTCTTCTTCCTGCTGGGACACGAAATCACATACCATATCAAGCTTACCTTCGCGCAGCTCTGCCTGAAGTTTTTTCTTACCTGTAGGATTTATTCTCTCGCCTACAATCATGAAGGGATCATCTAATGAGAAGGCAACTGTTTTTCTCTCACTTGTAAGGAATCTTACGCCCTCAGTTTTTCTTGAAAAAACAGTTCCATCCCCGTATTGCAGTATATCCGTAGCTATATCGTAATCTTTATACTTATCATGAATTCCCTTTATATACGCGGGAGTTGTACCACAACATCCTCCAATAATAGACGCTCCGGCTTTTAATAGCTTTTCCATCTCTGCCACGAATGTATCGCAGTCCATATCATATTCGGTAGATCCATCCTCTGTGACGACCGGAAGGCCTGCATTAGGCTTTGCAATGATAGGTATATTTGTAACAGAAGCCATGTCAGCAATGATCGATACCATATTGTCAGGGCCTGTACCGCAATTTGCACCAACAGCAGCAGCTCCCAATGATTCCATTACGATGGCAGCTGTCTTTGCGTCAGTACCAAATAAAGTTCTGCCATCACCTTCAAAGGTAAGTGTCACAATAACAGCTATATCCGATACTTCCTTTGCTGCAATGAGCGCTGCCCTGCATTCCTGAAGACTCATCATCGTTTCGACAACGAGGATATCACATCCTGCTTCAACAAGAATTTCTATCTGCTCCTTATAAACATCTATAAGTTCTTCAAACTCAAGGTCGCCCATGGGCTTTAGCTGTCTTCCGGTCATGGTGATATCGCCCGCTACAAGTGCATTGTTACCAGCACTTTCCTTACCAAGCTTAACAAGCCGTGTATTTATTTCTTTTATTTTGTCCTCAAGTCCAAAGTTTATAAGTTTAATTCTGTTTCCTGTAAATGTGGGAGCATAAATTATATCGCTTCCTGAATCCACGTAGCTTTTCTGAAGTTTTCTTATAACATCAGGATTATTTAAAATCCACTCTTCTGTACACGCTCCTGCAGGAAGTCCTTCCTTCATAAGGTTAGTTCCTGTTGCTCCGTCCAGAAACATTAACTTTTTATCTTTGATCAAATTTAAAAATTCTTGTCTAGTCATTGAATGCTCTCTATTCTCCTAAGTAAAAATATGCTAACTATTTTCTCAAATTCTTATTTGAATTAAAAGTGATAAATTTCACCATATAAATCAGTAGTGATATTAATATCGTAATGGTTATCACAATTACAGGTCTTAAATACATAAAAAATGCATTTTCATATGCATCCGGATATACTCTGTCTGTTAAAAACCCCAAAACTGAAATAACCATCACATGATAATAGTAAATGTTTGAAGAAAGGTTCTCTCCAATATATGAAAGAAGACTCCTTGGCTCTTCTGTCTTTTTTGTTTCAATCAGACTTCTATCTGAACCTGCGTCTAAGCCAACTATCAAAAGTCCCAGCACAATAATAAGTGAACCAACATATACCTCAACCTGTCCCCAGAGCTTAAACTCGGCTAAAGTTGAAAAAACTCCTGTTATTACAAGTACACTTCCCAGTGTCATTGGCTGTTTTATCTTTTTAACAGCACCTGACTCTTTCATCCAATATCCAAGCATAGTAAACGGAATTCCAACAAACAGCCAGTTTCTGACAACATACCAGGTCGAGATATTTATTCCAAAGGGCCGTATAGGATAATAGATCTGAAGCATTTCTCCCAAAAACAAAAATCCAAGAAGAATAATTGTCAGGGGTTTTGATAGCACCCTAACTGCAGGCGCAAACATGTAGCATAAAAAATATACATATAAAAGTGCCAGCAAATACCACATATGGTCAAATCCGTAGGTAAAGTCATATATAAATTTTCCGGAATTAAAAAGAATAAGCCTTGAGAATTCAAAACTATTGAATTTTTCTTTAAACCAGGCAGCAGCCCCATATTTTGCAGCCATGGCATATACAAAGGAATAAAGCGTGTAAATAGCCCAAACCTTTAATGTAACTGCTCCGGTTCTTTTTAATTTTCGCATGATATTTCTGCGAAAATTGTCAGTTTCAGCTTGTCCGTTTGCTGAAGACGCAGAGAGATAAACTCCTGCTATAGCAAAAAACATCGGCACACCAAAGCGTGCCAATGCTTCAAATAAATCCCCATAAACAGAGGGAAATTTACAATGAATAAGAATTACGAAAATACATGCAACTGCTTTTATCTTATCAAATGTTTTATTTCTCATCTGCTACCTGTCACTACTATTAGTCTATTCCATAATCCGCAGAATTCTTTAGTCTGCTTAGAGCTCTGGCCATAGCTGCCTGAGCGGAATAATATTCCTTGATGGAGTTGTTCTGTCTCATTTCTTCTTCTGCTCTTTCAAGAGCGCGCTGAGCTCTGTTTCTATCAATGTCTTCCGGCTTTTCACAGGTATCAACAAGCACAATAACCCTATTATTGGCTATCTGCGCTGAGCCAATACCAACAACCGCATCAATTCGATCTCCAATGGCATCTCTGATAGTCATTTTACCATTGTATATAGCAAGCACCATCTCCTCATGATTTGCAAGAATTGCGAACTCACCATCTATACATGGTAAAATAATCTCAGAAGCTCTGTCATCAAAAAACACACCGTTTACAGACATTACCTGCAGTCTGAAGGTTTTCCTTTCCTGTGACACTTTAAATCTCCTTAAATCCCATTATGGTATTCCGGTTCAAGTTACTTTTCTCCGGCAGCACCTTCAAGCTTCTTTGCCTTTTCTTTTACCTCTTCAATTGTCCCTACATTAAAGAAGGCTGCTTCCGGATAGTCATCCATCTTGCCCTCGATAATCATCTTAAAGCCCTTTACTGTTTCTTTAAGTGGAACATAAACGCCCTTTACACCTGTAAAGTTCTCCGCAACGTGGAAAGGCTGTGAAAGAAATCTTTGTATTTTACGTGCACGATAAACAGTAAGCTTATCCTCTTCACCAAGCTCATCCATACCAAGAATTGCAATAATATCCTGCAGCTCTTTGTACTTCTGAAGCATCTCCTGAACCTTGGTAGCTACATAGTAATGTTCTTCACCTACAACATCTGCTTCAAGAATACGACTTGATGACTCAAGAGGATCAACAGCCGGATATATCCCCTGTTCTACAATCTTACGTGATAAAACAGTTGTAGCATCAAGATGAGCAAAGGTTGTAGCAGGTGCAGGATCAGTAAGGTCG